>NZ_JBAKGW010000011.1:0-172006 GCF_049065515.1 Serratia sp. SA088
CATCAACATATGTTCGGTCATGTTGTAGCGATAAACCGACTGCGCGCTGTCTGCAGCACTGTAGGCGCCTTCCGGCGTATGTGTTGTCAACGCCCCGGTCAAAGCCCCGATTACTCGTGCCGTCTGTTCCTTGGCTTCGTTGCCGTTTAGCGCCTCTTGCAAACGCAATATCTGGCGCTCTTTCTCATTGATATTAGCCGGTTCGAATAGCGTGCTTTGCATAATCACACCGGCCAGCTCCGCCGCCAGCGCCCCGGCCGCTGCGCCTTTGCCGTCACCCTTGCCGATTTCCGCACTGATACCCGCCAGCACCGCATGGCTGACGCTCCGACCCGGCAACCCCAGTATCTCCCCGTTATCCCCTATCAGGTGAGCGCCCTCGGCCTGCACCTGACCGCCGATATTCGCCAGCAGCGCGTTGGTCAGGTTATCTTTGAAGCTGCCGCCGTTGATGGTGGTATTGAGGCTCGAGCTGATAATGGATTGCCCCGCCACTCGCTGCGCCACCTTGCCCCAGTCTTCATTGTTTAAAACCGGCAAGCGGGCCTTGTCGGCCGGCACATCCAGTTTCAGCACCCTTTCATCGAACCCGGCCAGCGCCCCGCCTATTGCCATTGCGGTAACCACCGATTTAACGCTGCCGCTACTGCCCAGCGCTTTCAGCGTTTTCGATAAATTCCCCTGGTTTTCCACCAACGCCACCGCCGCCTGGGACATCAGGCTCGTCATCCCCGCATAGGCTGAGCCGTACACCGCGCTCGCGCTTGCCCCGGCCGCGCCGGTGGCGGTAACGGCCGAGCTCCCCGCCGCCGCCAGCCCAGCCCCCGCAGTCACCGCCGCCGCCGCAATGGCTATCACCGCCGCAACAGCCGGGTTCAGGCTCTGGCTTTTATAATCCCAGCTGTCGTAAGCATCCTTAACCACGCTCCACTGCACGTCGCCGTGTTGATTAAGGCCCTTCAGCCATTCCGTACCCGGGCTATTGCCCATCGCGTTAATGGCGCTTTGCAACGCCTGGCCATTTTGCGCTTTCACGTCGGCAGTCACGCCCTGAGCGGCATCAATCGTCAGCTTACCCCCGGTGTAAATGTTCGGCAGCAACCAGGTGGTTTCGGTATAGCCTTTATCGGCCTGTTTGATGAAAAAGCCTTTGGAAATCGAAACGGTCTGTTCAAAAGAGGTATTTTTGACCGCGCGGAAATTAATTTTCCCGTTCGTGCTGGTCAGCCTGGCGTTTTTGCCTGCCTCTATTTTGCTGGCTTCATAGGTACTGTCGTCACGGCTCAACAGGTTGATGTCGCCGCCGGCGCTAAACTCGGTCACTTTGTTGGTCACATCGTGACGCGTCTGGGTGACTTCTTTCTTGGTGATGCAAAAAGACCATTTGCTGCAGGTCTTCTTTTTATCTTCATAGTGATTAAACTCTTCCACCGCCTGCGCGTAGAGATAACCCCCTTTGGCCGCAACATCCAGCGTGCCTTTTGCCAACAGGCGGGTGCCCTGGAACAGAATGCTGCCGTTCGACAGCAGGGTCAGCAACCCGCCGCTGTTCAATACGCTACTCTGCTGCGTCACCGATTCGCTATAATTTCCGTCACCACTATGCTGGGTGCGATTTTTGACCGCCTCAAAGGTCAGTGGGCCGTTAGCGGCGATGTACATGTTGCCGCCGGAGGAAAAGTCGGTGCCAAAGGCGGCGATATTGCGATTGGCAACCAGCGACATCGCCCCCTCCGCCCGCAACAGGGTGGTCAGGTGCCGAATATCCAGATCGTTCTCACCGAAAGCGCTATGAGTATACTCAACGGCAGCCAGCCACAGATTGCCGGTCAAAATATCGAGGTTCTTGCCGGCATAGACAGTGGCCCCCTGTAACCCAATATCTCTGGCGGCGTGGAGAAGAATATTCCGCCCTGCAGTAATTCGGCTCCCGCGCACAGGGGTCTGCGATTCAGGGAACAGGCTCGCGTAAGGCGGGGTATCTCTGGGGTTCAAATCAAGGCTATTCCCCGACACAATGCTGACATCTTGACCGGCGGTAACGCGCGCGCCGCGCATATCAAGGAAGCCATTGCTGCTCAGGGTAATGGAGCCGGAAGCCCCCAGATTGCCCGGCGCATTCAGCGCATCGTTATAGCGTTGTTGTACCGCCGCCTGGCTGCCGGGGTCTATTTTTGTGTAGTTCAACAACCCATTGCTGCGCCAAACCTTTAACCCGGTGCCGGCGTTTATCGTGATATTTTTGCCGTCCGCCAACACGCTGTCCAACAGGAGAACATCCTGCCCGGCCTGAATCGTCAGATCGCCACGCGCATACAGGCTGCTAAACCAGCGGCTACCATCCGAATTGAAGAAGTGCGGCCCCGCACTGGTCACCGAGTACACCGGCCCATTGCGGCTAAGCAGCGTGATGTCCTGGGCATTCACATTGCTTTGCCAGAGGTCTATGTTGTTTATCGCCGTCATTGCAACGGAATTACCCGCTTGAATAACCCCCTGACTCAGAGCAATATTATTGTCGGCAAGTAGCGTGACATTTTCCTTCGCCACAACCACATCTGACAGTTTAATGGTGCCGGCTTTTAACAAGACGTTTTTAGCCGATAAGGTTTCGCCGCGGGGAATAACCGTCACCTCGGCTACATGAGTGGGTTCATAAGGTAGCTGGGTAGAGATATCAATGGTGTCTTTAAAATCAGCGACCAGATTGCCATCTGCATGAACAAAACTTGGTAAGTAATCCGTATATTTCCATACAGAAGAGTCGCCTTGATTAATCAAGTCAAACTCAACAATTTTTTTATCACAATTCCGACATGAGAACTCATCTCTCCTTATATCTGCAGGGCTATAGGATAGCCCTTTTTCAAGGGTGTCCGGAATACCATATGCACGGTACTTATTTATCACCCCGAAAGAATAACCCTTCGCAGAAAGCACATTACCAGTAAGAAAGAGATCTTTGCTCGCAACTATACGGCTAGCGGAGTTATTTATCCCCCCAGAATATATGTAAGCATCCCCCCCTGAACCAATGGTAGCGGCATTACTAACATTCAGTTTTCGAAACTCTTTTCTTTCCAGATTAACATATCTTCCAGAAATAAAATCAAAAGAGCCAATCCAAGAGGATACATCTGCCGGTTTTTTCACCCTGTATATTGGATATATAAAATACCCAGGTTCATCAATACTTTGGTCTCCCTCTCCTAATATATATAACCCAGGGAAATTTGAGTTGTATCCAAGAAAGTCACTCCATGACGTCTGCAATATATCAGTGACATTATTCAGTTTTTCTGTGCGTATTATCAAATCACCGCTGTTAGTCATTATCTTCGCAGAGCGGTTTTCAACCAGATTGGCCCTGTTGCCTTGCGCATCCTTCTGGATCCACAGATTGTTATTGGCGTGGATTTTGGTGTCTGAACCCACGTTACGCACCGTATCGCTGAATACGCGAATATCGCGGCTGGCGGTAATTTGCCCTGCGTTAGTCAGCATCTGGCTTGCCAGTGTGGCGTCCTGATCGGCCTGGACGGTGGCGCCCGGTGCGACGAGCGTATCTCTGGCGCTGACGTTAAGGTCGGTTTTGCTGCGGGTGGCGCCAGCCAGGGTGATTTTGCCGTTCACGTTCAGCGTGATGTCACGCTGGTTGGTGGTGAGGTCTTTCAGGTTCACCCCCACGCCATCCTCACTGGCCACCAGGCGGATTTTGTTGGCATACATGCCGCCCAGCGCCTTGGTGTCCACCGCCAGCACCGGTTTTGCGCCTTCGTCGGCTATCGGAGTGACCGTGCCGTCCTTAAAGCTGGTGCGGTTGGCGCCCTGGGTCAGCGACAGGTTTTTCGCTTTGATTTGCCCGTTCAGCTCGGTGGCGCGGCTGATGATATCGACATAATCCTGCGTGTTGCCGTCCAGCCCCTTGCCGCCAATGGTGACGGTGCCTTTTTTGACCTCCAGCGCCTCCAGCGCGCCCTGCTTGTCGAACTGCGGTCTGCCGGTGGTTAACGTTACGCCCGGCGCATTGATAAATCCACAGCCGTCGCAGCTGATGCCGTTGGGGTTGGCTATCATCACGTTGGCCTTGTTGCCAAACACCTCGAGCTTGCCCTGCAGCTCGGAACGGCTGCCGCCGGTGACTTCGTTGATGATCAGCTCCGCGGCCTTGCCTTTGAGATTGCCGTTGGCATTCAACTGCCCGGCCAACTGCGACTGACCGGCGGCGGTGGCGTTGTTCAATACGGCCCCGGGGGCTGCCACGTTAAAATCTTTATAGCTGTTATGCGAAATGCCCGCCGCGTTGGGCGTGGCGATATTGACTACCGACACATTGCCCTGCTGTACCTGCGTATTGCCGTTGGCGGCGTTGATGCCGGCAGCAAACGCCGGGTGCAGTGGCGTCACCGCCGTGGTGTAAATCAGCAGGTAACTGGCGCCCCGCGCCAGCGGATGTTTGAACTTATCCATGCTCATTCCTTTGAAAGGATGTTGGTTTTTGGGCGCATGCAAGCGCCGATGCTGTGTGCTGGCGTTATAACGTGACGGTGGCTTGCCAGTAGGCCACCCAACGATCCGGTTGCAGGCAGTCTGGGTGCGTCAGCGGTTTACCGACGGTGACCGCCTGATTGAACCAACGGCCGCTTAGCGTGGCGCCCAGCGCCACACCGGCGACGTTGCCGCCGTCTATCTGCCCGGCGCGCCCCTGCAGCCAGCCGGCGTCTAACGCGCCGGTCAAAGAGAGCTCCCCCAGTCCCGGCAAGGTCTGCCATTGCCAGTTGAGTTCATTGCGCCAGTAGGCGCCGCGATTGCCAGTCAGGTACTGCTCTTTAAAGCCGCGCACCGAGTATTGCCCGCCGATGGAAATGCGCTCGCCGGCATACAGGTTGTCTGCGCTGGTTTGCCCGTAGGCCGAGGTCAGGTAGTAGAGGGAGGGGGCGAGCGGATAGAAATAACTGGCGCTGAGGCCAAGCTTACGGAACTCGCTGCGCGGCGCCCCGTTGCGCTCAGGATCGTCGGCGGTGGCGCCCAGCATGCGCAGCCCGCGACTTACCGTCGGGTTCAGCGTCACATAGCCGCCGCCCGCGACCGCACTGTAATTGAGGCCCAGGCTGACGATGCTGAGCGTTGGGCTGCTGACGCCCAACCGTTCACCCGCCAGCTTATTTTCCGTGGTGCGCCGCGCCAGCCCGATATCGATGGCCAGCTTACGTTTGCCATCCCGCAGCAACGTGCGGTTCGCGCCCAAACGCTGGGTCTGGTTATTGCCCTGATAGCGGTAAGCGGCACCGTTGAACGGCACCTGCTGGAAAAAATCGTTCCAGGCGTACTGATAGCTGAACAGCCAATAGCCATAGGGGAAGGTGACGCTGCCGTTCAGGCTGCGGCTGCGATGATGCGGGCTGAAATCGTTATTGCGCGCTGCGGAAAGCGACCATTGATCCGCAAGACGCAGCGGATTATCCAGCGAGAAGGCGGCGTTCATCTGTCCGGTGCCGGTGCTTTTCTGGCCGCTGTTATCCGCGCCGAAAGAAAAAGAAGCCGGCGCGCGCGTGGCGCCACGCAGCAGAACCACGTTGGAAAAGCCGGGTTGCTCGCCAGGTTGGATATCGATAGTCACCTGTTGCGAGGGCAGGCGGTTGAGCTGCTCCATACCCTGCTCGATATCGCGCAGATTCAATACGCCACCAACCAGACCGGGGAACGCCATCTTCAACGCCGGCGTCTGCTCACCGTTTTGCGTGATGGACTCGATTCGCCCCTCGCTGGCGCTGACGGTCAACACGCCGCGGGAGATATCCTGCTCCTGCAGCCAGGCCTGTGAGGTGACATAGCCGCGTTGCAAATAAGCATTGGTGGTTTCGCGCACCAGACGGTTGATGTGCTCCAGCGTCAGGCAGCGCCCCTGATACGGGCGCGCCAGGCTTTCTTTTACCGACCAGGAAAGATGCTCGGCGCCCTCAAAAACAATCTGCCGCACCGGCTGGCAAACCGCTCCTGCGGCGGCCGGTACAGGCAGCGGTAACGCCTGCAATTCAACGTTATTTTGCAGCGCATCGCGCTGTTGCTGGGCCTGTTCCAGCAACGTTTTCTGCTGTTGGGTAATGCTGTCGCGATCGGCAGGGCTGGTGATTTCCGCGCACCACGCAGAGCTGCAAAACACCAAAAGCACAGGCCAAACCCTCGGCTTCCATGCACACATTTAAATACATCCATTTACATTAATTTACATACCTTAGCGGAGTATATACATTTTATGCCACCAATCAATAATAATGAGAATTATTTTTGTTTGATCTAAATCACAACGCGGAAAAAATGCGCATATGCCACAGCTACTGCAGCTTATTACCCAGAGTGCATTTAATTAATATTAAAATTAAAAAAACGAATAATAAAAACAAATAAATTCAATATAAAAATAACACACTCAATATCGACAAAAACAAACAAGAAGAGTTTACAAAGTTAATTCACCCTTTTATCTTTGTAGTTCTATTTTAATAATTAATGCATAAAAAACATAGTTATTAGTTAACCAATAAAGAAAAACAATATCGGGAATAACCTCATGTTTAACCGTGATATAGAACTGTTTATTCGTGATTACGTTAATGATATTAAGGCTGGCAGCGCTGCGCTGTTTGCCGGCGCCGGGCTGTCCATCCCCGCCGGTTTCGTCAGCTGGAAAGAGCTTATCGGCGATATCGCTTATGAACTGGAGCTGGATATCGAAAAAGAGAGCGATCTTATTTCCCTGGCGCAGTATCACCTCAATGAAAAAGGCAACAGACATAAGATAAATCAAAAAATCATTACAGAGTTCGCTGAACAGGCGGAAGAAACAGAAAACCACCGGATTATCGCCAGATTACCGATAGCGTCACTTTGGACCACCAACTACGACGACCTGATTGAAAAAACCTATGCCCGTTATAATCGCGTCTGCGACGTTAAAACCACACCGGAAAGCCTGACCAACAACATTCACAAACGTGATGTTGTTTTATATAAAATGCATGGTGACTATAGAAATCCCAACCAGGCGATTATCACCCGCGAACAATACGAGACTTACTCCCGCACACACCTTCCCTTTATCAACATGCTGATGGCGGAACTGACCGCTAAAACGTTTCTGTTTATCGGTTTCAGCTTCGAAGATCCCAATCTGCAGTATGTGTTGAGCCGCCTCTATGCACAGTATGCCGAAGGGAAAAGAAATCACTACTGCATTATGCGGCGCGTCCAGCTCGGCGATAACGGTAGCGAGGATCAGGCGTCCTGTGACTACAACAGTCGTAAACAAAGCTTGATGATCAACGATCTGCGCCGTTACGGCATTCAAACGCTGCTGGTGGATGACTATCGGCAAATCACCGACCTGCTGTATGCCATCGAAACGCAGTTTAAGAAAAGCACGGTGTTTATCTCCGGCAGCGCCGACAACTACCATCCTTATGCCCGTGAAGAGTCCATCCAGTTCATACATCGTCTGGCGCGCCTGCTTATCCGCAAACAGTACCGCATCGTCAACGGCTTCGGCTGGGGCGTAGGCACGGCGGTGATCAACGGCGCCTTGGAAGCCATTTACGACAGCCAGGGAAAAATCAGCGAAAGCCAGCTGGTGCTGCGCCCTTTCCCCCAATTCGCCAGCGGCGGCATAGCGCTGCCAGAGCTTTGGCACGAATACCGTCAGAACATGATTTCGCTCAGCGGCATCGCGATCTTTTTGTTCGGCAACAAACGTAACGCCGAGGACGAATACGTGCTGGCCGACGGTTTATTGAAAGAGTTCCAGATCGCTACGGAACAAGGCTGCGTCTGCATTCCTATCGGTTGTACCGGCAGCGCATCCGCCGAGATCTACCGGAAAATCAAGGAGGAAATGAAAGAAACCCTCTACCACCGCCACCCCGCCGCCATGAATCTGCTGGATCAGCTTAACGAACCGGGCAGCCTGGCGGAGAAGAAAAAATGCCTGTTGGCACTAATCGATATCATTGCTAAGGATAACCCCCGATGACCAGAAAATGCTTTTACAGTTTCCATTATGAGCCGGACAACTGGCGCGCCTCTCAGGTACGCGAAATGGGCACGCTGGAAGGTAACCGGCCAGCCACGGATAACGATTGGGAGGAAGTGAAAAAAGGCGGCGATAAAGCCATTGCCGATTGGATCAAAAGCCAGTTGGACAATCGCAGTTGCGCCGTGATTCTCGCCGGTAAAGATACCGCTAATCGCAAATGGATTAATTTCGAAATCTGCGAGGCCTGGAAAAAAGGCATGGGCGTGCTGGTGGTGTATATACACAATTTGAAAGACAGCGCCGGCGACCAAACCACGAAAGGTAAAAACCCGTTGGATTACATCAAGCTGGGTGACGCAAAGCTTTCCACAATCGCCAAAGCCTACGATCCGCCTTATTCGACCAGCACCAATGTCTATAACCATATAAAAGACAATTTGGCTGAGTGGGTAGAAGAAGCGATCCGCATTCGCAAAAATTACTGACGCCCCTGATAGACAAAAGGCTGCACGGTTGTGCAGCCTTTCGTTTGTTCATAGCCCAAACGGCCTCACCCATACCGCCCGGTAATATAGTCTTCGGTGCGGCGCTGGCGCGGCGAGGTAAAAATCGCGTCGGTGTCGTTGTATTCCACCAGCCGCCCCTGATGAATAAAGGCGGTGTAGTCGGAGACGCGCGCCGCCTGCTGCATATTGTGCGTCACCAGCACCACGCTATAGCGCTGCTTGAGTGCGGAAATCAGCTCTTCGATGGTCAGCGTGGAGATCGGATCCAACGCCGAGGTCGGCTCGTCGAGCAGCAACACCTCCGGCTCGATGGCGATGGCGCGCGCGATCACCAGGCGCTGCTGCTGGCCGCTGGACAAGCGGAACGCGTTTTCGCGCAGCCGATCTTTTACCTCATGCCACAGCGCGGCGGCGCGCAGCGAACGCTCCATCGCCTCATCCAGCAAACGCCGGTCGCGCACGCCCTGCAGCCGCAGGCCGTACACCACGTTTTCATAGATCGATTTCGGGAACGGGTTCGGCCGCTGGAACACCATGCCCACCCGCCGCCGCAGCGCCGCCACGTCGATCTGCGCGCCGGAGATCACCGCGCCGTTCAGCTGCAGTTCGCCCTCGATGCGGCAGTTGTCCACCAGATCGTTCATGCGGTTGAAACAGCGCAGCAGCGTCGATTTACCGCAGCCCGAGGGGCCGATCAAAGCCGTCACCCGGTGCTTCGGGATACGCAGCGAAATATCGTGCAGCACCTGTTTGTCGCCATAAAACAGGTTCAGGCCGTTGACCGCCAGCGCGGTCTGTTCATCGTCGAGATGCTGGACATCCAGCCGGGGCAAACTGCCTGGCGTCATCAAACCCATTACGCACTCCCCAAAAATAGCGTCATTGTTACTGCGACCATGCTCGGTACCGCTCCCTCAACGAATGGCGGATACCCATCGCCGCCAGATTCAAACTCACCACGATCGTCACCAGCAGGAAGGCGGTGGCGAACACCAGCGGCCGCGCCGCCTCTACGCTCGGGCTCTGGAATGCCATATCGTAGATCTGGAAGCTCAGGTGCATGAACTTCCGCTCCAGGTGCAGATACGGGAAAATCTCGTCCACCGGCAGCACCGGCACCGATTTCACGACCCCCACCAACATCAGCGGCGCGGTCTCCCCGGCGGCGCGCGCCACCGCCAGGATCAGGCCGGTCATCATCGCCGGCGCCGCCATTGGCAGCACGATGCGCCACAGCGTCTCGGCCCGGCTGGCGCCCAGCGCCATCGAGCCCTGCCGCAGCGAGGTGGGAATGCGCGACAGCCCTTCCTCGGTGGCGACGATCACCACCGGCAACGTCAGCAGCGCCAGCGTCAGCGCCGCCCACAGCACGCCGGGCGTGCCGAAGGTCGGGTTGGGCAAGGATTCAGGATAGAACAGCTGATCGAGCGTGCCGCCAATCATGTAAACAAAGAAGCCGAGGCCAAAAACACCGTAGACGATCGAAGGCACCCCGGCCAGGTTGACCACCGCGATGCGGATCACCCGCGTCAGCAGATTGTTGCCGGCATACTCGTGCAGATATACCGCCGCGATCACGCCAAACGGCATCACCACGATCGACATCAGGATCACCATCAACACCGTGCCGAAAATGGCCGGGAACACCCCGCCTTCGGTATTCGCTTCGCGCGGGCTGTCGGTGAGGAACTTCTTCACCTGCTCGCCCCAGTGTGCCAGCTTCTCGGAGGTGCTCATGGCGTTCGGGTACCAGGCATCGCGCACCTGGCTGAGCGGAATGGTCAACGTCTGCCCGTGCATGTCGCGCAGCAGTAACGCATCGCGCTGGCGATCGCGGTTCAGCCCCGCCAGACGTTCGGACAACAGCTGATACTGCCGCTGCAGCTCCAGCCGCTCGGCCTTGATGGCGTCCTGTGCGCGGGCGTCCAGCTTATCGTCGCGCTGCAGGCGTTTTTCCCGCAGCCGCAGCGCGTCAAACTGCTGATTGATGCGCGCCATGTCGCGGAATTGAATGTCGTGCGCCTGGCGCGAGAGCGCGGCGATTTGCGGCAGCCTTTGCTGCAACGCCTGCCCCAGATGGCGGCCGGTCAGCGGTTGCCCGTCTTCCAGCAGCCCCGCCAGATAGCCGTAGGCGGTGCCGTGGCTGTCGCGTTCCAACACCAACAGGCTGCGCGGCGTGCTTTGGCTGCGGATATCGCTGGCCAGCAAGGTGCGGAAATCCTGCCCCTCGCGCTCGCGGTTGCCGACTTTGATCAGGTAACGCTCGACGTTCTGCGCCTCGCCCGGCGGCGTAACGCCCGCCTCGGCCAGCTGGCGCCGGGAAATGCTTTGCTGCTGATACAACTCGCCAATCACCGTCACCGGTCCGGCGCCGTTCTGATTCAGTTCGAACTGATAAACCGGACTCGGCCAGAAATAGCGCATCCCCTGTCCGGCCAGCAGCAACAGAATGCCGATCAGCGCCAGCAGGCTGACGGCCACCGAACCGGCGGTCAGCCATATCCACGGCGACCCGCTCTTCACCCAGTTCTTCATGGCGCCTCCTGATTCGGCGTGTAGCGCTTGCGCAGCCGCAGGCGCACCGCCTCCGCCAGCGTGTTGAACACGAAGGTGAAGACAAACAGCACCAGCGCGGTCAGGAACAGCACGCGGTAATGGCTGCTGCCGGAGACCGCCTCCGGCATTTCAATGGCGATGTTGGCCGCCAGCGCGCGCAGCCCCTGGAACAGGCTGCCATCAATGATCGGCGTGTTGCCGGTGGCCATCAGCACGATCATGGTTTCCCCCACCGCGCGGCCAAAGCCGATCATCAGCGCGGAGAAAATGCCGGCGCTGGCGGATGGCAGCACCACCTTGATCACCGTCTGCCACTGGGTAGCGCCCAGCGCCAAAGAACCCTGGCTCAAGGTGGCCGGCACGCTGAACAGTGCGTCCTCCGCCAGCGAGAAGATGATCGGCACCAGCGCGAAACCCATCGCCACACCCACCACCAGCGCATTGCGCTGGTCATAATTATCCCCCAGCCAGAAATGCAGCGGCTCACCGAACAACGCCACCTCCAGCCGCGGCCCCAGGTTGAGCGCCAGCCACACCGTCAACGCCAGCAGCGGCAGCAGCAGCAGCAGATCGACGCCCGGCCGGCAGCGCGGCATAAAGCGATGGGTCAACGCGCCGCACAGCAGCACCGCCGCCGCCAGCAGCAGCGGCAACACCAGCACCGCCAACAGATACTGCTCGATGATCGGCGCCAGCCAAATGCCGGCCACCAGCCCGATCACCACCGTCGGCAGCGCGCCCATCACTTCGATAGCCGGTTTGATCACCCGCCGCAGCCCCGGCGTCATAAAGTAAGCGGTATAGATGGCGCCGGCCAAGGCCAGCGGGATGGCGAACAGCATCGCGTAAGCCGCCGCCTTAAAGGTGCCGAAGATCACCGGCATCAGGCTGAATTTGGGTTGGTAACTGTCTTCGCCGGAGGTGGACTGCCAGACATAGGCCGGCTGCGGGTAGTTCTCATACCACACCTTGCCCCACAACGAACGCCAGGTGACGTCCGGGTACGGGTTGTCGAGCGCATAGCGTTGCCAGCCCTGCGCGCTCTCCAGCAGCAGGCCATCGCCGCGCGGCGCGAACGCCATCTGCCGCACCTCGGCGCCCAAACGGGTATTCAGCAGCGGCTGCGGTTGAATGGCGGAGAACAGCGAGAAGCCGCCATCGGGCCGCAGGGTGGCGAACACCCGGCGGTAAGGCTCGGCCACCGTCAGCTCCTGCCCGTCGGCGCCGTGGTCGAAATGCTGCACTGACGTCAGGCGCCAGCGCCGATCTTTTTCCACCTCGAACCACTCGCGCAGATTGCCGTCGGCGCCCTTGATCAGCAGCGCGCTGCCGCCGGGCAGCGCCGTCATTTGATACGGGGCATGTTCGCCCAAGGTGCGCGTTTCACGCAGCTGCAGCTGCGCACCGTCGATTTCATAACGCGCCAACCGGTTGCCGGTCAGCAGATAAAGCTGACGGCCATCCGGCGTCAGCACCAGTTGCTCTCCGCCTTGCTCCAGCGGGCGCTCGCTGAACTGCGGCGACCGATCGGGGCTGAAGCGGCCGAATACCAGGCGCCGATCGTCGGTCACCCCGGCCAGCAGATACTGCCCGCGATGCGCATCCGCCAACGACAGCAGTTTCAGCGGCTTGCGCTGTGGATCCAGCGCCAATGGCTGCTGCCCGAGCGGGAACTGCCACTGAGGCCGGCCGTTTTCCGCCGTGGCGAAATCCGCGCGCGCCACCACCAACCGGCCGTCGGCCTGCGCCAACGCGAACAGATCGCGCTCGCCGGCGGCCTGCGCGAGCAGCGTCGGTTTGGCCAACAGCGTCTGCTGCGCCAGCGGCGTCTGGGCCTGGCCGCTCGGCGCCGGCGTCAGACGATAAAATTGCCCCGCGCCCTGCGCGTCGATGCGATAACCGACGCGCTGCTGCACGTCCATGCCCAGCGCCAGCGCCGGGGCCGATACAGTGAACGGCAGCGGCTGCGCCTGGCCGAGCGAGGCCGGTTTGAACAGCGGCAGCACGGCAAACAGCAGATAAACGAAGATCAGCATCAACGTCATCAACACCATCAGCCCGCTGGCGGTCACTGCCGCCTGCACGCCACGGTCGATGCGCCCGCGCAGGCGATCTCGGGGATGTTGATTTGCCGTCGTCTGTGTCATGTGTCTCGCTGTCGCTGAAGTAATCGGGCTTGCGCCGTAAGATAACCGGGCATCTTATGTCAGTTTTATGACGTTTGCATGACAAAGTTATCCGGCAAAATTCAGGTTTTTTACACTGCAAACAGACAATATGACGTTGATATATTGCTAAAAAATGACCATAAATACGCTTTATAACGCCAAGAATAAGCCTGCTAACCGTCATTTCATGCTGCTCAACTCACCGTTGCGCGTCCCGCCTCAACGAAAATTTATTGCCGCCGAAAAACACCGCGCGCCAACGCAATGGATATGTTGGACTTTCCTGTCAATCTCTCGCAATAATGATGAAGGACACTAGAGCGGCATCCGGGCGCTGCGTCCCGGATCCTATTCTAAATTTGAACTGGAGTGGCAATGGGTCAGGAAAAGCTCTACATCGAAAAAGAACTAAGCTGGTTATCCTTTAATGAGCGCGTGTTGCAGGAAGCCGCAGATAAGAGCAATCCCCTGATTGAACGTATGCGTTTTCTGGGCATTTACTCCAACAACCTCGACGAGTTCTATAAAGTCCGCTTCGCCGATCTCAAACGGCGCATCCTGATCAGCGAAGAGCAAGGTTCCGCCGGTTCCTCACGCCATCTGCTGAAAAAGATCCAGGCCAAGGTGCTGAAAACCGATCAGGAGTTCGACGGTCTGTACAACGATCTGCTGCTGGAAATGGCGCGCAACCAGATCTTCCTGATCAACGAACGCCAGGTGTCCGAGAACCAGCAAATCTGGCTGCGGCAATATTTCAAACAGCACCTGCGCCAGCACATCACGCCGATCCTGATCAACCACGACACCAACCTGGTGCAGTTCCTGAAAGACGATTACACCTATCTGGCGGTGGAGATCATCCGCGGCGCGCGCATCGACTATGCGCTGCTGGAAATCCCGTCCGACAAGGTGCCACGCTTCGTCAATCTGCCGCCGGAAGCGCCGCGCCGCCGCAAGCCGATGATCCTGCTCGACAACATTCTGCGTTACTGCCTGGACGATATTTTCAAGGGCTTCTTCGATTACGACGCGCTCAACGCCTATTCGATGAAGATGACCCGCGACGCAGAGTACGATCTGGTGACCGAAATGGAATCCAGCCTGCTGGAACTGATGTCTTCCAGCCTGA
Organism: Serratia sp. SA088; assembly: GCF_049065515.1. NCBI lineage: Bacteria > Pseudomonadati > Pseudomonadota > Gammaproteobacteria > Enterobacterales > Yersiniaceae > Serratia > Serratia sp. SA088. The sequence goes on from NZ_JBAKGW010000011.1 coordinate 14,389, forward strand.
AACAACGCCTGACCGCCGAGCCGGTGCGCTTCGTTTATCAGCGCGACATGCCGAATGAAATGGTGGAACTGCTGCGCGGCAAGCTGGGCATCTCCAACTACGATTCGGTGATCGCCGGCGGCCGCTACCACAATTTCAAAGATTTCATCAGTTTCCCGAACGTCGGCAAGGCCAATCTGGTCAACAAGCCGCTGCCGCGCCTGCGCCACATCTGGTTCGACGGTTTCCGCAACGGCTTCGACGCCATTCGCGAAAAGGACGTGCTGCTCTACTACCCGTATCACACCTTCGAACACGTGCTGGAGCTGCTGCGCCAGGCGTCGTTCGATCCGAGCGTGTTGGCGATCAAAATCAACATCTACCGGGTGGCGAAAGACTCGCGCATCATCGAATCGATGATCCACGCCGCGCACAACGGCAAAAAGGTCACGGTGGTGGTCGAGCTGCAGGCGCGCTTCGACGAAGAGGCCAACATTCATTGGGCGAAGCGCCTGACCGAAGCCGGCGTGCACGTGATCTTCTCGGCGCCGGGGCTGAAAATCCACGCCAAACTGTTCCTGATTTCGCGCCGTGAAGGCGATGAAATTGTGCGCTATGCTCATATCGGCACCGGCAACTTTAACGAAAAAACCGCGCGCATCTACACCGACTATTCGCTGTTGACCGCCGACTCGCGCATCACCAACGAAGTGCGCCGGGTATTCAACTTTATCGAGAACCCCTACCGCCCGGTCACCTTCGATAACCTGATGGTGTCGCCGCAGAACTCGCGCCTGAAGTTGTATGAGCTGATCGACAACGAAATCGCCAACGCCCAGGCCGGGGAACAGGCCGGCATTATGTTGAAAATAAATAATCTGGTGGATAAAGGGCTGGTAGATCGGTTATATACCGCGTCCGGCGCCGGCGTGAAGATCCGTCTGCTGGTGCGGGGCATGTGTTCCCTGATTCCCAACCTGCCGGGGATCAGCGACAATATTCAGGTGATCAGCATCGTCGATCGCTTTTTGGAACACGATCGGGTTTACGTTTTCGACAACAAAGGTGACAAACGGGTGTATCTGTCCTCCGCCGACTGGATGACCCGCAACATAGATTACCGTATCGAAGTGGCGGTATCGCTGCTGGATCCGGCGCTGAAACAGCGCGTTCTGGACATTCTGGAGATCCTGTTCAGCGATACGGTCAAGGCCCGTTATGTGGATAAAGAACTGAGCAACCAGTACGTGCCGCGCGGCAACCGCCGCAAAGTGCGCGCCCAGGTGGCTATTTACGAGTATTTAAAAGCTCTGGAACAACCAGGACAGTAGGCCAGCAACTATGCCGCTAAAAAACACTGCAACGAACAAACCGCAGGAAATCGCCGCCATCGACCTCGGGTCGAACAGTTTCCACATGGTGATCGCCCGCGTCGTCAACGGCGCCTTACAGGTATTGGGCCGTTTAAAACAGCGGGTGCACCTCGCCGACGGATTGGACAGCAACAACGTACTCAGTGAAGAGGCGATAGAACGCGGCCTGGCCTGCCTGGCGCTGTTTGCCGAACGGCTGCAGGGCTTCCCGGCGGATAACGTCACCATCGTCGGGACCCACACCCTGCGCCAGGCGGTGAACGCCGAAGTGTTCCTCAAGCGCGCCGCCAAAGTGATCCCCTACCCGATCGAAATCATCGCCGGCCAGGAAGAAGCGCGTCTGATCTTCATGGGCGTGGAACACACCCAGCCGGAGAAAGGCCGCAAGCTGGTGATCGACATCGGCGGCGGCTCCACCGAGCTGGTGATCGGCGAAGACTTCGAGCCGCTGCTGGCGGAAAGCCGCCGCATGGGCTGCGTCAGCTTCGCCCAGCTGTTCTTCCCCGGCGGCGAGATCAGCAAAAACAACTTCCGCCGCGCGCGGCTGGCGGCGGCGCAGAAGCTGGAAACGCTGGCCTGGCAGTACCGCATTCAGGGCTGGCAGTATGCGCTGGGCGCCTCGGGCACCATCAAGGCCGCCCATGAAGTGCTGGTGGCGATGGGCGAAAAAGACGGTCTGATCACCCTGGAACGCCTGGAAATGCTCGCCGAACAGGTGCTGCAGTTCAAAAGCTTCAGCTCGCTGAGCCTGCCGGGGCTATCGGAAGATCGCCAATCGGTGTTCGTGCCGGGGCTGGCTATCCTGTGCGGCGTGTTCGATGCGCTGGCGATCCGCGATCTGCGCCTGTCTGACGGCGCACTGCGCGAAGGCGTGCTGTATGAAATGGAAGGCCGCTTCCGCCACCAGGACATCCGCAGCCGCACCGCCAAAAGCCTGGCCGATCACTACAACATCGACCGCGAACAGGCCAAGCGGGTGCTGGAAACCACCGAACTGCTCTATTCGCAGTGGATGGCGCAAAACACCAAGCTGGTGCATCCGCAATTGGAAGCCCTGCTGAAATGGGCCGCCATGCTGCACGAAGTGGGGCTGAGCATCAACCACAGCGGCATGCATCGCCATTCGGCCTACATTCTGCAAAACTCCAACCTGCCTGGCTTCAACCAGGAACAGCAGCTGCTGTTGGCGGCGCTGGTGCGTTTCCACCGCAAGGCGATCAAGCTGGAAGAGCTGCCGCGCCTCAACCTGTTCAAAAAGAAACACTACCTGCCGCTGATCCAGCTGCTGCGTCTGAGCACCCTGCTCAACAACCAGCGCCAGTCGACCACCACGCCGGAAACGCTGCGCCTGACCACCGACGACAACCACTGGACGCTGCGCTTCCCGGCCGGCTACCTGGCGCAAAACAACCTGGTGCAACTGGACTTCGAGCGCGAGCAGGCCTACTGGAACGACGTCGTCGGCTGGAAGCTGCTGATCGACGAAGAAGGTTCGCAAGACGAACAGCGCTCCGCCTGATCCCCCGCCCCCTGCCAGCCAGGGGGTTTTTCTTTCCGCCCTCGCTCCGCCAACCTAAACGAAACCCTAATACGCCGCGCCGCTCGCCGGAAAAAAATGGACAACTTTTGTCATCAGCGCCTAAAATCCGGTTACAAATTCTCGAGCGAATAACACAGGACACCGGCATACCGGGTGATATATGCGCAAGAAAACCACCGGACAGATGACGAAGATAGTGTTGTTTATCAGCTTTATCATTTTAGTCGGCCGACTGCTGTACGCCGCCGTGGTGGCGGTGCCTCATCATCAGGAAAAAAAGCAGGCCGCTGCGCAAAACGCCGCCGAAGTCAGCGCGCCGCAACAGGACGCCTCCTCTGAATAACCGCCGCGCCCCGTCCGTTTCATAAAAATGACTCCGGCACTCGCTATGCTCTATCTTTTAATGAGCCTGCGTCAGGAACGCCGAGCGCCCGTTAAGGAACACCATGTCAGCCGCAACCCATAACGTCAAAAAAGTCGCTGAACATCGCCAGCGCATTCTCACTCTGTTGTTGAACAATAAGGAATTGGTCGACGGTATTCTCGGCCGGCCAGGGGATGAACACGCCCTCAGCCAAAGCGAACTGCTGAACCAGACGGCGGAAATTACCGGCCTGCTGGACGACATGCACGCTGCCGACCTGGCGGACCTGCTGGAAGCCTTGCCGCAGGACGAGCGCATGGCGCTGTGGCGGCTGGTGGGCAACAGCAAGCGCGGCCAGACGCTGGTGGAAGTCGCCGAACCGGTCTGGGACAGCCTGATCGAGGAGATGAGCGACAAAGACCTGCTCAAAGCGATCAAAACGCTGGACGTCGACGAACAGGCCTATCTGGCGCAATACCTGCCGCGTAACCTGATGGGCCGGTTGCTGACCTCACTGGAGCCGGAACAGCGCGCCCAGGTGCGCGAGATGAGCCAATACGCCAAAGACAGCGTCGGCTGGATGATGGATTTCGAACTGGTGACGGTGCGGCCGGACGTTACGCTCGGCGCGGTGCACCGCTTTTTGCGCATGCGCAAAACCATTCCCGACGCCACCGATAAACTGTTCGTCACCGACCGCAAAAACACCCTGCTGGGCGAGCTGCCGCTCACTGCGGTGCTGTTGAACGACCCGGAGATCCCGGTGCGCGAGGTGATGGACAGCGATCCCGCCACCTTTCAGCCCGAAGACAAGGCCGATGAAGCGGCCGGCGCGTTCGAACGCTACGACCTGATCAGCGCCCCGGTGGTTGACGCCAAGGGCAAACTGATGGGCCGTTTGACCATCGAAGAGATCGTCGACGCCGTCAACGAAGAGAGCGATACCAATCTGCGCCGCATGGGCGGTTTGAGCCCGGAAGAAGACGTGTTCGCCCCGGTCAGCAAAGCGGTCAAGACCCGCTGGGCGTGGTTGGCGATCAACCTTTGCACCGCGTTCGTCGCCTCGCGAGTGATCGGACTGTTCGAACACACCATTTCCCAACTGGTGGCGCTGGCGGCGCTGATGCCGATCGTCGCCGGCATCGGCGGCAACACCGGCAACCAGACCATCACCATGATCGTGCGCGCGCTGGCGCTGCACCAGATCGAAGTCGGCAACATCTCGCGCCTGATGCTCAGAGAGCTGGGCGTCGCCATCATCAACGGCGTGGTGTGGGGCGGCATCATGGGCGTGATCACCTGGCTGCTGTACGGCGACGCGGCGATGGGCGGCGTGATGACGCTGGCGATGCTGCTCAACCTGCTGCTGGCGGCGCTGATGGGCGTGGTGATCCCGATGACCATGCTCAAACTGGGCCGCGATCCGGCGGTCGGCTCGAGCGTGCTCATCACCGCGCTGACCGATACCGGCGGCTTTTTCATCTTCCTCGGCCTCGCCACCCTGTTCCTGCTGTAAGACGCCAAAAGCCGGCTCTGTGCCGGCCCTTTCCACCGGATAACATCGTTGAAAACGTGCCCTGATGATTCGCCAGAATAACAGAGCCGCCGCCGCCATTTGCCGCGCTCAAACCACCCCCGTATTCCCTCATCCGTCACATTATGTTAACCAAGACAAGATTAGTGATATAAATAACACCTGAAGCTTAAACGATTAAGTAAGATGAAGCGCCCATGCGAGTATCAGCGTATCCGTTGATTTTCCTCGACATGTGATGGCTCAGGGATAAGGGACTATGGAAAAGAAATGGTTTTCCGCCAGGGAACTGATGGGTAAGGCGGGGTTGCCTTCAACTCCGCAAGGGGTCAATTTGATGGCCCGGCGTGAAGGCTGGGTCAGCCGCCGCCGCAGCGGCGTACAGGGCAAAGCGCTGGAATACCATATAGACAGTCTGCCGTTCGGCGCGCGCAGCCTGTCGGAGTTGCGCGAAACCGACCATCCGGATTACGACGTCAAACGCCAGGATCCGATACGGGTCTGGATCGAGTATTACTACCACCTGACGCCGGCCGAGCGGGAAAAGCTGCTGGCGTTCCTGATGCGCGAGGGCATGAGCCGCCTGCTGCAGCTGATCGACACCCCTCGCTAGCTCTGCGTTCAACTCTCCCCTTCCGGCGCCCAGCCGTCGTTGTGCCACAGATGCAGCGTGGCGTAAGAACGCCACGGGCGCCAACGTTCAGCGTAGCGTTCAATCTGGCGCGGCGTCATGCCGGGAAAACGCTGTTTGATCAGGTAATCACCGGCCAGGAACACGTCCGGCCACGACCAGGCGCGCATCGCGATATAGCTGGCGGTCCAGTTGCCGATGCCCGGCAGCGCGGTCAGCGCCTCGATGCCCTGTTCGATATCCAGCACGTTATCGAGCTGCAGCCGCCCTTCGCCCAGCGCGCGGGCGATCTCGATCAGCGCCGCCGCGCGCTTCAGCTGCACCCCGAGCGGGCGCAGTTCTTCGGGCTGCAGCTGCGCCACCCGTTCTGCGGAGGGGAAGACATGGGTGATGCCCTCATGCGGCGTCGCCAGGGTTTCCCCCCAGCGTTCAGCCATCCGCCCGGCGAAGGTCGCCGCCATTTTTACGCTGACCAACTGGCCCAGCACCGCCCGCGCCGCCTGCTCGAAACTGTTCACGCAGCCCGGCAGGCGCAATCCCGGCGCATCGGCCGCCAGCGAGCCCAGCGCCTCATTGATGCGGTCCGGCGCGGCATCCAGATCAAACAGCAGGCGCACCCGGCGCAACACCTCCGTCGTCACCAGACTGAGCGCAGGCGCGATCTCTACCCGAACCCGATTGCGCGCTTCTTCCGGCTGCACGCTGACCCAGCCGCGGTGTTCCGTGCCGCCCTGGCTGACGGCGATCGAGCGCAGGTAGCGGCGTCCGTCGACCCGCTCCACGCCCTGCACGGCGCGCGCCTGCAAGAAATTCAGCATGCGCTCCCAGTCATAGGGCGGCCGATAGCCCAGGTGAAACACCAGCCCGCTGGCGGCGGCCCGTTCACCGCGCGCGCCGCCGCTGCGCAGCGCTGACGGTATCAGGCGGTAGCGCGCCTTGAACAGCTCGTTGAAACGCCGCAGGCTGCCGAATCCGGCGGCGAACGCCACCTCGCTGAGCGGCAGATCGGTATCCGCCAGCAGGCGTTTGGCCTGCAGCAGCCGGTGCGACTGCGCGTAATCGATCGGTGAGGCGCCAAACTGTTCGGCGAAGATGCGCCGCAGGTGACGATCGGAAATGCCCAGCCGCGCCGCCAGCGCTTCGCAGCTGTGTTCAGACAGATACCCCTGCTCGATGAGCTGCACTGCCACCTGCGCATAGCGGTTGCCCAAGTCGATCAGCGCCAGACCGGGCGCCAGCTCCGGCCGGCATTTGAGGCAGGGGCGAAATCCCGCCAACTCTGCCGCCGCCGCGCTCGGATAGAAGGTGCAGTTTTCCAGCTTCGGCGTGCGGGCGCTGCACACCGGGCGACAATAGATACCGGTTGAAGAGACGCCGACGAAAAAGCGTCCGTCGAATTTGCGGTCACGCGCGCGCAGCGCGTCGTACAACGCTTGCTGTTGAGTATTCATGGCAACGCTCGGGGTCGGTTTTTTCTGCATTATGGGGCTCGGCTGGCGTGCTGACGTGCGGAATTCGGACATTAAGTTACGCACCTTCCCACCGTCCAGATTAGCGATTGTCTTTAATGATTATGCGTCTGAACAGCGTTCAGACGCACCATTTTCACCGCCACCGACATAAAGCCCCGCTGCCCGACAATTTATTGCCCCCGGCGCGGTACCCCCAATGCCCGGCGCATCAGCCCATCGAAGGCGCGATCGGACAACAAGCGCCGCAGAAAAATCAGCGGTTTCGCGCCAAACCCCACGGCATAGCGCGTTTTCGGACGATGGGCGACGACGGCTTTGGCGATCGTATCGGCAATCACGCTCGGCGGCGATTGCCGTTTCTTGCTGGCGTCGCTGACCATGGCGTGGGCGACAGCGTGAGCCTGAGCGGCGTACTCGCTCTGGCCGGAAACGCCGATCAGTTTTTCCGCGGCGATATCCGCCCATTCACTCTGGATGCCGCCGGGTTCGATCACCACGACGTCGATGCCAAAAGGTTGCACCTCCATGCGCAAACAGTCGCTGATGGCCTCCAAGGCGAATTTGGTGCCGTGATACCATCCGCCCAGCGGCGTATGTATTTTCCCGCCCATCGACGTAATATTGATGACGGTGCCGGAGCGCTGCGCTCGCATGTGCGGCAAAATCAGCTGCGTCAGCCGAACCGCACCGAACACATTCACATCAAATTGAGCGCGAGCCTCATCCGCAGAAACGTCTTCAATAGCGCCATAGGAGCCGTAACCGGCGTTATTGACCAACACATCGATACGCCCCGTTTCGGCGATGACGGTCTTTACCGCCTGCGCTATGGAAGCATCGTCGGTGACGTCCAAAGGCAAAACGCGAATGCCGGCGGCAGCCAGAGCCTGCATGCGTTCAACCCGGCGGGCGGCCGCATAAACGGTGTGCCCGCGCTGCTTTAACGTGACGGCGGTGGCTTCGCCAATACCGGATGAGGCGCCGGTCACCAGGATCACTTTGGACTTCATACTGACTGCTCCTTATTAGGATGATTGCGTTGGCGACTGCCTGCGCAGTCTGTATGTTGTCCACTTTAAGCGACGGGCGCTGCCGCAACCATGTCGAACCGCGCCAATCAACTCGCAGAATGCGCCAACGTGAACAGCGCCTCTCGGCTAATTCAGCCGCATCGCCTGGCGAGCCGCTTCCGGCGTTTGCCCTGTCCATTCGTGAAAGGCGCGGAAGAAAGAGTTCGGTTCTTCAAAACCGAGCAAAAAGGCAATCTCTCCGTTGGTAAGGGTCGAATGCTTAAGATAGTGGCGCGCCAATTTTTCCCGGGTGCCGTTGCTCAGCGAACGAAAACTCTCACCCTCATCTTCCAGACGCCGCTGCAGCGTCCGGCGGCTCATGCCCAATCTTGCCGCCACCACGTCGATGCCGGCGGTATTGCTGGGAATCAACTCCAGCAGCACCGCACAAACGCGCTCTCCGGTGGTTGCCGTGGCGTCCAGTTCACTGAGGCGACGACGCAGCTCGGGTTCGAAAACGCGCCACATGCCCTCATTCACTGTCAAAAAGGGACGCAAGGCATCTGCGGAGGAGAAAGTAATGCCCGGCCCTGCCCCAGGCGTTACCGCGCAGCCGAAGAAGCCTGCCAAGGGGCGTGAAAGGGCTGCAGGCGGCAGTTCAGGCAAGGTGATACGGCGCGCTTTTACCGGTTCGCGCGTGGCAAGCTGCGCCAGCCGAACATAAAATGCCAGCTCAGCCACCAGCAAAGACGCCGGTACCGCCTCCTCCGCCAACAGCCAGCGGGGTGAAATCGTCATTTCGCCTTCAGGGCCGATGACGAGCTCCAGGCTCATCGGCGCCGTAAGTTGCTTGTATTTCGCTAACCGCTGGACAGCTTGCGCCAGATTGGCGCTGCACAGGGCGGCGAATATCGGAGGGTCAAACGATTCCGTTGACATCAGCGCAACGATTTTCAACGGAAACAACGGGTCGCCCGTTCCTTCCTCCATCGCGCGCCAGAAGCGGAAATATTCTTCCGTAGTGATCCCTTCAGCGGTGCGTGACAACAGATCTTCAGGCAATGCAGCCCGGCGTAAAACATCTGTCGGCTGGAGCCCCAGATCTTTCAGCAGGGTTCTCCAGCCGATATTCATGAGAAAGGTAGAGTTGCGCGTCATGAAATCCTCATCACAGAGTCATAGGGAAAGGCATTCCCCGCTCGGAATACCTGTTGAGTATAAAGAAATGGCGTGCGTCTTGATGGGCGAAGCACGCCATTTTCATAGCCGACTGTGCCATTGCTGCGGCTTGAGCGTTATCCGCACTGAGAAAGTTCGCGCACGCCGCCGCGCCCGCTAAATTTTTCGACACTCGCGCATTGGCGCATTGCCCGCCGGCCCCGTCTCGGGTAAAGTCGCCCCCCTTCATTGGCATGGGGACAAAAAAGAGATGTTTATTGGATTCGATTACGGGACAGCCAACTGTTCCGTTGCAGTGATGCGCGACCACGGCCCCGAGCTGTTGACGCTGGAAAACAACGCGCCGTATCTGCCTTCGATGCTGTGTGCGCCGACCCGTGAAGCGGTGAGCGAATGCCTGCACCGCCATTGGCAGCTCCCAACCGGCAGCGAAGAAAACCAGCAGTTGCTGCGCCGCGCCATCAGTTACAACCGCGAAGAAGACATTCCGGTCAACGGCGACAGCGTGCTGTTCGGCCTGCAGGCGCTGGCGCACTACATGGAAGATCCGGAAGAGGTGTACTTCGTGCGCTCGCCGAAATCCTTCCTCGGCGCCAACGGCCTGAAGCCGCAGCAGATCGCGCTGTTCGAAGACCTGGTGTGCGCCATGATGTTCCACATCAAACGCCAGGCGGAAAAGGTGCTGCAGACCGGCATCGATCAGGCGGTGATCGGCCGGCCGATCAACTTCCAGGGCATCGGCGGCGACGAAGCCAACCGGCAGGCGCAGGGCATTTTGCAGCGCGCCGCCGAACGCGCCGGTTTCAAGGACATTGAATTCCAGTTCGAGCCGGTGGCGGCGGGGCTGGACTTCGAGGCGACGCTGAGCGAAGAGCAAACCGTGCTGGTGGTGGACATCGGCGGCGGCACCACCGACTGCTCAGTGCTGCTGATGGGGCCGCAGTGGCGCGACCGCGCCGATCGCCAGCAGAGCCTGCTGGGCCACAGCGGCTGTCGGGTTGGCGGTAACGATCTGGACATCATGCTGGCCTTCAAACAGCTGATGCCGCTGTTCGGCCTCGGCGGCGAAACCGCGAAGGGCATCGCCCTGCCGGCGCTGCCTTACTGGAACGCGGTGGCGACCAACGACGTGCCGGCGCAAAACGACTTCTACAGCGCCGCCAACGGCCGCATACTGCGCGATCTGATCCTCGACGCGGCAGAGCCGGAAAAGGTGAAACGCCTGCTGAAAGTGTACCAGCAGCGCCTGAGCTACCGACTGGTGCGGGCGGCCGAAGAGAGTAAGATAGCCCTGTCCGGCCAAACGGCCATTAGCGCGCCGCTCAATTTCGTGCAGGCCGATCTGGCGGAGAGCATCAGCCAGGATCAGCTCGCCGACGCCATCTCGCAGCCGTTGATGCGCATTCAGGAGCAGGTCAGCGCCGCGCTGGCCAGCAGCCAGACCGCGCCGCAGGTGATCTACCTGACCGGCGGCAGCGCGCGTTCGCCGCTGCTGCGCGCCGCGCTGCAACAGCAACTGCCGGGCATTCCGATCGTCGGCGGCAACGACTTCGGCTCGGTCACCGCCGGGCTGGCGCGCTGGGCGCAAACGCTGTTCCGTTGACAGCCCAAAGGCGCGGCTCGCCGCGCCTTTGTTTATTGGAGGCCCTATCATGTCCACCTTGCTTACCCTCGACAGCGCCAGGCTGCGGCTGCGCCCCTGGCGTGACGAGGATCTGCCGGCCTTCGCCGCGCTTAACGCCGATCCGCAGGTGATGCGCTATTTCCCGGCGCCGATGACGGCCGAGGAAAGCCGCGCGCAGGCCGAACGCATCCGCGCCTTCATGCAACAACACGGCTGGGGGCTGTGGGCGGTGGAAGTGAAAGACGGCGCGCCTTTTATCGGCTTTGTCGGGCTGGCGCGGCCGGGTGACGACCTGCCTTGCGCCCCCTGCGTGGAGATTGGCTGGCGGCTGGCGGCGGCTCACTGGGGCAACGGCTACGCCGCTGAGGCGGCGCGCGCCGCGCTGGCGTGCGCCTTCGACACGCTGCACCTGCCGGAAGTGGTGTCCTTCACCGCCGAAGATAACCAGCCGTCGCGCCGGGTGATGACGCGCATCGGTATGCGCTTCGACGGTGAAACCTTCCTGCACCCGCGCCTGCCGGCGGGCCATCCGCTGCAAAAGCACGTCTTGTACCGGCTTAACCGGCAAACGTGGCGCGAACGCCACGGCGATTAATACAGCGTATCCTTCAGCCGCTGCGGCAGCGCGCTGTCGTACTCCTCACCGTCGAAGCGCGTTTGGCTCACCGCGGCCAAGATTTGGCCGGGGCTGGGCAGCGCCGAACGTTCGAGGCGGCGGCCCTCTTCCCACAACCCCGAACGCAAGATCGCCCGGCTGCACTGGAAGAACACCGCCTCCACCCGAATGCGCAGCACCGAACGCGGCAGCTGGTTGCGGTGGGCGAAGCGCTGCAACATCGCCGGCGCCACCACGATCTCCGCCCGCCCGTTAATCCGCAGCGTTTCGCCGATGCCGGGGATCAGCAACAGCAGCGCCACCCGGTTATCGTGCAGGATATTGCGCAGGCTATCGATGCGATTATTGCCGCGCCGGTCCGGCAACAGCAGGGTTTTCTCGTCTTCGATCTGGATAAAACCGGCCGGATCGCCGCGCGGGGAGACATCCATGCCGTCCGGCCCGACGGTCGAGAGGGCGGCAAACGGCGCCGCCTCGATAAACGGACGGTACGCCGGGTGGATATAGCTGACTTCTTTAAAAACCGAGGGCGCGGCAGGTTTGCCGTAAAGCTGTTCCAGCGCCGCGAGGTCGTTGATGATATCGCCAGACATTGCAGTTTCCTGAATAAGTCATATTGACCCCTTCAGCATAGAGCAAAATCGCCGGCGGCTCTTACTCAGCGCTGGCGTGGTTCAGCGTCTGAATGTCGTCCGCATCCAGCGTCAGGCGGGTGGCGCTGACCAACTCATCCAGCTGCGGCAACGAGGTGGCGCTGACGATCGGCGCGGTGATGCTCGGACGCGCAATCAGCCAGGCCAGCGAGACCTGCGCCGGAGAGCTGCCGTGTTTACCTGCCACCTGATCCAGCGCCGCCAGAATGCGGAAACCGCGCGGGTTCAGGTAGCGCTCGACGATGCGATCGCCGCGCTGGCTTTTGCCCTCGTCCGCTTTGCTGCGGTATTTGCCGGTCAGGAAGCCGCTGGCCAGCGCGAAGAAGTTGATCACCCCGAGACCATGGCGCTGCGCCACGCCTTCCAGCTCGGCTTCATACCCTTCGCGCGCATACAGATTGTATTCCGGCTGCAGGGTTTCGTAGCGCGCCAATCCGTTGCTTTCGCTCACCCGCAGCGCTTCTTCCAGGCGATCCGCCTGATAGTTGGAGGCGCCGATCGCCCGCACCTTGCCGGCCTTGATCAGCGCATCGAACGCCGCCAGCGTCTCTTCCAGCGGCGTATCGCGGTCATCGTCGTGCGACTGGTAGAGATCGATATAATCGGTTTGCAGACGGCGCAGCGAATCTTCCACCGCCTGCTGAATATAGCGCGGCGACAGCCCCTGTTTGCCTTCGCCCATCGGTTTGCCCACTTTGGTGGCGATGATCACCTGGTCGCGCTTGCCGCTCTTCTTCAGCCATTCGCCGATGACGGTTTCCGATTCGCCGCCCCGGTTGCCCGGCGCCCAGCTGGAATAAACGTCGGCGGTATCGATAAAGTTGAGCTGATTGTCCACCAGCGCATCCAGCAGATTGAACGAGGTCGCTTGATCCGCCGTCCAGCCGAACACGTTGCCGCCAAAGGTCAACGCCGGCACCTGAATGCCCGAACGGCCCAGTTGTTTCTTGCTCATCACAAAGGCTCCATGGGTTAAATGATTTGCCTGTTAATTATTAGCGCCAAATGCAGGAAATCGTTAAAACGGATTGGCTATAAGCCGGAATAAATCACTTATAAACATAGCACGCGCAAATCACCCACTTATTAAGACAATGCTGACGGTTCCTCCATATTTCCTTCATTTTTATGCCGTCTTCGCTGGCTAAACTAGTATCCTGTAAGGAGTGTCATTTTTGTGGCAATGAGTGCCCGCGCCCCTGCCTTTTGGAGAGAATTTTCACCACCATGAATGCAAAACCCCAACGTCGTTCCCTGCTTCTGCGCCTGCTGGCTGTGGCGATTGCGATCATCGTCGCCGTTCTGGCCTGGCGCCATTTCAGCGCAGCCCAACCGACCGCCGGGACGACGCCGGGCGCGCACCAGGCCGCCGGTAAAACGGGAGCGGGCCGCGCGGCGGGCGGCAGACGCGGCGCACCAATGTCGCCGGTGCAGGCGGCGACAGCCACGCAACAAACCGTGCCGCGCTATCTTTCCGGCTTGGGCACCGCCACCGCCGCCAATACCGTGACCGTCACCAGCCGGGTCGATGGCCAGCTGATGGCGATCCACTTTACCGAAGGCCAGCAGGTCAAAGCCGGTGATCTGCTGGCGGAGATCGATCCCCGGCCGTTCCAGGTGCAGCTGACCCAGGCTCAGGGGCAGTTGGCAAAAGATCAGGCCACGCTGGCCAACGCCCGACGCGATCTGGCGCGCTATCAGCAGTTGGTGAAAACCAATCTGGTTTCCCGTCAGGAGCTGGATACGCAGGCCTCGCTGGTGCAGCAAACCGAAGGCGCCATCAAAGCCGATCAGGGCGCGGTCGACAGCGCCAAACTGCAGATCACCTACAGCCGCATCACTGCGCCAATCGACGGCCGCGTCGGCCTGAAACTGGTCGACGTCGGCAACTACGTCACCAGCGGCAGCACCACCGGTCTGGTGGTGATCACGCAGACGCACCCGATCGACGTAGTGTTCACGCTGCCCGAAGGCAACATCGCCGATCTGCTCAAGGCGCAAAAAGCCGGGCCGGTGAGCGTCGAAGCCTGGGATCGCACCAACCAGAACAAGCTGACGACCGGTTCGCTGCTGAGCCTGGACAACCAAATTGATACCGCCACCGGCACCATCAAGCTGAAAGCGCGTTTCGCCAACGAAGATGACGCGCTGTTCCCCAACCAGTTCGTCAACGCGCGGCTGCAGGTGGATACCCTGCACGATGCGGTGGTGATCCCGACCGCCGCGCTGCAGATGGGCAACGAAGGCAACTTCGTCTGGACGCTCAGCGAAGACAACAAGGTCAGCAAACATCGGGTCACCGCCGGCGTGCAGGACAGCCGGCAGGTGGTGATCAGCGCCGGCCTCAACGCCGGCGATCGGGTGGTGACCGACGGCATCGATCGCCTGACCGAAGGCATGCAGGTGGAAGTGCTCGCGCCGAACGACGCGCCTGCGACGTCAAAAGCCAAGCGCGAACCTGACGTTCAGAGGAAGTCCTGATGCAGGTGATGCCTCCCAACGCCGGCGGCGGTCCGTCCCGCCTGTTTATTCTGCGTCCGGTCGCCACCACGCTGCTGATGGTGGCGATATTGCTGGCGGGGATTATCGGCTATCGCGCGCTGCCGGTATCCGCGTTGCCGGAAGTGGACTACCCCACCATCCAGGTGGTGACGCTATACCCCGGCGCCAGCCCGGACGTGGTCACCTCCGCCATTACCGCACCGCTGGAACGCCAGTTCGGCCAGATGTCCGGCCTGAAGCAAATGGCGTCGCAAAGCGCCGGCGGCGCCTCGGTGGTGACGCTGCAATTCCAGCTGACGCTGCCGCTCGACGTCGCGGAGCAGGAAGTGCAGGCGGCGATCAACGCCGCCACCAACCTGCTGCCGAACGATCTGCCCTACCCGCCGATTTACAGCAAGGTTAACCCCGCCGATCCGCCGATCCTGACGCTGGCCGTCACCTCCACCGCCATGCCGATGACGCAGGTGGAAGACATGGTGGAAACCCGCGTGGCGCAAAAAATTTCTCAGGTGACCGGCGTCGGCCTGGTGACCCTGGCCGGCGGCCAACGCCCGGCGGTGCGCGTAAAATTAAACGCCGCGGCGGTCGCCGCCTATGGCCTGAACAGCGAAACCATCCGCGCCGCCATCAGCAACGCCAACGTCAACTCGGCGAAAGGCAGCCTTGACGGCCCGACCCGATCGGTCACCCTGTCCGCCAACGACCAAATGAAATCCGCCGACGACTATCGCCAGCTGATCGTCGCCTATCAAAACGGCGCGGCGATCCGCCTGCAGGATATCGCCACCATCGAACAAGGGGCGGAAAACACCCGGCTGGCGGCCTGGGCCAACCAGCAGCAGGCGATCGTGCTGAACATCCAACGCCAGCCCGGCGTCAACGTCATCACCACCGCCGACAGCATCCGCGAAATGCTGCCGACGCTGATTAAAAGCCTGCCCAAGTCGGTCGACGTTAAGGTGTTGACCGATCGCACCACCACCATCCGCGCCTCGGTCAGCGACGTGCAGTTCGAGCTGCTGCTGGCTGTCGCGCTGGTGGTGATGGTGATCTACGTGTTCCTGCGCAACGTGCCGGCGACCATTATCCCCAGCGTGGCGGTGCCGCTGTCGCTGGTGGGCACCTTCGCCGCCATGTACTTCCTCGGCTTCTCCATCAACAACCTGACGCTGATGGCGCTGACCATCGCCACCGGCTTCGTGGTGGACGACGCCATCGTGGTGATCGAGAACATCTCGCGCTACATCGAGAAAGGGGAAAAGCCGCTCGACGCCGCGCTGAAAGGGGCCGGCGAGATCGGCTTCACCATCATCTCGCTGACCTTCTCGCTGGTGGCGGTGCTGATCCCGCTGCTGTTCATGGGCGACATCGTCGGCCGCCTGTTCCGCGAGTTCGCCGTCACGCTGGCGGTAGCGATTTTGATCTCCGCCGTGGTGTCGCTGACGCTGACGCCGATGATGTGCGCGCGCATGCTCAGCCACGAATCTCTGCGCAAGCAGAACCGTTTTTCCGCCGCCTCCGAACGCTTTTTCGAGCGGGTGATCGCGCGCTACGGCCAGTGGCTGAAAACGGTGCTTAACCATCCCTGGCTGACGCTTGGCGTGGCCGTGGGCACCCTGGCGCTGACGGTGCTGCTGTACCTGCTGATCCCGAAAGGTTTCTTCCCGGTGCAGGACAACGGCATCATTCAGGGCACGCTGGAAGCGCCGCAGAGCGTCTCGTTCAGCAACATGGCCGAGCGCCAGCAGCAGGTCGCGGCGCAGATCCTCAAAGATCCGGCGGTGGAAAGCCTGACCTCGTTCGTCGGCGTCGACGGCAGCAACGCCACGCTCAACAGCGGCCGGCTGCAGATCAACCTGAAACCGCTGAGCGAACGCAGCGACCGCATTCCGGCGGTCATCAGCCGTTTGCAGCAGCAAACGGCGCAGTTCCCCGGCGTGAAGCTGTACCTGCAGCCGGTGCAGGATCTGACCATCGATACCCAGGTCAGCCGCACCCAGTACCAGTTCACCCTGCAGGCGATGTCGCTGGACGATCTCAGCCTGTGGGTGCCGCAGCTGATGGATGAGCTGAAGCGCACCCCGCAGCTGGCGGACGTCACCAGCGATTGGCAGGATCAGGGGCTGGTGGCCTACGTCAACGTCGATCGCGATTCGGCCTCGCGCCTCGGCGTCACCATGAGCGACGTGGACAATGCGCTGTACAACGCCTTCGGCCAGCGCCTGATCTCCACCATCTACACCCAGGCCAACCAATACCGCGTGGTGCTGGAGCACGACGTCAGCGCGACACCGGGGCTGGCGGCGCTCAATGAGATCCGTCTGAGCGGCAAGGACGGCGCCGTGGTGCCGCTGAGCGCCATCGCCAAAATCGAAGAGCGCTTCGGCCCGCTGTCGGTCAACCATCTCGATCAGTTCCCATCGGCCACCGTTTCGTTCAACGTCGCCGACGGCTACTCGCTCGGCGAAGCGGTGGACGCGGTCACCCAGGCGGAAAAAAATCTCAACATGCCAAGGGACATCACCACCCAATTCCAGGGGGCGACCCTGGCCTTCCAGGCGGCGCTCGGCAGCACGCTGTGGCTGATTTTGGCGGCGGTAGTGGCGATGTACATCGTGCTGGGCGTGCTGTATGAAAGTTTCATTCACCCGGTGACCATCCTCTCCACCCTGCCGACCGCCGGGGTTGGCGCGCTGCTGGCGCTGATGATGGCCGGCAGCGAGCTGGACGTGATCGCCATCATCGGCATCATCCTGCTGATCGGCATCGTGAAGAAGAACGCCATCATGATGATCGACTTCGCGCTGGCGGCGGAACGCGAGCAGGGCTTATCGCCGCGCGACGCCATCTATCAGGCCTGCCTGCTGCGTTTTAGGCCGATCCTGATGACCACGCTGGCGGCCCTGCTCGGCGCGCTGCCGCTAATGCTGAGCACCGGCGTCGGCGCGGAGCTGCGGCATCCGCTCGGCGTCTGTATGGTCGGCGGTTTGATCATGAGCCAGATCCTGACGTTATTCACCACGCCGGTGATCTACCTGCTGTTTGACAAACTGGCGCGCAACACGCATCGCCAGCCGGATACGCAGGAGCTGCCGTGAAATTCTTCGCCCTGTTCATTCACCGGCCGGTGGCCACCACCCTGCTGACGCTGGCCATCGCCATCAGCGGCGCGATCGGCTTTCGCCTGCTGCCGGTGTCGCCGCTGCCGCAGGTGGATTTTCCGGTGATTTCGATCAGCGCGTCGCTGCCGGGCGCCTCGCCGGAAACCATGGCGTCCTCGGTGGCAACGCCGCTGGAGCGCGCACTGGGCCGCATCGCCGGGGTTAACGAAATGACCTCGATGAGCTCGCTCGGCAGTACCCGGGTCATTTTGCAGTTCGATCTCGATCGCGATATCAACGGCGCCGCGCGCGACGTGCAGGCGGCGATTAACGCCGCGCAAAGCCTGCTGCCGACCGGCATGCCGAGCCGCCCCAGCTACCGCAAGGTCAACCCATCCGACGCGCCGATCATGATCCTGACGCTGACCTCGGACACCTACAGTCAGGGGCAGCTTTACGATTTCGCCTCCACCCAGCTGGCGCAGAAGATCAGCCAGACCGAGGGCGTCGGCGACGTTTCCGTCGGCGGCAGCTCGCTGCCGGCGGTGCGGGTGGAGCTGAACCCTTCGGCGCTGTTCAATCAGGGCGTGTCGCTGGACACCGTACGGCAGGCCATCGCCAACGCCAACGTGCGCCGCCCGCAGGGCGCCGTGGAAAACCCGCAGCAGCGCTGGCAGATCCAGGCCAACGACGCGCTGAAAACCGCCGATGCTTATCGTCCGCTGATCATTCATTACAACAACGGCTCGGCGGTGCGTTTAGCCGACGTGGCCGAGGTCAAAGACTCGGTGCAAGACGTGCGCAACGCCGGGATGACCGACGCCAAACCGGCGATCATTCTGGCCATCAGCCGCGCGCCGGACGCCAACATCATCGAAACCGTCGATCGCATTCGCGCCGAACTGCCCGCCCTGCAGGAGAATATCCCGGCTTCGATTCAACTCAACGTCGCGCAGGATCGTTCGCCGACCATCCGCGCGTCGCTGGCCGAGGTGGAGCAGTCGCTGGCGATCGCCATCGGGCTGGTGATCCTGGTGGTGTTCATCTTCCTGCGCTCCGGGCGCGCCACGCTGATCCCGGCTGTCGCCGTACCGGTGTCGCTGATCGGCTCGTTCGCCGCCATGTATCTGTGCGGGTTCAGCCTCAACAACCTGTCGCTGATGGCGTTGACCATCGCCACCGGCTTTGTGGTGGACGACGCCATCGTGGTGCTGGAAAACATTTCCCGCCACGTCGAGGCCGGCATGAAACCGATCAACGCCGCGCTGCTGGGCGCGCGGGAGGTCGGTTTCACCGTGCTGTCGATGAGCGTTTCGCTGGTGGCGGTGTTTATCCCGCTGCTGCTGATGGAAGGCCTGCCCGGCCGGCTATTCCGCGAGTTCGCCGTCACTCTGTCGGTGTCGATCGGGCTGTCGCTGATCGTCTCGCTGACGCTCACGCCGATGATGTGCGCCTACCTGCTGCGCCACCAGCCGCCGCGTTCGCAGCGGCGGGCGCGCGGCTTCGGTAAAATGCTGCTGGGGCTGCAGCAGGGCTACGGGCGCTCGCTGAACTGGGTGCTCGGCCACTCGCGCTGGGTGCTGGCGGTGTTCCTCGCCACCGTTGCGCTCAACGTTTGGCTGTATATCAGCATCCCGAAAACCTTCTTCCCGGAACAGGATACCGGGCGTCTGATGGGCTTTATCCAGGCCGACCAAAGCATTTCGTTCCAGGCGATGCGCGGCAAACTGGAAGACTTCATGAAAATCGTGCGCGAAGATCCGGACGTGGAAAACGTCACCGGTTTTACCGGCGGTTCGCGCACCAACAGCGGTTCGATGTTCATCTCACTGAAACCCCTGTCGGTACGCAGCGACGACGCGCAGAAAGTGATCGCCCGCCTGCGCGCCCGCCTGGCCAAAGAACCGGGCGCCAGCCTGTTTCTGATGGCGGTGCAGGATATCCGCGTCGGCGGCCGGCAGGCCAACGCCAGCTATCAATATACGCTGCTGGCGGACGATCTCGCCGCGCTGCGCGAATGGGAGCCGAAGATCCGCGCCGCACTGGCCGCATTGCCCGAGCTGGCGGACGTCAACTCGGATCAGCAGGATAAAGGCTCGGAGATGGATCTGGTCTACGATCGCGAAACCATGGCGCGCCTCGGCATTTCGGTGTCCGACGCCAACAACCTGTTGAACAACGCCTTCGGCCAGCGACAGATTTCGACCATCTACCAACCGCTCAACCAATACAAAGTCGTGATGGAAGTGGCGCCGCCCTACACCCAGGACGTGAGTTCGCTGGACAAAATGTTCATCATCAACAACGAAGGCAAAGCGATACCGCTCTCCTACTTCGCCAGTTGGCGGCCGGCCAACGCGCCGCTGTCGGTCAACCATCAGGGGCTGTCCGCCGCCTCGACCGTCTCCTTTAATCTGCCGGACGGCGGCAGCCTGTCGGACGCCACCGCCGCGGTCGAGCGCACCATGACTCAGCTCGGCGTGCCGTCTACGGTGCGCGGCGCGTTCGCCGGCACCGCCCAGGTGTTCCAGGACACCCTGAAGTCGCAGCTGATCCTGATCCTGGCGGCGATCGCCACGGTGTACATCGTGCTCGGCGTGCTGTACGAGAGCTATATCCATCCGCTGACCATCCTTTCCACGCTGCCTTCCGCCGGCGTGGGGGCGCTGCTGGCGCTCGAGCTGTTCGGCGCGCCGTTCAGCCTGATCGCGCTGATCGGCATCATGCTGTTGATCGGCATCGTGAAGAAAAACGCCATCATGATGGTCGACTTCGCGCTCGAGGCGCAGCGCAACGGCGGCATCAGCGCCCGCGAGGCGATTTTCCAGGCCAGCCTGCTGCGTTTCCGGCCGATCATGATGACCACGCTGGCGGCGTTGTTCGGCGCGCTGCCGCTGGTGCTGACCCGCGGCGACGGCGCGGAGCTGCGCCAGCCGCTCGGCATCACCATCGCCGGCGGCCTGGTGATGAGCCAACTGCTGACGCTGTACACCACCCCGGTGGTCTACCTTTACTTCGACCGGCTGCAGGCGAAGTTCCGCCGCAACAAGCAACTGGCCCCGCTGCCCCATTAATGGCCGACCGATGCTGATGAAACACGCCGCCACCGTACGCTGGCAACTCTGGATAGTGGCATTCGGCTTCTTTATGCAGACGCTGGATACCACTATCGTCAACACCGCCCTGCCCTCGATGGCCGCCAGCCTGGGGGAGAACCCGCTGCGCATGCAGTCGGTGATCGTCTCCTATGTGCTGACGGTGGCGGTGACGCTGCCGGCCAGCGGCTGGCTGGCGGACAAGGTCGGCGTACAGCGGGTGTTTTTCAGCGCCATCGTGCTGTTTACCCTCGGCTCCCTCCTCTGCGCCCGTTCGGAAACCCTGAACGAGCTGATCGCCTCGCGCGTGATTCAGGGCGTCGGCGGCGCGATGATGGTGCCGGTCGGGCGCCTGACGGTGATGAAGATCGTGCCGCGCGAGCAGTACATGGCGGCGATGACTTTCGTGACGCTGCCAGGCCAGATCGGCCCGCTGATGGGGCCGGCGCTGGGCGGTTTCCTGGTGCAATACGCCAGTTGGCATTGGATTTTCCTGATCAATATTCCGGTGGGCATCGTGGGCGCCATCGCCACGCTGCTGCTGATGCCCAACTACCAAATGCAGACCCGCCGCTTCGATCTCAGCGGCTTTATCCTGCTGGCGATCGGCATGGCGTCGCTGACGCTGGCGCTCGACGGCCATAAAGGCATGGGGCTGTCCGGCGGCGCCATCGTCGGTCTGGTGGCGCTGGGCGCAGCGGCGCTGTTGGGGTATGTTTGGCATGCCTACGGCAATAGCCGCGCCCTGTTCTCGCTGCGGCTGCTGCGCACCCCGACCTACAAAATCGGGCTGCTGGCCAGCCTGCTGGGGCGCATCGGCAGCGGCATGTTGCCGTTCATGACGCCGCTGTTCCTGCAGGTGGGCATGGGTTTCACGCCGTTCCACGCCGGGCTGATGATGATCCCGATGATCATCGGCAGCATGGGCATGAAGCGCATCGTGGTGCAGGTAGTCAACCGCTTCGGCTACCGCAACGTGCTGGTGGCCGCCACGCTGCTGCTGGCGCTGGTCAGCCTGAGCTTCCTGCTGGCGGCGATGCTCGGCTGGCTGTGGCTACTGCCGGTGGTGCTGTTCTTCCAGGGGATGATCAACTCACTGCGCTTCTCGGCGATGAACACCCTGACGCTGAAAGATCTGCCGGACCGGCTGGCCAGCAGCGGCAACAGTCTGCTGTCGATGGTCATGCAGCTGTCGATGAGCCTCGGCGTCAGCGTCGCCGGCATCTTGATCGGCAGCTTCGCCCATCACCAGGTGGTGGCCGATAGCCCGGCCATCCACAGCGCATTTATTTACAGCTACGGCTGTATGGCGTTGATTATCGCTCTGCCCGCGCTGGCCTTCGCGCGCGTGCCGGCCGATAGCGCGCCCAACCGCACGCTGACCAAAGAGCCGGGTACCGGCTCAACGAGGTTACAATGAGGATAGGCATTACCGGAAAACTGTTCCTGGCCATTTTCGCTACCTGCATGCTGGTGTTGATCACCATGCATTGGGGGGTGCGCGTCAGCTTTGAGCGCGGCTTTATCGATTACATCAAGAGCAGCAACGAGCAACGCATCAACATGCTGAGCGAAGCGCTGGAGGAACAGTACAGCCATCATGGCAACTGGATATTCCTGCGCAACAACGATCAGGTGGTCTACCAGATCATGCGTTCGTTCGAGCAGAATAGCGACAGCAGCCACAATCTGCCGCCCAAGGGGTGGCGCACCCAGTTTTGGGTGGTGGACAGCCAGTTCAATCGCTTGGTCGGGCATTCGGGCCCCTTGCCGAAGGAGGGGCCGCGCCACCCGATCCGCTACAACAACGAGATCGTCGGCTGGGTGCTCACCACCCCGGTCGAGCGCCTGACGCGCAATACCGACATCAACTTCGATCGCCAGCAGCGGCGCACCAGCTGGATTATCGTCGCGCTCTCCACCCTGTTGGCGGCGGCGGTGACCTGGCTGCTGTCGCGCGGCATGCTGGCCCCGGTCAAGCGCCTGGTGGCGGGCACCCACCGCCTGGCGGCGGGCGATTTCACCACCCGCGTGGCGGTCAGCAGCCAGGATGAACTGGGCAGGCTGGCGCACGACTTCAACCAGTTGGCCACCTCGCTGGAAAAAAACGAGCAGATGCGCCGCGCCTTTATGGCCGACGTATCACATGAGCTGCGCACGCCGCTGGCAGTGCTGCGCGGCGAACTGGAGGCGCTGCAGGACGGCGTGCGCCAGCCGACGCCGGCGTCGCTCAGTTCGCTGCAGGCCGAGGTATCCACCCTGACCAAGCTGGTCGACGACCTGCACCAGCTGTCGCTCTCCGATCTCGGCGCGCTGGCCTACCGCAAGGCGTCGGTGGACTGCGTGCACCTGGTGCAGATCGCCGTCGCCGCCTTTCGCGAACGCTTCCGCGCCAAAGGGCTGGAGATCGTCACCCATCTGCCGGCCCAGGCGCCGCTGTTCGGCGATCCCGATCGCCTGAACCAACTGTTCAATAACCTGCTGGAAAACAGCCTGCGTTACACCGACGCCGGCGGCCGGTTGGAGATCGGCGTCGAACTGCAGCCGGGGCGGCTGCTTCTTTACTGGCAGGACAGCGCGCCGGGCATCAGCGATCAGCAACTGACGCGCATTTTCGAACGTTTCTACCGGGCGGAAGGTTCACGCAACCGCGCCAGCGGCGGTTCCGGGCTGGGGTTGGCGATCTGCCACAACATCGTGGAAGCACACGACGGGAAAATCCGCGCCGAGCATTCGCCTTTAGGCGGCGTGCGCATTACAGTAGAATTTGCTACCCCGATAAAAAATAAGGCGCCCTGATGGACATTCAGAATCAACCCGTGCAGATCATGATTGTTGAAGATGAGCCCAAGCTGGGCCAGTTGCTGGTGGATTATCTCCAGGCGGCGGGCTACGCCACCCGCTGGCTGACCAACGGCAATGAGGTGGTGCCGACCGTGCACCAGCATCCGCCGGCGCTGATCTTGCTCGATCTGATGTTGCCGGGGGCCGACGGCCTGACGGTGTGCCGCGAGCTGCGCCGCTTCAGCGACGTGCCCATCGTGATGGTGACGGCGAAAATCGAAGAGATTGACCGCCTGTTGGGGCTGGAGATCGGCGCCGACGATTACATCTGCAAACCCTACAGCCCGCGCGAAGTGGTGGCGCGGGTGAAAACCATCCTGCGCCGCAGCTATCGGCCACAGGAGAACGCGCGGGAAGATGATCTGCTGCACATCGATGAACCGCGCTTCCAGGCCAGCTATCAGGGGCAGTTGCTGGATCTGACGCCGGCGGAGTTCCGCCTGCTGAAAACGCTGGCCAGCCAGCCGGGCAACGTGTTTTCACGCGAGCAGCTGCTGAACAACCTGTACGACGACTACCGGGTGGTCACCGACCGCACCATCGACAGCCACATCAAAAACCTGCGCCGCAAGCTGGAACTGA
The DNA here is from genome assembly GCF_049065515.1 of Serratia sp. SA088. Taxonomy (NCBI): domain Bacteria; kingdom Pseudomonadati; phylum Pseudomonadota; class Gammaproteobacteria; order Enterobacterales; family Yersiniaceae; genus Serratia; species Serratia sp. SA088. The sequence continues at coordinate 38,488 of NZ_JBAKGW010000011.1, forward strand.
TCGATGGGGAAAAATCCTTTATCCGCTCGGTATACGGCGTGGGCTACCGCTGGGAAGCCGAGCCCTGCCGGCTGATGAATGGGGTTTAGGGGGAAATCAGCGCGTCCAGTCTTCAACCGCCAACCCGGGCACCATGGCGAATGCGCGATCGTTGGTCACCAGCGTCGCGCCACGGCTCTGCGCGTGAGCGGCGATCAGTTGATCCATCGCGCCCATGATTTTGCCCTTTCTCTCCATGTTTGCCCGCATTTCACCGTAGCAGCGGGCGGCCTCGCTATCCCATGCATAGACCGTCACCGCAGCAAGAAAGGCCTCGACCATGTTTTGCAACGCCTTGTTCCGCCGTTTAGCCACACCGTAACGCAGTTCCGCCTCCGTGACGCTGGAAATACATACGGCAGAAGGCGGGAGCTTTTCCATGACGTTAAGCACCTGCGGATGCTGCCGAAACAAGTGGCTGACGGTGTTGGTATCAAACATGTACATCGCCTACTCTTCCTCTGAGAAGGGATCGCGGTCGGCAACCCCTTGCTGACGATCTTCCGCGCCAAGAAACTCTTGCGGCACCGGCGTTTGGGCGATAATGCTCAGCAGCGGTGCCCAGCTGTCCGGCTTTGCCGGATATTTGGATAAAATCACGTTGCCCTCCCGATCGCGACGGATATAGACACGATCCGTATCAAATTCAAATTCCACCGGTAACCTCACCGCCTGATTTCTGCCGTTTTTAAACAGCTTTGCGATCCTTTCCATCTCGACACCTCCACAGCAGGCATAGGCCAAAGCATATGCCTGTAGCGTGTCGATGCCAAGATGTATCGCTCATTTTTCATCCACATTGACGAAACGGCCAAACAGTAACGCACAATCTCACGGGGTGACACCCTGTTCCCCTCGTTATGCGGCGCACTGCGCAATCACGCCTTCTCCCTTAGCTTCCCGTGCGGCGCTGTGCCTCTCGGGCGAAAACTCCGCGCCGGCGCAAAAAAACTGCGCATTTTTTCAACTAAGCTGCTGTGAGGTTTAGCCGCCGATTTTCAAGCGATTGGCTACACTTACATCACGAATCGGAACCTACAGGAGAAGAACCATGGCAATCGGTCATTACGAGCTGAAAAAAGCAAAGAACGGACAGTACCACTTCAACCTGAAAGCCAGTAACGGCGAGATCATTCTGGCCAGCGAGATGTATGCCAGCAAAGCCTCGGCGGAGAACGGCATCGCCTCGGTGCAGACCAATTCACCGCACGAAGCGCAATACGAACTGAAGCACAGCGCCAGCAATCAGCCCTACTTTGTGCTGAAAGCCAAGAACCATCAGGTGATCGGCGTCAGCGAAATGTACAGCTCCGAAAGCGCGGCCAAAAACGGTATCCAGTCGGTGATAAAAAACGGCCCGACCACCGATATCCGCGATTTGAGCGCCTGATCCCCCGTTTCACCCGCGCGGTGGCGGCCACCGCGCGTTTTCCGTTTGACCGGGATCAATCTCCCTTGAATAAATCCGGTTAACTGCTGATTTCTTGCCGCGCTGCGGCTACAATCCCCCGCTTTTACTGCGCCATCAGGTGGCGTGGTGCTGACCTGAAATCAGACCGAGACACACTATGTTTACACCAGAACTTCTCTCCCCGGCCGGCACGCTGAAAAATATGCGTTACGCCTTCGCCTACGGCGCCGATGCGGTTTACGCCGGCCAGCCGCGCTACAGCCTGCGGGTGCGCAACAACGAGTTCAACCACGAGAATCTGGCGCAGGGCATCAACGAAGCGCATGCGCTGGGCAAAAAGTTCTACGTGGTGGTGAACATCGCCCCGCACAACGCCAAGTTGAAAACCTTCCTGCGCGATCTGAAGCCGGTTATCGATATGGGCCCGGATGCGCTGATCATGTCCGATCCCGGCCTTATCATGATGGTGCGCGAAGCCTTCCCGCAGATGGACATCCACCTGTCGGTGCAGGCCAACGCCGTTAACTGGGCGACGGTGAAGTTCTGGAAGCAAATGGGCCTGACCCGCGTGATCCTGTCGCGTGAACTGTCGCTGGAAGAGATCGCCGAGATCCGCGCCGAAGTGCCGGACATGGAGCTGGAGATCTTCGTCCACGGCGCGCTGTGCATGGCCTACTCCGGCCGCTGCCTGCTGTCCGGCTACATCAACAAGCGCGATCCCAATCAGGGCACCTGCACCAATGCCTGCCGCTGGCAGTACAAAGCGGAGGAAGGCAAAGAGGACGACACCGGCAATATCGTGCACCTGCACGAGCCGATCCCGGTGCAAACCGTCGAGCCGACGCTGGGCATCGGCGCGCCGACCGACAAGGTGTTCATGCTGTCTGAAGCGCAAAAGCCAGGCGAATATATGAGCGCCTTCGAGGACGAACACGGCACCTATATCATGAACTCCAAGGATCTGCGCGCCATCCAGCACGTGGAGCGTCTGACGCAGCTCGGCGTGCATTCGCTGAAGATCGAAGGGCGCACCAAGTCGTTCTACTACTGCGCCCGCACCGCTCAGGTCTATCGCCGCGCCATCGACGACGCGGCCGCCGGCAAACCGTTCGATCCGACCCTGCTCACCACGCTGGAAGGCCTGGCGCACCGCGGCTATACCGAGGGCTTCCTGCGCCGCCACGTGCACGAAGCGCAGCAGAATTACGACTACGGCTCCTCGCTCTCCGAGCGCCAGCAGTTCGTCGGCGAATTCACCGGCGTGCGCCGTGATGGCTGGGCGGAAGTCGACGTGAAGAATAAGTTCGCGCTCGGCGACAGCGTCGAAATGATGACGCCGGGCGGCAACGTGGTGTTCACCCTCGAGAGCATGCAAAATAAGAAAGGCGAATCGATTGAGGTGGCGCCGGGCAACGGCCATATCGTTTATTTGCCGATCCCGCAGGATATCGATCTCAATTATGCGTTGCTGATCCGCAATTTGGCGGAAGAAAATAGCGCCGGGGCATAAAAATGAATCGCCGTCATTCGGCGGCGATTTTTAGCAAATATTAGAATTGGATCACATCAATGCGCGCGCAGCTTGGTTACTATCACGCTGCTTAAAACGAACAACGAAAATATTTGCATAGCAATACTAGGAACCACCTCCTTAGCCGGCCCAATCTCCCTTGGGCTGGCTTTTTCTTTATGGGTGCGCCTATTTTTTTCCACCATGCCTATTTCCATAACTTATTCCCGTTATCCGTTTTAATAATAATAATCACGCCGCTTCGATATATAAATAACGCTACAGCGATTAATCCTCGCTTCTTTAACACTTCGCTTATTTCTGCGTAAAATTCAGATAAATTCGCCTTGCTTCATATTCACTGAGCGTCGGCAAATAACCGGAATTAGCTGAATATTCTGATGGCCTGGTGGCAGCAGCTGGTTTATCTTGAGGCATTCTTGGTTTTCCGCCGGAGGATATCGGCAATGCCTCAACACTCACATGCGTCCGCCCTGCTTATCATCAACGGCAAAGGCGCCGGTAACGAAGAGCTGCGTCAGGCGGTCAACCGGCTGCGCAAAGAACAGATAACGTTGCACGTGCGCGTCACCTGGGAGCACGGCGATGCCGCACGCTATGTCGCGGAAGCCGCGCAGCTCGGCGTCGGCACCGTCGTCGCCGGCGGCGGTGACGGCACCATCAACGAAGTGGCCGCCGCGCTGGTGCAACTGCCGGCGCACAACCGGCCGGCGCTGGGCATCCTGCCGCTCGGCACCGCCAACGACTTCGCCATGGCCTGCAACATTCCCCTCTCGCCCGAGCAGGCGCTGCAGCTGGCGATCAAGGGCCGCTCGGTGCCTATCGATCTGGCGAAGGTCAACGGCGAGCGCTACTTCATCAACATGGCCACCGGCGGCTTCGGCACCCGTATCACCACTGAAACGCCGGAGAAGCTGAAAGCGGCGCTGGGCGGCGTGTCCTACTTCGTTCACGGCTTGCTGCGCATGGATACGCTGCAGGCCGACCGCTGTGAAATCCGCGGGCCGGACTTCCGCTGGGCCGGCGAAGCGCTGGTGATCGGCATCGGCAACGGCAAACAGGCCGGCGGCGGCCAGGAACTGTGCCCCAGCGCGCTGATCAACGACGGCCTGCTGCAGCTGCGCCTGCTGATCGCCGATGAACTGCTGCCGGCGCTGGTCGCCGCCCTGTTCAACGACGAAGAGAGCAACAGCATCCTCAGCGCGGCGCTGCCGTGGCTCGAGATCGACGCGCCGCATGAGATGACTTTCAACCTCGACGGCGAACCGCTCAAAGGCCGCCATTTCCGCATCGAAGTGTTGCCGCAGGCCATCGAATGCCGCCTGCCGCCTAACTGCGCCCTGCTGGGCTGACCTTGTCGGGCGCAGCCGCTGCGCCCCGCTTCTTCCCCTCTGTTCACCCGCTTCCGCGCACGATCAAATGTGATCCTCTCCGGCAAATTCATTAATTCATACTTGTATGGTAGTTAGTTCATGGCGTATTTTCGCGCTATCTCTCCGCAGCTACAGGATGTGAAGGTTATGAAAATCGTCAACGCCGAGGTGTTCGTCACCTGCCCGGGGCGCAACTTTGTCACGCTGAAAATCACCACCGATGACGGCATCATCGGCCTCGGTGACGCCACGCTGAACGGGCGCGAATTGCCGGTGGCCTCTTACCTGAAAGATCACCTCTGCCCGCAGTTGATCGGCCGCGACGCGCAGCGGATCGAGGACCTCTGGCAATTCTTCTACAAAGGCGCTTACTGGCGGCGCGGCCCGGTGACCATGTCCGCCATTTCCGCCGTCGACATGGCGCTGTGGGACATCAAGGCCAAGGCCGCCAACATGCCGCTGTATCAGCTGTTGGGCGGTGCCTCGCGCTCGGGAGTGATGGTGTATTGCCATACCACCGGCCACTCGATCGACGAAGTGCTCGACGACTACGCCAAACATAAAGAGCAAGGCTTCAAGGCGATCCGCGTTCAATGCGGCGTGCCGGGCATGAAAACCACCTACGGCATGGCCAAGGGCAAAGGCCAGGCCTATGAGCCGGCCACCAAGGGCGAGTGGCCGGAGGAGCAGCTGTGGTCGACGGAAAAATACCTCGACTTCACCCCCAAACTGTTCGATGCGGTGCGCAACAAGTTCGGCTTCAACGAACACCTGCTGCACGACATGCACCACCGCCTGACGCCAATTGAAGCGGCGCGCTTCGGTAAAAGCGCCGAACCGTATCGCCTGTTCTGGATGGAAGATCCGACGCCGGCGGAAAATCAGGCCTGTTTCCGCCTGATCCGCCAGCATACCGTCACGCCGATCGCTGTCGGCGAGGTGTTCAACAGCATCTGGGACTGCAAACAGCTGATCGAAGAACAGCTGATCGACTACATCCGCACCACCCTGACGCACGCGGGCGGCATTACCGGCATGCGGCGCATCGCCGACTTCGCCTCGCTGTATCAGGTGCGCACCGGTTCACACGGCCCTTCCGATCTGTCGCCGATCTGCATGGCGGCGGCGCTGCACTTCGATCTGTGGGTGCCGAACTTCGGCGTGCAGGAATACATGGGCTATTCCGAGCAAATGCTCGAGGTGTTCCCGCACAGCTGGACGTTCGACGACGGCTATATGCATCCGGGCGACAAGCCGGGCATCGGCATCGAGTTCGATGAGAAGCTGGCGGCCCGTTACCCCTATGAACCGGCCTACCTGCCGGTCGCGCGTCTGGAGGATGGCACCTTATGGAACTGGTAAACACCATGCGCAGCGTCGTGATCGAGCAGCCCGGGCGCCTGGCGCTGCAGACGCGCGCACTGCCGCAGCCGGCGGCCGGCGAGGTGCGGGTCAAGGTGAAATTCGCCGGCATCTGCGGCTCCGACGTCCATATCTATCACGGCCATAACCCGTTCGCCCGCTATCCGCGTGTGATCGGCCACGAGTTCTTCGGCCTGATCGATGCGCTGGGCGAAGGCGTCGATCCGGCGCGCCTCGGCGAACGCGTCTCGGTAGACCCGGTGGTGAGCTGCGGCCACTGCTATCCCTGTTCGGTCGGCCGCCCCAACGTCTGCACCTCGCTGCAGGTGATCGGCGTGCACCGCGACGGCGGCTTCAGCGACTATGCCTGCGTGCCGGCGCGCAACGCCTATCCGGTTCCGCCGGCCATCAGCGATCGCCACGCCGCGATGATCGAACCCTTCAGCATCGCCGCCAACATTACCGCCCATCTGCAACCGCGCCCCGACGACATCGCGCTGATCTACGGCGCCGGGCCGATGGGGCTCACGGTGATCCAGACGCTGAAAGGGGTGTACGGCGTCAGGCAGGTGTGGGTCGTCGATCGCATCGCCGAGCGGCTGGAGATGGCGCGCGCCAACGGCGCCGACCAAACATTCAACAACGCCGAGGCCGCATTGCCGCAGGCGCTGCAGCAGCGCGGCGTTCAGCCGACGCTGATCGTCGATGCCGCCTGCCACCCCACCATTTTACCGGAGGCGATCGCGCTGGCTTCGCCGGCGGCGCGCATCGGCATCATGGGCTTTTCCGGCGACGCCTGCACCCTGACCCAGCAGAGCATCACCAGCAAGGAGCTGTCGATCTTCTCCTCGCGCCTGAACAGCGCGCGCTTTCCGCAGGTGATCGCCTGGATGGCGGACGGCAAGCTAGACCCGCAGCGGCTACTCACCCACTGCGTGCCCGCCGACGACGTCGAACGGGCGATGCAGATGTTCGAGCGGGATCAGCGCACCTGCTGCAAGGTGCTGCTGCAGTTCGAGTAACGCCAAGGCGGCATCGGGGCATTGGGCGGCGCCCGCCGCCCGTGCAAACAATGAAGCATCACGATTAAAACGACACCCAGTGGAGCGCTTTATGTTTAAAAACCTGCGTTGGACCATCGTGTTCCTGCTGTTCATGGTCTACATGATCAACTACCTCGACCGCGTGGCGCTGTCGATCACCGTGCCGATGATCGAACAGGATCTGATGCTGAACGCCGAACAGTTCGGTCTGATCTTCGGCAGCTTCTTCTTCGGCTACGCCATTTTCAACTTCGTCGGCGGGCTGGCGGTCGACCGCTTCGGCCCGACGCTGGTGCTGGGCGTGGCGGTCGGCCTGTGGTCCATCTTCTGCGGCATGACGGCGATCGCCACCGGTTTTTACTCAATGCTGATCCTGCGCGTCCTGTTCGGCATGGCCGAAGGGCCGATCTGCGCCTCGGCCAACAAGATGATCAACGGCTGGTTCCCGAAGAAACAGGCGGCGACCGCCGTGGGCCTGCTCAGCGCCGGTTCGCCGTTGGGCGGCGCGGTGGCCGGGCCGATCGTCGGCTATCTGGCGCTGGCGTTCGGCTGGCGGCCGGCGTTTATGATTATCTGCGCCATCGGCATCGTCTGGATGCTGGTGTGGTTCTTCGTGGTGGCGGATAACCCGGCGAAAAGCCAACGCGTCAGCAACGAAGAACGGGCGCTGATCGCACGGTTGAAACAGGAAAATCTCGGCGAGGAAAGCGCCTTGAGCGACGCCCCGCACGGGCTGGGCTACTACCTGAAGCAGCCGATCATTCTGGTCACCGCCTTCGCCTTCTTCTGCTACAACTACATCCTGTTCTTCTTCCTGAGCTGGTTCCCCTCGTATCTGGTGCAGGCACACAACCTGAACATCAAAGAGATGAGCCTGACCACGATGATCCCGTGGATCGTCGGCTTCGTCGGGCTGGCGCTCGGCGGCTATATTTCCGACAAGATCTTCAACATCACCGGCAAATTGCTGCTGTCGCGCAAGATCGTGCTGGTCACCAGCCTGCTGGCGGCGGCGGTGTGCGTGGCGTTGGCGGGCACCGTCAGCAGCGTGGTGCCGGCGGTGATGCTGATGTCGGTGTCGATCTTCTTCCTCTACATTACCGGCGCTCTCTACTGGGCGATCATCCAGGACGTGGTGCATAAATCCCGGGTCGGCGGCGCCAGCGGGTTCATTCATTTGATCGGCAGCGTCTCCGGCATCATCGGGCCGATCGCCACCGGCTACATCGTGCAGAACACCGGCAAATTCGACAGCGCCTTTATGCTGGCGGGCGGCGTCGCCGCGCTGGGCGCGCTGCTGGTGCTGCTGGTGATCAAGGCGCCGCGCGCAACGGCGGGCGTGCAAATCTTAAAACCCTAACGCCAGACGGGGCGGCTTCGCCCCTTTGCTTACCTCTCCAGGGACATTGAACATGAGACTTTCCGACCACAGCGCGCTGCCGGCCGCCGTTATCCGGCCCGGCTACGCACGTGAGCGCGTGAAACCGCGCATGGCGCATATCGGCTTCGGCGCGTTTCACCGCGCGCACCAGGCGATGTACGCCGACAGGCTGGCCAGCGAGCACGGCAGTGACTGGGGCTACTGCGAAATCAGCATGCAGCACGGCCGGCAAAAGATCGCCGATCTACGGCAACAGGACCTGCTGTTCTCGGTGGCGGAGATGGACGACGACGGTTGGCGGGGCCGGGTCATCGGCGTGGTGCGCCAGGCGCTGCACCTGCAAACCGACGGGTTGGCGGCGGTGCTGGCGGCCCTGACGCAGCCCGAGATCGCCATCGTCTCGCTGAGCATCAGCGAAAAGGGCTATTGCCACCACCCCGCCAGCGGCCGACTGATGGCGGAACACCCGGCGATCGCGCATGATATCGCCCACCCGGCACAGCCGCAGTCGGCGCCGGGGCTGCTGCTGGCGGCGCTGCGCCTGCGCCGTGAACGCGGGCTGCCGCCGTTCGCCGTGATGTCCTGCGATAACATGCCGGCCAACGGCCGGGTCACGCGCCAGGTGCTGGTCGAACTGGCGCAGCGGCAGGATCCGGCGCTGGCCGACTGGGTGCGTCAAGAGGTCGCCTTCCCTTCCACCATGGTGGATCGCATCGTGCCGGCGGTAACGCCGGAGGCCCGCCGGCAGTTGCGCACCTGGCTGGGCGGCGTCGAAGATGAGGTCGGCGTAGCCTGCGAGCCGTTCAGCCAGTGGGTCATTGAAGATCGATTTCCCCAGGGGCGCCCGGCCTGGGACAAGGTCGGCGCCGAACTGGTGAGCGACGTGCTGCCGTACGAGGAGATGAAGCTGCGCATGCTGAACGGCAGCCATTCGTTTCTCGCCTACCTCGGCTACCTGGCCGGTTATCAGCACATCGGCGACTGCATGCAGGATGCGGATTTTGTCCGCGCCGCCCGTCACCTGATGCTGGCGGAACAGGCGCCGACCCTGCAGGTGCCGAACGTCGATTTGGCGCAGTATGCCGACTCGCTGCTGCAGCGTTACCGCAATCGCGCGTTGAAACACCGCACCGCGCAGATCGCCATGGACGGCACGCAGAAGCTGCCGCAACGGCTGCTGGACGCGATCCGCTGGCATCTGGCGCGCGGCAGCCGCTTCGACTGCCTGGCGCTGGGCGTCGCCGGCTGGATGCGCTACGTCGGCGGCCGCGATGAACAAGGCGAGCCGATCGCCATCAGCGATCCGCTGCGCGAGCGCCTCGCCGCGTTGGTCGCCGGCAGCGAGGAAGGCCGGCCCCGCGTCCTGGCGCTGCTGCAACTCGACAGCGTCTTCGGCCGCGATCTGCCCGATTCGCCTGACTTCGTCCACGCCGTCAGCCACGCTTATCACCAACTGCTGAGCCTGGGGGCCAAAGCCACCGTCGCCGCTCTGCCGCTTACCGACCGGGAGGTTTCCGATGACCGTCACCACGCATAACGCCGTCAATACCGGCAATCAACCGCTGCTGCGGCGCGTCGCCAGCGCGTCGGCCATCGGCACCGCCGCCGAATACTATGATTTCTTCGCCTACGGCACCGCCGCGGTGCTGTTCTTCGGCCAGCTGTTTTTCCCCAGCGCCGATCCGCTGATCAGCACGCTGGCGGCCTTTGCCACCTACGCGGTCGGTTTCCTGGCGCGCCCGCTGGGCGGCATCGTGTTCGGCCATATCGGCGACAAAGTCGGCCGCAAGAAGGCGCTGGTGATCACCATCCTGATCGTCGGCCTCGGCACCTTTTGCATCGGCCTGCTGCCTACCTATGAGCAGATCGGCATCTGGGCGCCGATCGCGCTGATCTTTATCCGCGTGCTGCAGGGCTTCGGCGTCGGCGGCGAACAGGCCGGCGCGGTGCTGATGACCGCCGAATACGCGCCGCCGCCGCGGCGCGGTTTCTACGCCAGCTGGGTGCAGATCGGCGCGCCGGCCGGTTTCCTGCTGCCGTCCGGGCTGTTCGCGCTGCTGACCGCCGTGCTGTCGCCGGCGCAGATGCTGGACTGGGGCTGGCGCATTCCGTTCCTGCTCAGCCTGCTGCTGGTGCTGGTCGGGCTGTTTATTCGCCTGAAGATCGACGAGTCGCCGGTGTTTACCCAAATCCGCGCCACCAAAGCGGTGGAGAGCCGGCCGGTGGTGGAAGTGGCCCGCCGCTATCCCGGCCTTATCGCCAAAGGGGTGTGCGCCAAGCTGATCGAAGCCTGCGCCTTCGCCATGTTCACCGTGATCGTGCTGGCCTACGGCAAGGCCAACCACCTCAACGAAAGCATTTTGCTGGAGGCGATGATCGTGGCGGTGCTGCTGGAGATTTTCGCTATTCCGCTGATGGGCCGCCTCTCCGATCGGCTGGGGCGCAAACCGGTTTACATCGCCGGCGCGCTGCTGCAGGTGGTGTGCATCGTGCCGTTCTTTATGGCGATCAACCTCGATAATTTCTGGGTGACGCAGATCGCCATGATCGTGGTGCTGACCTTCGGCCACAGCATGTGCTACGCGCCGCAGGCCTCCTACTTCCCGGAGCTGTTCCCCACCCGCGTGCGCTGCAGCGGCATCGCGCTGATCTGGCAGATCGGCTCGCTGATCGGCAGCGGCATTCTCGGGCTGCTGGCGGTGAAGATCCTGCAGGTGACCGGCGGCCATTACTACGGGCTGGCCGGTTACATGATGGTGCTGGGCGTGGTGTCGGCCCTCGGCCTGAGCCTGATGCCGGAAACCGCGCCAGAGCGGCGCAAGCAGGAATATCAGGATTGGCATCACTGAGTTCCCCTGCCTGGCGGGTGGATTTATCCCCCCGCCCTCAACCAATAATCTGCTAGTATGGTGGCATTCGAACTCCAGCCAGATGCCTGATTGTCGCCATGTCTGAAACGTACAGTCTCACCAACAACGTCCCGGTCAACCAGCAGATCTATCGCTTCCTGCGCAAAGATATCGTCGATTGCACCATCCCCCCCGGCACCCTGCTGTCCGAGAAAGAGATCTCCACCCGCTTTTGCGTTTCGCGCCAGCCGGTGCGCGAAGCCTTCATCAAGCTGGCGGAGGCCGGCCTGGTGCAGATCCTGCCGCAGCGCGGCACCTTCGTGATGAAGATTTCCGCCAAGCGCGTGGCCGACGGGCGCTTTATCCGTCAGGCGGTGGAATGCGCCATCGTGCGCCGCGCGGCCGAGCGCGCCACTCCGGCGCAGCTGATGACGCTGGAGCATAACCTGCACCGTCAAGAGCTGGCGGCGCAGAACGGGCAAACGCGCGAATTTTTGGCGTTGGACGACGAGTTCCACCAGCTGCTGACCCAGTTTGCCGACTGCCCGCTGGCGTGGGAGACCATCGAAACCATCAAGGCCACCATGGATCGGGTGCGTTTCCTCAGCCTGAGCGAAGTCTCGCCGCCGGAGAGCCTGATCAAGCAGCACTACCGCATCTACGAAGCGCTGAAAGCGCGCGATGCCGAGGCGGCGGAGCGCGCCATCCACGATCATCTGCAGGAGATGATCTACTCCATCACCCCGATCGCTCAACAGAATACCGCGTGGTTCGAGATCGAATAATCAACCGCTTAGCGCGCCGGGGGCGATCGCCCCCGCGTATTTGTCCACGCAAATGGCATTTCCTCTCAATCGCATCTATTGTTTGTCCTTGCCGGAGCAAGTTCGGTAGCATCGCTTTACAGCTTCAATCACCGCTTTTTACTGCGCCGGTGGTCAAAAACCCTTGCATTGCCGGTGTATGAAGAAGCTTAATCGGGAGTGAATCATGACTGATATTGTGCAGTTGCTAGGAAAGGAAGCGGAAGATCTGCTGCAACACCGCTGTACCACTATCCCCGCCGAGAATCTCTACCTGCCGGGCGCCGACTTCGTCGACCGCGTAATGATCGATAACAACCGCCCCAACAGCGTGCTGCGTTCGATGCAAACCCTGTTCAACCACGGCCGCCTGGGCGGCACCGGTTATCTGTCTATCCTGCCGGTCGACCAAGGCATCGAGCACTCCGCCGCCGCCTCGTTCGCCGCCAACCCGCTGTATTTCGATCCGAAGAACATCGTCGAGCTGGCGATTGAAGCCGGCTGTAACTGCGTCGCCTCCACCTACGGCGTGCTGGCGTCGGTATCGCGCCGCTATGCGCATAAAATTCCGTTCCTGGTCAAACTCAACCACAACGAAACGCTGAGCTATCCGACCCAGTACGACCAGACCCTGTACGCCAGCGTCGAGCAGGCGTTCAACATGGGGGCAGTGGCGGTCGGCGCCACCATTTACTTTGGTTCAGAGCAGTCGCGCCGCCAGATCGAAGAGATCTCTATCGCCTTTGAGCGCGCGCATGAGCTGGGCATGGTCACCGTGCTGTGGGCCTATCTGCGCAACCCGGCGTTCAACAAAGACGGCGTGGACTACCACTCCAGCGCCGATCTGACCGGCCAGGCCAACCACATCGCCGCCACCATCGGCGCCGACATCGTCAAACAGAAAATGGCGGAAAACAACGGCGGCTACCGCGCGGTGAAATTCGGCTATACCGACGACCGCGTCTACACCAAGCTGACCACCGATCACCCGATCGATCTGGTGCGCTACCAGCTGGCCAACTGCTACATGGGCCGCGCCGGGCTGATCAACTCCGGCGGCGCCGCCGGTGAGAACGATCTGCAGGAATCGGTGCGCACCGCGGTGATCAACAAACGCGCCGGCGGCATGGGCCTGATCCTGGGGCGTAAAGCCTTCAAGAAATCGATGAAAGACGGCGTGGCGCTGATCAACGCCGTGCAAGATGCCTATCTGGACAAGAAGGTCACCATCGCCTGATGTGACGGACCGCCTGTCCCAAAGCCCGGTTCGCCGGGCTTTTTTGTGCCCGTTCCCCTTAACCCGACGCTGCCAACCTTCTCTTTCTTTCACTTTAAACTTTCAAAATAAAATATTTATCTTTCAAATTGTGATCTATTTAAAACAAATAGCCCAACAAAGTGACTACTGTAAGGCCCATGGCGACAGAGCCGCCGTTCGCTCCAGGCCATAACAGTCCATTACAGGAGAACATAATGATTGAGCTAATCACCCACGGCGCCGAGTGGTTTATCGGCCTGTTTCAGAAAGGCGGTGAAGTGTTTGTCGGCATGGTGACCGGCATTTTGCCTTTGTTGATCAGCCTGTTGGTTATCATGAACGCGCTGATCAAATTTGTTGGCCAGGAACGTATCGAACGATTGGCGCAGCGCTGCGCGGGCAACCCCGTCTCGCGTTATCTGCTGCTGCCGCTGATTGGCACCTTTGTCTTCTGCAACCCGATGACCCTCAGCCTGGGGCGCTTCATGCCGGAGAAATACAAGCCGAGCTACTACGCGGCGGCCTCCTACAGCTGCCACTCGATGAACGGCCTGTTTCCACATATCAACCCCGGCGAGCTGTTCGTTTACCTCGGCATCGCCAGCGGCCTGACCACCCTCGGCCTGCCGCTCGGCCCGCTGGCGGTGAGCTATTTCCTGGTGGGGCTGTTCACCAACTTCTTCCGCGGCTGGGTTACCGATCTCACCACCAGCCTGTTCGAACGCAAGATGGGCATCCGTCTGGATCGCCAGGTGCAACTTTAATTCGTGGAGTGCAGCATGAGTGCTTATATCCGTATTGAAAAAGGCGCCAGCGGCTGGGGCGGCCCCCTGGAACTGCCGATCGAACCCGGCAAAAAAGTGGTGTACATCACCGCCGGCACCCGGCCTTCCATCGTCGATCGCCTCAGCGAATTGACCGGCTGGCCGGCCGTCGACGGTTTCAAAGAGGGCGAGCCGCCGGCGGAAGAGATCGGCGTGGCGGTGATCGACTGCGGCGGCACCCTGCGCTGCGGCCTGTACCCGAAACGCCGCATTCCGACGGTCAATATCCATGCCACCGGTCAGTCCGGCCCGCTGGCGCAGTTTATCCTCGAAGACATCTATGTCTCCGGCGTGCGCGACCACAACATCAACCGAATCGAAGCGGCAGATAGCCAACCCGCCGCCGCCGTTGCCGCGCCGCCCAAGGCGCGCGACTACGACACCAGCAAGAAGATCACCGAGCAAAGCGACGGGCTGCTGGCGAAGGTCGGCATGGGCATGGGATCGGTGGTGGCGGTGTTCTTCCAGGCCGGGCGCGACACTATCGACACCGTGCTGAAGACCATTCTGCCGTTTATGGCATTCGTCTCGGCCTTGATCGGCATCATCATGGCCTCCGGCCTCGGGGACTTTATCGCTCACGGCCTGACGCCGCTGGCCAACAGCCCGATCGGCCTGGTGACGCTGGCGCTGATCTGTTCATTCCCGCTGCTGTCGCCGTTCCTCGGCCCCGGCGCGGTCATCGCCCAGGTGATCGGCGTGCTGGTCGGGGTGCAGATCGGCCTTGGCCATATTCCGCCGCAGCTGGCGCTGCCCGCGCTGTTCGCCATCAACGCGCAGGCCGCCTGCGACTTTATTCCGGTCGGCCTGTCGCTGGCGGAAGCCAAACAGGACACCGTGCGGGTCGGCGTACCTTCAGTGCTGGTTGGCCGCTTCCTGACCGGCGCGCCGACGGTCCTGATCGCCTGGGCCGCCTCGGCCTTCATTTATCAATAATGTGATCCCCAGGGAGACGTTTATGCACACCATTTTTCACACCACCATCACGCAGATCGGCGGCTGCGCCCGCGACGCGTTGCTGGACAACATGCTGATCACCTTCCGTGAAGGCGCCCCGGCGGATATCGAAGAGTTCTGCTTCATCCACCGCCACGGCGCAACCGCCGGCGAGCTGCAGGTGGGCGGCGTGATGGAACTGGCGCAGCAGCGCTACGCCATCACCGCCGTCGGCAGCGTCGCCACGCAGAATCTGCGCGAGCTGGGCCATATCACCGTGCGCTTCGACGGCGAAGCCGAAGCCGAATTTCCCGGCTCGATCCACGTATCCGGCCCGACGCCGACCGATATCCCGTTGGGCAGCACGCTGTCATTTATCGCATAAGGAGTAGACCATGTCTGAAGTAGCTGTAGTGATTGGCGGCGGCCAAACGTTAGGCGCCTTTTTGAGCCACGGGCTGGCGCAGGCCGGTTATCGGGTGGCGGTGGCCGATCTGAACGCCGACAATGCCAGTCTGGTGGCACAGCAGATCAACGAAGAGTACGGCACAGGCAGCGCCTGCGGTTTTCAGGCCGACGCCACCGACGAGCAGAGCGTGATCGCGCTGGCGGCGGCGGTTGACCGGGCGTTCGGCCAGGCCAACCTGCTGGTGTACAGCGCCGGCATCGCCAAGGCGGCGCCGATCACCGATTTCCCGCTGGGCGACTTCGACCGCTCGCTGCAGGTGAACCTGGTGGGCTATTTCCTCTGCGCCCGCGAGTTCTCGCGCCTGATGATCCGCGACGGCATCGCCGGGCGCATCATCCAGATCAACTCCAAGTCCGGCAAGGTCGGCAGCAAGCACAACTCCGGCTACAGCGCCGCCAAGTTCGGCGGCGTGGGGCTGACGCAGTCGCTGGCGCTCGATCTGGCGGAGTACGGCATCACCGTGCATTCGCTGATGCTCGGCAACCTGCTGAAGTCGCCGATGTTCCAGTCGCTGCTGCCGCAGTACGCGCAAAAACTGGGCATCGCGCCGGATCAGGTGGAGCAGTACTACATCGACAAGGTGCCGCTGAAGCGCGGCTGCGACTACCAGGATGTGCTGAACACCCTGCTGTTCTACGCCAGCGACAAGGCCTCTTACTGCACCGGCCAATCGATCAACATCACCGGCGGCCAGGTGATGTTCTGACGCCAATCGATGCCCCCTTCAGCAGAGGGGGCTAAGGAGAACGCCATGACACAAGCTTTGATCGCCTTCGCGCTGCTGGCCTGGCTGCTGCAAATCGCCTTCGGCTGGTGGCAACTGCAACGTTTCAACCGCGCCTTCGATGGTTTATGCCGGCTGGGCGCCGTGGGCGTCGGCCGTTCCGGTGGCCGTTTTCGCCCGCGAGTGGTGCTGGCGCTGGCCTTCGACGCCGATCGGCGGGTGTGCGGCAGCCTGTTGCTGCGCGGCCTGACCGTTTTCGCCCGGCCCCGCCCGCTGTCTCATTTACACGGATTGCATCAGCGGGATTTGCGCCCGGATGTGATCTTCCCCGAGGATCGCGCATGCCAGTCTGCACTATCGTTAGCGATTGAACCCAAATCGTGATATTTTCACATTAAAAGGCATTACCTTTCATAGTGAATTATTCAGCGAGGGAAAATGCCCCACTCTTGTGAACGGGAATCGCGATGAAACCAAAGCAGCGGCAGGCCGCTATCCTTGAATATCTGCAGCGGCATGGCAAAACGGCAGTGGACGCCCTGGCCGAGCATTTCTCCACCACCGGCACCACCATCCGCAAGGATCTCACCCTGCTGGAAGAAGAAGGCGAGGTGATCCGCACCTACGGCGGCGTGGTGCTCAGCCGCGACGACGGCGATCAGCCGATCGACCGCAAAACCCATATCAACACCGAGAAAAAACGCCAGATCGCCAGCGCCGCCGTGGCGCTGATCGCCGACGGCGACTCGCTGATCTTCGACGCCGGCAGTACGGTGCTGCAGATGGTGCCGCACCTGGCACAGTTCAACAACATCACGGTGATGACCAACAGCCTGACCATCGTCAACGCGCTGGTGGAGCTGGACAACGATCAGACCATCCTGATGCCCGGCGGCACCTACCGCAAGAAGTCGGCCTCGTTCCACGGCAGCCTGGCGGAATCGGCGTTTCAGCAATTCAGCTTCGACAAGCTGTTTATCGGCGCGGACGGCGTCGATCTCAACGCCGGCGTCACCACCTTCAACGAAGTGCACAACGTCAGCAAGGCGATGTGCGAAGCCGCCGGCCGCATTATTCTGTTGGTAGACTCCTCGAAATTCGGCCGCAAGAGCCCGAACGTGGTGTGCGAGCTCAGCGCCGTCGACACGCTGATCACCGACCGAGACATCAACCCCGATTACCTCGCCGCCCTGCAGGCGAAAGGCATCAATATCCTTCTGGTAGGAGATCCCGATGAGTAACGCCAACGCCCTGCTCGCCTTCGCCCGCGAAACGCTGGAGATCGAGCTGACCGAAGCGCAGCGCCTGCTGGCGCGCCTGGATGACAACTTCGTCTGCGCCTGCGAGCTGCTGCTGAACTGCCGCGGCAAAGCGGTGATTTCCGGCATCGGCAAGTCCGGCCATATCGGCAAGAAGATCGCCGCTTCGCTGGCCAGCACCGGCACGCCGTCGTTCTTCGTGCATCCGGCGGAGGCGCTGCACGGCGATCTCGGCATGATCGGCACCGACGACGTGGTGGTGTTCATCTCCTACTCCGGTCGCGCCAAAGAGCTGGATCTGATCCTGCCGCTGCTGGCGGAGAACGGCATTCCGGTGATCGCCATCACCGGCGGCAAAGAGTCGCCGCTGGCGCTGGCCGCCGCCTGCGTGCTGGATATCGGCGTTGAGCGCGAAGCCTGCCCGATGGGGCTGGCGCCGACCTCCAGCGCGGTCAACACCCTGATGATGGGCGACGCCCTGGCGATGGCGCTGATGCGCCAGCGCGGTTTCAACGCGGAAGACTTCGCCCGCTCGCACCCGGGCGGCAGCCTGGGGGCGCGCCTGCTGAACCGCGTGCATCACCTGATGCGCACCGGCGATCGCCTGCCGCGCGTGAGCGAAAGCGCCAACGTGATGGAGGCCATGCTGGAACTGAGCCGCACCGGACTGGGGTTGGTGGCGGTCTGCGACGCACAGCAGCGGGTGGTGGGCGTATTTACCGACGGCGACCTGCGCCGCTGGCTGGTGAAGGGCAATAGCCTGCAGGATCCGCTCAGCCCGGCGATCACCCGCCCCGGCTATCGGCTGCCGGAGCAGTGGCGCGCCGGAGAGGCGCTGGAAGCGCTGCACGAACAGCACATCAGCGCGGCCCCGGTGGTCAACATGGACGGCGTGCTGGTGGGGGCGCTCAACCTGCACGATCTGCATCAGGCCGGCATCGGCTGATCGGTGCCGGGGGCGCCGGCAGCGGCGCCCCCGGTCAGATTATTTCCAGTCGGGATTGTTCTCGAACTGCTGCTTCAGCAGCGCCTTCATGTCTTCATCCGGCTTGCCGAGCCACTGGTACCTGGCATACTTCTTCGGGTGATCGATGGCTTCCGGCCGATCTTCCACCTCGACCCGCACGCCCCAGGCCTGGGATTTATCCGCGCTGAACGCCACGATCAAAAAGTTGTTGCCGCAGTCGTGCGGCTTGCACAGGTTGCCGACTAGATACTCTTTGCCCTTCCAGTTCAGATTCTGCGCCGGCGTAGAGGTGCCGACGCCCTTGCGCGCCCAGCCCGGCATCCGCGCCTGGCCTTTGACCATGTTTTGCCAGCTGGCCTGATACCCCGGCTGCTGAATCAAATCCGACGTGGTGACGATCTGCTGGGCAAAGCTGCCCGCGCTGAAGCTGAGCAGTGCGCCGAAGAGGGCGCAACGCAGCGCCTGGTGTCCCGTCATAGTCCTTCTCCCTAGGTTAAATCAGGTTTCGCCCATAAAACCGGGCCTGAACTAGTCAGACCACGGTTGCGGCAAAAAGTTGGCTCACCACCAGGCGTGAAAATGATGCACCGGCCCAATGCCGTGCCCCACTTCCAGCGTATCCGCCTGTTGCAGCGCTTGTTGCAGGTAGTCCTTGGCGGCGGCCACCGTGGCCGCCCAGTCGGCATGGCGCGGGCGCAGCGCCGCCAGCGCGGCCGAGAGCGTGCAGCCGGTGCCATGGGTATGGCGGGTGGCGACGCGCGGCGCGGTAAAGCGCTGCTCGCCTTCGGCGGTGAACAGCCAGTCCGGGCTCTCGCTTTCGCTCAGGTGGCCGCCCTTCATCAGCACCGCCCGGCAGCCCATCGCCAGCAGCGCCCGCCCCTGCTCGCGCATCTGCGCTTCATCTTCCGCCGGCGGGCACGCCAGCAGCGCCGCCGCTTCCGGCAAGTTCGGCGTAATGATCGACACCAGCGGCAACAGCTCGCGCCGGATAGACTCTACCGCCTCCGGCGCCAACAGCGGATCACCGCTTTTCGCCAGCATCACGGTATCCAGCACCACGAATTCCGGCCGGTAATGGCGCAGCCGTTCGGCCACCGCCTGCACGATGTCGGCGTTGGCCAGCATGCCGATCTTGACGCTGTCGATGCGCACGTCGCTGAACACCGAGTCCAGCTGCGCGGCGACGAACGCCGGATCGATGTAATACACCGACTGCACGCCGCGGGTATTCTGCGCCACCAGCGCGGTGATCACCGAAGTGCCGTAGGCGCCAAGCGCCGAGAAGGCCTTCAAATCGGCCTGAATGCCGGCGCCGCCGCTGGGATCGGTGCCGGCGATGGTCAGCGCGTTAATGCGGTTCATCACAGATCCTCCCCGCGCAGTTGATACAGGGCGTCGAGGAACGCCGGCGTAAAGCTGCCCGGCCCGGCGGCCTGCCTGGCCGCGAGGCCGCCGCAGTGGGACATCACCCGGCAGGCGGTCGCCACGTTGTCCAGGCGATCGCCCGGCAGGGCGCAAAACGCCGCCGCCACCGCCGACAGCGCACAGCCGGTGCCCACCACCCGCGTCATCAGCGGGGAGCCGCCTTCGATCGCCCAGTCGCGTTGGCCGTCGGTGACGTAATCCACCGCGCCGGTGACCGCCACCACCGCGCCGCTGCGCCGCGCCAGCTCACGCGCGGCGGGCAATGCCGCCAGGGAATCGTCGCCGCTGTCCACGCCGCGGCCGCTGGCCAGCAACCCGCTGAGCGCCATGATTTCCGAGGCGTTGCCGCGTATCGCCGCCGGTTTTTCGTCCAGCAGCTGTTTGGCGAAGGCGGTACGGTAGGAGAGCGCGCCGACCGCCACCGGATCCAGCGTCCAGGGCTTGCCGGCCTGATTGGCGGCGGCCACCGCCGCCCGCATCGATTCGGCGCGCAGCGCATTGAGGGTACCGACGTTGATCAGCAGGCCGTCGGCCAGCGCGCTGAACTGCGCCGCCTCTTGCGGCTCCACCACCATCGCCGGGGAGGCGCCGAGCGCCAGCAGCACGTTGGCGGTCAGCGACTGCACCACTTCGTTGGTCAGGCAGTGGATCAGCGGAGGCCGCTGTTGGAATTGGGTCAGGCAGGCCGCGGCGCGGGCGCCGGGTAGTGCATCAGGTCGAGCGATCATATTCCTCCCAACCGGCGTTCAAGAAGGCGGCGCCGGTTGAGCGGCCGTGACTTCCCTACGCTGGCATTATCCAGATCAGGTAATACGGGTATTTCTCAGCCTTCACGCGGAAGGGCACCCCGAGTCATGAAAATCAATAGGTTGTGATCAACGTTGCGTTAATCCCTGCAGGAGATCATGCCAGCGGCGGCGCGGACAAACAAGCGATTAAATTAGCCCTGCGGGCATGCGCTACACAATGCGCTATAGTGAGCAAAAACCACCGGGAGATGCCATGCAAATAAGACCTTACCAAGAGGCCGATCGCCCCTTCCTGCGCACGCTGTACCTGGCGTCGCGCAAGGCGGCGTTCGGTTGGCGCGATACCTCGAACTATCAGTTGGAAGATTTCGACCGCGCGACGCTGGGCGAAGCGATTTGGGTGGCGGAAGACGGCGGCGTGCTGCTGGGATTCGTCTCCATCTACCGCGAAGACAACTTCATTCATAACCTGTATGTCGATCCCCATCAGCCGCCGCGCGGCGTCGGCAGTGCGCTGCTGCAAGCGGCGCAAGCCACCTTCACCGCCACCGGCTCGCTGAAATGCCTGGTGAAAAATGAAAAAGCGCTGGCGTTCTACCGCAAACACGGCTGGCGCATCATCTCCACCGGCAACGACGGCGAAGAAGATTATTACCTGATGCATTCGCCGGCCCGCTAGTTCTTACCCGCCGCATCCGGCATCCGGCGCAGCGTCAGCCGCCAAAACAGCAACGCGCTCAGGCTGACGCCTGCCCCCAGCCCGCAGACGCCGCTCCAACCCGCCCAGGCGTACATATGGGTGCCGGCAAAGGCGCCCAGCCCGCTGCCGACGGCGTAAAACAGCATGTAGCAGCCCACCAGCCGGCTATGCGACTGCGGGTGGGCGCTGAAGATCATGCTCTGATTCAGCACGTGGATCGCCTGGCCCGCCAGATCCAGCAGCACAATGCCCGCCACCAGCCAAACCAGGCCGCTGCCGAGCAAACCGAGCGGCAGCCAGGCCAGCGTCAACAGCAGCAGACACGCGCCGCTGGCCACCTGCCCCAGCCCGCGATCCGCCAGATGCCCGGCGCGCACCGCCGCCAGCGCGCCCACCGCGCCGACCAGGCCGAACGCTCCCACCGCAGCATGGGTGAAGTTGAACGGCGGCCGGCTCAGCGGCAACACCAGCGAACTCCAAAAGAGGCTGAAAGCGCCGAACATCAGCAGCGCCAGCATGCCGCGAATTTGCAGCGTGCGGTCACGCCGCAACAGGCTCAGCATTGAACGCAGCAGCGCGGGATAACTCAGCGTGCTGGGCGCGGTGCGCGGCGCAGGCAGCAGGCGCGACAGGATCGGCAGCAGCACCAGCGTCACTCCGGCTGAGAAGAAGTACACCGTGCGCCAGCCGCCGACGTCCGCCAGCGTGCCGGAGAGAGTGCGCGCCAGCAACAGCCCCAGCACCACCCCGCCCTGCGCCGCGCCGACCACCCGCCCGCGCTCCTGCGGCGCCGCCAGGGCCGCGGCGAATGCGATCAGCCCCTGCGTCATGGCGGTGCCCAGTAGCCCCACCAGCAACATCCCCGCCAGCAGCCAGGGCGCGCTGTGCGCCCAGCCCACCAATAGCAGCGCGCCGATCAGCCCCAGCTGTTGCCCCGCCAGCAATCGATGCCGGTTCAACCGATCCCCCAGCGGCACCACCAACAGCAACGCCAGCGCGCAGCCCAACTGAGTCACGGTGATCACCATGCCGACCGCCGCCAGGCTGATGGAAAAATCGCGGGCGATGGCGTCCAGCAGCGGCTGCGCATAGTAAACGTTGGCCACGCTAAAGGCGCTGGCACCGGCCAACAGCAGCACCAGGGCGGCCGGCAGACGCCCCAGCGCCGCACAGGGAGGATCCAGCAGTTTGTCGCTCATCGCACACCTCAATCTGGTTTCATAATTAAACCCAATGAACTTTAGATGCGGAGGTTTTATAATGCAACCAGAATATGTCGCTGGAGATAAACGCAGTGAAACGTAAAAGCCTGGAAGACGCGCCCTGCCCGGTAGCGCGCACGCTGGATGTGATTGGCGACTGGTGGTCGCTGCTGATCGTGCGCGACGCCTTCGACGGCGTCACCCGTTTCAGCGAGTTTCAAAAAGGACTGGGGATGGCGAAGAACATTCTTGCCACCCGGCTGCGCGCCCTGGTGACGCACGGCGTGCTGGAGATCGTGCCCGCCGCGGACGGCAGCGCCTATCAGGAATATGTGCTGACCGAGAAAGGCCGCGCGCTGTTTCCGGTGATCGTCGGCCTGCGCCAGTGGGGAGAGGATCATCTGTTCGCCGAGGGAGAGGCGCATTCGACGCTGGTGGAAAGCGACAGCGGCCGCCCCGTGCCGCGCCTGACGCCGACCGGCAGCGCCGGGCAGACGCTCACCCCGCTGAATACCCGAGTGGTGAAGGTGGGGGAACGGTGATGAGAGTTAGTGGCGGAGCCCGCAGCTCACCCGCTGAAAAACCTGGCGGATAAAGAGCCATTCCAGACACCCGGCCAGCAGATAAACCGCGCCAAAAACGAGCGCACCAAACCATTCCGTATCGTTAAAATGGAAAAAACCACTGGCGTCAATCAGCCAAGCGGTTTGATTCTGGTTTAGCCTGGGTACAGGAAAAAGCTTTATTGTCAGCACAGCCAGCCCAACAACAGCCAATGCGTTAGCGAGCAACAGGGCAAGTTTTTTCATAGCCTTTCATTCTACAACCTAACGCAGTCCAACAAACTAAACCTAAGAACATGCGTTAATGGTTAACCCTCAGGTTGCCCCGTTCGTCGGAGACAACCATGAATGCGGCGGTAATCAAATGCGAACCTTCGGGTGTCTGTATATCGTAGGCGACGGAATAACGCTTCCCTGGCCGAAAAGCATAGTCGAATACCGGCATGCACCTCCCCGGCTCAACGAAGAAAACGTCATTATCGATAGCTTTAATGAGCTTATCGCCTGATTCGCTATAAATCTGAACGAAGCGAATATTATCCCCTGCCTTCATAGAAGAAAGAATGCAGACATGGTTATCTTTGGCAGTGACGACGGCGGGGAAGCGCGGAGTCAGCTTATCGCCAGGCCCCGGACAGCCGACCAGGAGGCAGGCCGTGAATAGAACCAAATATTTTTTCATGCTCCCCTCATCCCTTAATAATTTTTTGATAAAGTGCATGAATGTCACGCAAACTATCGGTTCCCCTGTACTTGCCCACTCGTCCAGGACGTTGATAATAACGCCACGTTTCAATACCATAAACCAACAGCAGCCAGTAATCAGCAAAAATCGAAGCTTGTTGCTCCAGCGAGTAATCAGTAATTTTATTCTTATCAAGACGATAGTTGTACTCAGCCGCCCAACTAAACAACCCACGCATTCTTACCCATTGTCCATGCTGATGCTGCCATACATGCCCCAACTCATGGATGAAAAGATGTTTTTCTTCTATCAGAACCGTGTTATCAGAAAAATCGTCTTTATAGAGTTCCCTCCGTAACCATAACTCGCCATTAGGTGCCATGGCATAACTTCTGTTTTGTAAGCCAAACGGGAAATAGCTATCACAGTGTATCCATACACGACCATATATAATTGAGCTTCCATATATATGGCGAGCCAATTTAATTTCCCCCATGGTCATACGTCGTAACGTCCCTTCCTCGGCTAATGCGTTCATTTATCCCTCCTTGAATTTATCAATATCCTAATGCTTTTCTAAAATGAATCTATACATGAACGCTTAAATGGTTTAATTTGGCACAATCCATTTATAACCTGAATAATTTGCAGAAAAATCCTCATCGATTTTCTATAATTAATTAAACAAAAAAAACATATTGCAAATACCTTTGTAGTAGCCGCGGTCAGGATACCCTTATCCAGCCCCCCTGCATGATTCGCTTCGCAGCGTCATCCGGGTAATGTATAGTCCGCGTTTTACGGAGATCCCATGCTGACCAACTCATCCATTCGTTTGAACAAATACATTAGCGAGAGCGGCATCTGCTCACGCCGCGACGCCGATCGATACATCGAACAGGGCAACGTTTTCATCAACGGTAAACGCGCCACCGTTGGCGCCCAGGTATTTGCCGGCGATGTCGTGAAGGTTAACGGTCAGCTGATCGAACCGCGCAATGAAGAAGATCTGGTGCTGATCGCGCTGAACAAACCGGTCGGCATCGTCACCACCACCGAAGACGGCGAGCGCGACAACATCGCCGACTTCGTCAACCACAGCAAACGCATCTTCCCGATCGGCCGCCTGGACAAGGATTCGCAGGGACTGATCTTTCTGACCAACCACGGTGACCTGGTCAACAAGATCCTGCGCGCCGGCAACAATCACGAGAAAGAGTATCTGGTGACGGTCAACAAGCCGGTGACCGACGAGTTTATTCGCGGCATGGGCGCCGGCGTGCCGATGCTGGGCACCGTGACCAAAAAGTGCAAGGTGAAGAAAGAGGCGCCGTTCGTGTTCCGCATCACGCTGGTGCAGGGGCTGAACCGCCAGATCCGCCGCATGTGCGAACACTTCGGCTACGAGGTCACCAAGCTGGAACGCACGCGCATCATGAACGTCAGCCTGAAAGGGTTGCCGCTGGGCGAGTGGCGCGATCTGACCGATGACGAGCTGATTGAGCTGTTCAAACTGATTGAAGGCTCTTCGTCCGAGGCCAAGCCGGCGAAGAAGGCCCCGGCCAAATCCGCCGCGGCGAAAAAGCCGAGCGCCGGCGGGCCGAAAAGCGCCGACAAAGCCGCTGCGCCGGCCGGCCGCAAGCGCTTTACCCAGCCGGGGCGCAAGAAAAAAGGGCGTTAAACGCCTTCCCCCGTTCAGCCCGCCGTTGCGCGGGCTTTTTTATCGTGAAAGTCAGCCACAGGCCGCCGCTGAGTTCTCACCATAAAAAAGGCCCGCATCATGCGGGCCCGTCGGTACCAGAGAAGTCTAGAGGGAAAATCAGAACGACCAGCGCAGGTTGGCGTTGACCGAATTAACGCGGGTATCGGCGCCGAATTGCCCCTGATAGCCGACATCCAGCGTCGCAGCGCGCGACAGCTTCACGCTCACGCCGATATCGCCCACCATCACGTTGTCATCCACGGCCTGGCCCTGTGTGACGAACGCGTCGCTGCCGGCAAACGCCATGCGCGATGAGGTGTTCTTATCGCCGTAGGCATGCTGCCAGCCGAGCGAGCCGTAGAGGCTGACGTTCTTCGGCAGTTCGGTCACGCCGCGCACCCCGAGCGTGGAGTAGAAGGTGTTCATCGTTTCATTGCGCACGCTCAGCGCCGCCGCGCCACCCGACTCCTGGAAGCTGTCGGTATGCAGTCGGATGTAGCTCAGGTTGATGAACGGTTCGACGTTCATCTCCGGCTGGCCGAAACGGTAACCCGCTTCGGTGAACGCCAGCAGCGAGTTGGCGTCGTAATCCGACTTCAGCCGATCCGAGAAGCCGCTGAAATCGACGTTGCGCTTGCCTTCAATCTTGTGCCAGGTGTAACCCAACGCGCCGCGCAGCGAGAACGCATCCTGCTGCCCGGCCGCATACAGGCCGAGGTGGTAGTTGTCGGTATCGGCCTTGGAACGGCGGCTGTCGACGTCATAGTCGCCGCGGCTGTAACCGAAGTAACCGCCGATGCGCACGTTATGGTCCGCCAGTTTGCGATCCGCGCCCAACAGGAAGCCGGTGGTGTTGCCATCCAGCTTGCCCACGTTGCCGTTGCCGCTGTTTCTGCCCCAGGAACTGAAGGTCTGCCCCCAGACGCCGCTGTTTTGCGCCTGCGCCGGTTGCACCAGCGACATCGCCAACGGCGGTACCGGCAGACTGTCGTTGTCGAACAGGCGCAGCATGCGCTGGTTCAGCACATTGAACAGCTGGGTGCTGCCGGCGATCAGGTTAGACTGCATCGACGGATAGACTTCGCCGGACAGCTGATTGAACGCCTCGCGCGCTTCCGGCGCGCTCAGCAGCAGCAGCGAGTTGTACAGCGCCAGCGAAGGTCCGCTCTGCGTCAGCGTCGAGAGCGCGCCGGCGGTATTCCACTGGTTGCCGCTCTCGGCCACCGTTTGGAAAATGCCCGGCTTGCCGCTGCCTGGATTCTCGCCCCCCGGATTTTCCCCGCCTGGGTTTTCTCCGCCCGGGTTCTCGCCCCCAGGATTCTCACCGCCCGGGTTTTCTCCGCCCGGGTTCTCGCCCCCAGGATTCTCACCGCCCGGGTTTTCCCCGCCCGGATTCTCGCCTCCTGGATTCTCACCACCCGGATTTTCACCGCCCGTATCTTTCTGCGCGATGGTCAGATCCACGGCGTTGGCGCTGTGGTTCAGCGCCACATCGAGGAAGGCAGACTTGGAGACCGCCGACGCGAACTGGCCGTCAATGCCGCCGTCCGAGGTCAGAATGCGGTAGCTTTGGCCGGTTTTATAGCTGGTTTGCGGATCCAGCGCCGTCACCTGCACTTTGGCCTGATCGCTGATGGTGGTTTTGCCCGCCACCAGCAGCTGGTCGCTGCGGCCGTCGCCGGCGATATCAACGTCGTAGAAGGATTCGCCGATAAAGTTCAGGTAGCGTTTCAGCGTCAAGGTGCCGATATTGCCGTCGCCGGGCGAGATATGACCGCCGGACTGGATCTCGGTCTGGCCCAGCGTGCCGTTGCCGCCCAGCGTGCCGCCGGCCTTGATCGACGCGGCGCTGCTGTAACCCTGCCCGTTATTGACGTCGGAACCCGCCGTCGCATTCAGGATCAGCGTGCCGCCGTTCTCGGCGCCGAGGGTTTGGATCTCGAAGATGTCGTCTTCTTTCTGGGTATTGATGTCGCTGGCGATGATGAGCTTGCCGCCGCGCGCGGTGACGTTCGCCTGCAGCTCAGAGAGATCGCCGTTCAGCGTCGTGTGCCCGGCGCTGTTGATCACCTCGCCTTCGCCGCTCATCTTGTTGCTGAAAACGTAATTGCCGTCGGTATGGTTAAAGTACACATAGCTGCGGAACAATCCGCCCCGCAGGGCGATCGCCGTCTGGGCATCGATGGCTCCAGCAGCGCCCGCCGCGCCGAGCGTCGGCTCGGTCAACCCGGTGCCGGTGTCCATGTTGCCGCGGCTGCCGATAATCAGCGCGCCGCGGTTCGAGCCGGAACCGGTCTCGCCCAGCACCACTTCGTTGCCGCCGGCGGAGAATGTCCCGCCGTCCATGACCGCCAACACGCCGTTGCCGTAATCGCCGACGTTGACGCTGCTGCCGCTGGTAAAGCGCGAGCCGTTGCCGGCGACCACCAGCTCAGCGGTTTTACGCGCGCCCGAGACACCCGCCACCTGGATGTTGCCGACGTTGACCGCAGCGCCGTTCAGCACGTCCAGATCGCCGTAGAGCGTGAGCGCGCGGCCGACGTTCCACTGGGAATTGGCCCCGGTGACCGTGGCTTTCGGGCTCAGCGTATCGGTCTCACCCGGCCCGCTGCCATTGCCGATGCGCGCGTCAAAGGCGGTGTTCAGCACCGCGCCGTCTTCGATCGCCAGCGTGGATCGCGCCCCTAAATCGGTGCCGACACTGAGAAAATTGCTGGTGACGCGAGAACCGGCGCCGGTGGCGATCAGGTGGCTGTCGTAGCCACGGGTGGTGCCGACCACGATCTCTTTCGCGCTGGCCAGCGCGCCGTCTTCAACCCGCAGCGTGCCCCGCCCCAGATTCAGGCCGCCGCGCAACACGAACTGATCGTTCACCGCGTTCAGCTCGGCGTTCGGCCCGCGAACCGTGACCACGCTGTCGTGAATTTGGCCGTTGAACATCCGGCCGATATTGATGTTATAGGCGCTGATCTTGCCATTCTCGATCAGCAGGTTGCCGCTTTGATTACGGCCGACGTAAACGTCCCCGGTGTAGGCCAATGATTCGGTAATTTTTGAGTCGCCGTCAAAAATGGCATCGTCTGCGCGAGCGAGATCGGCGGGCGCCAGCATCAACAACGGCGCGGAAAATAGAGCGAGGTAAAGTTTGGAAAGCGGTGTTCTAACCGCTAAAGGGTGCGATGTTTTGTCATTCACGGGCTATCTCCGTACTCGTTAGCGTGATGTCGCGAAATTTATTGTTATAGGAAACTCAATACACTAGAGGAGAAGTGAGGCATTATTTCGCGCACGCCGGTTTAGTGATCGTCGAAGCAAAAGCTTATTGCCCCCCGGCGCTGACCCTCCGACGATGAAAAACCAGGAAGCGGTAATACCGCCCCCAAAGCGAATTATTTATGCGTGACCACCGGCGTACAGGTCGGCGCGCTCAGCGACGGCGACGAACCTAAAATTCCCGGCATCATCAGCGACGAGCAATCGAAAATGCGGCCTTTTTCCGTGGTGGCGCGATATGAAAGTTTTTGGCCGCCCAGCGCATCCGGCTGTGCGCCATTGACGTTGGTCACGGTAATTTCGTCCGACGATCCCAGCCCCAGCATTTTGGCGGTTTCCGCCTGCAGTAATGGAATGGCCTGATCGGTTTTCAGGGTGGAACAACCGGCTACCATCATCGTAACGGTTAAAGCGATAAGTGGTTTCTTCATAAATTATCCTTTATAACCAATCAGTTAAAATTACCGATTAGCTTTATGTTTTCTCTTATCCAAATCCTCGAATAATATATTTCCCTTTCCTAAACGAAAAAACCCTCCTAAAGTAGGGAGGGTTGATAATAATTCATCAGACCTATCTGATATTTGAAGGCGAAAGGAGAATCCTTTGGGGCAGGATTATGCGTTGGTCGTTGATGACCATCCATTGGTAGCAAGCGGCATCGCCAATTTTCTCAGCACGCATTGCCGATTCAAACAGGCGCATGTGGTGACCAATGAAGAGAATTGCTACCGCCATATTAGGGAAAATGGCCCACCGCGTTTACTGGTGATCGATTTTTGGCTTTCTTCCGGTACAGCGTTGAAATTACTCAAAGAAGTAAAACAACGTTATCCGCAAGTGCGGATTTTGGTGGTCAGCGGTGACGAGAATAACGATATCTGGCAGAAAGTTAACAATGCCGGCGGGCATGGGTTCGTGTTAAAAAACGAACCGCCTGAATTATTCGCCAGGGCGGTTTTTGCGCTGAGTAATAATCAGGATTGGTTCCCTGACTGTAATGAAACCAGCATTAGAAGCCATCATGAGCACTTAAATAAATTCAATTTAACGCCGAGGCAAATCGACGTATTAACTATGATGCTGCGCGGCCTGCCAAATAAAAGAATTGCGACGCAACTGTCTATTTCCGAACCCACCGTCAAAGAACATATCAGCAATATATTGAAAAAGATCGGCGTCAACAGCCGGGTGGAAGCCATCACGCTGTTGCACGGCAAGCGGGATCCGTCGTCATGAGGTTTTTCCAGCATTTACAAAATGATGGTATCTCCCCACGCGCGCAGATCCGCCTGCTGGACAACACCTTCATGCGGCTGGTGTTCAGCTTCACCGCCGTGCCTTTCGTCGGCATCCCATTCGCCATCTGGATTTATTTGCTGGGTGATGAACTCGGCCCAACCATTACCTGGATCATGGTTTACCTGCTATGCGCCGTGGCGATCCGAATAGGACATCGGCGCTACCTGTGCGAAGCCAAAGAGAATGATGAAGACGCCGTGCTGCGCCGCTGGCTGCCGCGTATTAATAAGGTGGCCTTTATTCACGGCTTGGGGATCTCCTCACTCTATTTAATTACCCCGCAGACCCATAACTTTGACTTTTTCCTGCTGCTCAATATCAGCATCGCCGCGATCGTCGCCGCCAACGCAACGCACCTGACGCCGGTCATCAGCACCTTTACCCGCTTTTTCTTCGCCTCCTGGGGGCTGCTGAACCTCGGCATCATCTGGCGGCTGGAAGACGTGATGTTCATCGTGCTGATGCTGAACTTGCTGTACGGCCTCGCCATTTACCGCCACGCGTTAACTTCGCATGCGTTCTTTATTCAGCAGGCGCTGCTCGAAGAACAAAGCTCGCGCCTGGCGGAGCAATTCCGTCAGGCTAAAGAAGAGGCGGAACAGGCGCTGCTGGATAAGAACCAGTTCCTGACCACCGCCAGCCACGATCTGCGCCAGCCGGTGCACGCCATGGGCTTTCTGATCGAGGCCATCATCCACAAAAACCGCGACGACAGCCTGACGCCGCAGCTGCTGGATCTGCAGCAGAGCGTGCGCTCGGTGCATCTGATGTTCAATTCGCTGCTCGATCTCAGCAAGATCGAATCCGGCAACGTGCGCACCGCCGCCACCCATGTGGATATCGGCGCCCTGCTCGACTCAGTGATCACCCTGTTCCGCGAAGAGGCCAACAGCCGCACCCTGGCACTGCGCACCTGGCGGCCCAAACGGCGCATCAGCGTGATGGGCGATCCGCTGCTGGTGAGGCAATCGCTGATCAACCTGATCCAGAACGCCCTGCGCTACACGCAACGGGGCGGCGTGCTGATCGCCATCCGCCCGCGCGGCGCCGAGTGCCTGGTGGAAGTGTGGGACACCGGCGTGGGCATCGCCGACGAAGAGAAAAGCAAAATCTTCTCCCCTTACTACCGCCCCGAGCTGGCGTGGAAAATCGACAGCGCCGGCCACGGGCTGGGGCTGGCGGTGGTGGCGCGCTGCGCCAAGCTGATGAAGGTGAAGTACGGCATGCACTCCGTCGAAGGCAAAGGCTCACGCTTCTGGATGCGCTTCACGCAATATCTCGGCGAAGACAAAGCGCCGGAGATCGCGGCGACGTACGACAACACCGCCACGCCCACCCGCTACGCGCCGCTGCGGGGATCCTGCCTGGTGGTGGACGACGATCCCTTGGTGACCTCCGCCTGGGAAAGTCTGATGAGTACCTGGGGCATCACCGTGCGCTGCGCGGCCTCCGCCGAGGAAGCCTTCGCCATTGTCGACGGCGGCTTCACGCCGTTCGCCGTGCTGTGCGACCAGCGCCTGCGTTCCGGCGAGAGCGGCTTCGACATCCTGCAGGCATTGTTCGAACGCCTGCCGGACGTAAGCGGCGCCATGGTCAGCGGCGAGTTCAATTCACCGATCCTGCAGGAGGCCGAGCAGGAAGGCTATCTGGTGCTGCGCAAGCCGCTGGAGCCGGCCAGGCTGCATGCGCTGTTGACGCAGTGGGGGGCGGGCTAGCGCATATTGAGGGCTATCAGGCCATGATTAAACGCTTAAACAGCAGCTGCTGGATATCCGGCCGATGTGACAATGGAGTCAATACAGCGCCTTACGGTACGCGTGTACTCCAAGGCCACCCGCTGTTCCATTGCAATCCCTTAATGCTGAGCACTGTAGTGCTTAAAGCCCATCCAACAGCGGTTCCTTCGAGAATACGCGCCCTTCCGCTTTATCCTTCTCTGACAGCGTTAGCAATTTCAGCAGAGCAATGGCGTTCTCTCGCTCCTGCTGCTCATAGGATTCTATAACGTAGTTGATGGTCTCTACTTTCATTATGCCCCCTGGTGCTACCAATCATACCAAGGTCCGAACATAGGCCATATTTAGACCACAAACAATAATCTGCTTTACCCATGACTGGAACCAGGCGGAAAAGATATGGCCATATAAAGAAAAACCCTCTGTAAAAACAGAGGGCTTTAGTCACTAAGGCCTGGTTACTAACAGGCTGCAGGAAGTGTCAAATCACTCCCACTCGATCGTCGCCGGCGGCTTGCCGCTGATGTCGTACACCACGCGGGAGATGCCGTCCACTTCGTTGATGATGCGGTTGGAGACGCGGCCGAGGAAGTCATACGGCAGGTGCGCCCAGTGCGCGGTCATGAAGTCGATGGTTTCCACCGCACGCAGGGAGACCACCCAGTCGTATTTGCGGCCGTCGCCCATCACGCCGACCGAGCGCACCGGCAGGAACACGGTGAACGCCTGGCTGACTTTGTTGTACAGATCGGCTTTGTGCAGCTCTTCGATGAAGATGGCGTCGGCGCGGCGCAGCAGATCGCAGTACTCTTTCTTCACTTCGCCCAGCACGCGCACGCCCAGACCCGGGCCCGGGAACGGGTGACGGTACAGCATGTCGTACGGCAGGCCCAGCTCCAGGCCGATCTTGCGCACTTCGTCTTTGAACAGCTCTTTCAGCGGCTCAACCAGGCCCAGCTTCATCTCTTTCGGCAGGCCGCCCACGTTGTGGTGCGACTTGATCACGTGCGCTTTACCGGTGGCGGAAGCGGCGGATTCGATCACGTCCGGATAGATGGTGCCCTGCGCCAGCCATTTCACCTGCTCTTGCTTGCAGGCTTCTTCGTCGAACACTTCAACGAACACGCGGCCGATGATTTTACGCTTGGCTTCTGGTTCGTCCACGCCCGCCAGTGCGGTCAGGAAGCGGTTTTCCGCCTCAACGTGCACGATGTTCAGGCCGAAGTGGTCGCCGAACATTTCCATCACCTGCTTGGCTTCGTTCAGGCGCAGCAGGCCGTTGTCGACGAACACGCAGGTCAGACGCTTGCCGATGGCGCGGTGCAGCAGCATCGCGGTCACAGAGGAGTCTACGCCGCCGGACAGGCCGAGGATCACGTGGTCTTCCCCCACCTGCTCGCGGATGCGCTCGACCGCATCTTCGATGATGGTGGCTGGCGTCCACAGGGCTTCACACTGACAGATGTCCAGTACGAAGCGCTCCAGCATACGCTGCCCCTGACGGGTGTGGGTCACTTCCGGGTGGAACTGCACGCCGTAGAAGCGTTTTTCTTCGTTGGCCATAATGGCGAACGGGCAGGTATCGGTGCTGGCGACGGTCACGAAGTCGGACGGGATCGCGGTCACTTTGTCGCCGTGGCTCATCCACACGTCCAGCAGCGGTTTGCCGGCCGGGCTGATGGCGTCTTCGATGTCGCGCAGCAGCGCGCTCTCGTTGACGATTTCCACCTGCGCGTAGCCGAACTCGCGTTCGTTGGAACCCTGCACATGGCCACCCAGCTGCATCGCCATGGTCTGCATGCCGTAGCACACGCCCAGCACCGGCACGCCGGCGTTGAATACGTAGTCAGGGGCGCGCGGGCTGCCGGCTTCGGTGGTGCTTTCCGGGCCGCCGGACAGGATGATGCCGCTTGGGTTGAATTCGCGGATCTGCTCTTCGCTAACGTCCCAGGCCCACAGTTCGCAGTAAACGCCGATTTCGCGCACGCGGCGGGCGACCAGTTGGGTGTATTGCGAACCGAAGTCCAGTATCAGGATGCGATGCTTATGGATATTTTGTGTCATGTGAGGCGAATTCCAGCAACAAGAGAAAAAGAGCGAAAATGTATGTTTTCGGGATGGGGCTTGGCGCCCCACCCCGGCCTCTCACTCAGGAGAGGTTAAGGCATTAGCCCATGCGGTAGTTCGGTGACTCTTTGGTGATGGTCACGTCGTGCACGTGGCTTTCCTGAATGCCGGCGCCGCTGATGCGCACGAACTCCGCTTTGGTGCGCAGATCGTCGATGGTGGCGCAGCCGGTCAGGCCCATGCAGGAGCGCAGGCCGCCCATCTGCTGGTGCACGATGGCTTTCAGCATGCCTTTATAGGCCACGCGGCCTTCGATACCTTCCGGCACCAGTTTGTCGGCGGCGTTATCGGTCTGGAAGTAACGGTCGGAAGAGCCTTTGGACATCGCGCCCAGCGAGCCCATGCCGCGGTAAGATTTGAACGAACGGCCCTGATACAGCTCGATTTCGCCCGGGGATTCTTCGGTGCCCGCCAGCATGGAGCCAACCATCACGCAGGATGCGCCCGCGGCGATCGCTTTGGCGATGTCGCCGGAGAAGCGGATGCCGCCGTCGGCGATAACCGGGATGCCGGTGCCTTCCAGCGCTTCCACCGCGTCGGCGATGGCGGTGATCTGCGGCACGCCCACGCCGGTCACGATGCGGGTGGTGCAGATGGAGCCAGGGCCGATACCCACTTTCACCGCGCTCACGCCGGCTTCAGCCAGCGCTTTGGCGCCCGCGGCGGTCGCGACGTTGCCGCCGACGATCTGCAGATCCGGGTATTTGGCGCGGGTTTCGCGGATGCGCTGCAACACGCCTTCGGAGTGGCCGTGCGAGGAGTCGATCAGCAGCACGTCAACGCCCGCCGCCACCAACGCGTCGACGCGCTCTTCGTTGCCGGCGCCGGCGCCGACCGCCGCGCCCACGCGCAGACGGCCGTGCTCGTCTTTACAGGCGTTCGGCTTACGTTCCGCTTTCTGGAAGTCTTTAACGGTGATCATGCCCAGCAGGTGGAAGCTGTCGTCCACCACCAGCGCTTTTTCTACGCGCTTTTCGTGCATCTTCTGCAGCACCACGTCGCGCGCTTCACCTTCTTTCACGGTGACCAGGCGATCTTTCGGCGTCATCACCGCAGTGACCGGCTGGGTCAGATCGGTCACGAAACGCACGTCGCGGCCGGTGATGATGCCGACCAGCTCGTTGTCTTCGGTAACGACCGGATAACCGGCGAAGCCGTTGCGCGCGGTCAGCTCTTTCACTTCCTGCAGCGTGGTGGCCGGAGTAACGGTCTGCGGGTCGGTGACTACGCCGCTTTCATGTTTCTTCACGCGGCTGACTTCTTCAGCCTGGCGCTCGATGGACATGTTTTTGTGGATGAAGCCCAGGCCGCCTTCCTGCGCCAGCGCGATGGCCAGGCCGGATTCGGTAACGGTATCCATGGCTGCGGACAGCATAGGGATGTTCAGGCGGATGGTTTTGGTCAGTTGGGTGCCGAGCTCTGCGGTGTTAGGCAGAACCGTGGAGTGGGCTGGAACCAGGAGGACGTCGTCAAACGTCAGAGCTTCTTTAGCGATACGTAGCATGGGCAATATCTCACCAGGGTGGGCTGTGAAAAAGATAAAATATTGCCGCGGCATTATACAGAGCGGAATCGGTTGCCTCCAGCACTTTCTTACAAAAAGTCTTGATTACCTTTTTCAGCCATGTAGTATCGACCAATTAAGTGATTGTTTTGAAATTTGATCTGGGTCACATGTCGCTACCTGTTTCGCCTTCCATTTTTACCGTAAGCCGCCTGAATCAGACGGTTCGCCAACTGCTGGAAATGGAAATGGGGCAGATTTGGCTCTCCGCCGAGATCTCCAACCTCTCCCAGCCCGCCTCCGGCCACTGGTATTTCACGCTGAAAGACGATCGCGCCCAGGTGCGCTGCGCGATGTTCCGCAACAGCAACCGCCGCGTCACCTTCCGGCCGCAAAACGGCCAACAGGTCCTGGTGCGCGCCAGCATCACGCTGTATGAACCGCGCGGCGACTACCAGCTGATCGCCGAGAGCATGCAGCCCGCCGGCGACGGCCTGCTGCAGCAACAGTTCGAGCAGTTGAAACAGCGCCTGAGCGCCGAAGGGCTGTTCGATCAGCAGTTCAAGCAGCCGCTGCCCGCGCCGGCCAAACGCGTCGGGGTGATCACCTCCGCCAGCGGCGCGGCGCTGCACGATATCCTGCAGGTCTTGCAGCGGCGCGATCCATCGCTGCCGATCGTCATCTACCCCACCTCGGTGCAGGGTGCGGAAGCGCCGATGCAGATCGTGCGCGCCATCGAGGCCGCCAACCGCCGCGATGAATGCGACGTGCTGATCGTCGGCCGCGGCGGCGGTTCGCTGGAAGATCTGTGGAGCTTCAACGACGAACGCGTGGCGCGAGCGATCTTCGCCAGCCGCATTCCGATCGTCAGCGCCGTCGGCCACGAAACCGACGTCACCATCGCCGACTTCGTTGCCGACCTGCGCGCGCCGACCCCATCCGCCGCCGCCGAACTGGTGAGCCGCAATCAGCTTGAGCTGTTGCGCCAGCTGCAGTCGCAGCAGCAGCGGCTGGAGATGGCGATGGATTACTACCTGGCGCAGCGCCAGCAGCAGTTCACCCGCATTCACCACCGTTTACAGCAGCAGCATCCGCATCTGCGCCTGGCGCGCCAGCAGACGCTGCTGTTCAAGCTGCAGCGCCGGATGGAAGACGGCATGCAGCAACAGCTGCGCCTGGCCGCCCGCCGCAGCGAGCGCGCCCAGCAGCGGCTGGCGCAGGTGCAGCCGCAGGGCCGCATTCACCGCTACCAACAGCGCGTGCAGCAGCAGGAATACCGTCTGCAGCAGGCGATGGAGCGGCAGCTCAACGCCTACCGCCAGCGCTTCGGCGTGGCCTGCAGCCAGCTGGAGACCGTCAGCCCGCTGGCGACGCTGGCACGCGGCTACAGCGTGACGCAAACTCCGCACGGCGAACTGCTGAAAACCACCAAGCAGGCGCAGGTCGGCGAACTGCTGAAAACCCGCCTGCAGGACGGCTGGGTGGAAAGCGAAGTGAAAACCATCACCGTCGCCAAAAAGCCGCGCAAGAAACGCGCGGCCGAATAGCCCCTACCCCAGCGTAAAGCGCTCGCCCGGTTCGCCGTTCACCCACAGCGCGCGCGTTTCGCCTTCCGGCAGGCTGAGCGTCAGCGTGCGCCAGGCCGGGCGGAAACGCCCTTCCGTCGCGATGTCCAGCATGATGCGCTGATGGTCGCAGCGCATTTCCCAGCGCAGCCACAGCGCATCGCCCTGCCGCCAACCTTCGCTTTCGCCGTCGTCCTCAAACAACAGCCCGCTGCTCACGCCGCAGCCCTTGAGCGGAAACAGCCGCAGCTCGCGCCGATCGTCGGCGGCCACGTCGACATGCGCCAGCCGCTGCGACAACGGCAGCGCCGCCCCGGCGCGCACCAGCAGCGGCAAACGCTCCAGCGGCGCCGCCAGCGTCACCGTCTGGCCACCGCCGAACCACTGGCCGCTGTAGAAGCAGTACCAGCCTTCGCCGTTGTCCGGTAGATATACCGAACGCCAGCGCTGCCCCGGCTCCACCACGCTGGCCACCAGCAGATCGCGGCCGATCAGAAAATCGTCGTTCTCGCCGAAGGTGCGCACATCCTGTTCGTGATCGAGAAAAGTCGGGCGCAGCATTGGCTCGTCGTCGGCGCAGGCCTGCCACAGCAGAGTGTAGAAATACGGCAGCAGCCGGTAACGCAGGTTGATCGCCTCACGTACCGCCGGGGTAGCGCTCGGGTACATCCAGGGCTCATTGACCGTGGCGTCGTCGTTCCAGGAGTGGATGGTGAAACGCGGATGCATCACGCCGTTTTGCACCCAGCGCACCAGCAGCTCCGCGTCCGGTTTGTCGCCGGAGAAGCCGCCGACGTCGTGGCCGAGGTTATACAGCCCGGACAGGCTCATGCCCAGCCCCATGCGGATGTTGTAGCGCAGCGTCTGCCAGCTGGTGCGGTTATCGCCGCTCCAGGTCTGCACGTAGCGCTGCATGCCGGCGCAGCCGGAACGCGAGATCAGGTACGGCCGCTTCTGCGGCGCGAAGCGCTGCTGGGCCTCCATCGAGGCGCGCATCATCAGCAGCGGCATCACCGGGCGGATGTGCTTGATGGCGATCGGCCGCCCGAAGCCGTGACAGCGCGCTTCGCCGTCCCACACTTCGTACTCGTTGTTGTCGTTCCAGGTGGAATCGATGCCCATCTCCAGCAGCTGCTGCGTGACGCCCTGCTGCCACCAGCGCACCGTCGCCGGGTTGGTGAAGTCGAGGTGCGATCCTTCGTCGTCCCAGAAGCTGGAGCGTTCCGGCGCGTCGCTTTGCGAATCGCGGATAAACAGCCCCTGCGCCGCCACCTCTTGATACTGCGGATGATCCTGCAGCAGGCACGGTTTGATGTTGGCCGCCAGCCTGAGGCCGGCGTCGTGAAACGCCTGGCTGAGCAGCTTGGGCTGCGGCACCTTGTCGTAATTCCAGTTGAACACGTAGCGTTTGTGGTTGATCGAGGTGTAGCCCGACGACAGCTGGAAGGAGTCGCAGGGAATGGCGTGCTGGCGGCACAGCGCAATGAACTGCTGCAGCTGCTGCTGGGCGTCCGGCGCGTCGGTATAATGCATGGTCGAGCCGCTGTAGCCCAGGCTCCACTTCGGCCCGAAGTGGGTGCGGCCGGTCAGGCGCACGAAGGCCTTGGTGACGTCCAAAACCTTCGGCCCGAGGAACAGGTAGTAATCCAGATCGCCCGCTTCGGCCTGATAGCGGCGATAGGCCGCGTGGTAATTGTCGATCTCGTTGCCCAGATCCAGCCAGCAGCTGCTCAGGTTGTCGTAGAACAGACCGAAGCTCGCCTCCGGCCCACGGGTGATGGTGAACGGAATGTGCTTGTACAGCGGATCGGTGCTGGCGGCGTTGTACCCCATGGCGTCCAGGTTGCGCATCTCGAAGCGGCGGCCGGTACGCTCCAGATCGCCGGCTTTCTCCCCCAGGCCGTAATAGCGCTCATCGGCAAAACGCCGCTGGTAGTGCGCCACGCCGTCGCCGTGCGCATTGAGCAGGTAGGCGCTGGTCGGCCGATCCGCCGCCAGCGGCCGCCACTCGCCGGCGGCATTGCAATGCTCCCATTCCAACCACAGCGGCTGATGCACCGTCACGCGCAGCAGCGGCGTGCTGACCACCAGCCGATCGCCCGCCTGGCGCAGCTGATAGCCCGGCAGGCTGAAACCGGCGACGCTGAGCCGATCGCGCCCCTCCCAGGGCACATCGTTCTGCGGCGCGATGCTCCAGGTGCGATCCAGCGCCAGCTCGCCCTCACGTTTGATCAACACGCGGAACAGGCCGTCTTCCAGCACGTACAGGCAGAAACGATGGCGTTCATCGACCAGCAGCTCGACATGATCGGCATGCTGCGCCGCCAATGTCCAATTTTTCAAGGTTTTCATAAAGATTCCATTTAGCTGTGTGAAGGGGTTTTCTTACCGCCGCGCTCGGCGATCAGGGCAATCAGGAACACAGCGCCGATCAGATCGAAGAAGCCCATCGCGATGAACAGCGGGTTGAAGCCGATGGTGTCGGATACCGCGCCGATCAGCAGCGTGAACAGGAAGCTGGCGATCCAGGCGCTGGAGCCGCGCATGCCGTTGACCGTCGCCATCTGGTTTTTATCGAACGACTCCACCACCAGCGCGCTGAGCATGCAGGAGATCACCTGATGGCCGAAACCGCCGATCGAGATCAGCGCGATCGCCACATAGGGATCTTGGGTGATCGCCACGAACGCCAGCGACACCATCAGGAAAGCGCCGGTCACCGAGCTGGCGACCACCGAGTTGACGCGGCTGCAGCCGAACCATTTGCGGTACAGGGTGGTGAGATAGCCGCTGGCGACGCTGCCGATATCCGCCGCCAGGAACGGCAGCCAGGCGAACATCGCGATCTGCTTCAGATCCATGCCGCGTTCGGTGGCCAGGTACAGCGGCACCCAGAAACTGAAGACCGCCCAGGCCGGCTCGGCGAGAAAGGCCGGGATGGCGATGCCGTAAAACTTCTTGTTCTTGCACAGGCTGGCCAGCGAAGTGAAAAACGGCAGCTTCGGCAACACCGGCTCGTTGTCTTCGCGGATCAGATCCAGCTCTTGCTGGCTGAGGTTCGGGTGCTGCTGCGGCGAGTGGTAGAACAGCCACCACAGCACGACCCAGATCAGCGCCAGCCCGCCGGAGAACAGGAACGCCCCCTGCCAGCCGAAGGAGACGTGAGCGATGACGATGATCGGCGGCGCCAACATGGCGCCGATGGAGAAACCGACGCCCGCCCAGCCGGCGGCGATCGGCCGCTCCTTTTTCGGGAACCAGTCGGAGATCGCCTTGGCGTTGGCCGGGGTAGCCGCCGCCTCCGCGCCCCCCATGAAGAAGCGCAGAATGGCCAGTTGCAGCCAGCTGCCGGCGCCGGCGTGCAGCATGCATACCACCGCCCAAATACCGGCGCAGATCAGAAAGCCCATCTTCAGGCCGATAACGTCGATCAGCCAGCCGCAGATCGGCTGGAACACCGTGTAGGCCAGCTGGAACGACGCCACTACCCAGGCATATTGCTCGGTGCTCATGTTCAGGCTGGTTTTCAGCTCCGGCGCCAGAATGCCCAGCGAGTTGCGGGTAATGTAGTTGACCGTGACGCCCAGCAAGAACAGCGCCAGCATCCACCAGCGCAGCGATTTGAACTTGCGCCGGCCGCTCTGCGCGACCGTCTGATTGATCTCCACACTCATCGGTTATCTCCCCGCGGCCGCCTGTGACAGCGACGCGCGCATTGGTAAGGTACGTTGCGCTATCAAAAGGGGACGTTGAACACAGGCCAACGTTCGCATAACAGACCGGCAGTCCATCACAACCCCATGATTTATTTTTTGTTTTCTTTTTCGCACACCGTTAAAATTGGACTGACATGTCCCAAAATTGGTGTACCAATGCAGACTACTCAGCGATAGCGCACAGCGAAACGGGGTTTTTTGCAAAGATTTTCACAGGCGGGTGAAAAAATAGTCATAATGGCCGATAAATCCGGTCAAGACGCTGAAAATCCGCAGTGAAAATATTCTCATGGACGAATTTGAAGGAGATCACAAAATGAACGGAAAGCTGAAAATCCAGGAGATCGCCCGCCAAACCGGGCTGTCGATCAGCACCGTTTCCCGCGTGCTGGCCGGCAAGGCCAACACCAGCGCCGAGGCGCGCCGCAAGGTGCTGGACTGTGCGCAGCAAAACGGCATTCTGCAGGGCATTTCCAGCGGCCGGCTGATGCTGAACAACGTGATGGTGTTCGCGCCGCAGCGCGCGTTCGACGTGCGCACCGACATCTTCTACTACAAGGTCATTCAGGGCATTGCCGCCGCGCTGATGGAGCATGAGGTGCGCATCCGCTACTGCGGGCTGGAAGAGCAGCGCAGCGACGGCGCGCTGTTTCTGGAAAAGATGAGCGATCCGCACACCGAAGCGGCGCTGATCATCGGCATCGACGACGAGCATATCCACACCCTGGCGGCCGATCTGCACAAACCTTGCGTGCTGATCAACTGCAGCGATCGGCAGATGCGGCTGGACAGCGTCTCGCCGGATCATCAGTTGATCGGCGATTACTCCGCCAGCTACCTGTTCCAGCAGGGGCACAGCCATATTCTCAACCTGCAGTGTCTGCGCCGCCACACCATGGAGCTGCGGCTGGCGGGCATCCGGCAAGCCTACGCGCGGCATCATCTGCCGTTCGACGACGGCCGCCATCTGGTCACCACCTCCGGCTTCGGCAGCGAAGAGGCCGAGCAGGCGCTGACCACCTATCTCGATGGCATCCACGGCCACGCCCCGCTGCCGACGGCGATCCTGGCCGGCGGCGACTACATGGCGGTCGGGGCGGTCAAGGCGCTCAACAAGCGAGGGCTGAACGTGCCGGGCGACGTGTCGGTGATGAGCACCGACGGCTTCAACCTGGCGGAAATCCATGACGTGCCGCTGACCTCGGTGCAGGTGCCGCGCGACGAACTGGGTTACGAGGCGATCCAACTGCTGCAGCGGCGCATGCTGCGCGCCGACGCGCCGCCGTGCAATCTGCTGCTGCACGGCCGGCTGGCGGTACGCGCCTCGGTGCGGCGCATCAGCCCGCACAAGACTGCGCCGGCGGTGAGCACGCATGACCACAGGCTTTATGACGAGTAGGCTACACTTAGGCACAGTGCATTCATTCGATGAGGTAAAATTTTTTGCCTAAGGAGAGCCACTATGCCAGCCCAGCGCATGCGTTCCGTCATTCCTCCCTACATGCTGCGCCGCATCATTGAACACGGCAACGCCCCGCAGCGCGACTGCGCGCTGCACACCCTGAACCACGTGCAAAGCCTGCTCGGCAACAAGCCGCTGCGTTCACCGACCGAGAAAAACGCCCGAGCCGGCGAAGCGCTCCGCGATATCTACGACGCCCAGAACGGCACCCAACTGCCCGGCAAACAGGTGCGTAAAGAGGGCCAGCCCAGCAACCACGACGTGGCGGTGGACGAAGCCTACGACTACCTCGGCGTCACCTACGATTTCTTCTGGCGGGCCTACCGCCGCAACTCACTGGATAACCAGGGGCTGCCGCTGGTCGGCAGCGTACACTACGGCAAGGAATACCAGAACGCTTTCTGGAACGGCCAGCAGATGGTGTTCGGCGACGGCGACGGCGAGATTTTCAACCGTTTCACCATCGCCATCGACGTGGTCGGCCACGAGCTGGCGCACGGCGTGACCGAGAGCGAAGCCGGGCTGATCTACTACCAGCAGTCCGGGGCGCTCAACGAATCGCTGTCCGACGTGTTCGGTTCGCTGGTCAAGCAGTTCCACCTGCAGCAAACCGCCGATAAAGCCGACTGGCTGATCGGCGCCGGGCTGCTCGCCAAGGGCATCAAAGGCAAAGGGCTGCGCTCGATGTCGGCGCCCGGCACCGCCTACGATGACCCGCTGCTGGGCAAAGACCCGCAGCCCGCCAGCATGAAGGATTATATCCAGACCAAGGAAGACAACGGCGGCGTGCACCTCAACTCCGGCATCCCCAACCGCGCCTTCTACCTGGCGGCGACGGCGCTGGGCGGCTTCGCCTGGGAGAAAGCCGGCTACGTCTGGTATGACACGGTATGCGACAAAGCGCTGCCGCAAAATGCCGATTTCGCCACCTTCGCCCGCGCCACGGTGAAACATGCGCAAGCGCGTTTCGACCAGAGCGTGGCGGACAAGGTGCAACAAGCCTGGCATCAGGTGGGGGTGGAATAATGAAACCGCTGCCGACGCTCAATCAGGATACGGTCATTGAGCTGGCGCGCGAGGGAGGCTTCGCCTACATTCCCAAACTGGCGGGCCAGCGCCGCATCGCGCTGGCCGATATCACGCCGGAGCAGCGGCAGCGCCTGAATCAGCTGCTGAACCAGACGCTGCCTTATGCGCAGGAAGAAGGCCAGCCCAACTCCCCCGGCTGCGGCGACCAGCGCTACTACCGCATACAGATCAACTACACCAGCCCCACCCTGAGCACCGAGATCGTGCTGTTAATCCCGGAAAGCAGCGCGCCGCAGGCGCTGGTGGATCTGTGGAAAACCGGCCAGGTGGATGAGTGAGGGCTTACAGCGGCTGATAGCTGAAATTCACCCGTTTTTTGGAGATCAGCCCGTGCCCGTTCTGGCACAGGTAATCCACCGCCCCGCAGGCCTTCAACTCTTGCAGCGGCTGCCCGCACTCCGGGCAGCTCGCCAGCTGCCGATAATCGCGCTGACAGGCGGCACAATGGTAGTGACCCGCTACCCAATTCATGGTCTGACGACAGTGCGGACAGTGCGCGTCCATAACGACTC
Source organism: Serratia sp. SA088 (assembly GCF_049065515.1). Taxonomy (NCBI): domain Bacteria; kingdom Pseudomonadati; phylum Pseudomonadota; class Gammaproteobacteria; order Enterobacterales; family Yersiniaceae; genus Serratia; species Serratia sp. SA088. Next base: position 82,029 of record NZ_JBAKGW010000011.1, read on the forward strand.
CCAGGTTAAATCGCGCCCCATGAGCGCAAAAAATAGATCCCCAACGCGGTGGTGAAGAACGAACCGACGGTGGTGATGGCGATAATATTGGCCGCCAGCGTGGCGTTGCCGCCCATGGCGCGCGTCATCACATAGCTGCCCGAAGCGGTCGGCGTGGCGGAAAACAGGAAGATGATGCCCAGCGCCGCGCCGTGAAACCCGCACAGCCAGCCGGCCAGCGTCATCAGGAACGGCACCAGAAACAGCTTGGCCGCCGACGACAGCGCCGCCACGTTGGACGAGCGGAACATGGCGCGAAAATCCAGGCTGGCGCCGGTGCACAGCAGCGCCAACGGCAGCGACAGCGCGGAGATATAGCTGCCGGTCTGGCGGATCACGGTCGGGATGCCCAGCCCGGTTTGCGCATACAGCAGCCCGCACACCAGGCCGATGATCAGCGGATTGGTGACGATGCTGCGCAGCAGCGACAGGTGGCTGATTTTCTTGCCCTGCCCGCCCTGCAGGCTGCGCGTGAGGGTGATGACCGACAGTATGTTGAACAGGATCACGGTCACCGTCAGGTACAGCGAGGCGAGCGCAATGCCTTCGCTGCCGTAGGCGGTCATGGCGTAGGCCAGACCGACGATGGCGGTGTTGGCGCGGAAGCCGCCCTGTACGAATACCCCGCGCTCACGCGGTTCTTTCACCACCCACCTGGCCGCCAGCTCCAGCAGCAGGAAGGTCGCCAGCGTGCCGACCGCGCCGAACAGCACCAGCGGCAGATTGCCGAGCAGCTGCGGATGGTTGGTGGCAATGCTGAAAAACAGCAGGCACGGCAGCGCCAGATTGAACACCAGGCGGGTCGCACCGTCGACGAAGCGGTCATCCATCAGGCGCCAATGGCGCAGCAGGATCCCCAGCAGCATCATCAGCAGATTCGGCACGGTGACGTCGAACGCAAAACTCCAGGTTTCCCAGGACATGGTGTTCCTTCAGACAGGCGAGGTAATCTTCAGATAATAAAACGATTTCGGGCCAATAAAAAAGGGGCGCGGCATCACTGCCGCGCCCCTCATGAGCGATTACTTGCTCTTTTTCAGGTGGCTCATCAGGCGCTTGCGCTTACGCATCTGGGTCGGCGTCAGCAGGTTGCGTTTGCCGGCAAACGGGTTGTCCCCCTCTTTGAACTGGATGCGGATCGGGGTCCCCATCACATTCAGCGAGCGGCGGAAATAGTTCATCAGATAGCGTTTGTACGAATCGGCCAGATCGCTGACCTGGTTGCCGTGGATCACCACGATCGGCGGGTTGTAACCGCCGGCATGGGCATATTTCAGCTTCACGCGGCGGCCGCGCACCAACGGCGGCTGGTGATCGTCAACCGCCATCTGCATGATTTTGGTCAGCATCGAGGTGTTTACGCGGCGGGTTGCGCACTCGTAGGCTTCCTGTACCGATTCGAACAGGTTGCCGACGCCGCTGCCGTGCAGGGCGGAAATGAAGTGCACGCGCGCGAAGTCGACGAAGCCCAGACGCAGATCGAGCATCTCTTTCACGTGCTCGCGATCTTCTTCGCTCATGCCGTCCCACTTGTTGACCGCAATCACCAGTGAGCGCCCACTATTGAGGATAAAGCCGAGCAGAGAGAGATCCTGATCGGAAATGCCTTCACGCGCGTCGATCACCAGCAGCACCACGTTGGCGTCTTCAATCGCCTGCAGAGTCTTGATCACCGAGAATTTCTCGACAGTTTCGGTCACCTTGCCGCGTTTGCGCACCCCGGCGGTGTCGATCAGCACGTATTCGCGTTCGTCGCGCACCATCGGAATGTAGATGCTGTCGCGGGTGGTGCCCGGCATGTCATACACCACCACGCGCTCCTCGCCGAGGATGCGGTTAGTGAGCGTAGACTTACCGACGTTCGGGCGGCCGACGATCGCCAGCTTGATCGGCAGATCCTGCGGATTGAACGCTTCTTCCGGCTCTTCGTCTTCTTCGCCTTCCAGCGTTTCGCCGTTTTGCTCGGCCCAGTAAGCGGCGTTGGCCTCTTCCTCGGTCAGCTCGACGTCTTCCGGTTTTTCCGGCACGAACGGCACCAGCACGTGTTCAATCAGCTGGGTCACACCGCGGCCGTGAGAAGCGGCGATAGCGAACACTTCACCCAGACCGAGCGAGTAGAAATCGGCGGTGGCGGTGTCCGGATCCAGGCCGTCGGTCTTGTTGGCCACCAGGAAGGTCGCCTTCTGGCGGCTGCGCAGGTGCTGGGCAATGCCCTGATCCGCCGGCATCAGGCCGGCGCGGGCGTCGACCATGAACAGCACGATGTCCGCTTCTTCGATCGCCAGCAGCGACTGGCCGGCCATGCGCGTTTCTACGCCGTCTTCGGTGCCGTCGATGCCGCCGGTATCGACGATGATGAATTCATTGCCTTCGATTTCAGCACGACCATACTTGCGGTCACGCGTCAGCCCCGGGAAATCCGCCACCAGCGCATCGCGCGTATGGGTTAAACGGTTGAACAAGGTGGATTTACCCACATTCGGGCGCCCGACCAGCGCGACGACAGGTATCATTGTTGAAGCCTCATTACTTAATAATCAATGCGTTACTGCACTGTGGATAGACACCAGCGGTGCAGCTTATAAAATACGAAACGGCCCCTGAACACTCAGGAGCCGTTTTCCCCTTCATCTTTCGCGCCACAGCGGCGTTGTCTGCGCACCCTCGCCCCGGTCACTCAGTTCACTGAGCTCCCGAGGACTCATGCGCTTGCCGCCTGGCTGCAACCCGAAAGCTTTCGGGTGCAAGAAGGGTCACGACGAGCGGCGTTAGCGGGTGAAAGCGTAAACTTTCCCGCCGCGAGCCTGGATGATCAGCTTGTCGCTGGCCACCATCGGCGCAGACAGGAAGCCGGAGCTGTCCACTTCCTGCTGGGCGACAAAACGGCCATCGGTGGTGTTGATCCAGTGCAGATAACCTTCGGCGTCACCGGTCACCAGATAACCATTATACATCACCGGCGGCGTCAGGTTACGGTGCAGCAGATCGCTCTGCGTCCACACGGTCACGCCGCCTTCGGTGCTGAGCGCCACCACGCGATCGTTCTGGTCGATCAGGTAGATGCGGCCCGCGTCGACGATGAAATCATTCACCGAACCCAGCTCGCGTTTCCAGATGATCTGGCCGGAACGCAGATCCAGCGCCGTCAGGTTGCCGTTGTAACCCAGCGCGTAGACCACGCCGTCAACGATCACCGGCGTGGTGTCCACGTCGTTCAGGCGATCGATTTCGGTTGCGCCGCTCGGCTGAGAAATACGCTGTTGCCAGATAATCTGGCCCTGCTGCATCAGCACCGCACTGACGCGGCCGTTGTCACCGCCGACGATGGCGGCGCCAAAAGCGACGGCCGGCGCGGATTCACCGCGCAGCGACAGCGAAGGCATGTCCAGGTTAACCGTCCACTTCACCGCGCCGTCGGCTTCGTTCAGCGCCTGCAGCATGCCGTTGGAGGTGTGCACCAACACCATGCCGTCGCTGACAACCGGACGGGAGATCGCTTCGCCGGCCACTTTGGTCTGCCAGGCGATGGCGCCGTCGGCGGTGTTCAATGCGTAAACCACCGCTTTTTCGCTGCCGACGTAAACCTTGTCGCCCGCGACCGTCAGGCCGCCCGACAGCAGCGCAGACAGGTTGCTGGAGAAGAAACCGGTCTTCTCGGAGAGATTGACCTTCCACTTCTCGTTGCCGCTGTCGGCGTCCATCGCTTTCACGATGCCGAAGCGATCGGCGGCGTAAATGGTGCTGTCCTGATAGGCCGGACGCAGGTGGGAGTAATACTCACCGATACCGTCGCCCACCGAGGTGCTCCACGCCTTGCTCGGCGTAAACTGATTTTCAACTTTCGGCAACGGCGACATGGTAACCACGTCTTCTTCGCTGTTAAACAGCGAGCAACCACTCAGCAAGGCAGCGGAAACCAGTCCGACCAAGAGTGTTTTACGCAATTGCATGGGAATTCCCCTTAGCTGGACAAGTTATTCAATTTCATGCGCAGCAGAACCTGCAGCGCCTGAGAAGCATTGGACTCAATGCCTTTGCTGTAAGCTTCGCGCGCGCCCTTGGCGTCGCCCTTGGCCAGCAATACATCGCCGCGCACATCCTGCATCATCGCCACCCAGCCTTCGCCTTTCACGCCATCCAGCGTTTTCAGCGCTTCATCCAGCTTTTTCTCCTGCAGCTGGACGCGCGCCAGACGCAGGTCGATCATCGCCAACAGGTTGTCGTCTTTGGTCTGGCCCTGCGCCAGCACCAATTGTTGTTCCGCCTTGGCGAAATCATTCTGTTCGACAAAGTGCTTGGCCAACTGCAGCGCGGCCAGTACGCCGTAGCTGTTGCCGTTAGCCTGGACAAATTTCTCTGCGGCAGCCACGTCATCCGGCTTGCCGGCCGCCAGACGATCGCTGGCTTCCTGATAAGATTGCGATGCCGCCATCATGTTGGAGTTTTCATGGCTCTGCCAATAACGCCAGCCAACCAGGGCACCAATTCCGAGCACCACGCCCACCGCCAGCGCTTTGCCGTTCTCGGCAAAGAACCGACGCAGTGCGTCGACTTGTTCGTTTTCAGTGGTATAAACTTCCACGGTGTCCTTCTCCTTAACCTAACATCAAAGCCAGACGCGCAGCGACTTCGCTTTGCGCCAGCGTTTCTTGTTCACCACTGCGCAGGTCTTTCACCACCACCTGCTGCGCCGCCACTTCGCTCTCACCCAGGATCAGCGCGATGCGCGCGCCCCATTTGTCCGCACGGGTGATCTGCTTCTTGAAGTTGCCACCGCCGTAATTGGTCATCAGCTTCAGCTGCGGCGCCGCGTCGCGCACCTGTTCAGCCAGCCGCATCGCCGCGCTCTGGGTGCCCGCGCCGGAAGAAATGACGTACACGTCGATAGCCGACGGCGCCTTGAATTCCGGGTTGACCGCCTGCACCAGCAGCACCAGACGCTCGAGGCCCATGGCGAAACCGACCGCCGGGGTGGCGCGGCCGCCCAGTTGCTCGACCAGGCCGTCGTAACGGCCGCCCGCGCAGACGGTGCCCTGCGCGCCCAGGCTGGTGGTCACCCACTCAAACACGGTGCGGTTGTAGTAATCCAGACCGCGTACCAGGCGCTCGTTAACGGTATATGGGATACCTGCCTGCGCCAAAAGTTCACACAGACCGGCGAAGTGAGCACGGGATTCTTCATCCAGGTACTCGGACAGGCGCGGCGCGTCGTTCAGCAGCGCCTGCACCTCAGGATTTTTGGAGTCCAGCACGCGCAGCGGGTTGCTGTACATGCGGCGTTTGCAGTCTTCGTCCAGCACCTCGACGTGCTGCTCCAGGAACGCCACCAGCGCGTCGCGGTAGTTGGCGCGCGCCTCCAGCGAACCGATGGAGTTCAGCTCCAGCGTGACGTGCTCGGCGATGCCCAGCGCTTTCCACCAGCGGGCGGTCAGCAGGATCAGCTCGGCGTCGATATCCGGGCCTTGCAGGCCGAACACTTCCGCGCCCAGCTGATGGAACTGACGGTAACGCCCCTTCTGCGGGCGCTCGTAGCGGAACATCGGGCCGATGTACCACAGACGCTGTTCCTGATTGTACAGCAGACCATGTTCGATGCCGGCGCGCACGCAGCCAGCCGTCCCTTCCGGACGCAGCGTCAGGCTTTCGCCGTTGCGGTCTTCGAAGGTATACATCTCTTTTTCCACGACGTCGGTCACTTCGCCGATCGCGCGTTTGAATAACGGGGTCTGCTCTACAATCGGCAACCGGATTTCGCTGTAACCGTAGCCGCCCAGCACCTGCTTGAGGGTGCCTTCAATACGCTGCCATAATGCCGTTTCTTCCGGCAGGTAGTCGTTCATGCCGCGAATGGCTTGAATGTTCTTTGCCACGTGAGTTCTCTGTCCGTTGTCTGTAAAAATGAACCCGATTATAGGGACTTTGCCGCCCGGTATTCAACGCGGATGCGGTTTTCTGCCCTTCAGGTTCATAAACAAGCGGGCCAACAGGCCCGCCGTGTAGCGATAACGCTTATTTTTCCAGCAGGTTGACCGTGATGCGTTTGCTTTCGTCCATCATCGCGGCCTTGGCGCGAATTTTCGCTTCCAGCTGGTCGATCATCTGTTCGTTGTCGAAACGCTCTTTCTGGCGCACGCCGTCTTCATAGAAGCCGCTCTTCTTGTGGCCGCCGGTTACGCCCATGGTGGACACCAGCGCTTCGCCCGGGCCGTTCACCACGCAGCCGATGATCGAAACGTCCATCGGCGTGATGATGTCTTCCAGGCGCTGCTCCAGCGCGTTCACCGTGCCGATCACGTCGAACTCCTGACGCGAGCAGGTCGGGCAGGCGATGAAGTTGATGCCGCGCGCGCGGATGCGCAGCGACTTCAGGATGTCGAAACCGACCTTCACCTCTTCGACCGGATCCGCCGCCAGCGAGATGCGCAGGGTATCGCCGATGCCTTCAGACAGCAGCATACCCAGGCCGATGGCCGATTTGACCGACCCGCTGCGCGCGCCGCCGGCTTCAGTGATGCCCAGGTGCAGCGGCTGATCGATGCGCGACGCCAGCAAGCGGTAGGATTGCACCGCCAGGAACACGTCCGACGCCTTGACGCTGACCTTAAACTGGTCGAAGTTGAGGCGATCGAGGATGTCCACGTGGCGCATGGCGGATTCCAGCAGCGCTTCCGGCGTAGGTTCGCCGTACTTTTCCTGCAGGTCCTTTTCCAGCGAGCCGCCGTTGACGCCGATGCGAATCGGGATGTTCTTGTCACGGGCGCAGTCCACCACCGAGCGAATGCGCGATTCGTTGCCGATGTTGCCCGGGTTGATGCGCAGGCAGTCTACGCCATATTCGGCCACCTGCAGTGCGATGCGATAATCGAAGTGGATATCGGCGACCAGCGGCACGTTGACCTGCTGCTTGATCAGTTTGAACGCCTCGGCGGCGTCCATGGTTGGAACCGAAACGCGGACGATGTCGACGCCCACGCGCTCCAGCGCTTTGATCTGATTAACCGTTGCTTCAACATCGGTGGTACGGGTGTTGGTCATCGACTGCACGGCAATCGGCGCGCCATCACCAATAGGCACCTTGCCGACGTAAATGCGTGTAGATTTTCGACGGTTGATGGGCGCTTGGTTATGCATTACTTACTCTCCATTGCTGCTCTGACATCACGACCGGTGCCGCGCGATTACTGCGCGGCGACGGTCAGGCGAGCAACACGGTTTGACTTAACGAACCGGCTTAAATCAACCGGTTTACCCTGATACTGGATCTGAACTGCCGCCGGCGCGCCGATGGTCAGTTTATACGGCGCAGTGCCGGTCAGGTTCAGCTTGCCGCCTTGCTTCTGGGTGCCGCTGAACAGCGTTTTACCGCTCGCGTCGGTCACCTGCAGCCAGCAGTCGGCGGAGAAATCCATCACCAGCGCGTTCGGATCGGCCGCCGGCGCAGCCACGCCCGCATCGGCGGTCGGCAACGGCGCTTGCGCCGCCGGCGCGGTTTCCGGCAGGGTGGTCTGGCTTGGCGACACCACGGCAGGCTGCTGCTGAGCCGCGCTCGGCGCCTGGGCGGTCGCCGCCGGCGCCTGAGCCGCTGCGCCGGTATCGGCCGGCGCGGCGCTGTTGTCGGTCAACGGCACGTTGGTGCCGGCGTCGGCATTGCCGTCGGTCAGCGGCACGGACTGCCCTTCGTTATTCTGTGAAAGCTGCGCCGAGGATTGATCGGCCATGGTGGCGATCTCTTCCTGCTGCGCCTTGTGGTTTTGCCACCACCAGGCGCCGGTCAGGCCGATCACCACGAACACGATAAGCCAGGTGAAGCTCATCAGCCAGCCGTCGCGTTTCTTGCGGCGCTTGCCCAGCGAGAAACTTTGCATCGGCGCCACTTTCGCCATCTTCAACGGCGCCTGCTTGGCCAACATCGGCAGCAGTTCGTCTTCCGGCAGATGCACCAGCTTGGCGTAGGAACGGATGTAGCCGCGCACGAAGGTGGACGCGAGGTCAGCGGACACGCTGTCTTCCTCGATATCGCGCACGGTGGACATTTTGAGACACAGGCGTTCTGCAACGGTCTGTTGGCTCAGCCCGAGTTGCTCACGGGCCTGACGCAGGCGCTGGCCCGTCGTCATGGATACGGTTTTATCTTGGGAGGCTTCAGTATTCATTAGCTAAGAACTGCTGGTACTGTTTGGATTGTGGAAAACTTCGCGCTAGCTGCTTGCCATAGCGTTGAACGCTATCCTGGCGGCCGGCTAACGCGGCGAAACGAATCTGTAACCATAAGCTGCTGGCGCTGGCCGGCAGAACATGCTGATAAACATCCAATAAAAGTTGCGACTGGGCGCGCTTCCCTTCTCCAAATTGCTTTTCGGCCTCCGCCAGCAGCGGAGTGCCTTTGTCCGGATCGACTTTCAGCGCGCGGCTCAACAGCGTGCGCGCTTCGTCGTTTTGTCCGGCCTTGAGAAAACAGTAACCTGCGTTTTCCAGGCTGTCGGCGACCTGGCCATAATCGGGCGCCAGCGCCGCAGCGCTAAACTGCTGTTGCGCCGGTACATACTGCCCTAAACCGCAAAGAAACGCACCGTAATTATTCAGTACGGTGCCATTGCCCGGCGCAAGTTTGAGCGCTTGCCGATAACGCTGTTCGGCCTCGGCGTTTTCACCGCTGCGCTGCGCGTAGAGCGCCATGCCCAACTGCGTGCGGTAATCCTGCGGGGCCGCGTCCAGCGCCTTTTCCAGGTTCTGGCGCGCGGCGTCCATGTCGCCTTGCTGCAGGTACTCCAGCCCCAGCTGCAGGCGCGTCTGGCCCGCCTCAGAGACCTGTGCTTCCTTTTCCGGCGCTGAACCGGAACACCCGGCCAACAACCCGGCCGCCAGCCACATACCCCACAGTTTCAGCTTCATGCCCGCATTCATTTCCTTATCGGCCGTCAGCTAACGCCCGCCAGCGACACGCTTTCGCATAACAGGCTGTTAGATAACAAAAAATGGTGCTATAGGATTCAGACCGCCCGTACGTTGATAGGTTCCCCGGCCATTTTCTTCTTCAGGGTACGCTTGGTACGGTCGATCACTTCACCCGCCAGTTGCCCGCAGGCGGCGTCGATATCGTCACCACGGGTTTTACGAACAATAGTCGTAAAGCCGTATTCCATCAACACCTTGGAGAAACGATCCACCCGGCTGTTGGAGCTGCGGCCGTACGGAGCGCCCGGGAACGGGTTCCATGGGATCAGGTTGATCTTGCACGGCGTGTCTTTCAGCACTTCCGCCAGCTGATGCGCGTCGTCGGTGCTGTCGTTGATATGATCCAGCATCACGTACTCGACGGTGACGCGGCCCTGGTTGGCGTTGGATTTCTCCAGGTAGCGACGCACCGCGGACAGGAAGGTCTCGATGTTGTACTTGCGGTTGATCGGCACGATCTCATCGCGGATGGTGTCGTTCGGTGCGTGCAGCGAAATGGCCAGCGCCACGTCGATCATGTCGCCCAGCTTGTCCAGCGCCGGCACCACGCCGGAGGTAGACAGGGTCACGCGGCGTTTGGACAGGCCAAAGCCGAAATCGTCCAGCATGATTTCCATCGCCGGCACCACGTTGTTCAGGTTGAGCAGCGGCTCGCCCATGCCCATCATCACCACGTTGGTGATCGGGCGTTGGCCGGTCACCTTCAGCGCGCCGATGATCTTCGCCGCGCGCCACACCTGGCCGATGATTTCCGACACGCGCAGGTTGCGGTTGAAGCCCTGCTGCGCCGTCGAACAGAATTTGCACTCCAGCGCGCAGCCTACCTGCGAGGAGACGCACAGCGTCGCGCGGTCGGCTTCCGGGATATACACGGTTTCGACCTGCTGATCGCCCACCTTGATCGCCCACTTGATGGTGCCGTCGGCCGAACGCTGTTCTTCCGCCACTTCCGGCGCGCGGATTTCCGCCACGCGCTGCAGCTTGCCGCGCAGGACTTTGTTGATGTCGGTCATCTGCTCGAAATCGTCGCAGCAGTAGTGATAAATCCACTTCATCACCTGATCGGCGCGGAACGGTTTTTCGCCCATTTCGGCGAAGAACTCGCGCATTTGCTGGCGGTTCAGATCCAGCAGGTTGATTTTGGCCGCAGCCGGTTGCTCCACGTTAACGGAGGGGGTAGTCAGCGAATTATTTTCAGACACGGTGTGCTCGGACGTGATGGGTTCTAACATAATGCTCTGGCCTCGTTATTACACGTTATGGCGCTAAAGAATGGAAAGTAAGTTGTGCATTTCAGCCCGCATGATTCGGGTGGCGGCACTAAAAACACGCCCCTGACAAGTCGTCTTATCAGGGGCGCGGCATTGTACAAATTTTAGTAGCGGGTTTCTATGGCTGAAAGGCATTCAGGGCATTTTTATTGTTTCAGCCGGTGAATGCCTGGTTATCAGCAACGGCACGATTAACGTGCGCAGATTTCGCTTTCGTTGAAGAAGTAAGCGATTTCACGCTGTGCGGATTCAACGGAGTCGGAACCGTGAACGGCGTTAGCGGTGAAGCTGTCCGCGTAGTCGGCGCGCAGGGTGCCGGCCAGTGCGTTGTCCGGGTTGGTTGCGCCCATGATGTCGCGGTTGCGCTGCACGGCGTTTTCAGATTCCAGAACCTGCACCATGATTGGGCCGGAGGTCATGAACTCAACCAGACCGTCGAAGAATGGGCGGCCTTTGTGCTCAGCGTAGAAGCCTTCAGCTTGCTCGCGAGTCAGACGCAGCATTTTAGCGGCGATGATTTTGAAACCGGCGCGCTCGAAACGCGCGTAGATAGCGCCGATGTCGTTGTTGGCTACAGCGTTTGGTTTAACGATGGAAAAGGTACGTTCTACGGTCATGATGGCCTCTGTATGACTTCCAAAACAGGCCGGTCTGCAATGTTGCCGGCCTTCTCAAGTGGCGCAGATTATATGTGCGCCGTTAACGCTTGCCTACGGGAAAATCAACATTTCATTAAAAAAATATGATCTTCGTTCGCCACTTTCAGCGGCGCACCGACGTTATTGGGTCTTGTCGGTAGACGGGATCACATTGCGCAGCCAACTGCCCCAGCGGCGCTGATAAAACGGCTGCGTATGGGCGATCAGGTAGTGGCTGACGCCCCGCTCTTTCTCCGATACCAGGCAGAAATCCACCGGTTCGTCATTCGGCGCCGTTTCGCTGGCGACGCTGCCGGCCTCGTTGATCAACGCCTCGATCTCCGCCGGCTCGGCATCCACTTCCAGCCCGATCAGCAGATTCGGCTTCTCGTCCGCCGCCTGGTCGTGCATCAGCGCCAGAAACGCGCGGCGCACCGGCTTGCGCTGGCTGAACAGCGTGGTCAGCGCATCCACCATCGCCGACGGATACTCTTCGGGCTGCCCCAGCAGGATTTGGGTCTCTTTGTCGACGTAATGCTCCACCGGTTTGACAACGCCGCCGGTCGCCAGCAGCATCGCCACCTCTTCCGGGTAGAACTCTTTGCCGTATTCCGCCTTCGGGTTGAGGAACAGATCCGCGCCCTGGGTGATTTCAAACAGCACCCGCGCCGGCATGGCGATGAACGGCTGTTCATCCTCAACGGCCTTCTGCAGCGCTTCCAGCGAGGTGAAGAACGGAATGATGCTGCCGCCGTCCTGTTTTTCCCAATGCTGGATATTGACCGGCGTATCCGCGTTCAGCGTAATGTCGCCGTCCTGCTGCACCTGCTCGCTGTCGCCGAGGATCAGCACCGTGGCGTCGAGCAGTTCACGGAAGAACGCCGGGCGATGGGCCGGCTCCGTCACCGCCAGCTTCAGCAGGCGTTCAAGTTCGTTCTCGCTCGGGGCGACATCGTGATGATGGGCACTCATGGCAAACTCCAGGGATCAAAGAGCGAGGCCCAGCATGCTGGGCCTCGAAGATAATGCGCATTCTAGCGCCCGACGCGGCGGGCGTTCAATTATTTGGCTTTGCTCAGCAGCAGATTGGCCAGGGTGCGAACGCCCAGACCGGTCGCGCCGGCCGACCACTGATCCACCGCGCCTTTGCGGTAGGTGGCTGAGCAGTCGATGTGCAACCAGCCTTGCTGGTAGTTCTTAACAAAATGCGACAGGAAGGCCGCCGCGGTGCTGGCGCCGGCGGTGTAGGCCGGGCCGGCCACGTTGTTCAGCTCGGCGAAGTTGGACGGCAGCTGGCTGCGGTGGAACTCGGCCAGCGGCAGACGCCAGAACGGCTCTTGCTCGGCGGCGGCGCTGCTCAGCAGCTCCTGCGCCAGCGCATCGTCGAAGCTGAACAGCGCGTGGTAGTCGTTGCCTACCGCCGTTTTCGCCGCGCCGGTCAGGGTGGCGCAGTCGATAATCAGCTGCGGGTTCTGCTCAGAAGCGTCGATCAGGCCGTCGGCCAGCACCAGGCGCCCTTCCGCATCGGTGTTCATCACCTCAACGGTTTTGCCGTTGCGGTAGCGAATGATGTCGCCCAGTTTGAAGGCGTTGCCGCTGACCATGTTGTCGGCGCAGCACAGGTACAGCTTCACGCGCTGCTTCAGGCCGCGCGCCGCCGCCAGCGCCAGGGCGCCGGTGATGGTGGCCGCGCCGCCCATGTCGGATTTCATCGAATCCATAAAGGCGCTTTGCTTCAGGCTGTAGCCGCCGCTGTCGAAGGTGATGCCCTTGCCGACCAGGCATGCGAACACCGGCGCATCCGGGTTACCGGTCGGGTTGAAGTCCAATGCCAGCAGCACCGGCGGGCGCTCGGAGCCGCGGCCGACGGTGTGGATGCCGGCATAGTTCTGCTCGCGCAGATCTTCGCCCTTGGTGATGCGGTAGCTGACGGCATCGCAGCCGACGTCGCACATCAGATCGACGGCGCGGGTCGCCAATTGCTCCGGCCCCAGTTCTTCCGCCGGCATGTTGATGGTGTCGCGCACCCAGTCGACGATCTTCAGGCGCTTATCCAGTTCCTGACGCGCGGCTTCCGGCAGCTCGGCCCATTCGACGTTGCGCTGCCCTTTCGGCCCGCGATAGCCTTGCCAGAACGCCCAGCTGTTTTCCAAATCCCAACCGTCGCCGGCCAGCTTGACGTTTTTGATGCCCTGGCCATCAATTTTGCGGCCCGCGCGCTGGATCGCGCCCAGCTTGTCGGCGCCGGTCAGGTGAATGGTCATCCCTTCGCCGTTGGTGCTCAGCAGCGCTTTTTCGCCCCAGCGGGCGTCGGCAGGTTGTTGCGACAGCGTGACCTGCATGAATTCTGTTGTCATAGCCTTCTTACTCCGGATTATTCTTTTATTAATCTTGTCGGATACAAAATAAACGGGCCGCCCATGGCAGCCCGTTACGCTATTTACTCCGCTTCATCTAACCAGACCAGCAGGATCGCTTCCAGTATTTTTTCGTTGGAAGCCTGCGGATCGTCATCGAACTCTTCCAGATCGCAGATCCACTGATGCATGTCGGTAAAACGCACGGTTTTCGGATCGGTATCCGGGTATTGGTCGTACAGGGCTTCGCCGATTTCACGGCTGTCGGTCCACTTCAGTCCCATTATGATCTCCGGGTTGACGCTGCGGCTAACAATTAATGCTCACGCGCGTGGTTGACGGTGTAGCGCGGCATTTCGACCACCAGATCTTCGTCGGCGACCAGCGCCTGGCAGCTCAGACGGCTTTCCGGCTCCAGCCCCCACGCTTTGTCCAGCATGTCGTCTTCCAGCTCGCTGCTCTCTTCCAGCGAATCGAAGCCTTCACGCACGATGCAGTGGCAGGTGGTGCAGGCGCAGGATTTCTCGCAGGCGTGCTCGATTTCAATGCCGTTGCGCAGCGCAACGTTGAGGATCGACTCCCCTTTTTCGGCTTCCAGAACCGCCCCTTCCGGGCAAAGATCTTGATGGGGCAGGAAAACAATTTTAGGCATGGTTAAACCTCATCCACAGAATGGCCAGCCAGCGCGCGGCGAATGGAAGCGTCCATGCGGCGCGCGGCAAAATCTTGCGTTTGTGCATCTAATGTTTTGATGGCGTCTTCGATAGCGGCGGGATCTTCACCCTGCGCCGCCTGCTGCAACGCCTGGGTCGCGGCGGCGATCGCCTGGCTTTCCGCCTCGCTCAGCAGCGCGGCGTCGGTGGCCAGCGCGCCCTGCAGGCTTTCCAGCACCCGCGCAGCTTCCACGCGTTGCTCCGCCAGCTTGCGCGCACCCACGTCGCTTTGCGCATTGGCCATCGAATCCTTGATCATGCCGGCGATTTCACTGTCCGACAGGCCATACGACGGCTTGACCTGGATCGAGGCTTCAACGCCGGTGGATTTCTCCATCGCGGTGACGCTCAGCAGGCCGTCGGCATCCACCTGGAAGGTGACGCGAATGTGCGCGCCCCCGGCAGGCAGCGGCGGCAGGCCGCGCAGCGTAAAGCGCGCCAGCGAACGGCAATCCTGCACCAGCTCGCGCTCGCCCTGCAGCACGTGGATCATCATCGCGCTCTGGCCGTCTTTAAAGGTGGTGAACTCCTGCGCGCGCGCCACCGGGATAGTGGTGTTGCGCGGGATCACTTTCTCCACCAGGCCGCCCATGGTTTCGAGGCCCAGCGACAGCGGGATCACGTCCAGCAGCAGCATATCGCTGTCCGGCTTGTTGCCCACCAGGATGTCGGCCTGGATCGCGGCGCCGATGGCGACCACTTTATCCGGATCGATCGACGTCAGCGGCGTGCGGCCGAAGAAGGCGCCCACTTGCTCACGCACCAACGGCACGCGGGTGGAACCGCCGACCATCACCACTTCCAGCACCTCGTCGGCGGCGACGCCGGCGTCTTTCAGCGCCCGGCGGCAAGCCATCAGCGTGCGTTTCACCAACGGAGCGATCAGCGCTTCAAACTGGGCGCGGGTCACCTCGCCCTGCCAGCCGGCCACCTCGACGCGCACGCTGTCGGCATCGCTCAACGCGATTTTGGCGGCGATGGCGGCATCCAGCAGTTGACGCTGCACGCCGTGGTCGCTGCGATCGGCCACGCCGGCCTGCTCGCGCAGCCAGTCGGCCAACAGATGATCGAAGTCGTCGCCGCCCAGCGCGGAATCGCCGCCGGTCGCCAGCACTTCGAACACGCCGCGGCTGAGGCGCAGAATGGAGATATCAAAGGTGCCGCCGCCCAGATCGTAAACCGCGATCACCCCTTCCTGGCCGGAATCCAGCCCGTAGGCGATCGCCGCCGCGGTCGGTTCGTTCAACAGGCGCAGAACGTGCAAGCCGGCCAGACGCGCTGCGTCTTTGGTGCCCTGGCGCTGCGCGTCGTCGAAGTAGGCGGGAACGGTGATCACCACGCCATCCAGCTCGCCTTCCAGCGCCGCTTGCGCGCGCGCGGACAGGGCCCGCAGGATATCGGCGGAGACACCGACCGGGTTAACCGGGCCGGCGGCGGTGACGATCAGCGGCAGGCCGTTGTCGCTGGCCTGAAATTGATACGGCAGGTTCGGGTAACGTTGCTGCACGTCCGCCAACGAGCGGCCCATCATGCGTTTGATGGAGCTGACGGTATTGGCCGGATCCTGCGCCGCCTGTTGGCGCGCCTCCCAGCCGACGCGCTGCGCGTCCGCCTGATAATGCACCACCGAAGGCAGCAAATGGCGCCCCTGTTCGTCGGCCAGCGTTTCCGCCTGCCCGCTGCGCACCGTGGCGACCAACGAGTTGGTGGTGCCTAAGTCGATGCCGGCGGCCAAGCGTCGCTGGTGCGGCGCGGCGCTGAGGCCAGGCTCACTAATTTGTAATAAGGCCATGTTGAAGCTTCCACAATCAGAATCAGAAGGTGTTACTCAAAACCCAGCAGTTTTTCTTCGAGTTGTTCAACCTGTTGCTGGAGTTTGTCCAAAAAGCGCAGCTTGCGCACGGTGTCGGCGGCGTCCGCCCACTGCTCACTGTCCAACTGCTGCAGCATCAGCGCACTGCGCTGTTTGATGGAGACGGCCAGCCGCGCGCCGAAATCGGCCAGCAGGCTTTCCGCCTCCGGCTTGCGCTCAATGGCGTCGAGCTCTTCGCGCAGTTCCAGCTGTTCCATCAGGAACGCGGTGTCGCGCATCGTATGCTGTTCGTTGCCCAGATCGAAGCCGTGCAAAGATAGCATATACTCCGCGCGTTTTAACGGGTGCTTCAGCGCCTGGTAGGCTTCGTTGATGGTCGCCGCCTGCTGCAACGCCATCAGGCGTTCGCGCTCCGGCTGGTTGGCGAAACGATCGGGGTGGAATTGGCGTTGCAGATCCTGGAATCGGGACGCAAGCAGGCTGCCGTCCACGGTGTAGCGAACTGGCAGCCCGAATAAAGTAAAGTAATCCATAGCGTGCTCTGGGCGTTAGCGGATGAAGTTCCCCCGCCGAAACGGGGGAGCACGATGGACTGTCAGACGTTGAAACTCTCGCCGCAGCCGCACTCGCTTGAGACGTTCGGGTTGTTGAACTTGAAGCCTTCGTTCAGGCCTTCCTTAACGAAATCAAGCTCGGTGCCGTCAAGGTAGACCAGGCTCTTGCCGTCGATGATCACCTTGATGCCTTTGTCTTCAAACACGATGTCGTCATCGTTGGCTTCGTCAACAAATTCCAGCACGTACGCCATCCCGGAGCAGCCGGAAGTTCGCACTCCCAGACGCAGGCCGAGACCTTTGCCGCGGTTCGTCAAAAACGCCTGAACACGCTGCGCAGCGCTGTCGCTCATGGTAATAGACATCACAACCTCACACTTCACATCAAAGCCCGGCGCGGCCGGGCCGACTCAGACAAATTACTTGGCGCTATGCTTGCTCTTATAGTCGGCAATCGCTGCTTTGATGGCGTCTTCAGCCAGGATCGAGCAGTGAATTTTGACCGGCGGCAATTCCAGCTCTTCGGCGATCTGGGTGTTTTTGATCGCTTCAGCCTGATCGAGCGACTTGCCTTTCATCCATTCGGTCACCAGCGAGCTGGAGGCGATGGCGGAACCGCAGCCGTAAGTTTTAAAGCGCGCGTCTTCGATGATGCCTTCATCGTTAACCTTGATTTGCAGCTTCATCACGTCGCCGCAAGCCGGCGCCCCTACCATGCCGCTGCCGACGGTAGGATCTTCGTTGTCGAAAGAACCCACGTTGCGCGGGTTTTCATAATGATCGATTACTTTTTCGCTGTAAGCCATGACCTTGCTCCTGAAACCTGAGAATTAATGATGCGCCCATTCGATGCTGTTGATGTCCACGCCCTGCTTGAACATCTCCCACAGCGGGGACAGATCGCGCAGACGGCCGATGGATTTACGCACCAGTTGAATGGTGTAGTCGATCTCTTCTTCCGTGGTGAAACGCCCCAGGGAGAAACGGATCGAGCTGTGCGCCAATTCATCGCTCATGCCCAGCGCGCGCAACACGTAGGACGGCTCGAGGCTGGCGGAGGTACAGGCTGAACCGGAAGAAACTGCCAGGTCTTTCAGCGCCATGATCAGCGACTCGCCTTCAACGTAGTTGAAGCTGACGTTCAGGATGTTCGGTGCGCCGTGCTCCAGATCGCCGTTCAGATACACTTCTTCCATATCTTTCACGCCGTTCCACAGACGGTCACGCAGGGTGCGCAGACGCGCCATCTCTTCGGTCATCTCTTCTTTGGCGATGCGATAAGCTTCGCCCATGCCGACGATCTGGTGGACAGGCAAGGTGCCGGAACGCATGCCGCGCTCGTGACCGCCGCCGTGTACCTGCGCTTCGATGCGGATGCGCGGCTTGCGACGCACGTACAGCGCGCCGATGCCTTTCGGGCCATAGATTTTGTGGCCGGAGAACGACATCAGGTCGACTTTCAGCTTGCTCAGATCGATAGGCAGTTTGCCCACGCTCTGGGTGGCGTCAACGTGGTAGATGATACCGCGCGCGCGGCACATTTCGCCGATCGCTTCGATGTCCTGCACCACGCCGATTTCGTTGTTGACGTGCATGATGGAGACCAGAATGGTGTCATCGCGCAGCGCGGCTTCGAGATCCTGCAGGCTGATGATGCCGTTGCTCTGCGGCGCCAGGTAGGT
Organism: Serratia sp. SA088; assembly: GCF_049065515.1. Lineage (NCBI taxonomy): Bacteria > Pseudomonadati > Pseudomonadota > Gammaproteobacteria > Enterobacterales > Yersiniaceae > Serratia > Serratia sp. SA088. Next base: position 100,051 of record NZ_JBAKGW010000011.1, read on the forward strand.
CACTTCAAACCCTTCGCGCTCCAGCTGACGGCAGGTGTCGAGCACGGCTTTGTGTTCGGTTTTGCTGGTGATGATGTGCTTGCCTTTTTTCTGGTAGAAATTGGCAGCGCCTTTGATCGCCAGGTTGTCGGATTCGGTCGCCCCGGAGGTGAAAACGATTTCGCGCGGGTCAGCGCCCACCAGTTCGGCGATTTGGTTACGGGCGATGTCTACCGCCTCTTCCGCCTGCCAACCGAAACGGTGGGAACGGGAAGCCGGGTTGCCGAAAGTGCCGTCCAGGGTCAAAAACTGCATCATCTTCTCAGCAACGCGCGGGTCAACCGGCGTCGTTGCTGAGTAATCCAGATAAATCGGTAATTTCATTGCTCTTGTGCTCCGTACATCACTTCCAAAAACTAAAATAATTTCGCCAGCTGCTTATGCGCGCAGATTAACGTTGATAGTTTCTTGCGGACGGCCGTTGGCCGTGCGGCGCGTATCGTTGTTTTGACGATCCGCCACCACCAGCACTTCCTGGTTGTTGACCAGTTCTGCCAGCGTAATATTGTTCAGGAACCCGCTGATGCGCTCGCTCAGATCGCGCCACAGGGCGTGGGTCAAGCAGCGATCGCCGCCCTGACAGCCTTCTTTGCCCTGGCAACGGGTTGCATCTACCGATTCATCGACAGCAGTGATGACAGCGCCAACGGCGATCTCACCCGCGTCTTTACCCAGCAGATAACCACCGCCCGGACCGCGCACGCTGGCCACCAGGCCATTCTTGCGCAGACGGGAGAATAATTGTTCCAGATAAGAGAGCGAAATACCCTGGCGTTCGGAAATGTCCGCCAGTGGCACCGGCCCTTCCTGAGAATGCAGCGCTACGTCGAGCATAGCGGTTACGGCATAACGGCCTTTGGATGTCAGTCTCATAGCTCAATGGTTACCTGTTGGTCAAATATGGCCGAAAGTCTGACATTCCCGAGTAAAACAGTCAACTATTTAACCCAGTAATTAACTCAAGTATTAGCACGTTTTGAACTTAGCAAGAACAAAGGTATATAAAATACATGTTATAACCTTTGGATAACTAATACTATTGTCGCCCACCGTGATGCCACATCAATTAATTACCTTGATGTTTATCCTGTTTCTCGATCGACGTCAGCATGCCACGCAGGATATTCAGCTCCTGCCCTTCCGGGCGCGCGCGGGTGAACAGCCGACGCAGACGGTTCATCACCTGGCCCGGATGCGACGGGCGAATGAAACCGGTGCGCTGCAGCGTCTGCTCCAGATGCTGATAGAAACGCTCGAGGTCGTCCACCAGCGGATACGGTGTCTCTTCCAGCTGCGGCGCGCCCGCCTGTTGGCGATCGAGGTAGGCCACGCGCACTTCGTACGCCAGGATCTGCACCGCCATCGCCAGGTTCAGCGAGCTGTAGTCCGGGTTGGCCGGAATGGCGACGTGGTAGTGGCACTTTTGCAATTCATCGTTGGTCAGCCCGACGCGTTCGCGGCCGAACACCAGTGCCACCGGCGCGTGCTCGCCTTCGTGCACCGCGCGCACGCCGCATTCGCGCGGCTCCAGCATCGGCCACGGCAAGGTGCGAGAACGTGCGCTGGTGCCCACCACCAGGCTGCAGCCGGCGATGGCGTCATCGAGGGTATCGACGATGGTGGCGTTGCCGATCACGTCGCTGGCGCCGGCGGCCAGGGCGATGGCCTGAGAATCGGGTTTGATCAGCGGATTAACCAGATAAAGGTTGGTTAAACCCATGGTTTTCATGGCTCTGGCGGTCGAGCCCATGTTGCCGGTATGTGAAGTCTCTACCAGAACAATGCGGATATTGTGCAGCATACAAACTCTGAGCGTGGCGGAAAATCGCAGCATCTTAACACAGCCGTAGGCAATTTGCCGAACAGCTGCTATACTTCGCGCCGTTTCCTGTTCTTTAACATCCTAGTTGGAAGATACCCATGCATCCGATGCTGACTATCGCCGTGCGCGCTGCGCGCAAGGCCGGTAACCTGATTGCCAAAAACTACGAAACCCCGGACGCTGTAGAAGCGAGCCAGAAAGGGACCAATGACTTCGTCACCAACGTCGATCGCGATGCAGAGCATCTGATCATCGACGTCATCCGCAAGTCTTATCCGCAACACAGTATCGTGAGCGAAGAACGCGGTGAGCTGATCGGCGAAGATCGCGATGTGCAATGGGTGATCGATCCACTGGATGGCACTGCAAACTTCATCAAACGTTTCCCTCATTTCTCCGTTTCCATCGCCGTACGCATCAAAGGCCGTACCGAAGTGGCCGTGGTTTACGATCCAATGCGCAACGAACTGTTCACCGCCACGCGCGGCCAGGGCGCACAGCTCAACGGTTACCGTCTGCGCGGCACCAACGCCAAAGATCTGGATGGCACCATCCTGGCGACCGGCTTCCCGTTCAAAGTCAAACAGCACGCTACGCCTTACATCAACATCGTCGGCAAACTGTTCACCCAGTGCGCGGACTTCCGCCGCACCGGTTCCGCTGCGCTGGATCTGGCCTATGTGGCCGCCGGCCGCGTAGACGGTTTCTTCGAAATCGGCCTGAAGCCGTGGGACTTCGCCGCAGGCGAGCTGCTGGTGCGTGAAGCCGGCGGCCTGGTCACCGACTTCGTCGGCGGCCACAACCACTTCAGCTCCGGCAACGTGGTCGCAGGCAACCCGCGCGTGGTGAAAGCCATGCTGGCCACCATGCGTGAAGAACTGAGCGAAGCGCTGAAGCGTTAATCGCCAGAAGCGAATCGAAAAAAAGCGCTGCCGATGCAGCGCTTTTTTTATGCCCGTTAGCGGGAGAAGGGGCGGATGCCGCCGCCGAATTCCGGCTGCGCGCTGACGTACAACAGCAGCCCGGCGGCCAACAGGATCAGCCCCCCGGCCAGCGCCAACGCCCCCCAGGCCACCGCGCTCCAGGCGGCGGGCGCGCGCGAACGGCTGAGGCGCACTGCCAGCCGGCGGCTGTAATGCACCAGCAGCGCCAGCATGGAGATGGTCAACGAGGTGCCGAACGCCATCGCCAGCGCGGAAAGCACGCCCCAGCCGAACACGCCGATCACCTTGGAAAACAGCAGCACCAAAATCGCCCCCGAACAGGGACGCATGCCCATCGCCAGCACGATGGCGGCCTGAGTGCGCCAATCGCTTCCCGCCTGCAGCTCGCTGTCGCTCGGCAGATGCCGGTGGCCGCAGCCGCAATTGGCGCTGTGGACATGATCCGCCGCCAGCGGCGTCAGGCTGTTGATGCGCAGCGCCGGCGCCGGGCGCATCGCCTTGATCGCCGCAAACAGACGTTTCAGCGCGCGCCAACTCAGCAGCACGCCAAGCAGCATCACCAGAATAAAACTGCCCTTCTCCAGCCAAAAGCTGCTTTGGTGCAGCTGGCGCGAAGAGAGCTGCAACATCACCAACATCAACGTCACCAGCGCAATCGCCACCAGCCCCTGCACCAGCGAAGCGGCGAAGGTCAGCTTCAGGCTGCTTTTCAGCCGCGCCGGGTGGGTGGCCAGATAGGTGGCGATCACCACTTTACCGTGGCCGGGCCCAAGCGCATGCAAAACGCCATAACCGAGGCTGAACAGCATCAGCGCCAGCCCGGCCTGCTGCGGCGCGGCCTTCACCTGCTGCAACAGCCCCGCCATCTGTTGATGCAGCGCTTTTTGCCATACCACGCTCTGCATCAGCAGCTGCGGCCAGTAGTGCCACGCCAGCAGCGCGGCGGCCGCCAGCGCCAGCGTGAACGGCAACAGCGGCCACAGGCCAAAGGCCCAGTGGCGTCGGCTTGTCGTCGGCGGCGAGAAATTTAGCGACATTGCAGCGTCACCCGCTGGGCAAACTGTTGCCCCAGCGCCAGGTCTTCGCCGGGCGAGTCGTTCTTGTCGAGCGACAGCGCATAGGCCTGCAGCGACGCATTCGGCTTCGGCGTCATCAGCTTGTAGCTGCACTGCTGCGCCATCTCCGGCGGCAGATGCAGCGCATTTTGGTCTTTATAGGTCATATCCACGAAATAAGTCGGATCGTAAGTAGAAAGCTCGAACGGCTTGCCCGCCAGCGGCTGCGGCTCGGCCAACGGCAGCACGAACTCCAGCACCGCCTGGTTGCCCTGGCGCGACAGGTGATATTCGCTGGGCAAGTTCAGGTATTTCACCGGCTTGCCGTCGCGGTAAAGATCGGTGAAATAGTGCTGCCCCAGCACGTTGGCCATCACTTCCGCCGCCAGCTTTTTCCACACTTCCGAATCGCTCTTGGCGTTTTTCGCATCGTAGAGCAGATCCGCCGAGGTGATTTCATCCATCACCCACACCATTTTCAGGCCGACCAGCCGCTGGTCCTTGGCGACGAAGGTGGTGTTCATGTCGATAAAGCTGTGCGGATGAGCGATCGCACCGGCGCTGAACACGGCGCCGAGGGCAGCCAAAAGACGACGTAACTTCATCATTATCCTGTCTTACCTGCATTTGTTATAACGTAACACAAATAACTGCCGAACGGCCCGCCTCTCCCGGCGATATTTGTGACGAAAGTTGTAAGCCGAAGTAAAAGCCGCGCTGTCATCCTGACGTTACAAAGCCTTTTGCTATGCTTAGGCATAATCGCAACCTTTTATGCCGGAAGGTGATAATGAGCCTGGACACCTCTCCCGTGCCCGAGCTCTCCGGACAACAACGGCGCTGTCATCTGCTGCTGATGCTGTACACGCCGGAGCCCGAGTTACAGCTGGAGACCTTAAGCCGAATCAATGGCGTCGCCCCCCCGATAACCCGGCAAGATATAGCCGAGGTGGCCAGTGAAATCCAGCGTTTCCATCACCTGGAGATCGCCGTCGATCCCGACCATGGCTACCAACTGCGGGGCAGCGCGCTCGACCAACGCCTGTGCCTGATCCATTGGCTGCGGCGGGCCCTGCGCTGCAGCCCGCAGTTCGTCGAAAGCGACTTCGCCCCGCGCCTAAGGCAAGCGCTGGCGGCCGATGCCGGGTCGACATCGCTGTTGGCCCGGGCGCTCGACGCCTGCGAGCCGCTGCTCAACCGCCGTTTCGATGCACGCGACCGCCAATTTCTGCAGCATTACCTGCTCTACTGCGCCTGGCAAAATCGCCTGCAGCAGCATCCGCGTTTCGACGCCGTTCAGCGCGACTGGCTGCGGCAAAAGCCGGAACAGCAAGCCGCCGCCTGGCTGCATCAGGCCTGCAACCGGCTGTTTAACCAGCCGCCGCAGGCGGACGAGCGCGATTTTTTGGCGCTGACCTTCACCCTGTTGAAAAATCACAGCTACCACAGCAATGACTCGGCGCAAGAGCAGCGGTTGATGGCGGCGATCGGCAGCATGGTCGAGCGCTTCCAGCAGCTTTCCGACATGGCCTTCAGCAACCAGGCGGAGCTGGTCAGCCAGCTGTTCGCCCACCTGGCGCCGGCGCTGGAGCGCTGCCGTTTCGCCATCGGCATCGACAATATGCTGCTGGAAGACGTGGTGCGCAAATACCCGCGGCTGATGCGCACCACGCAGGAAGCGCTGAAACAGCTGGAGCAGGAGTACGGCGTGCATTTTTCCAACGAGGAGGCGGGCCTGGTGGCCATCAGCTTCGGCGCCTGGCTGATGCAGGACAACGCGCTGCAGGAAAAACAGGTGCTGTTGCTGACGCTGGACAACCCGCAGCTGGAAGAGGAGGTGGAATACCAGATCCGCGAGCTCACGCTGCTGCCGCTGAACATCAAGTATCTGCCGCTGAGCGACTATCTGCGCGGCGGCGCGCCGCAGGGCGTCACGCTGGTGATCACCCCTTATGCGGCGGTGCACAACGATCCGCACCCGCCGCTGATCTATACCGAACTGCCGCTGGAAACCCGGCAGCGCCAGGCCATTCGCGCGCTGCTGGAAGCGCCTTAATCAACGGCTGACGCTGACCGCCGGCGGCCGGATGAACAAAGCCGGCACCGCGACCGCCGCCATCACCCAGAATACCCCGCCCTGCCAATGTTCGAACAGGAACCCGGCAATCACCGTCATGACGGCGATACCGCCGCCCATCGCCAACGCCGAATACACCGCCTGCAGCCGGATCACCTCTTGCCCCTGGCGCGCGGCGATAAAGCGCATCGCCGCCAGATGGCAGACGGTGAAGGTGCCGCAGTGCAGGATTTGGATCAGCAGCAGCCAACCCAGCTCGGTGCTGTAGGCCATCAGGCTCCAGCGCAGCACGCCGCAGCAGGCGGAAAGCAGCAGCAGGTTGCGCGCATTCCAGCGGCGGAACAGCACGTTGCTGCTGGCGAAAATAATCACTTCCGCCACCACGCCCAGCGACCACAGATAACCGATGGTCGAGGCCGAATAGCCCGCCTCCTGCCAGTAAATGGAGCCGAAGCTGTAGTAGCCGGCGTGCGCCCCCTGCAGCAGCGTGACGCACAGCAGGAAGCGCCACACCGGCCCCTCTTTCAACAGCGCCCACAGCGAACGCTCGGCTCCGCCGTGCGTGCGCGCTTCGCCCTGCGGCATCACGCTCGGCTTCAGCAACATGCCCAGCAGCATCGCCAGCACGCTGAAGATCAGGCTGTAGAGAATGGCGTTATGGCCCCACACCGCCACCAGTTGCCCGGTCAGCGCCGAGCCGATGACGAACGCCAGCGAGCCCCACAGCCGCACCCGGCCATAGTCCATGCGGATTTGCTTTTGCCAGGTGGCGGCCAGCGCGTCGGTCAATGGCACCAGCGGCGAGAAGAACAGGTTGAACCCCGCTATCACCAGCATCAGCCAGCCCCAGCCGTTGCCGAAGCAGAAGCCAACCGCGAAAGCCAGGGTCAGCAGCGCCAGCAGGCGCAAGGCGGAGACCAGATGAGAGGGATCTTTAACGCGGGGAGCAATCAGTAAACTGCCGAGGAAGCGGGCCACCAAACCGGCGCCTAGCAACATGCCGATGGTTTCGGGCGCGATGCCCTCGCCTTTCAGCCACACGCCCCAGAACGGTAAGAAGATGCCGTAGGAAAAGAAGTAGGTGAAATAACTGAGCGCGAGCCAACGCGTGGATTGCAGAACCATGATCCCTCCGGTGTGAGGGCAATACTTTGACAGAGCTCACACCGGCCCGCAATCTTCATTCCACTTCAATGCGTTAGAGTGCCAGACAGCTCACAGTTTGCCGCAAGCGGCCATAAAAAAACCCGCCGCAGCGGGTTTTGTCAGGCGAAAGCGGGATTAGGCGTAAACCGGCAGGCGGGCGCAGATATCCAGCACTTTCTTCTTGGTGCGTTCGATGGTGGCTTCATCGTTGATGTTGTCCAGCACATCACAGATCCAACCGGCCAGTTCGCGCACGTCGGCTTCTTTGAAGCCGCGACGGGTCACGGCCGGGGTGCCGATACGCACGCCGGAGGTGACGAACGGGCTCTTCGGATCGTTCGGCACGCTGTTTTTGTTGACGGTGATGTTGGCGCGGCCCAGGGCGGCGTCAGCTTCTTTACCGGTCAGGTTTTTGTCGACCAGATCCAGCAGGAACAGGTGGTTATGGGTGCCGCCGGAGACCACTTTGTAGCCGCGCTGCAGGAACACTTCCACCATCGCCTTGGCGTTGACCGCCACTTGCTGCTGGTAAACCTTGAACTCAGGCTCCATCGCTTCTTTCAGCGCCACCGCCTTGCCGGCGATCACGTGCATCAGCGGGCCGCCCTGGCCGCCAGGGAACACGGCGGAGTTCAGCTTCTTGTACAGCTCTTCGTCGCCGCCCTTCGCCAGGATCAGGCCGCCGCGCGGGCCCGCCAGGGTTTTGTGGGTGGTAGTGGTGACGATGTGCGCGTGCGGCACCGGGTTCGGGTACACGCCGGCGGCGATCAGGCCGGCCACGTGCGCCATGTCGACGAACAGATAAGCGCCGATGCTGTCGGCGATTTCGCGCATTTTGGCCCAGTCAACCACGCCGGAGTAGGCGGAGAAGCCGCCGATGATCATTTTCGGCTTGTGGGTTTGCGCCTGCTTGGCCAGATCGTCATAGTCGATTTGACCTTTGTCGTCGATGCCGTAAGGCACCACGTTATACAGTTTGCCGGACAGGTTAACCGGGGAACCGTGGGTCAGGTGGCCGCCGTGCGCCAGGTTCATGCCCAGAATGGTGTCGCCCGGCTGCAGCAGCGCGGTGTAAACGGCGAAGTTAGCCTGGGAGCCGGAGTGCGGCTGCACGTTGGCGTAATCGGCGCCGAACAATTCTTTGGCGCGGTCGATAGCCAACTGCTCAACGATATCCACGTATTCGCAGCCGCCGTAGTAACGCTTGCCCGGATAGCCTTCAGCGTATTTGTTGGTCAGCTGGGAACCCTGAGCCTGCATTACGCGCGGGCTGGTGTAGTTCTCAGACGCGATCAGCTCGATGTGCTCTTCCTGACGCACCACTTCCTGCTCCATGGCACGCCACAGTTCCGCATCGTAATCGGCAATGTTCATTTCACGCTTTAACATCCGGCATCTCCTGACTTAAATCAGCTAACTAAAAAATCACCAAATAACTACCCGTTTGGGGTCTGGGCCACAGTGTAAACCGTTTCGCCCTACCGAAGATAGGTCTTGACAGAGGTTTTTACGCAAACGATTGGCATAAGGCGGCGCAAGGCTTTGATCCGCGAAACGCTGCCGTTTATCAACGGACATTTCCTCATGCGAACAATGCGCTTTTTTCATGTTCTGTGAGCGCGATCGACGCCGGAAGAACACCGCAACGAAAACAAGGGTATTTACAAGCGGCGTGGAACCCAATAAGATGCATTTAAAATACATCATTAAAATTCTCGTCAAGATCCCAACCCAAGGAGCGCTCCCATGCTGGATAGCCAAACCATCGCCACCGTGAAATCCACCATCCCCCTGCTGGCAGCAACCGGGCCGAAGCTGACCGCCCACTTTTACGATCGCATGTTCGCCCACAACCCGGAATTGAAAGACATTTTCAATATGAGCAATCAGCGCAACGGCGATCAGCGTCAGGCGCTGTTCGACGCCATCTGCGCCTATGCCGCCAACATCGAGAACCTGGCGGCGCTGCTGCCGGCGGTGGAGCGCATCGCGCAGAAGCACACCAGCTTCAATATCCAGCCGGAGCAGTACAACATCGTCGGCGGCCACCTGCTGGCGACGCTGGACGAAATGTTCAGCCCGGGTCAGGAAGTGTTGGACGCCTGGGGCAAAGCCTACGGCGTGCTGGCCAACGTGTTTATTCAGCGTGAAGAGCAGATTTATCAGCAGAGCGAAACCGACAACGGCGGCTGGCGCGATCTGCGCGCATTCCGCATTCTGAAGAAGCAGCCGCAGAGCGACGTGATCTGCAGCTTCGTGCTGGCGCCGGTGGACGGCGGCCGGGTGGCGGACTTCAAACCGGGGCAATACCTGGCGGTCTACATCAAGCACGACAGTCTGGAACATCAGGAAATTCGCCAGTACTCGCTGACCACCTCGCCGAACGGCGAGTTCTACCGCATCGCGGTGAAGCGTGAAGATCAGGGTAAAGTGTCCAACTACCTGCACCAGCAGGCGCAGGAAGGCGACGTGATCGACATCGCCCCGCCGCACGGCGACTTCTTCCTCGACGTGACGCCGACCACGCCGGTGGCGCTGATCTCCGCCGGCGTCGGCCAAACCCCAATGCTCGGCATGCTCAACAGCCTGCACGACAGCCAACATCAGGCGCAGGTCCACTGGCTGCACGCGGCGGAAAACGGCAGCGTGCACGCCTTTGCCGAGGAAGTGGCGGATATTGCCGGGCGCATGCCGAATCTGAGCCGCCATGTGTGGTACCGCGAGCCGGGCGCCGATGACGTGGAAGGCCGCGACTACCACAGCCGCGGATTGATGGATTTGAGCGCGCTGCAAGGCAGCCTGGCCGATCCGCAAATGCACTATTACTTCTGCGGCCCGGTGGCCTTCATGCAGTTCGTGGGCAAACAGCTGTTGGAGATGGGCGTAGAGGCCGAACGCATCCACTACGAATGCTTCGGCCCGCATAAGGTGCTGTAATGCGTGCGGAGCGCGGCCGTCAGACCGCGCTCCCCCTTCATTTCTCCTGCAGTTGGCGCGCGTCCTGCACCTGCTGCACCGTCACCGGCGCCGCCTGGTTGCCCCAGCTTCCCCGCAGATAGCTCATCAGATCGGCCGCTTGACGATCGTTCAACGCCCAGCCATAAGCCGGCATGTCGAACGCCATCGCCCGTTGCGTGATCGGCGTATGCGCCCCTTCCAGCACCACCCGCAGCGCGGTCAGCGGATTATCCGCCGTTACCGTGGCATTGCCCGCCAGCGCCGGAATGGCGAAGTCGGTGCCCTCCCCTTTATTGCCGTGACAGGTCGAGCAGTACATCGCATAGGTCGCCTTGCCGCCCGAATTATCCGCCTGCGCAGCAGATGAGGCAGGTTTGGCGGCGGTGTCCGGCGCCAGGCTGCGCAGGTACACCGCGATGGCGTTCAGATCGCCGTCGCTGAGGTACTGCGTGCTGTGGGTCACCACCTCGCTCATTGGCCCGGCGACCGCCGCATGGCGGCTGCGGCCGGTTTTCAGCAGCGCCGTCACCTCTTCCGGCGGCAGGCCACGCAGATTGGAGGCGTACCAGCCGTCCAGCTCGGCGCCGCTCAGGAACACCGGTTCCTTGCCGTCCAGGCCCTTCTCCTGCATCGCCCAGCCGCGCGGCGTGTGGCAGCTGCCGCAATGGCCTGCGCCTTGCACCAGATAGGCGCCGCGGTTCCACTCGGCGCTTTGCTGCGGATCCGCCTGATACGGCTGGTCGTCGTGGAACAGCTGATTCCACACCGCCAGCGGCCAGCGCATCGACAGCGGCCAAGTGATATCGCTGTCGCGGTTGGCGACGTTCTGCGCCGGCACCTCGTTCATCAGATAGTCATACAGCGCGCGCATGTCTTCCGTGCTCATTTTGGCGTACGAGGTGTACGGCATCGCCGGATAAAGCCGGTGACCGTCTTTGGCGATCCCCTGACGCATGGCGCGATCGAACTCTTCGAACGAGTAAGCGCCGATGCCGTGCAGCTTGTCCGGCGTGATGTTGGTGGCGTAGATAACCCCGAGCGGCGTCGGGAACTTCATGCCGCCCGCCAATTCGGCGCCGCCCGGCGCGGTATGGCAGGCGGTGCAGTCACCGGCTTTGGCGACGTATTCCCCGGCCGACATCGCCTGGGCCGAGCCGCCGGCGGCCAACAGGCTCAACAGGTACAGCGAACGCAGACTCATGCTCCCTCCTTGGCGGCAACCTTGCCGTAGGCCAGTTCGTTAACCGCGCGCCACGCCTGATCGATCGCCGAGTTGGCGTACGGGCTCCAGTCGGCATCGGAGTTGGCGATAGCGATCTTGCCGATCGGCTGCCGCGCCGTTTCGATGATTTTCTTGGCTTCGTCTTCGTCGTCAAACAGCCCGTTGAGGAAGTAGGAGTAACCGTGCGACCAGCGGTTGACGGTGATCGCCTGAATGTCGCGCTGATGATCGAAACCGGCCTCGCCCAGCATGCCCTGCAGCTGTTCGCGGATCATCTGTTCGTGCACTTCGAACGGCGTGCCCAGCAGCAGCGCGCGCCCTTTGCGCGACTGTTCGCGCGTGCTAAGGCCGCTGCCCGGCAGCGTCGGCACATACACCATATGCAGGCCGATCGGCCGATCCGGATCGCGCGGGTGCTGATAGCCGCCCATGCTCACCGGATAGTCCAGCTTCACGCGGCTGTACGGCGCGGCCGGCGAATAGACCTCGTGCACGCCCAGCTTGATGAACGGCTGCCAGTTGCGGATCACCACCTTGCTGTACACCAGCGGCGCCTTGACGTTCTGCTTCAGCGCCTCCTGCTGCTGGTGCGCCATCTCCGGCACCAGATACGGGATCATCATGTTGTAGCCGGCCATCACCACCTGCCCGGCGCGTACTTTGGTCATCTTCTCGCCGGTCATGTAGGTGACTTCCACCTTGTCGCCGATGTTGGCCGCGTGCAGTCCGGTGCTGTTCAAACGCAGCTTCACCGGCGACTCCGGCCGATCGAGCTGGCTGTAGTCGAATTTAGCCAGCACCACATCGTTCATGTCCTTGCCGGCCGGCGCCACCGCCGGGATCAGCTGGCGCACCATCAGGCGCGCCAGCGTGGCGTTGCCGTCCGGGAAGTGGAACACGTAAGGATCGTCGAGATCCGCCTGCGACTCTTCGTCCAGCGGCGGCAGATTCATGCCGTTCAGGCCCGGCAGATCGCAAATGCGCGCATCGCTGCACGAGGTGCCATCGATGCCCACCGCCTGGAAATCGTTGGTGGTCTGCTGGAAATACCGGATCGCCAGCTCGCTCAGGCCCACCTTCTCGCGCAGGAACTGGGTGTAGCTGTGGGTGTCGAGCCATTCGACCTTCTGCTCCAGCGTCATCTCCGGCAGATAATCCTTCTCCACCGTGTGCAACGCGATCAGCGCCTGGCGATCGCTTTCCGGCAGCGGGAAATCGCCGATGAACGCTTCATAAGAGCGGCCGTTGAGGCGATCGCGCGGGATGTCGTCCGCCACCGTGCGGCCCGGATCGCCGCTCACCACCTTGTCGACGCCGAAGTTCTTGCGATCGAAGTAAACGCCGCGGCTCAAATTCAAATCCGGGTAGAAGGTGGTGTCGAAAGCCTGTTCCAGTTGGTCGATATCGACGCCGAGCTTGCGCAGCAGCCCCATCGCCACCGGGCTGAAGTTGGAGCGCGGCGACTGCAGCGATTCGCTGCCGCCGTAGCCGAGCAGCATGCCGTCGTCGCTGTTGAACTCGTTGCGCTTGGCGTGGCCGCCGAAGTCGTCGTGGTTGTCGATCAAAAGAATGCGCTGCTGCTCGCCCTTCAGCTGCTGCCAGAAACAGGCGGCCGCCAGCCCGCTGATGCCGGCGCCCACCACCACCAGATCGAACTCTTCAACGGCGGGCACGCTGCCGAAATCAAAGGTTTTGCCGTCGCGCCCCAGCTGGTGCGCATGCTCGAACGAGCCCGGATGGTTACCCCGCAGCCCGGTCAGCGCCGGCGGGTAGTACAGGGTTTGATTGGCGGTTTGCGGCGACGCGCGCAGGATTTGCAGCGGCGTCAACCCGGCGGCGATGGTGATCGCCACCCCGTTGAGAAAATCGCGTCTGGTGATACCCATATAGGCTTCCTTTCAATTTTTATTATCATCGGCCGGCCGGGGCCGGCCCAAAGGCCGCGCTATTGTGCGGATAATTATTGTAAAATCAATGTTTGAACATCACATGACGAATGGCCGTGTAATCCTCCAGCCCGTACATCGACATATCCTTGCCGTAGCCGGACAGTTTCTGGCCGCCGTGCGGCATCTCGCTTACCAGCATGAAGTGGGTGTTCACCCAGGTGCAGCCGTATTGCAGGCGGGCGCTTAAGCGATGCGCGCGGCCCACGTCGCGGGTCCACACGGACGAGGCCAATCCGTAGTTGGATTCGTTCGCCCAGGCCAGTACCTGCTCTTCGTCGTCAAACGGCGTCACCGTCACCACCGGGCCGAACACTTCGCGCTGCACGATCTCATCGTCCTGGCGCGCGCCGGCCAGCAGCGTCGGCTGGAAATAGTATCCCGGCCCCTTCACCTTCTCGCCGCCGGTGACCACCTGCACATGCGGCAACGCTTTGGCTCGCTCGACAAAACCGGCCACCCGCTCCAGATGCTGGGCGGTAATCAACGGCCCCAGCTCGGTGCTCTCGTCGTCCGGCGCGCCGATCTTCAGGCTGGCCACCGCCTCGCCCAGCCGCTTCACCAGCTCGGGATAAATGCTTTTCTGCGCGTAGATGCGGCAGGCGGCGGTGCAATCCTGGCCGGCGTTGTAGAACCCGAAGCCGCGAATGCCGTCCACCACCTGCTGCAGATCGGCGTCGTCGAACACCAGCACCGGCGCCTTGCCGCCCAGCTCCATATGGGTGCGCTTAATGCCGGCGGCGGTGTGTGCGATGATGTGCTCACCGGTGGCGATCGACCCGGTCAGCGACACCATGCGCACCTTGTCATGCCCGGTCAGCCGATCGCCGACGCTGGCGCCGCGCCCGAACAGCACGTTGAGCACGCCCGGCGGGAACAGCCCGGCGGCCAGTTCGGCCAATTTGAAGGTGGTCAGCGGCGTCTGCTCCGAAGGCTTGATCACCACGCAGTTGCCCGCCGCCAAGGCCGGCGCCAGTTTCCAGGCCGCCATCATCAGCGGGTAGTTCCACGGCGCGATCGAGGCCACCACGCCGAGCGGATCGCGGCGGATCATCGAGGTGTGCCCGGCCAGATACTCACCGGCCGCCATGCCGGTCAGGCAGCGGCTGGCGCCGGCGAAGAAGCGAAATACGTCGGCCACCGCCGGCAGCTCGTCGTTCAGCACGCAGTGATAAGGCTTGCCGCAGTTGAGCGACTCCAGCCTAGCGAAGGTCTCGGCATGCTCGTCGATCAGATCCGCCAGCTTGAGCAGATGCTCGGCGCGCTCCTTCGGCGTGGTTTGCCCCCAGGCGGCGAACGCGGCGTCCGCCGCCAGCACCGCACGATCGACCTGCTCCGGGCTGGCCTCCGCCACCTGCGCGATCACTTCGCCGGTCGCCGGGTTATACACCGGCTGGGTCGCGCCCTGGCCATTCACCAGTTGGCCGTCAATCAACAGTTGGCTTTGCATAGGGTTATCCTTTTGTCAGAGGTCGGGTAAGGAAATTATTTGCCGCTGCCGGCGACGCTTTCCCCACCTTTGGTCAGGTAGTAAGCGCCGAGGATCGGCAGCATGGTCAACAGCATCACCGACAGCGCCACCACGTTGGTGATCGGCACGTCGCGCGGGCGACCGAGCTGGTTCAGCAGCCACAGCGGCAGCGTGCGCTCGTGGCCGGCGGTAAAGGTGGTCACGATGATTTCATCGAACGACAGCGCGAACGCCAGCATGCCGCCGGCCAGCAGCGCCGAGCCGAGGTTCGGCAAGATCACGTAACGGAAGGTTTGCCAGCCGTCGGCGCCGAGATCCATCGAAGCCTCGATCAGGCTGTACGAGGTGCGGCGGAATCGGGCGATGACGTTGTTGAACACGATCACCACGCAGAACGTCGCATGGCCGACGACGATGGTCAGGATGCCCGGCTCGATGTTCAGCGCCTTGAACGCCGCCAGCAGCGCCAGGCCGGTGACGATCCCCGGCAGCGCGATCGGCAGCAGCAGCAGCAGCGAAATGCTGTCTTTGCCGAAGAAATCGCGCCGATACAGCGCCGCCGCCGCCAGGGTGCCGAGCACCAGCGCGATGGCGGTCGCCAGGCAGGCGATCTGCGCCGACAGCAGCACCGCATCGAGGATGTCCTGCCGCCCGGCGGCGACGTTGAACCAGTGCAGCGTAAAGCCCTTCGGCGGGAAGCTGAAGGCCGCGTCTTCGGTGTTGAAGGCGTAAATGGCGATGATCGCCAACGGGAAATGCAGGAAGACAAGTCCGCCCCAGGCGGCCAGCTTCAGCCCTAAGGGCGCGCGTTCAGAGTGCATCGAAAGCCCCCAGACGTTTGACGATGGAAAGGTAGATGGCGATCAGGACGATCGGCACCAGCGTAAAGGCCGCGGCCATCGGCATATTGCCGATCGCGCCCTGCTGGGCATAGACCATGCTGCCGATGAAATAGCCCGGCGGCCCCACCAGCTGCGGCACGATAAAGTCGCCCAGCGTCAGCGAAAAGGTGAAGATCGACCCGGCGGCGATGCCCGGCACCGCCAGCGGCAAAATGACGTGGCGGAAGGTCTGCGCCGGCCGGGCGCCCAGATCCGCCGAAGCGTGCAGCAGCGAGGGCGGCAGGCGCTCCAGCGCCGCCTGGATCGGCAGGATCATGAACGGCAGCCAGATATAAACGAACACCAGAAAACGCCCCAGCCCCGAGGTCGACAGCGTGTTGCCGCCGATGCCGGGCACCGTCAGCAGCGAAGCCAACAGCGGCTCCAGCCCCAGGTGCTGCAGAAACCACTGCGCCACGCCGTCTTTCGCCAGCAGCAGGGTCCAGGCATAGGCTTTGACGATATAGCTGGCCCACATCGGCATCATCACCGCGATGTAAAAGAACGCCTTGACGCGGCCGCTGGTATAACGCGCCATGTAATAGGCGATCGGGAACGCCAGTACCGCGCTGGCCAGCGACACCAGCACCGCCATGGTCAGCGTGCGCAGGATGATGTCGTAGTTGGCCGGGTTGAACAGCGCCGCCAGGTTGGCGAAGGTCAGATCCGGCGTCACCGCCATGGTGAAATCGTCGAAGGTGTAGAACCCCTGCCACAGCAGCGTCAGCAGCGAGCCGAGGTACACCGCGCCGAACCACAGCAGCGGCGGCACCAGCAGTAACAGCAGATACAGCGTCGGCCGGCGATAGAGCCAGGTCGACAGCGCGCGCACGCTACCGCCGCGCGCCGGGGGGGAATCGATGCTCATGTCCATCTCACCTCTCCTCCAGCAGCGGCACCATCGCCGCGCGCGGCCAGCAGGCGACGATCGGCTGGCCGATCTGACGCTGTTGCCCTGCGGCGATCCACTGTGGATTGGCCTGGCTGACCAGCAGCTTTTCGCCGCCGTTCAGCGCGATCTCATAGCGCGTGGCCGCGCCCTGGTAGTGGATTTCCTGCAGCGTGCCCTGCACCTGGATTTCGTCCTGCGCCGCGCCGCCTTGCTCCAGCAGGCGAATATGCTCCGGCCGGATCGAGAAGGTTCGGCTTTCGCCGAGCAGGCGCTGCGCCAGCTCGCTGCGCACCACGTTGGAGGTGCCGACGAACTCGGCGACGAACGGCGTCTTCGGCCGCATGTAAAGCTCGCGCGGCGTATCCACCTGCTCGATGCGGCCGTTATTGAATACCGCCACCCGATCGGACATCGACAGCGCTTCGCTTTGATCGTGGGTGACGAAGATAAAGGTGATGCCCAGCTGGCGCTGCAGCTTCTTCAGTTCGCCCTGCATCTGCTCGCGCAGCTTGAGATCCAGCGCGCCGAGCGGTTCGTCCAGCAGCAGCACCCGTGGCCGGTTGACCAGCGCGCGCGCCAGCGCCACGCGCTGCCGCTGGCCGCCCGACAGGTGCGCCGGCTTGCGTTCGGCGACGAAACCGAGCGCCACGCTCTCCAGCGCCTCTTGCGCCCGCGCCAGCCGCTCGCGTTTGGCGACGCCCTTCACCATCAGGCCGTAGGCGACGTTTTCCAGCACCGACATGTGCGGAAACAGCGCGTAATCCTGAAACACGGTATTCACGTCGCGCTGATACGGCGGCAGGTTGGCGGCTTCCTGGCCGTGAATGCGAATAGAGCCGGAAGTGAGCTGTTCAAAGCCGGCGATCAGGCGCAGGCAGGTGGTTTTGCCCGAGCCGGACGGCCCGAGCATGGAGAAGAATTCCCCGTCCTGAATATCGATGGATACCCGATCCACGGCGCGAACATCGCCGAAAGTCCGCGAAACATCGATGAATTGCACGGCAATGGTCATTTTCTGTGCTCCATACGGATGTAATTCGGGCGCAGCGGGCTGCGCCCCGCGGCTTAGCGGCCGCCCATGATGGCGATGTAATCCTGGGTCCAGCGGCTGTACGGCACGAACTTGCCGCCCTGCGCCTGCGGCGTTTTCCAGAAGGCGATTTTGTCGAACTGGTTGAAACCGTTGGTTTCGCAACCCTTCTCACCCAGCAGCGCGCTGGCCTTGCAGCCCGCCGGTGAAGCCGGCACCGACCCGAACCAGGCCGCCACGTCACCCTGCACCTTCGGCTCCAGCGACCAGTTCATCCACTGGTAGGCGCAGCTCGGGTGTTTGGCGTCGGCATGCAGCATGGTGGTGTCCGCCCAGCCGGTCACGCCCTCTTTCGGGAACACGGTGGCGATCGGCTGCCCTTCGCCCTTCAGGGCGTTGGCCTGATACGGCCAGGCGCTGGAGGCCACCACGCCTTCGTTTTTAAAGTCGCTCATCTGCACCGAGGTATCGTGCCAGTAGCGGTGGATCAGCGCGTGCTGGCTGCGCAGCAGCTTCAGCGCCGCCTGATACTGCTCTTCGTTGAGCTGGTAAGGATCGCTGATGCCGAGCTGCGGCTGGGTGGCCTTCAGGAACAGCGCCGCGTCGGCGATGTAGATCGGGCCGTCGTAAGCCTGCACCCGGCCCTGGTTGCTCTTGCCGTCCGGCAGGTTCTGCTGCTGGAAGATCACCGCCCAGCTGTCCGGCGGCGTCGGGAAGGTTTTGGTGTTGTACATCAGCAGGTTCGGCCCCCACTGGTACGGCGTGCCGTAGGTTTTGCCGTCCACGGTGTACCAGGCGCCGTTCAGCAGGCGCGGATCGATGTTCTTCCAGTTCGGGATCAGCGCGGTGTTGATCGGCTGCACCCGTTTGCCGAAGATCAGGCGCAGCGAGGCGTCGCCGGAGGCGGTCACCAGATCGTAGCCGCCCTTGGCCATCAGGCTGACCATTTCATCGGAGGTGGCGGCGGTCTTCACGTTCACCGCACAGCCGGTTTGCTTCTCAAACTGGGTGACCCAGTCGTAGTTTTTGTCGGACTGGCCGCGTTCGATGTAGCCGGGCCAGGCGATGATGTCCAGCCGGCCTTCGCCTTTGCCCAACGACTGCGGCAGATCGGCCGCCTGGGCCAGGCCGCACAGCACGGTGAGACAGAGCGCGGAGACGGTGGTGGTGACTGCGGTAGTTTTTCCCATCGTAATTACCCCTGTGTTGCTTATCGGTGTGCGGCAGGGAACGGCTGCCGCCTGATTTTTCTTGATATAACCGTTAGAAGCCGGCTTTGAACTTCGCCATAACGTGCCTGACAACGCTGTAATCCTGCAGCGAATCGCTGGACAGATCCTTGCCGTAGCCGGAGCGTTTCAGGCCGCCGTGCGGCATTTCGCTCGCCAAGGTGAAATGAGTGTTGATCCAGGTGCTGCCGTACTGCAGATGGGCGGCAATGTGCAGCGCCCGATCGATATTTTGCGTCCACACCGACGAGGCCAGCCCGTATTCCGAGTCATTGGCCCACGCGACCGCCTGCTCCAGGTGTTCGAAGCGCGTGACGCTGACCACCGGGCCGAACACCTCGCGCTGCACGATCTCGTCGCTTTGCAGGCAACCCGCCAGCAAGGTCGGCTGGTAGTAGAACCCCGGCCCGGAGTGCGCCGCGGCGCCGGTGATCAATTCGATATGCGGTTGGCTGAGCGCCCGCTCGACAAAACTGGCGACGCGATCGCGCTGGCGGGCACTTATCAACGGGCCGATCTCGTTGTCCTGATCGCGCTTGCGGGCGAAGCGCAGGCTGGCGACCGCTTCGCCCAGCGCGTCCACCAGTTTGGGATAGATGCCGGCCTGCGCGTAGATGCGGCAGGCGGCGGTGCAGTCCTGGCCGGCGTTGTAATAGCCGTAGGTGCGAATGCCGTTGACCACCTCGTCGAGATCGGCGTCGTCGCAAACGATCACCGGCGCCTTGCCCCCCAGCTCCAGATGGGTGCGCTTGACGCTTTTAGCCGCCGCCTGGAGGATTTTTTGCCCGGTGACGATATCGCCGGTGACCGACACCAGCCGCACCTGCGGGTGCCCCACCAGCTGGCTGCCGACCCCTTCACCGCCGCCATAGACGATGTTCAGCACGCCCGGCGGCAGGATCTCTTGCAGCGCAGGCACCAGCGCCAGAATGGTCAGCGGCGTATGTTCGGAGGGTTTAAACACCACGGTATTGCCCGCCGCCAACGCCGGCGCGATCTTCCACGCCGCCATCATCAGCGGATAGTTCCAGGGGGCGATCGAGGCCACCACGCCAATGGGATCGCGGCGGATCATCGAGGTGTGGCCCGGCACATACTCACCGGCCAGTTGCCCTTGCTGCGTGCGCACCGCGCCGGCAAAGAAGCGGAACACGTCGACCGCCGCCGGCAGATCGTCATTGAGCGCCTGATGCAGCGGTTTGCCGCAGTTGAGGGCCTCCAGCTGCGCCAGCTGCGGCGCCTGCCGCTCAATGGCGTCGGCGATACGCAGCAACAGCGTGGCGCGCTGGGCCGGCGTAGTGCGCGACCAATGGCCAAACGCCTGCTGCGCGGCTTTCACCGCGCTGCCGACCTGTGCCGCAGAGGCTTCGGTCAGGGCGATCAGCGTCTCGCCGTTGGCCGGATTGACGATGCACTCCTGCTGGCCTTCGCCGTCGATAAGCTGACCGTTAATGAACTGCTGACAGGACAAACCTGAGAGAACCTGCACATCCGCCATCGCCTGACGCCCCTAAGTGACAAAAACGTTAACCAAATGTGAATAAGTTAGTTTTAATCAGCCTAAGCGAGCCTCTGGCGGGCAACAAATTCTAAATACTGAACGACGCGTTCGATTAAATCGAATGCTTAAGCCCGGCGGCATGTTTGCTGCCGTTCTCGCGCGCGATGGTGAGGAACGGCGTCACCAGCTCCGGCCGCGCGCTGCCGCGCCGCCATGCCAACCCGATATCCAGCGGCTCCAGCAGATCGTCCAGCTTGCGCGCCTCGATCATGTTGCCCTCCAGCGACCAGGCGCGGTACGCCATATCCGGCTGGATGGAGACTCCCATCCCCGCCGCCACCAGGCTGCGCACCGCCTCGGTCGAGGCGGTCTTCATGGCGATCTCCGGCTTCAGCCCGGCGCGCGCCCAGATGCGCCGCGCGTGCACGTCCATTTCATCGGCGTTGAGCTGGATCAGCGGCTGTTTGGCCACGTCCGCCAGGCTGATGCTCTCGTGCTCCAGCAGCGGGTGCAGCGGCGGCAGCCACAGGCGATACGGCGAGTGCATCAGCACCTCGGTCTGCAGCGCGTCGCGGTCCTCGATGTTCGACAAGATCAGCACGCCGATGTCGATCTCGCCGCTGACCAGCAGATGCTCGATGTACGGGCGTTCGTCTTCAACCACCTGCACGGTGACATTGGGATAAGCCGATTTAAAGCGCGTGAGCAGTTCCACCAGGAAGTAACCGGCCACCAGGCTGGTGACGCCGATGGTCAGCTTGCCGGTCAGGCTTTCGGTGCCGATCTGCAGGCTGCGCTTGGCGTTGTCCACCGTCGCCAGGATCAGATACGACTGGCGCAAGAATTGGTGCCCCTGATGGGTCAGCGTCATGCCCTTGGCGTGGCGATCGAACAGCCGCACGCCGATCTCGGTTTCCAGCTGCTGGATCGCCAGCGTCAGCGAAGACTGGGAGACAAACACCGCCTGGGCGCCGGCGGAGATCGACCCGGTTTCCGCCACGGCGATGAAGTGGCGGATTTGGCGTAACGTCATCATGGGGGTGATTCCTCAAGCAAAAACATTGCGTTGAGTGTAGACGCCAGCCGTGAAGCGATCGGGAAAAGTGTCAAAAACGCGATAGCGTTCGCTTTTTTAGAATGCCCGCAGGCAAAAATGGGGGAAACGGCGAGGCGAAGAAGTGTGATGTACGGGGAGCAGAAATGACAAGGGCGCAGCATGCTGCGCCCTCCTGATGGCCGATGAACCTGCGGAGGATCAGATCGCTTCTTCGTCCTGCTCGCCGGTACGGATACGCACCACGCGCGCCACGTCGAAGACGAAGATTTTGCCGTCGCCGATCTTGCCGGTCTGCGCGGTTTGCATAATGGTTTCCACGCAGGTGTCGACGATGTCGTCGGCAACCACGATCTCGATCTTCACCTTAGGCAGAAAATCGACCATGTATTCGGCGCCGCGGTACAGCTCGGTGTGGCCCTTCTGGCGGCCGAAGCCTTTGACTTCGGTGACCGTCATGCCGGTGATGCCCACTTCGGCCAGCGCTTCGCGGACGTCATCCAGTTTGAACGGCTTGATAATCGCGTCGATCTTTTTCATCTTCTTTCCTTTTACCAATTTTTGCGGCCAAAACCGGATGTGATGGGGTAGCGGCGGTCTTTGCCGAAGTTACGGGCGGTGATGCGCGGCCCGACGGCGGCCTGACGCCGCTTGTATTCGTTGATGTCCACCAGGCGGATCACCTTGCGCACGATCGCTTCGTCGAACCCTTCGGCCACCAGATCGGCGACCGACTTGTCGCGCTCGACGTAGCCTTCCAGGATCGCATCCAGGATATCGTACGGCGGCAGGCTGTCCTGATCGACCTGATCCGGCGCCAGCTCGGCGGACGGCGGGCGATCGATCACCCGCTGCGGGATCACGTAGGAGACGGTGTTACGGTATTCAGACAGCTTGAACACCAGCGTTTTCGGCACGTCCTTCAGCACGTCGAAACCGCCGGCCATATCGCCGTACAGCGTGGCGTAACCGACCGCCATTTCGCTCTTGTTGCCAGTGGTCAGCACGATGCTGCGGCGCTTGTTGGACAGCGCCATCAGCACCACCCCGCGGCAACGCGCCTGCAGGTTCTCTTCGGTGGTGTCGCGTTCGGTGCCGGCGAACATCGGCGACAGCTGGCCCATAAAGGCGTCGAACATCGGTTCGATGGAGACGATATCGAACTCCACGCCGAGGATTTCCGCCTCTTCCTTGGCGTCGGCGATGCTGATATCCGCGGTGTAGCGGAATGGCATCATCAGCGCCTGCACCTTGTCTTTGCCCAACGCATCCACGGCGATCGCCAGCGTCAGCGCCGAGTCGATGCCGCCGGACAGCCCCAGCACCGCGCCTTTAAAGCCATTTTTGGTCACATAGTCGCGCACCGCCAGCACCAGCGCCTGGTACACCTGCGCCAGCTGCGGCAGCTCAGCGGCCGGATCGGCCATCGGCACCACATCCAGCTCGTTGAATTCCAGGCGGGTCACTTGCTCGTCGAAGGCCGCCAGACGGTGAGTCATGGTGCCGGCGGCGTCGAAGACCTTGGAGCAGCCGTCGAAGATCAGCTCATCCTGGCCGCCGACCTGGTTGAGGTACACCAGCGGCAGCTGAGTGCGCTGGCAGTGGCCGGCCATCAGCGTTTTGCGGATATACGGTTTTTCGCGATTATACGGTGAGGCGTTGATCGACAGGATAATCTCCGCGCCGGCCGCCTTGGCGGCGTCGATCGGCTCAGGGAACCACAGATCTTCGCAGATCAGCAGCCCCAGACGGTAGCCTTTCAATTGCACCACGCAGGTGTCGTTGCCGGCGTGGAAATAGCGCTTCTCATCGAACACGCCGTAGTTCGGCAGCTGCTGCTTGAAGTAGCGGGTCAGCAGGCGGCCTTCGGCGAACAGCGACAGCGCGTTGTACAGCTTGTCGCCTTCGCGCCACGGGTGGCCGACCAGGATCGCCGTCTCGGCGGAGGCCTGCTGCAGGCGCAGCAGCTGTGCATCGCAGCGCTGATAGAAATCATTGCGGTACAGCAGGTCTTCCGGCGGGTAGCCGGACAGCGCCAGTTCGCTGAACATGACCAGATCGGCTCCCGCCTTCTGCTGCTCCTGCACGATTTGCAACATGCGTTCGGTGTTGCCTTCAATGTCGCCGACCAGCAGGTTCAACTGGGCCAGGGCGATGGAAAGTGATCTGCTCATTTGTGTACGATCCCGCTTAATACGTTCCATGGTACTCTACGCCGGGGCGCGCCGCGGCAAAGAGAACGGAGTGTAAATCATTCCGCCGGATTTGTTGAGAACCTGCGTGGCAGGCGCCGGCGGGAAACTGTCATTCTTTAAAATCGTTGGCGTCCAGCTCGTGGCGCGACAGCAATTTGTAAAACTCGGTGCGGTTGCGGCCCGCCATGCGCGCGGCCTGGGTCACGTTGCCCTTGGTGATCTGCAGCAGCTTGCGCAGGTAATGCAACTCGAACTGGTTACGCGCTTCGGCAAAGGTCGGCAGCGCGGTATTTTCCCCTTCCAGCGCCTGCTCCACCAACGCTTCGCTGATCACCGGTGCCGAGGTCAGCGCCACGCACTGCTCGATGACGTTGACCAGCTGACGCACGTTGCCCGGCCAGCTGGCGGTCATCAGCCGCTTCATGGCGTCGGTCGAGAAGCTGCGCACGAACGGCTTGTGCCGCTGAGCCGCTTCGCGCAACAGGTGATTGGCCAGCAGCGGGATATCTTCGGCGCGCTCGTTGAGCGCCGGGATCTTGAGGTTCACCACGTTGAGGCGGTAGTAGAGATCCTCGCGGAACTCGTTCTTCGCCATCGCCTTTTGCAGATCGCGGTGGGTGGCGGAGATGATGCGTACGTCAATGTCCAGATCGCGATTGCTACCGAGCGGCCGCACCTTGCGTTCCTGCAGCACGCGCAGCAGCTTCACCTGCAGCGACAGCGGCATATCGCCGATCTCGTCGAGGAACAGCGTGCCGCCCGCCGCCGCCTGGAACAGCCCTTCGCGGCTGCTGACCGCGCCGGTAAAGGCGCCCTTGGCGTGGCCGAACAGTTCGGACTCCAGCAGCTGCTCCGGCAGCGCGCCGCAGTTGATGGCGATGAACGCCTTGCTGGCGCGCGGGCTGGCCGCGTGGATCGCCTGCGCCACCACCTCTTTACCGGTGCCGCTCTGGCCGTTGATCAATACGCTGACGTCGGACTGCGCCACCATTTTCACCTGCTCCAGCAGGCGCAGCATCAACGGGCTGCGGGTGACGATGTCTTCTCGCCAGGCATCGTCGCCGGCCGGGCTGGCCGACAGCGCGAGCGCCTCGTCGATGGCCTTGTACAGCGCATCGCGATCCACCGGTTTGGTGAGAAAGCTGAACACCCCCTGCTGGGTGGCGGCCACCGCATCGGGAATCGAACCGTGCGCGGTGAGAATGATCACCGGCATGCCCGGCTGATGTTTTTGGATCTCGGCGAACAGCGCCATGCCGTCCATCTCATCCATGCGCAGATCGCTGATCACCAGATCGATCTGTTCGCGCGCCAGCAGGCGCAGCGCTTCCTGGCCGCTTTCGGCGGTGGTGACGTGAAAACCTTCGCTGGTCAGGCGCATGCCCAGCAGCTTCAGCAGGCTGGGATCGTCGTCAACCAATAACAGGTTGGCCGGTTTGCGTGCGGTCATTGCGCGTGGGACTCCTTATTGGCAGGGTGCGGCGTATAGGTGTCTTCCGGTTCAACCGGCAGCGCAGTGCCCTTTTCCGGTTCGTCCTGCGGCTCAGCCCCTTTCGCGGCCGCGCCGTTTTTACCGGCAGCTTCGCCCTTTTGCGAGCCTGTGCCGTTGTCCGGTATTTCCCCTTGCAACTGCTTGCGCGATGAGAGCTGGCGCTCGATGTCGGTCAGGTTTTCCAGCTTGCGCGAGGTGTCCTGCAGCTGCGATTGCAAGCGCGCCTGGCTCTGGCGCAGCGAATCGATCTGGCTGTCGCTGCTTTCCTGCAGATGCTGATAACGCGCTTTCTCATCGAACAGCGTGATCTGCAGCATCTGCTGCTGGCGCCACAGCTGCGTCAGTGGACGCAGCGAACCGGGAAACTCCATCCGGTAGCTGTTGATCCTGTCGATCATCTGGCGGCGTTCGCCGGAGGTCGGCTGTGCGCTCCCCAGCAGAATGCTCTGTTTGAAAACGCCGGACCAGCTGTCGCCAGGCACCGTTTTCGCCAGCGCGCGCGCCTGGGTTGAGCCGATGCGATCGGCGCAGTCCATCGCACGCAGCCAGTAGAGCGCGTTATCCAGCGCGTCCTTGTCGTCCAACTGCCACAGGGTATCGCAAGCCGCGGTGCGGTAATCGATCACCTTGGTATCCGGGATCGCTTCTTGCTGCTGAGCGCTCAGGCCGCCGCTGACCGCGCGATCGACGCAGCCCGCCAGCAACAGCGGCATAAAGAAAACGGCGCCCAACCAGCTGATCGGGCGTTTGCCGAGCGGCGCTCTGTGCACGGCACGCGGTGAACGTTCGGTCTGTGAAAGACGAAGGCGCTTAGACCATGTGTACATTATTTATTCATTCTCGGCGGTTAACGGCAGTTCAATGCGGAAGCAGACGTCTGCACCGGCGACCGTCGCCAGTTGCAGCTCACCGCGCATGCGACGGATACAGTCCTGAGCGATGCTCAACCCCAGTCCGCTTCCTTTTACCGCCCCTTTTCGCTGGTGACTACCCTGGAAAAAAGGCTCGAAAATCATGGCTCTTTCAGCCTCGGGGATCGGCGTGCCGGTATTGGCGACGTCGATTTGCACCCGTTGTCCAACCTGACGGCTGCGGATCCAAATGTTACCGGATTCCTTGCCGTAGTGCACCGCATTGGAGTAGAGATTATCCAGCACGCGCATTAATAGCGTAGGCTCTGCCCAGCAGATTTCCGCCTCCAGGGCGATTTCGGTGGAAATCATCTTCGCCCGCGCCGGCAAACTGTGCGCGGCGACCACCAAATCGACCATCTCACGCAGCTCGACGTTCTCGTGTTCCGCCGGGCCGTCGGCCAGTTTGCGGTTGTAATCCAGCAGTTGTTCAATCAGCTGTTGCAGATGACGGCTGCTGTTGTCGAGGATCGCCACCACCTCTTTTTGATCGGAGGTCAGCGGCCCCGCCACTTCGTCTGCCAGCAGTTCGGTTCCTTCACGCATGCTGGCCAGCGGCGTTTTCAACTCGTGCGAGATATGGCGCAAGAACTCGTGGCGCTGCGACTCCAGCCACGCCAACCGTTCGCTCAGCCAGATGATGCGCTGCGCCAGCGAACGCAGCTCGCGCGGCCCTTTGAACGACGCGGTGCTGCCCAGCGCGCGCCCTTCCCCCAGGCGATTGATCATCCGTTCCACGGCCTTGACCGGCCCGATGATCATGCGGGTGAACAGCACCACCAGCAGCACGCTGACCAGGAACAACAGCAGCGCCTGCCAGCCGAAGAACTGACCGCGCTCGGCGATGGCCTGCTGCAGCTGCTGGCCGCGTGAAAACACCACCGCGCGCGTGGCCTGTACCATTTCGGCATTGGATCGCGAGAACGACTCGAGCAGGGCCGAGGCCTCTTGGTCCGGCCCGCTGTTATGGCATTTGATCGCCGCCAACTGGGTCAGCAACTGACGCAGCGTTTGGTAATAACGTTCGTCCGGCAGGATCGGCGCGTGGGCGTCCAGCATCTGCGAATACTGTTTGCGCTGGTTCTGGTACAGCTTCTGCAGCGTAGGATCGACCAGCACGCAGTACTGACGATAGCTGCGCTCCATCTCCAGCGCCACGCTGGTCATCGCCTCGCTGCGCCGCGCGTCCACCAGCGTGGTGCGGTTGATGTCCGCCGCCTGCGCGCTGAGGTGATCCAGGCTCTGGTAGGCTTGATAGGCCAGCACCAACAGCGGCAGCAGCACCAACAGGAAGGCCAGCAGCACCAATTGCCGCAGCGAACGGGGGAATAAACGCCATTTTTTCAACGAAATCATCTCATTCTCTCAGCTCTGTCACGATGCTAACTGACTCGCCGGAAAGAGAAAAGCCCGGCAGGGGAGAATCCTGAACGCGCAAGGAAAAAGCCGCGGGATCGGCGAAGCGCGCCCATAGGCCTGGCCTGCCGACGGCATGCGGCCCCGGTAACATCAACCGGCGCGAAAACGAGAGTATGGGGATAGCGTCTGCGTTCGAGGGCATAGGCAACGAAACGGGCATAAGCGCAGCGTTGAGAATTGACATCGGGGCAAGAAACTTGCCCCAACGCAAGGAAAGTGTGGATGCCCTTAAACCTCGTCCCCAGGGTGATGTAGCGCAGCGGCTGGCATCGAACAGGACGAATAGCATCCGTAAGTATCCAGGATTGATGAACCCTTCATCACAGTTGGATACAGGCGGTGCCTCACTCCACGTGTCGCCCGATGCTTGATAAAGCCGCTTGCGCGGTCTGTTATCGGTTTGGTTGGACGATAGGCACCATTTCTTTGGCATCATTCGGAGGCTTATGAGGCGATTTGCCGTCTAATTACGGCGCCGTCATAAAAAGGTGAATGAGCAGCCGCCGAGAATAATGCACGTAGCGTGCCAGTTTTGCAACAAAAATAATAACACAATGATTTTATTTAAAAATAAAATCACATCAGCAAATCCCCCCCACCCATTACGCACTGATGAGCGATGAAAAAAACGCCGTGCTGTCGCCAAATGCAGACAACTAAAGTCAAACCTGCTTACCTGCAATAAAATCAATAAGTTAAACGTCTCCATTTGGCGACAGGGAAAATAGCGCTTGTCGCAAAATGCAGACACTGCCGCCAGACGGCGAACGCCGGCCATAAAAAAGGGCGCAATTGCTTGCGCCCTCTGTACGGTGGTGGCCGTTTTTAGCCCAGCTGCTTACGGGCGTTGCGGAACATACGCATCCACGGGCTGTCCTCGCCCCACTCTTCCGGGTGCCAGGAGTTGCTGACGGTGCGGAACACGCGCTCCGGGTGCGGCATCATCACCGTGGCGCGCCCGCTGGCGCTGGTCACGGCGGTAATGCCGTTCGGCGAGCCGTTCGGGTTGGCCGGATAAGCTTCCGTCACCTGACCGGCGTTGTTGACGAAACGCAGCGCCACCAGGCCGTGGCTTTCCAACGCCGCCAAATGCGCCGCATCGCGCACTTCGACGTGCCCTTCACCGTGGGAAACGGCGATCGGCATGCGCGAGCCGGTCATGCCCTGCATGAACAGCGACGGGCTGGCCGCCACTTCCACCAGGCTGAAACGCGCCTCGAAGCGATCCGACAGGTTGCGCACGAAGCGCGGCCAGTGTTCGGCGCCCGGGATCAGCTCACGCAGGTTGGACATCATCTGGCAGCCGTTGCACACGCCCAGCGCCAGCGTCTGCGGACGGTGGAAGAACGCTTCAAACTCGTCGCGCACCCGCTCGTTGAACAGGATAGACTTCGCCCAGCCTTCGCCGGCGCCCAGGACGTCGCCGTAAGAGAAGCCGCCGCAGGCCACCAGCGTGTGGAAGTCCTGCAGATCGCGGCGCCCGGCCAGCAGATCGCTCATGTGCACGTCCACGGCGTCAAAGCCGGCGCGGTGGAACGCCGCCGCCATTTCAACGTGGGAGTTCACCCCCTGCTCGCGCAGCACCGCCACTTTCGGGCGAGCGCCCTTGGCGATGTACGGCGCAGCGATGTCTTCCTCGGGTGCGAAGGTCAGCTTCACGTTCAGGCCGGGATCTTGTTCATCCTGCTTGGCCTGATGTTCCTGATCGGCGCACGCCGGGTTGTCGCGCAGGCGCTGCATCTGCCAGGTGGTTTCCGCCCACCAGGTGCGCAGCGTATTGCGGCTTTCGCTGTACAACGCCTTGCCATGTTGGTTGATGACGAAACGATCGCCGGCCTGCGCGCTGCCGATCTGATGCACGTTGTCGGTCAGCCCATGCTGAGCGAACGCCTGCTTCACCTCGTCGAGACGTTCGGCGCTCACCTGGATCACCGCGCCCAGCTCTTCGTTGAACAGCACCGCCAGCGCATCGTCGCCGAGGCCATCGAGGTTAACCTCTACGCCGCAGTGACCGGCAAAGGCCATCTCCGCCAGCGTCACCAGCAGGCCGCCGTCGGCGCGGTCGTGATAAGCCAGCAGCGCGCGATCGGCCACCAGCTGCTGCATGGCGTTGAAGAAGCCCGCCAGCTGCGCGACATCGCGCACATCGGCCGGTTTGTCGCCCAGTTGGCGATAAACCTGCGCCAGCGCGGTAGCGCCCAGCGCGTTATGGCCATTGCCCAGATCGATCAACAGCAGCGCGCTGTCGCCCTTATCGGTGCGCAATTGCGGCGTCACGGTGTGGCGCACGTCTTCCACGCGGGCGAAGGCGGTGATGACCAGCGACAGCGGCGAGGTCATTTCGCGCTGTTCGTCGCCTTCCTGCCAGCGGGTTTTCATCGACATGGAGTCTTTGCCCACCGGGATGGTGATGCCCAGCGCCGGGCACAGCTCTTCGCCCACCGCTTTCACCGCTTCGTACAGGCCGGCGTCTTCGCCCGGGTGGCCGGCGGCGGCCATCCAGTTGGCGGACAGCTTCACGCGCTTCAGGCTGCCGATTTCCGTGGCAGCCAGGTTGGTCAGCGCTTCCCCGACCGCCAGGCGGCCGGAGGCGGCGAAGTCCAGCAGCGCCACCGGCGCACGTTCGCCGAGCGACATCGCCTCGCCGTAGTAGCTGTCCAGGCTGGCGGTGGTGACCGCGCAGTCGGCCACCGGGATCTGCCACGGGCCGACCATCTGGTCACGCGCCACCATGCCGGTAACGGTGCGATCGCCGATGGTGATCAGGAAGGTTTTCTCTGCAACGGCCGGCAGATGCAGCACGCGTTTCACCGCGTCGGCCAGCGTGATGTTCTCACGCTGCACCGGCTGGCCACTCGCCTGCAGACGGGTAACGTCGCGGGTCATTTTCGGCGTCTTGCCGAGCAGCACGTCCAGCGGCATGTCGATCGGCTGGTTGTCGAAGTGACGGTCGTTCAACGTCAGGTGCTGTTCTTCGGTCGCTTCGCCGATCACCGCATAAGGTGCGCGCTCGCGGCGGCAGATCTCGTCGAACTGCGCCATCTGCGCCGGGGCGATCGCCATCACGTAACGTTCCTGCGATTCGTTGCACCACACTTCCAGCGGGCTCATGCCCGGCTCGTCGTTGAGGATATCGCGCAGCTCGAAGCGCCCACCGCGGCCGCCGTCGCTCACCAGCTCCGGCATGGCGTTGGACAGGCCGCCGGCGCCGACGTCATGGATAAACAGGATCGGGTTCTGGTCGCCCAGCTGCCAGCAGCGGTCGATCACTTCCTGACAGCGGCGTTCCATTTCCGGGTTGTCGCGCTGCACCGAAGCGAAGTCCAGATCGGCATCGGACTGGCCGGACGCCATCGAGGACGCCGCGCCGCCGCCCAGGCCGATATTCATCGCCGGGCCGCCCAGCACCACCAGCTTGGCGCCGACGGTGATTTCCCCTTTCTGCACGTGATCGGCGCGGATGTTGCCGATGCCGCCCGCCAGCATGATCGGTTTGTGGTAGCCGCGCAGCTCGACGCCGTTATGGCTGTTGACGCGCTCTTCATAGGTGCGGAAGTAGCCCAGCAGCGCCGGGCGACCGAATTCGTTGTTGAACGCCGCGCCGCCCAGCGGGCCTTCGGTCATGATGTCCAGTGCGGTGACGATGCGTTCCGGTTTGCCGAAGTCCTGCTCCCACGGCTGTTCAAAGCCGGGAATGCGCAGGTTGGACACCGAGAAGCCCACCAGGCCGGCCTTCGGCTTGGCGCCGCGGCCGGTGGCGCCCTCGTCGCGGATCTCGCCGCCGGAGCCGGTCGCGGCGCCCGGCCACGGCGAAATCGCCGTCGGGTGGTTGTGAG
Source organism: Serratia sp. SA088 (assembly GCF_049065515.1). Classification (NCBI taxonomy): domain Bacteria; kingdom Pseudomonadati; phylum Pseudomonadota; class Gammaproteobacteria; order Enterobacterales; family Yersiniaceae; genus Serratia; species Serratia sp. SA088. The sequence goes on from NZ_JBAKGW010000011.1 coordinate 131,171, forward strand.
TTTCCACCTTCATCAGGATGTGCGCGTCTTCCTGATGGTAATCGTACGTGCCGTTCTCCGGCGCGGCGAAGAAGCGGCCGACCTGCGAACCTTCCATCACGGCGGCGTTGTCTTTATACGCCGACAGCACGTAGTCCGGCGTCTGCTCATAGGTGTTTTTGATCATCTTGAACAGCGATTTAGGCTGCTGCTCGCCGTCGATGATCCAGTCGGCGTTGAAAATCTTGTGGCGGCAGTGCTCAGAGTTGGCCTGCGCGAACATATAGAGTTCGATATCCGTCGGGTTGCGCCCCAAACCGGTAAAGGCATTCAGCAGGTAGTCGATCTCGTCCTGCGCCAGCGCCAGGCCGAGCCGGACGTTGGCTTGCTCCAGCGCGGCGCGCCCTGCGCCCAGCACGTCGACCGACTGATACGGCGCCGGCTGATGGTGCGCGAACAGCTGTTCGGCCTGTTGCAGCTCGCTGAAGACGGTTTCCATCATGCGATCGTGCAACAGCGCGGCGAGCTGCCGCCACTGGGCTTCCGTCAGTTCAGGCGCCTTGACGTAGAACGCCAGACCGCGCTCCAGCCGCAGCACCTGTTGCAGACCGCAGTTGTGGGCGATGTCGGTGGCTTTGGAAGACCAGGGAGAAATGGTGCCCGGACGCGGCGTAACCAGCAGCAGCCGGCCTTCAGGAGCGTGTTCGGCGAGAGAAGGACCGTACTTGAGCAGACGCTGAAGCTTGGCGTGTTCTTCGGCACTTAGCGGTGCGCTGACATCGGCAAAGTGGACGTACTCGGCGTAGATATCACTGACGGGCAGGTGAGCGTCCTGGCAGCGGGACAGCAGTTTGGTAATGCGAAAAGCCGATAAAGCGGGCGAACCACGCAGAATTTCCATAATCAAAGTTCTCTCGTCTTCGAAGCGACGGATAAGACGCTTCATTGGGCGCAACAGGGGAAAACGCGCGTCATTATAGAGAATCCTCGGCGCCGACGAAACCGTTTGCGTAGGGATTATTGATAAAAGCATGCCGCACCGTCGAATTGTCATAACGTGTCAATAAAGTTGCACACTGGCGTTTTGTTGCGCAAAATGCCCCCCGCACTGGTGATTTAACCATGAGAAAAGTCGCGGTTGTCGTCGCCGGCGTACCTGTGCCACCACTGGATAACTATTTGAAACGTCTTAAAATAAACTACATCCTCATCGGCGTTGTCACTCTGCTTCTGGCTCTCGCGCTGTGGCCCAACATCACCTGGCGCAGCGGCCAGGGCGGGCAACTCCAGGAGATCATTTCCCGCGGCGAGTTGCGTATCAGCACGCTGAATTCACCGCTGACCTATTTCAACACCAAGCAAGGGCCGGGTGGGCTCGACTACGAACTGGCCAAGCGCTTCGCCAACTACCTCGGGGTGAAGCTGGTGGTGATCCCCCATCAGAACATCAATGACCTGTTCGACGATCTGGACGACGACGACGCCGACCTGCTGGCGGCGGGCCTGATCTACAACCAGGAGCGCCTCAGCCGCGCGCGCACCGGCCCGGCCTACTACTCCGTTTCCCAACAGCTGGTGTACCGGCTGGGCAACCCGCGGCCGAAAAGCTTCGCCGACATCAAAGGCAAGCTGGCGGTCGCCTCCGGTTCCGCGCACGTCAGCACGCTAAAACAGCTCAAGCAGGATAAATACCCGGATCTCGCCTGGGAGTCCTCCAGCGATCTCACCTCCAAAGAGCTGCTGGAACGGGTGGCCGACGGCAAGCTGGACTACACCCTCGGCGATTCGGTGACCATCGCGCTGCTGCAGCGCATCCATCCGCAGCTGGCGGTGGCGTTCGACGTCACCGACGAAGAACCGGTCACCTGGTACCTGAAACGCGACGGCGACGACAGCCTGTACGCGGCGATGCTGGACTTCTACAGCCAGATGGTGGACGACGGCACCCTGGCGCGGCTGGAAGAGAAATACCTCGGCCACGTCGGCAGCTTCGACTATGTGGATACCAAAACCTTCCTGTCGGCCATCGATTCGGTGCTGCCCAACTTCCGCCCGCTGTTCGAGAAGCACGCCAACGAGATCGACTGGAAGCTGCTGGCGGCCATCGCCTATCAGGAATCGCACTGGAATCCGCAGGCCACCTCCCCCACCGGCGTGCGCGGCCTGATGATGCTGACCCGCGCCACCGCCGACGGCCTGGGGGTCAACGATCGCCTCGATCCGGAAGAGAGCATTCAGGGCGGCGCCCTGTACCTGCAGCGGCTGATGGCCAAGGTGCCGGACAGCGTGCCGGAAGACGAACGCATCTGGTTCTCGCTGGCGGCCTACAACATGGGTTGGGGCCATATGCTGGACGCGCGCAAGCTGACCAAGACGCAAAAAGGCAACCCGGACAGCTGGGTCGACGTCAAGCAGCGCCTGCCGATGCTCAGCCAAAAGCGCTACTACCCGCAGCTGACCTATGGCTATGCGCGCGGGCGTGAAGCCTACAACTATGTAGAAAACATCCGCCGCTACCAGGTCAGCCTGGTGGGCTATCTGCAGGAAAAAGAGAGAAAGGCGGCGCAGGCGGCCGCCGAGCAGGAAGCGTTGGGGAAAGGCTATCCGACGGTGATGCCGGAACTGGCGCTCAACTACTGATTATTCCGGCTTATCCGCCGCCCGCTGCGCCAGCCTGAGCGCTTTTTTCTGTTCGCGGCGCAGGCGGAAGAAATTGCTCAGGGTGGCGGCGCATTCGTCCGCCAGCACGCCCGAGACGATCTCCACCTGATGGTTCATGCCCGGATGGCGCAGAATGTCCACCAGCGAGCCGGCCGCGCCGGTTTTCTCGTCGGCGGCGCCGTACACCAACCGGCGGATGCGGCTGTGCACCATCGCGCCGGCGCACATCACGCAGGGCTCCAGCGTGACGTACAGCGTGGCGTTCAGCAGGCGATAGTTTTGCAGCACCGCGCCGCCCTGGCGCAGCGCCATGATCTCGGCGTGTGCGGTAGGATCGTGGCGGCCGATCGGCCGGTTCCAGCCCTCGCCGATGACCTGATTGTCCAGCACCAGCAGCGCACCCACCGGCACCTCGCCCTCTTCCTGCGCGCGCAGGGCCAGCTGCAATGCCTGACGCATCCAGTACTCATCGTTATATTCAGTCATCGCATAATTCCTCGTGCGCTTTTGCGGCGGGCATTATACACACTAGCCCTCCTTTGTCGTAGCCGCCCGCCAATGGCTATACTGGCCGAATCGGCATGTGATTCAGGGACAAGAAGCATGAAACTCAGTAAAAAGAACGCCGTCGTGGTGCGCAAGGCGCTGGACGGCTGGGTTGGGGAAGGCGCCATGACGCCCGAACAACGGCAGCAACTGCTGCAGCATGTGGACGTGCAACCTTTCGACTGGCGGCGGCTGGCGCGCTATGCGTTTCTCGCCGCGCTGGCCTCGTTGCTGATCGCCGTCACCAGCCTGTTCGCCGACAGCGCACTGCTTGAATGGCTGAGCGAACTCTTCCGCTTCGACGCGCCGGTGCGCATGGCGATCGCCGGCGTACTGGCGGCGCTGGCCTATGTCTGGGCGCTGCGCCGCCGCCAACGGCACCCGGAAAAACGTTACGGCAACGAGGCGGCATTGTTTGTCGCCGTGTTGCTCACCGCCTGCGCCTTATGGCAACTGGGCGTCTGGCTGGATAACGGCAGCGGGCGGGTTTCCGTACTGCTGCTGGTCGCCGCGCTGCTGTACGGCGCGATCGGCTGGTTCAGCCGCTCCGGGCTGGTATGGTGGTTCGCCCTGCTGTCGCTCGGCAATGCCTTCGGCGCCGAGACCGGCTACCTGTCCGGCTGGGGCGCCTACTGGCTCGGCATGAGCTACCCGATTCGCTTTATCGCCTTCGGCGGGGTGCTGATCGCCGCCGCATTGCTGCTGCGGCCGCTCTTGGCGCAGCGCGGCCTGCAGCGGGTGTCGCTGGCGATGGGCCTGCTGTACCTGTTCATCGCGCTGTGGCTGCTGTCTATCTTCGGCAACTACGGCGATCTCGACAGCTGGTACCGCGCGCGCCAGATTGAGCTGTTCCACTGGAGCCTGCTGTTCGGGCTGGCCGCCCTCGCCGCCATCTGGCTGGGGTTGAAGCATGACGACGCCATGCTGCGCGGTTTCGGGCTGACCTTCCTCGGCATCAACCTCTATACCCGCCTGTTCGAGTTTTTCTGGGACAGCATGCCGAAAACGATTTTCTTCGCGCTGCTCGGCCTGAGCCTGTGGGCGTTGGGGCATTATGCGGAGAAGATTTGGCAGCTGGGGCGCAAGCCGCACGACGTAAGCGACGACTGATCGCGGTACCGATAAAAGCAACCAAGGGCGGAATTCTCCGCCCTTGGTTTATTCCAGCTGCTGCAGCTCGCCCTGCTTGCTCACCCGCCAGCGGTGCTCGCAAAAGAACAGCAGCGGGTTATCCTGCTTGCTGTCGCTGTAACCGCTGTACAGCTTCAGCGGCGCGCCGAGCCGCTGTTCCAGCTGCACCACTTTCTGCGCCCCCAGGCAGCGCAGGGTCAAGACCCATCCGCCGCAGCGGCGCGTGATGCGGCTGCCGATCAACCGCACCCGCGGCAGAAACGCCGAATCCCGATACACCTGCGCCACCAGTTGCTCCGGCGAGCCGGTAATCAGCCACACCTCGGCATCGTGCTCCTCCAGATACTGCCGCAGCCGCATTTGCACCACCGGAAACGCGGTCACCTTCTGGCGAAAGGCCTCGATAAACTGCCGCTCCAGCGCCTTCAGCGTCGCTTCGGAACGCCCGAAAGTGATAGCCCACAGCAGCAGGCTCATCGGCCAGCGCGCAGCGCGCCCCAGCAGCAACAGCGCCAGGCCGATCGGCAGCAGCAGCGGCACTACCAGCAGCAGGTTCAGCGGTAGGCGGCGCAGCAGGAAGCGCAAGAAACTGCCGAACATATCCTCCTGATGCAGGGTGCCGTCCAGATCGAAAAACACCACGCGGCGCCCTGCTGCGGCCGGTTGTTGCTGCTTGTCGCTCAAACGCTACTCCTCGGGATCGTTGAACCCCATCATCCAGGTGAAGAGAAAACCGGCGATAATCGTAATCAGCATCCCCGCCAGATACAACATCACCTTACCTGAGACGATGGTCAACGCCAAAGGCAGCCCCGAAATGCCGAAGGTGATCACCGTCGCCACCTTCCAGTAGCTGATCAGCGCACCGCCGACCGCGCCGCCGAGGCAGGCGCCGATAAACGGCCGGCCCAGCGGCAGCGTCACCCCGAAGATCAGCGGCTCGCCGATGCCGAGAATGCCGACCGGCAACGCCCCTTTGATCACCTTCTTCAGCCGCGCGTTGCGGGTTTTCAGCAGCACCGCCAGCGCCGCCCCCACCTGACCGACGCCGGCCATCGCCAGGATCGGCAACAGCGGGTTGGAACCGTGCGCCTGCACCAGCTCGACGTGGATCGGCACCAGCCCCTGATGCAGGCCGGAGAGCACCAGCGGCAGGAACAGCCCGGAGAGCAGCGCCCCCACCAGCAGCCCGCCCTTGTCGATCGCCAGATTGGCGCCGTGGGCGATGGCATCGGAAATAACCCCCCCGAGCGGCTGCAGGATCAGGATCGCCAATGAGGCAGTCACCAGCGTGGTCAGCAATGGGTTAAGGATCAGTTCGACCGACTCCGGCAACAGCGTGCGCAGGCGCTTCTCCACCCAGCACATCAACGCCACCACCAACAATACGGCGATCACCCCGCCGCGCCCCGGCTGCAGCGCCTCGCCGAACAGGGTGATCTGCGCCAGCGCCGGACTGGAGAGAATGCCGGCCATCACGCCGCCCATCGCCTGCGAACCGCCAAACACCCGCGCGGCGTTGACCCCAACCAGAATGTTCATAATGGCGAACACCGCGCTGCCGAAGATCGCCAGCAGCCCCAGCACGTTCGGGTAGTCCACCGCCAGCTGGCCGGCGATGTCGGGCCGTTTCAGCAGGTTGATGATACCGGTGATCAGCCCCGAGGCGATAAACGCCGGGATCAGCGGAATAAAGACATCGGCCAGCTTTTTCAGCGCGCCGCTCATCGGCGCAGCGTATTTTTGCTTGGCCTGCGCCTTGGTGCGGGCGGCGTCACCGACGGCGGCAACGGGCTGCGCATCACCGCTCAACAGCCCGCGCATGGCGTCCACCACCTTGGCGGCGGCGCCCGGACCGACGATAAACTGATGCTGTTCACCCTGTTTGATATAGCCCTTCACCCCCGGCAGCTGCTTGAGGGCGGCCAGATCCAGCCGCTGCTCATCGCTGACCTCGACGCGCACCCGCGTCATGCAGTTTTCCAGTTTGAGGATATTGCCCTCGCCCCCCACGCCCGCCAGGAGCTGTGTCGCCAATGCCGTTGTCTTGTCCATCGCCGCCCCCACCGTGAATTAACGCGCCAGCGCCGCGCGCAGGTAGCCATCGTGCCGCTGCAGCCGCTGCTGCGCCTCTTCGGCGCTGACGCCGGCTAAAATCATCAGGATCGCCGGTTTAACCTCAAAGCCGGTCTGCGCCAGCGCCGCCTCCGCCTGAGCGCGTTCGGCGCCGGTGGCCTCCATCACGATGCGGCAGGCGCGATCCACCAGTTTGACGTTGGTGGCCTTCACGTCCACCATCAGGTTCTGGTAGACCTTGCCCAGTTTGACCATCGCACCGGTCGACAGCATGTTGAGTACCAGTTTCTGCGCGGTGCCGGATTTCAGGCGCGTTGAGCCGGTCAGCGCCTCCGGCCCCACCACCGGCGAAATCGCCACCTGTGCTTCGTGCGCAATCGGCGAATCCGGGTTACAGGAGATGGCCGCCGTCGGGCAGCCCAGCCCGCACGCATAGCGCAGTGCGCCGATCACGTAGGGCGTGCGCCCCGAGGCCGCCAGCCCCACCACCATATCGACGGCGGTGAGGTTCAGCGCCCGGAGATCGGCTTCACCCAGCGCCTCGTCATCTTCCGCCCCCTCCACCGCTTTGAGCAGCGCGCCCGGCCCGCCGGCGATTAGCCCCACCACCACGCCGTGCGGCACGCCGAAGGTCGGCGGGCACTCGGAAGCGTCCAATACGCCCAGGCGACCACTGGTGCCGGCGCCCAAATAAATCAACCGGCCGCCGGCCTTCAACGCCGCCGCGGCCAAATCGACCGCCTGCGCGATCGCCGGCAACACCTTTTCGATAGCCTCCGGCACCTTGCGATCTTCCTGGTTAAAGCAACGAACCATGTCCAGCGTCGACATTTCATCCAGCCCCATGGTGGCCGGGTTGCGGGTTTCCGATACCAGTGCGCCTAAGTTCATCTGTTCACCTTTGAATTTTTAATTCACATAATTAAATCAATATTTGAATATTTTATTCAACAAAGCGAGCGCTATTTGCTATTTTAACGGTGAGCTCACAAAAATTTTCACCGCGCGTTTTCGCCCTCTGCATGGCAAAATGGCCGCTGGTTTCCAGGGAAAGAACAATGAGTACCCTTCTGCGCATTCGCCAGATGTATCCGACACTGGCGCAAAACGACCGCAAGCTGGCGGACTTTCTGCTGAATAACGCCGAGCAGGCGCGCCATCTCAGCTCGCAAAAACTGGCTCAGTTGGCCGGCGTTAGCCAGTCGAGCGTGGTGAAGTTCGCCCAAAAGCTGGGCTATAAAGGTTTCCCGGCGCTGAAGCTGGCGCTGAGCGAAACGCTGGCCCAGCCGCAGGCAGAACCGGTAGTGACCGTTCATAACCACATTCTCAGCAGCGACACGCTGAAAATCGTCGGTGAAAAGCTGCTGGCGGAAAAGCAGGCGGCGCTGCGCGCGACGCTGGACATCAACAGCGAAGAGCGGCTGCATCAGGCGCTGGACATGCTGCGCCAGGCGCGCCGAGTGATGCTGATCGGCATCGGCGCCTCCGGGCTGGTGGCCAAGGATTTTTCCTTCAAGCTGCTGAAAATTGGCGTGATGGCGGTGGCCGAAGCGGATATGCACGTCCAACTGGCGGCGGTGCAGGCGCTGGACAAACGCGATCTGCTGCTGGCTATCTCCTTCAGCGGCGAGCGGCGTGAAATCAATCTGGCGGCGGAAGAAGCGCGCCAGGCCGGCGCCAGGGTGCTGGCGCTGACCAGCTTCTCGCCCAACGGCCTGCAGCAACGCGCCGATCACTGCCTCTATACCATCGCCGAAGAGCCCCGCACCCGCAGCGCGGCCATCTCCTCCAGCACCGCCCAGTTCGCCCTCACCGACCTGCTGTTTATGGCGCTGATCCAGCACGATCTCGATCATGCCCGCGATCGCATCAAACACAGCGAACAGTTAATGAAAAAGTTGGTTTGACCGGTATAATTGCCGCTGCGAAAATACCCCTGTTAATAATGAGAGATACGCCATGGCCCTGCTAATCACACGCAAATGCATCAACTGCGACATGTGCGAGCCGGAATGCCCGAACCAGGCAATTTCGATGGGCGATGAGATCTACCAGATCGATACCGATCGCTGCACCGAGTGCGTTGGCCATTACGATACGCCAACCTGTCAGCAGGTCTGCCCCATCGACAACACCATTATCACCGATCCGCAGCATCGTGAGACCAACGAACAGCTGTGGGACAAGTTCGTGGTGTTGCACCACGCCGATCGCATTTAACCCGCCGCAGGACTGACAAGGGCGCCGCAGGGCGCCCTTTCTATTTTCAGCTTTCGACGATCACCGTCGCGCAGGCATAGCGCCTTTCATCGGCCAGCGAAACATGGATCGCGGTGACCCCCATCTCCCCCGCCAGCTCGGCGGCGCGGCCGTGCAAACGAATATTCGGTTTGCCCAACGCATCGTTGAACACCTCGAACTGGTTGAACGCCAGGCCGTTGCGAATGCCGGTGCCGAACGCCTTGGCGGCGGCCTCTTTCACCGCGAAACGCTTGGCCAGAAAGCGAATCGGCTGCTGGTGCTGCTGATACAGCGCCCACTCGGCGTCGCTCAGCACGCGGCGCGCCAGACGATCGCCACTGCGCTCCACCACCGCCTCGATACGCGCCATCTCGACGATGTCGGTACCCAGCCCGAGCACCGCCATTACCGGCGCGCTTCCCGCATCAGCACTTTCATGTCGGCAACCGCAGCCGGCAGACCGCTCATCACCGCCTGGCCGATAATCGCATGGCCGATGTTCAGCTCGTGCATTTCCGGCAGCGCGGCAATCGGCTGCACGTTGTGGTAGGTCAGGCCGTGGCCGGCGTTGACCTTCAGCCCCTTCTCGGCCGCGTAGGCTGCGGCGACCGCGATGCGGCGCAGCTCGGCCTGTACCGCCAGCTCGCCCTGCGCTTCGGCGTAGGCGCCGGTGTGGATTTCGATATAGGGTGCGCCCACCGCCACCGCCGCGTCGATCTGGCGATGATCGGGATCGATGAACAGCGAAACCAGAATGCCCGCCTGCGCCAGGCGCTCGACCGCCACGCTCATTTTGTCCAGCTGGCCGGCGACGTCCAGGCCGCCTTCGGTGGTCACTTCCTCGCGTTTTTCCGGCACCAGGCAGCAGAAATGCGGCTGCAGCTCAATGGCGATGTCCAGCATCTCGTCGGTCACCGCCATCTCCAGGTTCATGCGCGTCTGGATGGTCTGGCGCAGCAAGCGCACGTCGCGGTCGGTGATGTGGCGGCGATCTTCGCGCAGATGCACGGTAATGCCGTCGGCCCCCGCCTGTTCGGCAATGAATGCCGCCTGAACCGGATCCGGGTATTGGGTTCCGCGCGCGTTACGTAACGTGGCGATGTGATCGATATTGACGCCCAGCAGCAAATCAGCCATGACAACCTCTAAATACGATTTTCAGTGCCAGCAGTTTACACGCGGGCGCAGGGCGGAAAAAGGGGAAAAGGTCAGGCGTCGTCAACCGGCGTATTCGGCTGTTTGCGCACGAATTGGCGAAACAGTTCGCGGCTCTTCAACGGTTTGCCGCCGAGGTAGGGTTTCAGCGCCATGCGGGTGAAACGCTTGGCGGCGCGCAGCGTCTCGGCATCGGGAAACTGCCGCTCCGCCAGCGCGCGCAGTTCACGCCCGGTGAAGCTGTAGTGATCCACCACCAGGCTGGCGATAAAGCCTTTCTCTTCGCGGTAACGGTAGGTCATGGCGTCATCCACCGGCAGGCCGCTGCCGGCGCAGTGCAGAAAATCGAGGCCGTAGCCGAGATGATGCAACAAGGCCAGCTCGAACTGGCGCAGCGCCTGTTCCGGCGAACTGTCTTCCGCCGCCAGCGCCTGCAGGCATTGCAAGTAGTCGAAGAACAGCACCGAGTAGTTGGTTTCCTGCTCCAGCACGCGCGCCAGCAGTTCGTTCACGTACAGGCCGCTGTAAAGCATCATGCCGCTGAGGGGTAAACCGAGAGAGACCGCTTCGGCGTTGCGCAGCGTTTTCACTTCGCCGCGGCCGCCCCAGCGCACTAACAGGGGGGTAAAGGGTTGCAGGCAACCCTTCAGATTGGAGCGGCGGCTGCGCGCGCCTTTCGCCAGCAAGCGCACCCGCCCATGACCTTCGGTAAACAGATCCAGCATCAGACTGGTTTCACTGTACGGCCGCCCATGCAGGACGAAAGCGCGCTCCCAGCCGTCCACGGATCGTTACTTCAGATCGTCAACATAGCCCAGGCTGCGCAGCGCACGTTCGTCGTCCGCCCAACCGGATTTCACTTTCACCCACAGCTCGAGATGCACTTTGGCGTCGAACATCTGTTCCATGTCCTGACGCGCTTCGATGCCGATGGTTTTGATCTTGGCGCCCTTGTTGCCGATGACCATTTTCTTCTGGCCTTCGCGCTCAACCAGGATCAGGCCGTGCACATCGTAGCCGCCGCGATCGTTAGCCACGAACTGTTCGATTTCCACCGTCACCGAGTACGGCAGCTCTTCGCCCAGGAAACGCATCAGCTTCTCGCGGATGATCTCGGACGCCATAAAGCGCTGGGAGCGATCGGTGATGTAATCTTCCGGGAAGTGGTGTTCCGCTTCCGGCAACAGCTTGCGCACGATGCCGGCGATGGTGTCGACGTTCATCCCTTTCTCGGCGGAGATAGGCACCACGTCGAGGAAGTTCATCTGCTGGCTGAGGAACGCGATGTGCGGCAACAGCTTGGATTTGTCGGTAACGTTATCGACCTTGTTGATCGCCAGCAATACCGGGCAGCGCAGGCTGCGCAGCTTGTTGACCACCATTTCGTCGTCGGCGGTCCAGTTGGTGCCTTCGACCACGAAGATCACCAGCTCAACGTCGCCGATCGAGCTGCTGGCCGCACGGTTCATCAAACGGTTGATGGCGCGTTTTTCTTCGATGTGCAGCCCGGGGGTATCGACGTAGATCGCCTGATAGGCGCCATCGGTGTCGATGCCCATGATGCGGTGACGGGTCGTCTGCGGCTTACGCGACGTAATGGAAACCTTCTGCCCCAGCAGTTGGTTCAGCAACGTCGATTTGCCCACGTTCGGGCGGCCGACGATGGCGATAAACCCGCAGTGTTGTTTTACTTCGCTCATTCAAGCTCCAGCTTTTTCAGCGCTTGTTCCGCTGCCGCCTGCTCGGCTTTACGGCGGCTCGAGCCGGTGCCCACCACGGGCTCGCTCAAACCACTCACCTGGCAGTGGATGGTAAACTCCTGGTCGTGCGCTTCACCGCGAACCTGCACCACCAAATAAGAAGGCAACGGCAGATGACGCCCCTGCAAAAATTCCTGCAAACGGGTTTTCGGGTCTTTCTGCTTATCACCGGGGCTGATTTCGTCCAACCGGCTGCGATACCAGTCCAAAATCAGACGCTCGACGGTCTGGATGTCGCTGTCCAGGAACACGCCGCCGATCAATGCCTCCACCGTATCCGCCAGGATTGACTCGCGGCGGAACCCACCACTTTTCAATTCGCCCGGCCCAAGCCGCAGACATTCGCCCAGGTCAAACTCGCGCGCCATCTCCGCCAGCGTGTTGCCGCGCACCAGCGTGGCGCGCATGCGGCTCATGTCGCCCTCGTCTACGCGAGGAAAACGGTGATAGAGCGCATTGGCGATGACAAAGCTCAGAATCGAGTCACCCAGAAACTCAAGACGTTCATTGTGTTTACTGCTGGCGCTGCGGTGAGTCAAAGCCTGCAGTAAAAGCTCCTGCTGTTGAAAAGTGTAGCCCAGCTTCCGCTGCAGCCTGTTTATTACGATGGGGTTCATGAGTTACCAATAGATCAAGAATGCGTCAAAAACTTGCAGCACACGGAACAGGCCTGCTTCGCCGAAAGCCGATCCAAAGCTGTTTCGTTTGCAGTGGCTCCCAGCAGGAGCCAACTTTTATCGCTCGAGAAGGTATTCTACAACGAGTGGAAACATAATGCTGTGTTTATATCCTCTTAATCTTTCACGCCGCAGTAGGCTGCGGCGTGAAATTGACAGGGAATAAATCAGCGATTAATGAATGCCGCCGATCCGGCTGAAACGCACGCCGGTAGGCCACTCGCCTTCCTGTTTTTCAAAGCTCATCCAGATGGCCGTGGCTTTGCCCACCAGATTCTTCTCCGGCACAAAGCCCCAGTAACGGCTGTCCGCGCTGTTGTCACGGTTGTCGCCCATCATGAAGTAATGCCCGGCCGGCACCACCCACTCCGCCAACGGTTTGCCCGGCTGTTGGTAGTAAGCGCCCACTCGATCCTGCGCGTCCGGCACGGTCAGGATGCGGTGCGTGACGTTACCGAGGCTTTCCTGGCGCTCACGCATGCGAATGCCGCCCGACGGCACGCTATCGTTCAGCGGGATCTGGTAGAAGCCGTTGCTGGCCTCGCCCATGCCGCTGCGGCTGAACAGCTGCACGAAGTCGCTCGGCTGCGCATCGGCGTAGGTCACGGCCAGCGCGGTATCACAGGACTGCCCGCTGTTGCAGGACGGCTGCACCGTGACGCGCTTATTCACCGGATCGTAAGTAATACGGTCGCCCGGCAGGCCAATCACGCGCTTGATATAATCCAGTTTCGGATCCAGCGGATATTTAAATACCGCAATATCACCACGCTTCGGATGGCCGGTTTCAATGAGCGTCGTCTGGGTAATCGGATCTTTAATGCCGTAGGCATATTTCTCCACCAGAATGAAATCGCCAATCAACAGCGTCGGCATCATTGAGCCGGACGGGATCTGGAACGGTTCGTAAATAAACGAACGCACCACAAACACCAGCAGCAACACCGGGAAGACCGATGCGCCGGTCTCCACCCAGCCTGGCTGCTTCGCCACTTTCGCCAGCGTTTTATCGTCTACGGCGCCCGCGGTCTGCTCGTTGACCGCCGCAATCTTCGCGCGGCGGGCCGGCGCCCATTTAAAGCGCTCGAAGCACCAGATGATCCCGGTGACCAGGGTGGCCAACGCCAGGATCAGGGCAAACATATTCGCCATGCAAACTCCCTCGTTTCGCGAACTCGTCGCGGTTACTTGCCGTCTTTACCGACGTGCAGAATGGCCAGGAACGCTTCCTGCGGCAGCTCGACGTTGCCGACCTGCTTCATGCGCTTCTTACCGTCTTTCTGCTTCTGCAGCAGCTTTTTCTTACGGCTGACGTCACCGCCGTAGCATTTCGCCAGCACGTTTTTACGCAGCTGCTTCACGGTGGAGCGCGCGATGATGTGCGTGCCGATCGCCGCCTGAATCGCGATGTCGAACTGCTGACGCGGGATCAGATCTTTCATCTTCTCCACCAATTCACGGCCGCGGTACTGCGAGTTGTCGCGGTGAGTGATCAGCGCCAGCGCATCCACGCGCTCGTTGTTGATCAGCACGTCCACGCGCACCATGTCGGAGGCCTGGAAGCGCTTGAAGTTGTAATCCAGCGACGCATAACCGCGCGACGTGGACTTCAGGCGGTCGAAGAAGTCGAGCACCACTTCCGCCATCGGGATTTCATAAGTCAGCGCCACCTGGTTGCCGTGGTAGACCATGTTGGTCTGCACGCCGCGCTTCTCAACGCACAGGGTGATGACGTTGCCCAGGTATTCCTGCGGCATCAGCATGTGACATTCGGCGATCGGCTCGCGCAGTTCCTGGATGTTGTTCAACGGCGGCAGCTTGGATGGGCTGTCGACGTAGATCACTTCCTTGCCGGTGGTTTCCACTTCATAGACTACCGTCGGCGCGGTGGTGATCAGATCCAGATCGTATTCACGCTCCAGACGCTCCTGAATGATCTCCATGTGCAGCAGACCGAGGAAGCCGCAGCGGAAGCCGAAGCCCAACGCGGTGGAGCTTTCCGGTTCGTAGAACAGGGAGGCGTCGTTAAGGCTCAGCTTGCCCAGCGCATCGCGGAAAGATTCATAGTCGTCGGAGCTGATCGGGAACAGACCGGCGTACACCTGCGGCTTCACTTTCTTGAAGCCCGGCAACGCTTTATCCGCCGGCTGACGCGCCTGCGTCAGGGTATCGCCCACCGGCGCGCCGAGGATGTCTTTGATCGCACAGACCAGCCAGCCCACTTCGCCGCAGTTCAGCACGTCGCGATCGACCTGCTTCGGCGTGAAGATGCCCAAACGATCGGCGTTATACACCTGGCCGGTGCTCATGACCTTGATCTTGTCGCCCTTGCGCAGCGTGCCGTTCTTGACGCGCACCAGCGACACGACGCCCAGGTAGTTATCGAACCAGGAGTCGATGATCAGCGCCTGCAGCGGCGCATCCGGATCGCCCTGCGGCGGCGGAATGTCGCGCACCAGGCGCTCCAGCACGTCAGGCACACCGACGCCGGTTTTGGCCGAGCAGCGCACGGCATCGGTGGCGTCGATGCCGACGATGTCTTCGATTTCCTGCGCGGCGCGATCCGGATCGGCGGCCGGCAGGTCGATTTTGTTCAACACCGGCACCACTTCCAGATCCATTTCGATCGCGGTGTAGCAGTTGGCCAGCGTCTGGGCTTCTACGCCCTGGCCAGCGTCCACCACCAGCAGCGCGCCTTCGCAGGCCGCCAGCGAGCGGGAAACTTCATAGGAGAAGTCAACGTGGCCTGGGGTGTCGATAAAGTTAAGCTGATAGGTCTGCCCATCCTGCGCTTTATAATCCAGCGTCACGCTCTGCGCCTTGATGGTGATGCCGCGCTCGCGCTCCAGATCCATGGAATCGAGCACCTGCGCAGCCATTTCACGGTCGGTCAAGCCACCGCAGATTTGGATAATGCGGTCAGACAGCGTCGACTTACCGTGGTCAATATGGGCAATAATGGAGAAATTTCGTATATGCTTCATTATAAAAGTTTTTCTGCCTTGGTATTTCTGAATTACTCGCCTATAGAAACCCGCATGGACCTAAAGCGACAGTGAATGGGTGAGGCCGTCTTGCACCTGAATCGCTGCATTCTACATGCCACACCACTGAAAACCTAGCGATCGGTGCAGTGAAGGCATTCTATTATGCGCCGCTAAATGTTACAGGGCGCCCCGGCGGGTGAAAACAGATGTTAACGCGGACGATGCGGCCTGAATCCAAGGCTTGCCGGTACTTCGTGGCCGTCAAACTTCGGCGCTAATACATAACCGGCCACAGCGCAATAAACCCTCTCCGAAATTATAAAAAAAGAATATTTGGATCAACCTCTTAGAATTCCATTTTGCCCCACTTCCTTTAGGAAAAACCCCATATACGCCACCACCGTCCCTCGGATAGAAAGGGCATGAGCTCCGCGACAAAACATTATTCAGGGCACTACATCGGCAGCCCACCGGGGTTCACCAGCATATCTGCGTACGTTGATTGGAAGGTGCATTATGATCGATAAAGGGCAAATGCTGAGCCGGCACGATTTTTCAAAGGTCAACTGGGGCATACTGGCGGCGGCGGCGCTGCTGTTTAGCGTGGGGGCGGCGCTGTTGGTGCTGCCGCTGCTGAGCAGCATTGACGAGAGCCAGGTCATCACGCTGTTGCAAGCCGGCGCGGGCACGATTTTACTCGGCTGTACGCTGCTGGCGCTGCGGCATTATCTGCGTCCGACGCTGACCTATCGTCTGTACGAGCACGGCGTGCGGGTCTTTGACAGCCACCATCACAAAGAGCGTTTCATCCCGTTTGACAAGATCGGCGACATCTATCGCTTTCGCGGCGGCCAGGCTTTTGGCGGGCTGTTTGACGTTACGGCGTTCCGCGCCGGTGCAGATCAGCCTTGGTGCACGGTTTTCAGCAACGTCGCCCACTCGTGGCGATTGGCGGACGTGATCGTCGACCAACAGCTGCAGCAGCGCGGGCCGCTGGCGCTGAATGCGCTCTATCAGGGGGGAACTGTGTCGTTTCACACCATAGAGGGCGACGCGCGCTGGCTGTGGCAGTTGCTGCTCGGCAAGCAGCAAGGCACGCCGACCGAAACGCTGCGGCTGAGCGCCACCCTGCTGACAACGGAACGGGGAAACGTGCCTATCGAACAGATCCGCGCGTTGGAAAATCATCCGCAGCGCGGCATCCGCTTATTCGACGGCCAGGGAAATGTGCTGTTCGCGATTAACTACGATTCGCTGCTCAGCGCCGATCTATTCATCGCGCTGTTGGAGCATATGATCCACAACCGCATCCCCGCCTATCACAACCCGGCGATGACGCGGCCATCGGTTTAAATCAGCGGGGAGTTTTCCGCCTGCATGCGCATCGCGGTAGGCGGCAACCCAATTTGCAGCACCACCGGCTGGTAATCGGCCTGCTCGCCCAGACGTCGGGCCAAGCGGCGAGCCAGCATAAAGGCCACGCCGCCGCCCAACACGGCGCCAACTGCCGCCGAGGCGTCGCTGCCGAAACAATATTGCAGCAACGTGCCGCCCACCATCATGCCCAGCAGCGGCGTCAGGTAAACCAGCATGGCGGAGCGCAGCAGGCTGCCTTCCGCGATGCCGACCTCGACGCGCTGCCCAGGTTCGAGCGGCTGATCGATATGTACCTGCAGCTGATGCTCGGTTTCCGGCACCAGCTCGTTCAGCGCACGCGCGCCACAGCCGGAGCGCGCGGTGCAGCTGCCGCAGCCGGCCTTGGGTTCACAACGCAGCAGCGCTACGCCCTGTTGCCACGAAACCACCGTGGCCCACTCTTTCATCATTACGGCGATACCTTGAAAGAAATGCTGTCGGCGATGCGCTTGGCCGTCGCCGGCGGCAATTCGCCCACAATCGTGATTTCGTTGCCCGCGCGCACTTCGGTCTGAATGGTGCGGCGCCCCTGACGGTAGTACTGCTGCCCGGCTCCGCTGCCCGCCGGGCTGACGTTGACCGAGAAGCTGAACAGGCCGTCGCTGTAGAGCCGGGATTCCACCGGCACGGCGACGTTCGGCAATTTGCGGCGATTGCGCGCCACCTCGTCCACGCCGGCCGGCAGCCAGCCGGTGCTCCAGCTGAGCTGGACATTTTCCACCGCCGGCAGCGACAGCAGCGGCGGCAGGTTGGCCTTGAGCAGCCCCTGCATCGCGCCCTGCACCTCGGCGCCGACCGCGAAGGAGATCACCCGATATTGCTCCAGCGTTTCGCCGTCGCGATCGAGCAAATCCACCCGCAGCGGCAGCTTGGTGTCTTCGTCCATCCAGACGATGTAGCTGTAGCGGGAACCGTCGCGCGCCACCACGCGCAGCACTTCACACGGCCGATCGGCGATGCGGGTGCTGCCCACGGAGATGAAGTCGTAATACTTCGCCAGACGGGTGAAATCGGCATAAACGATCGCCGGCAGCGCGTCGACGATGTGATCGCCAGTGAGCGTGAACGGCTCCAGACCGGGTTCGAAGTAGCTGATCCCGCCGCCGCGCTGCAACACTTCGCGGCGCGGGCCATCCATATGCAGCAGCTGGCCGAGCGGCACGTTGCCGATCACCGCATGGCGATAGCGCAACGACTCGATTCCCTGCTTGCTGACGCTGATGTAGGCGAGCTCGTAATTGAGAGAACGGCTGGCGCTGCTCATCTGTTGCAATAACGCCCCGGACGCAGTTGGCTGCGCCGGGGCGATGCTGGAATAGAGCAGGCTGCCCGTCAATAAACAAACGGAGAACCAGATTTGCTTCATTACTGCTGTTGCATTCCTAAAGACTGAGTTCCGGGAACCTGAATGGCAGCCTGTTGCGGGTTGCCTTGCTCAAGCTGCAGCTGATCCGAATGCAGGCGACGTTGCAGTTCATAGTCCTGCAGCATGGCGTTGATACGCTTGCGCTGTTCCTGCACCTGCTGCTGTTGGCCGCTGCCGGTGGAGAAACTGTCGGCAGGAACGCCCAGGCTGACCGGCGAGGCCTGCCCCATGATCGGCAGCGTGGTGAAGGCCGGCGATTCGGACGCGTTCGATGTCGCAGAAGGCTGGTTGTAGTGCTGCACGCCGACGATCACCGCCAGCGACACGCAGGCCGCCATGCCGATTTGCGTAATCTGGCTCGCCCAAGGACGCACTTTGTCCCAGAACGGCATTTTCTGCCAGGTGTGAGGCTGCGGCTGAGATTCCTGAACGGCGGAAGGCACCAGCCGGGCGGGTTCTTTCTCAAGTGCAGCGGCGACGCGATCGGCGATGTCGAGATGCATCACTTGTCCGACATCACCTCGCAGTGTGTCACGTATCAGGTGATAGCTCTGCCAGCTTTGTTGAAGCGTTCGATCTTGCGACAGAGAACTCAACAGCTCGCTGTCGAACGATTCACCATCCATCAGAGCGGAAAGCTTTTCTTTCTGCATGCCTAAGTACCCTTCCTGTGCCCGCCATTGCTAACGCTGGATCAGCGGTTGAACTTTATTATCGATAGCTTCCCGGGCGCGGAAAATACGCGAACGTACGGTTCCGACCGGGCAATCCATGATGGCGGCTATTTCTTCGTAGCTTAGACCATCCAACTCCCGCAGGGTAATCGCCATGCGAAGATCCTCAGGGAGAGACTCAATGGTACGGAAAACTATCTGTCTCAGCTCTTCTGACAACATTAAGTTCTCAGGGTTCGAAATTTCTTTCAGTGCGCCCGCACTTTCGTAATTTTCCGCATCGTTGGCGTCCACATCACTGGATGGCGGACGGCGCCCCTGAGCAACCAGATAATTCTTTGCCGTGTTCACGGCGATTCGATACAACCAGGTATAAAAAGCGCTGTCGCCACGGAACGATTCCAGTGCGCGATAGGCCTTGATAAACGACTCCTGCACCACATCGGGCACATCGCCCTGCGGCACATAGCGGGAAACGAGACTCGCCACCTTATGCTGATAGCGCACTACCAGTAGGTTAAACGACTTCTGGTCGCCCTTTTGGACCCGCTCGACCAGAACTTGATCCGTTAACTGCTCGCTCATCCGAGGTAAACTCTCCCCAAATCCGTCTCCACGCGTAAAATTGTACTGCCAGCCATACATTATTTTCCTGAGCAAGCACTCGCTTGGAGTTCATATAGAACACGAAGTTCCATATCGCCATTGTTTTTTCTGTTGATGTCACCCTATCCGTGGCTTTTGCCCGGACAGTTAGGCTAACATGAAATTCACTCTTCTTCTGCACACATCATACGTTATGCAACCATCATCTGAACATGTTAGCGATGTACTGATCGTCGGCAGCGGCGCTGCGGGCCTGTCACTGGCGCTGCGCCTGGCGCAGCATTGCAAGGTTACCGTTCTCAGCAAGGGGCCGCTCAGCGAGGGAGCCACCTTTTACGCCCAGGGCGGGATCGCCGCGGTGTTCGATGAGACGGACAGCATTGCCTCACACGTTGATGACACTTTGATTGCCGGCGCCGGCCTGTGCGACAAAGAGGCCGTCGAATTCATCGCCGGCAACGCGCGCCACTGCGTGCAATGGCTGATCGATCAGGGCGTGCTGTTCGACACCGAGGTCAACGCGCAGGGCGAGGAGCATTATCACCTCACGCGCGAAGGCGGCCACAGCCATCGCCGCATCCTGCACGCCGCAGACGCTACCGGTAAGGAAGTAGAGACCACGCTGGTAGGGAAAGCAAGCGCTCACCCCAATATTTACGTGATGGAACGCCGCAACGCGGTCGACCTTATCACCTCGAACAAAATCGGCCTGCCGGGCACCCGCCGAGTGGTGGGCGCTTACGTCTGGAACCGCGAGCTGGAGCGGGTGGAAACCTACCGCGCCAAAACGGTGGTGCTGGCCACCGGCGGCGCGGCCAAGGTGTACCAATACACCACCAACCCGGACATCTCCTCCGGCGACGGCATCGCCATGGCCTGGCGCGCCGGCTGCCGGGTCGCCAACCTGGAGTTCAACCAGTTCCACCCGACCTGCCTGTTCCACCCGCAGGCGCGCAACTTCCTGCTGACCGAAGCGCTGCGCGGCGAAGGCGCCTACCTGAAACGCCCGGACGGCAGCCGCTTTATGCCGGATTTCGACCCGCGCGGCGAACTGGCCCCGCGCGATATCGTCGCCCGCGCCATCGACCATGAAATGAAGCGCCTGGGCGCCGACTGCATGTACCTGGACATCAGCCACAAGCCAGCGGAATTCATCACCCAGCACTTCCCGATGATCTACGAAAAGCTGCTGACGCTGGGCTTCGATCTGACTCGGCAACCGATCCCTATCGTCCCGGCGGCGCACTACACCTGCGGCGGCGTGATGGTCGATCAGCACGGCCGCACCGATCTCGACGGGCTGTACGCCATCGGCGAGGTCAGCTACACCGGCCTGCACGGTGCCAATCGCATGGCGTCGAATTCGCTGCTGGAGTGCCTGGTTTACGGTTGGTCGGCGGCGGAAGACATTCTGCAGCGCCTGCCCTTCATCCGGCAGGCCAAACAGGTGCCGCACTGGGATGAAAGCCGGGTGGACGATGCAGACGAACGGGTGGTGATCCAGCACAACTGGCACGAGCTGCGGCTGTTCATGTGGGATTACGTCGGCATCGTGCGCACCACCAAGCGCCTTGAGCGCGCCCTGCGCCGCATCAATACGCTGCAGGCGGAAATCGACGAGTACTACGCTCACTTCCGCATCTCCAATAACCTGCTGGAGCTGCGCAATCTGGTGCAGGTGGCCGAGCTTATCGTGCGCAGCGCCATGGCGCGCAAAGAGAGCCGCGGCCTGCACTACACGCTGGACTACCCGGATTTGCTGCCGGAAGCGCTGCCGACCATTTTGCAGCCTTAAACCATGCAACAGGGCGCCTTATCGGCGCCCTTTTCCTTTCAGTAGAACAGGTAGAAGTCGGCGATCAACCGGCGGAAATCGTCGGTATAGCTGCCGTCGGCCTGTTTGATCGCCAGCGCCTGCTCCCGCCGCGGCGTTTCCTTACGCGTCAGCGCCAGCAACACCCGGTGCCGCGGCGTATCGGCCCGATCGCTGACGTTCACTTTCGCCGCCGTGTGCCAACCGCTTTGCTGCGCCAGGCGTTCAAATTCGGCGCCGATGTCGTGCGGCAGCACCACGCAAAACGTTCCTTGCTCCACCAGCAGCTGCGCCGCACAGGCCAACAGCGCGTCGTGCGTTAAGGTTTCGGTGTAGCGCGCGTTGTGGCGCGCCTGATCGCGGCAGGCCACCGCCGGCTCAAAATAAGGCGGATTGCTGACGATCAGATCATACTCAGCGGCATGCTGCTGCGCATAATGATGAATATCCTGCGCATGCACGCGGATGCGCTGCGGCCACGGCGATTCCGCCGCGTTTTCGCGCGCCTGGCCGGCGGCGGCTTCGTCCAGTTCCACCGCGTCGACGGTCACCTCGTCGCCGCTGCGCTGCGCCAGCATCAGCGCGATCAGCCCGCTGCCGCTGCCGATGTCCAGCACCCGGCGCGCCTGCCCCACCGGCGCCCAGGCGCCGAGCAACACCCCGTCGGTACCCACTTTCATCGCGCAACGATCGTGGGCGACAAAGAATTGTTTAAAGGTAAATCCCCCGCGGCGCGGGGTAAAATCGGCTTTCGATCGCTTGCTCACACTCACCACCTGGCTATAAAACTGGCGTAGCATAAGGCAATCTGATCGGCGGGAAAAGAGCGGCTTTCCGCTTAAATAGGTGAAGATCGCGGCCAACCCGTCTATAATCGGCGCCCCAAGTAGAGGTAGACCATGACAGCAACCACTTTTTCCGAACTCGAACTCGATGATCGCCTGATCGACGCGCTGCGCGACAAAGGCTACGATCGCCCCACTGCCATTCAGGCCGCTGCGATCCCGCCGGCGATGGACGGGCGCGACGTCTTAGGTTCGGCTCCGACCGGCACCGGCAAAACCGCCGCCTTCCTGCTGCCCGTGTTGCAGCACCTGCTGGACTTTCCACGCAAGAAATCCGGCCCGCCGCGCGTGCTGATCCTGACGCCAACGCGTGAACTGGCGATGCAGGTCGCCGACCAGGCGCGTGAATTGGCTGCTCATACCTCGCTGGATATCGCCACCATCACCGGCGGCGTCGCTTACATGAACCACGCGGAAGTGTTCAGCGAAAACCAGGACGTGGTGGTCGCCACCACCGGCCGTTTGCTGCAATACATTAAAGAAGAGAACTTCGACTGCCGCGCGGTGGAAACCCTGATCCTCGACGAAGCCGACCGCATGCTTGACATGGGCTTCGCGCAGGACATCGAAACCATCTCCGCCGAAACCCGCTGGCGCAACCAAACGCTGCTGTTCTCCGCCACGCTGGAAGGCGAAGCGATCCGCGAATTCGCCGAGCGCATCCTGAAAGAGCCGGTGGAAGTGGAAGCCGACCCGTCGCGCCGCGAACGCAAAAAGATCCTGCAGTGGTACTACCGCGCCGATGACGTGCAGCACAAAACCGCGCTGCTGATCCACCTGCTGAAACAGCCGGACGTGCAAAAATCGGTGATCTTCGTGCGCAAGCGCGAGCGCGTGCACGAACTGGCCACCTGGCTGCGCGAAGCGGGCATCAACACCTGCTATCTCGAAGGCGAAATGGTGCAGGCCAAACGCAACGAAGCGGTCAAACGCATGATGGATGGCCGGGTTAACGTGCTGGTGGCCACCGACGTTGCCGCGCGCGGCCTGGATATCCTCGATATCACCCACGTATTCAACTTCGACATGCCGCGCACGGCAGATACCTACCTGCACCGTATCGGCCGTACCGGCCGCGCCGGGCGCAAAGGCACCGCCATTTCGCTGGTGGAAGCGCACGATCATCTGCTGCTGGGCAAAGTGGGCCGTTACCTGAACGAACCGCTGAAAGCGCGCGTGATCGACGAACTGCGGCCGAAAACCAAGGTGCCAAACGAGAAGAGCAACGGTAAACCGTCGAAGAAAGTGCTGGCAAAACGCGCGGAAGAAAAAGCGAAAAGCAAAGAAAAAGCCAACAAGGTGAAAGTGCGCCATCGCGACGCCAAAAACGTCGGCAAACGCCGTCAGGCGAAGGCCAAACCGGCCGGCGACGCGCAATAACCGCCACTGTTCAAGAAAAAACCGCCTGTGCAGGCGGTTTTTTTTATGGGCGTTTACTGCTGCGCGTAATGCGTGGCCAGGCGGTGCCCCTGCAGCCATTTATCCAGCTCGCGGAACTGCGCCTTCAGCTCGTCATTCTGCAAATGCGCCGGCGTTTGCGAGAAATAAAACTGGAACGCAAAACCCTGCTGATTGCGCGCCCGGGCATCGGCCCCGGCCTGCAACAGCAACAGCGCCAGATGCGGTGCATTAATCTTCGCCGCCAGATGCAGTGGGGTATCCCCCAGCCGATCGCTCAGGGTGGTGTCCGCCCCGGCCGCCAGCAGCAGCCGCAGTTGCTCCTCACGCCCGGCCAGCACCGCCGCCGCAAGCGGTGTGGCGCCGGTAACGGCATTGCGAACGTTCACCTGCTTAACCTTGGCCAGCAGCAACCGCAGGTACTGCGCATCGTGCAATATCGCTGCGGTGTGCAGCGCACTGTTGCCGTCCAGCCCCGCCGCCACCGCATCGGCGCCGAGATCCAGCAACGCCTGCACGCTGGCCGGCTGCTGCGAAAGCACCGCCCACTGCAACAGCGTGACCTGCCGATCGCCCCGTTCGCGCAAACGATCCTGCGTGGCCTGTGCACGGATACCCTGCGTATCGCCACGCGCCACCGCCTGAGCCAGCGCCAGATTGCTGCGGCCGTCAAACGGCGAAATCTCCTGCCCCATCTGTTGCTCCTTAGCCATCATCAGTAAACCGGTCACCGCGACCAGCGCCAGTAAGGCTATCGCCAGCGCCCGCCGCAAGCGACGCCCTTCAGGCATTGGCCTTCGCCTCCCACGGCTTTTGTTCCGCCATCGAGCTTATCACCTTGTCGATGCCGTGCGCCGTCAGGCTGCGATCGAGATGTTTGCTCGGCCGCCAGTCATCGATACCGGTCAGGGTATCGCTGTTGGCCAAGGTGATGTTGT
This sequence comes from Serratia sp. SA088, assembly GCF_049065515.1. Lineage (NCBI taxonomy): Bacteria > Pseudomonadati > Pseudomonadota > Gammaproteobacteria > Enterobacterales > Yersiniaceae > Serratia > Serratia sp. SA088. Next base: position 155,440 of record NZ_JBAKGW010000011.1, read on the forward strand.
GGCCAATGGCGTCCGGGATCAGCGAAGTCGACTCCTGGGTGCTGGTCAGCATGTCATATTGCTCGCTGTAACGACGGATGCCGCCGGCTTCGGCATCTTTCTTCGCCGCCGCCGGATCGATGCCCAGGCGATTCAGGGTGTAATCCGACACTCCGGCCGCGTTGAAGGTGACCGCCGTAGTGCCGGTCGCCAGCGCCGCCGTAGCCGCCAGACCGCCGCCGAGCGAATGGCCGGCGATCACCAGCGCATCGCCAAAGGCCGTCTTGGCGCTTTTGGCGGCGGCAACCGCCTGATTGTACTGCACATCGTCATAGCCCGTCGCCTGCCGCACGTTGCTCAGCCAGTCGCGCCAGTCGTTGGTGCCGGCAAACGCCAATACAAACTGCTTGTCGTTGCTGTAAATCCCGGCCTGGAAACCGCTGCCCGCGTCGTGCAGGCTGGCGGGATCGATGCCGAAACCGAGCAGTGCGCTGTCGCTCAGGCGGTTAAACCCGGCGGCGCCCTGGCCGTTCAGCGAGTAAACGTCCTTGGCCAACAGCGCCAACGCATAATCGCCCTCTTGCGATTGCTGCCCCCGGGTCACGCCCGGCGCTGCTGCCGCCGTCGGCGCCGCTGCGGAGAGATCGCCGACCAACGTATTCAACAGATTCTGCGCATTGAGCGTGTTCTGAGAGGGGGTGGCCACCGGCGCGGGACTTGCCGGCGCGGCTGCGGGCTGCGCCGCCGGTGCCGTCTCGGCGGTGGCGCGAGGTGTAGGGATCGCGGCCACCGGAGATACTGCAGAGGTAAAACTTAAAGGCATACTCATGCCGACTCCTTGTCGATAGACTTTTTATTGAGCACCTGAATAGGTACTGACTTAGCTATCGGCAGGTCGGATGAGTTCTGTATCAGGAATGCTTAACTTTGTGCAAATTGTGATCCACGTTCGGTTTTCGGCCGCCAAACGCAAAAAAGGGAGCCGAAGCTCCCTCATTGCTACGATTGCGCCGCCGATTACAGGCTTTCGGTAAAGGTGCGGGCGATAACGTCGCGCTGCTGTTCCGGCGTCAGAGAGTTGAAGCGCACCGCATAGCCGGACACGCGGATGGTCAGCTGCGGGTATTTTTCCGGATGCTTGACCGCGTCTTCCAGGGTTTCACGGCGCAGCACGTTGACGTTCAGGTGCTGGCCACCTTCTACGCGCACGGTCGGCTGCATTTCCAGCGGCACTTCACGGTATTCGATCTGGCCCAGGTCGCTCACCGCGACAACCTGATCTTCCGCGTAGTTGGCCTTGGCGCACACGCAGCGAGCTTCCGCTTTTTCATCGTCCAGCAGCCAGAAAGAATTCACCAGTGCCTGGTCGTTCGCTTTGGTAATTTGAATACCGGTAATCATTATGTTGCCTCCGTACAAGGGCGTAAAAATTCACATCGTGAGAAAACCCAATCCTGGTTTCGGCCATTTGGTAAAACCATTGTTGTCTTGTTGTTCTGTATACCAGCCTGACCGGGCCAGTTCCTTGATTAAAGTCAATTTTTACCGGGTAGGCACAGGGCGTGAAGGGGCAAATTTATGTTTTATATCAATTTTCCCACTACGGCAAAAACCAATTATTTTTGTAAATTTTCAAAAATAATTGCATTGCGCGCGGTGGCGAGAAATGAAAAGCGGGTTTCGCTGCGCGGGCCGACACGGTAAGCTATAGCCTATGAATTGCTAAAGAAAACAAAGGAGAGCGTTTATGGCCACCTCCCTCACCTGGCATGACGTGATCGGCAAAGAGAAAGAGCAGCCCTATTTTGTTGAAACGCTCGCCTTTGTTGCCGCTGAGCGCCAGGCCGGTAAGACCATTTATCCACCGCAGAAAGACGTGTTTAACGCGTTCCGCTTTACCGAGCTGGCGGACGTCAAAGTCGTCATCCTCGGCCAGGATCCCTACCACGGCCCCAATCAGGCGCACGGCCTCTCTTTCTCGGTGCGCCCCGGCGTGCCGGCGCCGCCGTCGCTGGTGAACATGTATAAAGAGCTGGCGACCGACATTCCCGGTTTCGAACGCCCTGATCACGGTTACCTGCAAAGCTGGGCCGAACAGGGGGTGCTGCTGCTCAACACCGTGCTGACGGTGGAAGGCGGCCGCGCGCACTCCCACGCCAACCTGGGCTGGGAAACCTTTACCGATAAAGTGATCGCTGCCCTGAACGAGAACCGCGAAGGCGTGGTGTTCCTGCTGTGGGGCTCGCACGCGCAGAAGAAAGGCAACTTTATCGACCGCAACCGCCACCATGTGCTGAAAGCGCCACACCCGTCGCCGCTTTCCGCCCACCGCGGTTTCCTCGGCTGCCGCCACTTCTCGCAGGCCAATCAGCTGCTGGAGCAGCAAGGGCTCACGCCGATCGACTGGATGCCGCGTCTGCCGCAGGCGTAGCCCAGAGACAAAAAAGGCACCCTTGGGTGCCTTTCTTTATATCGTTGCCGGGGCGATTACGCCTTGGCCTTGGAGACCGCGACCATCGCCGGGCGCAGCAGGCGGCCGTTCAGCGTATAGCCTTTCTGCATCACCATCATCACGTGGTTCGGCTGGTGATCGGCGGATTCCATCATGCTCATCGCCTGATGCACTTCCGGGTTGAACGGCACGTTGACGTCGCCGACGATTTCGATGCCGTACTTGCGCACCACGTCCAGCAGCGATTTCAGCGTTAGCTCGATGCCTTCGATCATCGCGGCCAGTTCCGGATTGTTTTTATCCGCCAGATCCAGCGCGCGCTCCAGGTTGTCGATCACCGGCAGCAGATCGCCAGAGAATTTCTCCAGGGCGAACTTGTGCGCTTTCTCAACGTCCAGTTCGGCGCGGCGACGGATGTTTTCCGCTTCCGCTTTGGCGCGCAGCAGGCTGTCGCGCTCTTGCTGCTGAGCTTCCGCCAGTTGGGCTTCCAGTTCGGCGATACGCGCATCGCGCAGATCGACGCCTTCCGCCGCTTCCGGCAGCGTATCCTCGTGATGAGCGTGTTGTTCCATTTCTTCCGAGACTTGCTCGTTTGGCGTCTTCTGTTCTTTACTACTCATGAATATCTCCGCGTTTTAGCATTAATCTCGCAACTTGGCTTATTATGGGGATCAAAACCGGGGTTTCAAGTCAACCGGTCACAATGTGGGGCATAAACGGGTCCCGGTGAGGAAAATCACAGCAAATGAATAAAAAATTCGCCTGTATTGGCATTGTTGGCCACCCGCGTCACCCTTCAGCGCTGGCAACCCACGAGATGCTGTTCCACTGGCTGGTCGCCCGCGGCTATTCGGTGATGGTCGAACGCCAAATCGCCCATGATTTGGGGCTGAAAGACGCCGTGACCGGCAGCCTGGCGGATATCGGCCAGCGGGCCGACCTGGCGGTGGTGGTCGGCGGCGACGGCAACATGCTCGGCGCCGCGCGCGTGCTGGCGCGCTACGACATCAAGGTGATCGGAGTCAACCGCGGCAACCTTGGCTTCCTTACCGATCTCGATCCCGACAACGCTCTGCAGCAGCTGGCGGACGTGCTGGAAGGCGAGTACATCGACGAACAGCGTTTCCTACTGGAAACCATCGTGCATAAAGAGCACCAGCAGTGCCGCATCAGCACCGCCATCAACGAGGTGGTGCTGCACCCGGGCAAAGTGGCGCACATGATCGAATTCGAGGTGTACATCGACGATCGCTTCGCCTTCTCACAGCGCTCCGACGGCCTGATCATCGCCACCCCGACCGGCTCCACCGCCTACTCGCTCTCCGCCGGCGGGCCGATCCTCACCCCATCGCTGGAGGCGATCGCGCTGGTGCCGATGTTCCCGCACACCCTTTCCGCCCGGCCGCTGGTGATCAACGGCGACAGCACCATCCGCCTGAAGTTTTCGCAGATCGGCAGCGATCTGGAGATCAGCTGCGACAGCCAGATCGCGCTGCCGATCCAGGAAGGCGAAGAAGTGCTGATCCGCCGCAGCAACTTCCATCTGAACCTGATTCACCCGAAGGACTACAGCTATTTCAACACGTTAAGCACCAAGTTGGGCTGGTCGAAAAAATTGTTCTAAAATCTGCGCCGGCCACTTTACTGTATATAAAACCAGTTTATACTGTATGAAACTACAGTTATGTGTTTATACACAGGAAGGTTCCCATGCTGGCGCAATTAACCATCAGCAACTTTGCTATCGTTCGTGAGTTGGAAATCGATTTTCAACCGGGCATGACGGCGATCACCGGTGAAACCGGTGCCGGCAAATCCATCGCTATCGATGCGCTGGGGCTGTGCCTCGGCAACCGCGCCGACGGCAACGTGGTGCGCCTGGGAGCCGCCCGCGCCGACATCTGCGCCCGCTTCTCGCTGGCGGACACTCCGTCCGCGCGCGAATGGCTGGAGCAGAACCAGCTGGACGACAGCAACGAATGCCTGCTGCGGCGGGTGATCAACGCCGACGGCCGTTCGCGCGGCTTTATCAACGGCACCGCCGTGCCGCTGTCGCAGCTGCGCGAGCTGGGGCAACGCCTGATTCAAATCCACGGTCAACACGCCCATCAGCTGCTGCTCAAGCCGGAGCACCAAAAAGCGCTGCTCGACGCCTACGCCGACGAACCCGCCCTGCTGGCGGCGATGAGCCAGGCCTACCAACGCTGGCATCAGAGCTGCCGCGAGCTGGCGCACCATCAACAGCAGTCCATCGAGCGCGAAGCGCGCAAGCAGCTGCTGCAATACCAATTGAAAGAGCTGAACGAATTCGCGCCGCAGGCCGGCGAGTTCGAGCAGACCGACGCCGAGTACAAGCGCCTGGCCAACAGCGGCCAGCTGCTGACCCTCAGCCAGCAGACGCTGCAGCTGCTGGCCGACAGCGACGAGAACAACATGCTCAGCCAGCTTTACAGCGCCAAACACCTGCTGCTTGAGCTGGCCGGGTTGGACGATAAGCTCAGCGGCCTGCTGGACATGCTGGAAGAGGCCTCTATCCAGATCAGCGAAGCCAGCGACGAGCTGCGCCATTACGCCGATCGCATGGATCTCGATCCCAACCGCCTGCACGAGCTGGAACAACGCCTGTCGCGCCAAATCAGCCTGGCGCGCAAACATCAGGTCGCGCCGGAGGAGCTGCCGCAGCTGCATCAGCAGTTGCTGGATGAACAGCAGTTGCTGTCTCAACAGGAAAGCGATCATGAACACCTGAACGAGGCGGTCACCCTGCATCACCAGCAGGCGCTGGCGCTGGCGGAAGAGCTGCACCAGAAACGCCTGCACTACGCCGCCGAGCTGACCACGCTCATTACCGACAGCATGCAGGCCCTCTCCATGCCGCACGGCAAATTCAACATCGACGTGCGCTTCGAACCGCAGCATCTGAGCGCCGAAGGGGCCAGCCGTACCGAGTTCTGCGTCTCCACCAACCCGGGGCAACCGCTGCAACCGCTGGCGAAGGTCGCCTCCGGCGGCGAGCTGTCGCGCATCGCGCTGGCCATTCAGGTGATCACCGCCCGCAAGATGGAAACCCCGGCGCTGATCTTCGATGAGGTGGACGTGGGCATCAGCGGCCCGACCGCCGCCATCGTCGGCCGCCTGCTGCGCCAGCTCGGCGAATCCACCCAGGTGATGTGCGTCACCCACCTGCCGCAGGTGGCCGGATGCGGGCATCAGCACCTGTTCGTCAGCAAGCAGACCGACGGCACGGTTACCGAAACCCAGATGGCGCCGCTGGATAAACGCGCCCGGCTGCAGGAGCTGGCGCGCCTGCTCGGCGGCAGCGAAGTCACCCGCAATACGCTGGCCAACGCCAAAGAACTGCTGGCCGCATAAAAAAGCTCAACTTTTTCACTTTCCTGCGGTCTGACAGTGACGCTGTTGGCCCGAGAAATATCTAAAGTGCGGCGCGGCGGTGATCCAAAGCCATCTCAACGGCCTGAAAAAGGCCAAGCGCTTGAGGTGCTAAAGGAAAGCCAATGCGTCGCAACGTGAAAGATGAAGGGTATAAAGGTTTCCAACTGCCGCAAGGTCTATTATCATCGGCATCCTATGCCCTAAAGGAATGTGATTACTATGCGCTGTAAAACGCTGACTGCCGCCGCTGTAGTTCTTGTGATGCTGACTGCAGGCTGTTCTACTTTTGAAAAGGTGGTTTATCGTCCTGACATCAACCAGGGGAACTACCTGACGTCGACCGACGTGGCGAAAATCCAGAAAGGGATGACCCAACAACAGGTCGCTTACACATTGGGTACCCCAATGCTGCAAGACCCGTTCGGAACGCAAACGTGGTTCTATGTGTTCCGCCAGCAGCCTGGCCATGAAGACATCACCCAGCAGACGCTGACGCTGACCTTCGACAGCGCAGGCGTGTTGACCGACATCCAGAACAAACCGGCGCTGACCAAGTAATCGGTGCCGCCCGCTCTTCCGGCCCATGAGGGGGCATAATGTTCCTCATGACAGTCGCAGGCTGCAACGCGGAAGAAAAAGTCAGCTTCAGATAAAAAAATAAGGCGCTATAAGCGCCTTATTTTTTTGCCTTTTCTGCCCGTTGCCGGCGCAGCTCTTTCGGATCGGCTATCAAGGGCCGGTAGATCTCCACCCGGTCGCCGTCGTTCAGCGTATCGCCCAGCTTGGCCGGGCGGCTGTAGATGCCGATTTTGTTGCTCTTGAGATCGATATCCTGGCGCAGCTCCAGCAGGCCCGAAGCCTGGATCGCCTGCTCGACGCTGCTGCCCTCGGCCAGCTTCACCTTGCGCAGGTACTGCCGCTCCGGCAAGGCGTACACCACCTCGACCTGGATGTCAGACACTGTAGACCTCTTTCGCCCGCTGGGTGAATGCCTGCACCATGCTGCCCGCCAGCTCTTTGAACACCTTGCCGAACGCCAGCTCAATCAGTTTGTTGGTGAACTCGAAGTCCAGGTGCAGCTCCACCTTGCAGGCCTCTTCGCTCAGCGGCGTGAACTGCCAGCCGCCCATCAGCTTGCGGAACGGGCCATCAACCAGCTGCATATTGATGCTCTGGTTATCCAGCAGCGTATTGCGCGTGGTGAAGGTCTTGCTGATACCGGCCTTGGCGACGTCCACCGCGGCGGTCATCTCGTTGGAGGTAGCGTTAAGCACCCGGCTGCCGGTGCAGCCTGGCAGAAAATCGGGATAAGAATGAACATCGTTAACCAACTGATACATCTGCTCGGCGCTGAACGGCACTAATGCAGACCGACTGATCTGGGGCATATCATTTCCTGTAAGACATAAAACGTACAGATAATACCATTTATCTGGCGGCAAACAAAAAATCTGCTAAGGGATGAGGGAACCAAAAATGCGAAAAATTGCGCAGGTGCTGAACGGGAAAGGATTTCTTTCGCTGAAGCATCCAGTATAATGAACGCACTATGACAAAGAAAAAAGCACACAAACCCGGTTCCGCCACCATTGCCCAAAACAAGCGCGCGCGTTTCGAATACTTCATTGAAGAAGAGTTCGAGGCGGGCCTGTCGCTGCAAGGGTGGGAAGTTAAATCGCTGCGTGCCGGCAAAGCCAACCTCAGCGACAGCTACGTAACGTTCCGTGACGGTGAAGCCTATCTGTTTGGCGCCACCATCACTCCGCTCAACGTGGCCTCGTCGCATGTGGTGTGCGATCCGACGCGTACCCGTAAACTGCTGCTGAACCGGCGCGAGCTGGACACCCTGCTCGGCCGCGTCAACCGCGAGGGTTACACCGTGGTGGCCTTGTCCCTGTATTGGAAAAATGCCTGGAGCAAGATCAAGATCGGCGTAGCCAAAGGCAAGAAAGAGCACGACAAACGCGATGACATCAAAGATCGCGAATGGCAGACGGCGAAAGCCCGTATCATGAAGCACGCCAATCGTTAAGCCGCTGGCTTATCGAGGTAAACTTCTGGTATACTGCACAAAGTTACTTGGGGCTGATTCTGGATTCGACGGGATTTGCGAAGCCCTAGGAGCATGCCGAGGGGCGGTTGGCCTCGTAAAAAGCCGCAAAAAAATAGTCGCAAACGACGAAAACTACGCTTTAGCAGCTTAATACCCTGCTTAGAGCCCTCTCTCCCTAGCCTCCGCTCTTAGGACGGGGATCAAGAGAGGTCAAACCCAAAAGAGATCGCGTGGACGTCCTGCCTGGGGCTGAAGCGTTAAACTCAATCAGGCTAGTCTGTCAGTAGCGTGTCCATCCGCAGCTGGCCGGCGAATGTAAAGATTGGACTAAGCATGTAGTGCCGACGGTGTAGTAATTTCGGACGCGGGTTCAACTCCCGCCAGCTCCACCAAATAATGATCCGGGTATTACCAGATAAGTCCGGATAAGTACGGAAAGCCCGCACCCCACCTAGGTTTGCGGGCTTTTTTGTGTCTGTAATAGTCCGAGAACATCCAGCTAAATCCGGGAGTTATTGGTATACGTTTAGGTATACGTTAAAATGTATGCCATAAACGTATACCAATTATGGAAGAACCCTTACATGGCGCGGACTACACGCCCCCTCACTCATACAGAAGTACAAAAAGCCAAAGCCCTAGAGAAAGACCTCACCCTACACGACGGTGACGGCCTGTTCCTGTTAGTCAAAACCACCGGTAAGAAACTGTGGCGTTTCCGCTACCTTCGCCCCGGCAGCAGTTCACGGACTATGGTTAGCCTCGGCGCCTACCCTGCCCTATCACTTGCCGACGCCCGACAAATACGTGCCGAAAAGCTCGCGATACTTGCTAGGGGCATTGACCCACAGGCTAAAGAAGCAGAAGAAGCAGAACAAAAGCAGGTAGCCCAAGAAAGCATTTTCCTGAACGTGGCAAAGCAATGGTTCGCATTGAAACAGGCCAGTGTTAGCGTTAAGCATGCTGAAGACATCTGGCGTTCTCTTGAAAAAGACATACTGCCATCTATCGAGAATATTCCAGTTCAGGACATCAAAGCGCGCTTGCTGATCCAAGTACTGGAACCCATCAAGGCTCGTGGTGCATTAGAGACCGTTCGTCGATTAGTGCAACGCATCAACGAAATCATGACCTACTCCGTCAACACTGGCTTGATTGATGCTAATCCGGCTTCTGGTATTGGCAATGCATTCGAGCGCCCTAAGAAGCAGCATATGCCGACTATACGGCCCGAAGAATTGCCCAAGCTAATGCGCACTATCTCGATGAGCAATCTATCAATCCCAACCCGCTGCTTGCTTGAATGGCAACTGCTAACACTGATACGTCCTGCTGAAGCCTCAGCAACCGCCTGGGCTGAGATCGATATTGAAAAAAAGGAATGGTGCATTCCAGCAGAACGCATGAAGGCAAAGCGTGATCACATTGTTCCGCTTTCAGATCAGGCATTAGAAATACTCGAAATCATGCACCCTATCAGCGGCAAGTTTGAATATGTATTCCCAAGTCGCAACAATCCACGCAAGCCGATGAACAGCCAGACGGCAAATGCGGCTTTAAAACGTATAGGCTATGGCGGTAAGCTTGTGGCTCATGGGTTACGCTCTATAGCTAGTACGGCAATGAATGAGGCTGAGTTTAATGCTGATGTGATTGAGGCTGCATTAGCACATAATGACAAGAACGAGGTCAGACGTGCCTATAATCGCTCTATATATTTAGATAAAAGGCGGGAATTAATGCAATGGTGGGGATTGGAGGTTTACTCAAGAAAATAGCAATCAAAACACCTCCTCTGATTTAATCCCGTGCCAACTACTGGCATGGGATTAAAAATTAACCCCATTAAAAAACTAAGCGATAGAAGTGATGCTTTCTCATTTTAATATCATGAATCTAGATAAATATCAGTATATATTTATAATTATTTCACATTACTATAATTAGAGAGGTTAATTAAAAATAAAAATCCAAAAATATCTTAATATCTCATCCTTAGAAAATGAAAAAATTGTTTTGGCATTAACAAAGAACTGCAAAAAAATAAATTATTAAAAATACCCAGCTATTATTTTCAATGCCAGTTAACCCCCCCAGCACGCTCCAATTTAATCATTCCTTTACAGACGCCAGTTTTAATGATGGTGGGGAAATGATGTATATATTTATTTTTGATAAAACATGAAAATAAAATTAATTAACATCTTTTCAATCCCTCTTTCATTTTAAACTTAATATATACACTGGCGCATTATGCATCAAGAAATCAAAAATAAATTAAAAAACTGCTAATCACTTTGTGTTGGTCATTTTTTCTGTAAGTTCCTATCCTGTAATGGATGTAATAAATTAACTTTTCTTGTTTTTGAAAAGTGCCTTACTCCATTATTTAACAATTCAGCATCATCAAAGTGCCAAATATTAAATTTCCTTTCACGTGGGAAGGTATCTGATGCTAAATCATCCCACCCTAAATATTTAGCAATATTCTTTTGAGTGCTAACTTTTCTTTCGTTCTCCGCTTTTTCTTGGAAAGCACTCATGACGCCCCCCAAAAGGAAATCGCATAACTGAATTGCAGGTTGCGATTTTGAATCATGCTCTGTTATTACTACCTTTCCCTGAAAACTCTTACCTATAATCTCCTTATTAAGAATGTTAACTGATATTTTCTCAGCCTCTTCATCAGCTTTTTTGTATCTTGAGGCTATTGGATCAACCCAAAATCTAAACTCATGATCATAATTAGGGTGCGCATTAATAACATATTTCATTTTTCTTGTAAGGAGCATTGTAAAATGTTTTCTTCGAGCTAAATCATAGTCTCCATCATGATAGTTTTTATTTACTAAAGATTTCTTCACAACAACACAATGAAATGCAAGCCATTGTTTTCTAAAAAAGAAATCAATTAAATCCTCTGACACTCTATACATGCTCTCGCTATGAGCTTTTTTCCATTTTACTTCATTGCGAAAACCTTTATTTGCGAGTATAGCCTCAAACTCACGACGAAAATCACCTCGCCTTTGCCATAACATCCATAGGCTCCCAAAACCATAATATTTCTGTCCATCAATGCCAGATTCATCGCATGCAATCAGCCATCTTTTCACATTTAAAGGAGGATCCAAATCTAATTGAGTAGCATTATCATTTTCATCAGGCATTGGCTATCTCACATTTGAAGTGTTCATTCTAATAAAATAATTGATCACAAAACGAACATGCGCAAGTTTTTACAAAAATGGGTACAGGAGATCGTATTACTTGATTTTTATCTACCTCATAGCTTCTTTCCCCTGCGCGCGCAATACTTCCCCCGCCTCGCCTGCGCGCTTCATGTGTCGCTTTTCATGCAGTTGCATGAATGACCGCAGGCCACGCCAGTGCTGAGGCCGTAGGGGATGAAAAGTGCATTTTCTTGCATGCAAAATCATGCACCCTATGCATGCACGCGCAATTTGAGGCTGGCTAGCCAGGAAAAAGGCTGTTTTGGGCGAAGGCGGAAGGGCAATGTCCCATGATGCTGGCAAGAGCTGAAGGGCGGAGTGTGATTAGTGCAGGGTATGATTGCTGTTGTAACGGCGATAACGGCCTTGAGCACTGATGAGAAAACCATCAAGCTATTTTTAGTTTTACCTAAAACTATTCACTACTGTTCACCTAAATAAAAAGTATAGATAAATCAGTAAATAAGTGGGTGAACAGTTTCCTACAAGCTCTTCACCCGGTATTCACCACTGTTCACCCGGCCCAAAACGCCCTTTTCCCTGGCTAGCGGTTGTTAGTCTGTTTATACCTATTTATTAGCAATGAATTCATTGTTGAAAACTATGGGGTAATGTTGAGGAAGGGTGAGGATTGCTGAGCTATTATAATTTGTTGTTTTTATGACCATTTCTTAATGGGCCACACAACAACGTCTTGTTGCCACCCCGGTAAATATTCACATAATAGGGCGCTACCGAAGTTCACACAGTCCCGGCAGCGTTGGCCGGACACCAAGAGGTAGCGTTTTTATGTTGACCGTTTCCCCCCCCCCGCCCCATCCACTCTGTCGCCGGTGCTTCCTGATGGTTACACCCCGCGCGAGCGCTTTATCCGTCTACCGGAAGTGCTCTACACCACCGGCCTGTCCCGCTCCACCGTGTACGAGATGATGAGCCGCAAGCAGTTCCCGGCCCAGGTCTCCCTCGGCGTTAAAAACGTCGCCTGGCTGGCCTCCGAGGTCGAGTTGTGGATGGATGAACGCATCGCCAACCGTCACCAGGAGGCCGCCGCATGATGCGATTAACCTTTGGTCGCCAGCACTTTACCCTGAGCGACAACGACGCACTGTTTATCGCGGAAGCCATCCTGTTGCAGCGTAAAGAGCCTGCCGTCGTCTTACCGGAGCACCACAGCGAAAAACACGGCGTTATTCGTCTGGCGAGTCGCCAGGCTGAGCCGCGCCTGTTCAGTGCCGGGCCGGTGCCGCTGACCTGCACGGCGGCCGATACCCGCAACGACCCGCTTACCGACTGTTGATCACTATGCGATCGATTGAACGTCCGGGGGCGTCTTACGGCTTGCCCCCCTGTCCGGCCTTGCGCTATAGTCCTCCCGCTGCCGCACAATCGGCAGCCGGGCGTGAGAACCCGTGTTACTCAATGGCGACACAACACGCGCCTGGCGTGTTTTTTTATGTCGCAGCCTTTGCTTGCTCATTTTTTGCGCGGTGGATGTTATGCTATCGCAGCAGTCAATCAATGGTGGCTCAGGCGGGGCAGCCTTCGGGCTGGCCGGTATTCATTGAGGCCGGTTTCTCACCCCCGTCTGGGCTACCACCCTTGCGTGAGAACCTCGGTGGTAGCAATAACCATGACTCAATGGAGGCTGCCACCATGGCTACGACCCTCACCCCAACTCACCCGACATTCTGCTTTTTGTTTGCGGCCGTGCGCCGCTCTGCGCTGACCGCTTCACCGCGTATCGTGCGCACCGTGGCGGATACCGAACGCAACGCCCGCCGCGTGCTGGCCCGTGATTATGTGTTGTCCTTTGCCGGTCGTCTGCCGGTTAAGGCGGTAGCATGAATACCCTGGCCGACCGCTACTACCGCGATACCCATTACCCTATCCCGCACGCCGATTTTCTGCGTCTTCAGCATGCGCACGCCACCGGCGTGCTGTTCCTCGACCTGCTGGACACCCTCGACCTCGGCGGGCAGCGCCCCGATGCCACGCAACAGGCGTCGTTTGCCTCGGTCATTGCCTTGCTGACCGACCAGCTCGGCCACGTCGTCAACACCTGTGAAACCCAAATCCTTGCCCGCATGGAGGCCACCGCCGCATGAATACTGCATCCTGTTTACCGATTGAAGTCCGCACCGCCGTTTTCCGCCGCGCCGTGGCGCAGGCCTATCTAGATACCTGCGCCTTTTACCGGGTGAGCCTGGGTTACACGCTGGACGAGCTGCAGATGACGATTGCCCTGCGTTTGGAAGGGCACTTTGTGCGTCAGTACGGCGCAGAAGACGGTATGGACATGGCATGCACCATGCTGAGTGACATGGTGCAGCCCGACGTTCTGGTGGCCGCACCGCGCCTGACCGCGCTGGGGCAAAAGATGATGGACGAGCTGTGCTGCGAGCGCCTGTCGGCGGCACAGAACGCCACCGTACATTGAGGAGAAGAGCATGAGCGCCCAGTTCGTTTCCCAGACCGTACGCACCGCCACCGGCCAGTGGCCGGTGATACTCCCGGCGCTCGGCATCGTCTTGCAGCCGAACGGCAAGCCGCAGCCGTGCCCGACCTGCGGCGGTAAAGACCGCTTCCGTTTCGACAACCAGGACGGACGCGGAACCTGGCTCTGCAATCAGTGCGGAGCCGGTGACGGCCTCAATCTGGTGGAAAAGGCCCTGTCACTGTCTGCCCGGGCTGCCGCCGAACAGGTGGCTGCCGTGATGGGAGAAAACACCAACGCTCTGCCACCGGCCGCTGAGACTGGTCATTCAACGAAAGATAAGGCCGAGTCTCAGCGCAAGGCCGCGCGACAGGCACAGGCTCTGGTGGCTGCCGCGCAACCTCAGACCGGCAATGCCTACCTGAGTACCAAAGGCTGGCCGGAAGCAGACACCCTGACCCTGCACGGTCAGCCGCTGCGCGTTGGCGGTATCATCTTCCAGCCCGGCGACCTGCTGCTGCCGCTGCACAATGCCGGGGGTGAAGTGGTCAACGTGCAGCTGATTAACGCCAATGGTGACAAGCGCATGCTGGCGGGCGGGCAGGTGAAGGCCGCCTGCCACACCCTCTGCGGTCCGGACAACGCGGTTATCTGGCTCACCGAGGGCTATGCCACCGGCCTCACCGTGCGCCGCCTGACCGGTGAAACGGTGTGCGTGGCGCTCAGTGCCAACAATCTGGCGGCGGTGGCAGAGCAGGTACGCAGCCATTACCCGGATGCGCGGTTGCTGCTGGCGGCCGATAATGACCGCAGCGGCACCGGGCAGACCCGCGCCGCCGAGGCGGCCACACTCACCGGCGGTATCCCGGCGCTGCCGCCCACAGAGGGCGACTGGAACGACGTCTATTGCCAGCAGGGTGCTGAGTCCACGCGCGCACAGCTCCAGGCGTTCAGCCAACCGCCGCAGCCGAGCCCGTTCGACACACTGAGCGATGCCGACCTGAAAGCCATGAGCGCCAGCGAGAAAGCCGAGCTGCTGGCCGAGCACTACGGGAACACCCTGGCGGTGCCGCCGGTAGGGGAAGAACTCTGCCGCTATACGCGCGGCGCCTGGCAGGTGCTGCCGCACCGACAGCTGAGCCGGGAAATTGCCGCGCTGTTCCAGAAGGTGCGTGCACCGTTCTCCGCCGCCGGTATCAACAGCATCCTGGACACCCTCAAGCTGATGGTGCCGCAGATGGGCGACCCGGCTCGCCGGTTGATAGGCTTTCGTAACGGGGTATTCGATACTGTCAACGGCCAGTTCAGCGCACATAGGCAAGAGCACTGGCTGCGCACCGTCAACAGCGTGGACTACACGCCGCCGCGCGCCGGGGAGAACCTGGCCGACCATGCACCGCACTTCTGGCAGTGGCTGACGCGGGCCGCCGGGGACAATCACGACAAGCAGCAGCGCATTCTCGCAGCACTCTTTATGGTGCTGGCCAACCGTTACGACTGGCAGCTGTTCCTCGAAGTGACCGGCCCCGGCGGCAGCGGCAAGAGCGTAATGGCCGCCATCGCCCGGCTGTTGGCCGGTGCTGACAACACCACCTCCGCCACCATCGATAATCTGGAGTCGGCGCGCGAGCGAGCCAGCGTGGTCGGCTATTCACTGATTATCCTGCCTGACCAAGAGAAGTGGAGCGGTGACGGGGCGGGCATCAAGGCCATCACCGGCGGCGATGCGGTCGCCATCGACCCGAAATACCGCGACGCCTACGCGGCGCACATTCCGGCAGTGATACTGGCGGTGAACAATAACCCGATGCAGTTCAGCGATCGCAGCGGCGGCATCTCGCGCCGCCGCGTTATTCTGCCGTTCCCGGAGGCTATCGCACCCGAAGAGCGTGACCCGTTGCTATTGGCGAAGATCACCGAAGAGCTGGCCGTGATTGTGCGTCACCTGATGCAACGCTTTGCCAACCCGAATGACGCGCGTGCACTGCTCCAGGCGCAGCAAAGTTCGGCGGAAGCCCTGGAAATCAAACGGCATGCCGATCCGCTGGTCGATTTTTGTGGTTACCTGACGGTGCTGGGTACCCCGGAAGGGATGATGATCGGCAACGCCAACATCACCCCGCCGAACCCGCGCCGCTATCTGTACCACGCCTACCTGTCGTTTATGGCCGCACGGGGGTATCAGCACGTGATGAACCTGACGGCGTTCGGCCAGGCGGTGCCGCAGACGCTGAAAGAGTATGAGCATACGCTGCTGAAACGCCGCACCAAGCAGGGAATACAGACCAACCTGATACTGAGTGAAGAGTGCGAAGCAAACTGGCTGCCAAAATGCGATTTGGCGTGACGATGGACATATCGATCGGCTGAGCCGATCAATATGGATTTATTGATCTGCCGAATCCATTGGACCATCAATCATTGCACCACCTATAGTGGAAGTGAAAAAGCCTACAGCAACACCAGGGTATTCCGTAGGCCGTTGAATAGCTAACCTAACAACAAGATCTCCCCAAACCGGCTCTGGCCGGTTTTTCTATGTCCGTGATTCATGTTGTCCCTGATTGTGAACAAACCGTCTGGAAAACGAGAAATATTCCACTTTAAAACTAAATTAACTCATTGCAGATTAATCAGCGATTACAGCAAGTAAAAATCCCAGAGCAGAGTCGTAGTATAATTAACAAAAGCTGGGGCACGAGTATCACGAGCTCACCAGAGATAGGCATGAGTTTTATTTCACGCCCTATACTCCGACTTGAAGAATGTTCAGGTAGTTGACGAAGCAACCATTGCCTGAACATTGGCGGCACGGTGCTGATTATGCTCACATTTCACTACCCAAGAACTGAATTATCAAGGTATCTTTACGCTGGGAACCAGCCTGGGGTATTTTGAATCGCTTGCCACAGTTTATGTGGGATCTGTAATTCATCCGGATCTTGCGACAAATTGAGTTTGACGTTCATGCTTCCTTCATGACCTGATTGTACTCTCTCCACCCATTGGGGATTCATAACCAT
>NZ_JBAKGW010000012.1:0-120179 GCF_049065515.1 Serratia sp. SA088
GCGGTTGGAATAAAACGAATTTGCCTGGCGGCAATAGCGCGGTGGTCCCACCTGACCCCATGCCGAACTCAGAAGTGAAACGCCGTAGCGCCGATGGTAGTGTGGGGTCTCCCCATGCGAGAGTAGGACACTGCCAGGCATCAAATAAAACAACAGGCCTCATGCGAAAGCATGGGGCTTTTTGTTTTGTCTGTTATCTGGCGTTCTGCTCGAGCATGGGCATCCTGAGACGAATGGTGTAGGACAAATCCGCCGGGAGCGGATTTGAACGTTGCGAAGCAACGGCCCGAAGGGGGGCGGGCAGGACGCCCGCCATAAACTGCCAGGCATCAAATAAAGCCGAAAGCCCTGAACTGACGTTCAGGGCTTTTTGCTATGCGTAAAACGTAAAAAAGCGCAGCTACGCTGCGCCTTTCAACCACTCGACAATAAAGTCGGCGATGCTTTCCGGTTGATTGAGATCCAGCTGCTTAGCTGAGATGGATAGTGGTCGGTCGCTGGCTACCGCCACGACAAACTGATCCAACATGTCTTCCAACGGTTTGCCGATCTCGGTCCGATAAAGCAGGATTTTGCTGACCGGCTCATGTTTAAACCCTTCAACAAGAATCAAATCGATCTTATCGGCATCAAAACGCTCTGCCAGGTAGCGTAGATCCAAAGGTTGTTGCTCCGGCGTTTCGGTCATTAATGCCCAGCGGCGATCGCTGGCGACCAGCGTCTGATCGGCGCCCGCTTTACGCAGCTCATAGCTGTCCTTACCTGGCGTATCCACATCCATATCGTGATGCGTATGTTTGATCAGTCCAATCCTTACCTGGCGCTGTTTCAGCAACGGGATCAGCTGTTTGAGCAGGGTGGTTTTTCCCGTACCGCTGTAGGCGCCGATGGCCAGCAAGGGGGGCAATGAACGATTCATTTCTTTAACTCTCGTGTTTGCTGCCAATGTCGGCAGTCTTCCGGCGTATTCAGGTTATGAAATGCCGCTTGTTGTCCGCTGAACACCACGCGTTGTGCGTTAATCTGATGCAAGAACAGCATCAGCTTGCGTTCACCGCGCGCCAGATAGTCGGCCAGCTGCGGCGCTATTTGGGTATGCAGTAACGCCAGCGTAGGGTGATCACGTTCGCCATCGCTGGCAAAGGCAGCCGGCGCAGCGCCTTTTTGCCGCCAGAGTTGTGCCACTAAGTCAGCGGGAAAGTCGGGGACGTCACAAGGGACGAAGGCCACCCATTCGTTGGAAGATTGCTTGAGTCCGGCCAGCATACCGGCCAACGGCCCGGCGAAATCGGGCGTCAGATCGCCAATCACCGGCAAACCGCTCGCCTGGTAACATGCCTGATTGCGATTGGCGCTGATGACGATGGAAGCCACCTGCGGCCGTAACCGAGCCAATATGTGTTGATAGAGTGCGATACCACCAATCGACACCAGGCCTTTGTCTTCACCGCCCATACGCGTGGCCCGTCCACCGGCCAAAATGACGCCGCTGATTTCTTTATGCATCTCGTTTATCCCGCCTTGTCGATGGGCTGATTGTAGCGCTAAAGCAGGCGTGACATCAGGATTTACCTTTATTGACAAGCCGGTTCTTTCACTGTGTGGGTAAGCCTGTTACTTTGTGAGTTTATTCATGCTATTGGACGATATTGAGATGAAAACGCATCGCGTAAACGAGTTGATCGAGCTGTTGCACCCGGCCTGGCAGGAAGATCCCGATCTCAATTTGATGCAGTTTTTGCAAAAGCTGGCGAAGGAAGCGGGCTTCCAGGGCGAGTTGTCCGAACTGAGCGACGACATTCTCATTTATCACCTGAAAATGCGCGGTAGCGCCGGCACGGATCAGATCCCGGGTCTGAAGAAAGATTACGAAGAAGATTTTAAAACGGCGCTGCTGCGCGCTCGCGGCGTTATCAAGGACTGATCCTCGTGCGGTGCGAGAAAGCATAGCGCGTGAAATGCGCCATTAATGCTACTATTTCTCATTCCCGGCACCGTGCTGTCAGCGATCAAACGAACGTTATGAATAACTCTGCTTTTAATTTCGAAACCCTGTCGCCCGATTTGATTATGGACGCGCTAGAAGGAGTTGGCCTGCGCGTCGATTCCGGCCTCACGGCGCTGAACAGCTACGAGAACCGCGTCTATCAGTTTATGGACGAAGATCGCCGGCGCTACGTGGTGAAGTTTTACCGCCCGGAGCGCTGGAGCGCCGCACAGATCGGTGAGGAACATCAGTTCGCTCTGGATCTGGCCGGCGTGGAGATCCCGGCGGTGGCGCCGTTGGCGCTGCAAGGCGCTACCCTGCATACGCACGGCGGCTTTTTCTTTGCCCTGTTCCCCAGCGTAGGGGGCCGGCAATACGAGATAGACAATCTGGATCAGTTGGAATGGGTGGGCCGTTTTTTGGGGCGTATCCACCAGGTCGGCGGTGAGCGTTTGTTCGCTGAGCGGCCAACGATGGGGATTGAAGAGTACCTCACCGGCCCGCGTCAGGTGCTGGCCGATTGCGGGCTGCTACCGGCAACGCAGCGTGACGCGTTCCTGCAGGCGACGGATAATCTGATTGCGGCGATCAAGTCGCACTGGCATCTGAACTGGCAGCCGCGCCGTTTGCACGGTGATTGCCATCCGGGCAATATTCTGTGGCGCGATGGCCCGCTGTTCGTCGATCTTGATGACGCGCGCAACGGCCCGGCAGTGCAGGATCTGTGGATGTTGCTGCACGGCGAACGTCGCGATCAACTGATGCAGCTGGATGTCTTGCTGGAGGCGTATAGCGAATTTGCCGAGTTCGATCAGCGCGAGCTGGCGTTGATTGAACCACTGCGGGCGATGCGCATGGTGTATTACCTGGCCTGGGTCGCTCGCCGCTGGCAGGATCCGGCCTTCCCTAAGAGTTTTCCGTGGATGGCGGAGTCTGATTTCTGGTTGTCTCAGACTGCGGCCTTCACCGAACAGGTTAAGCTGTTGCAGGAGCCTCCTCTGCAGCTGACGCCAATGTATTGAAGCTTTAACACAATGGAGAGTTTAGTCTTATGAAAAAAATATGGTTGGCGCTCGTTGGCATGGTGATGGCATTCAGCGCCTCGGCGGCACAATTTAGCGATGGCGCTCAGTACGTGACCCTGGACAAGCCGGTGACCGGCGAGCCGCAGGTGTTGGAGTTCTTCTCCTTCTACTGCCCGCACTGCTACCAGTTCGAGCAGGTCTATCATGTGTCTGAGAACGTAAAGAAAGCGCTGCCTGCCGGCACCAAAATGACCAAGTACCACGTGGAGTTCCTGGGGCCGTTGGGCAAACAGCTGACTCAGGCGTGGGCGGTGGCGATGGCGCTGGGCGTGGAAGACAAGGTGAGCCCGCTGATGTTTGAAGCGGTGCAGAAAACCCAGACCGTGCAAACGCCGGACGATATCCGCAACGTCTTCGTGAAAGCGGGCGTGACCGCTGCAGATTATGACGCGGCCTGGAACAGCTTCGTGGTGAAATCTCTGGTGGTTCAACAGGAGAAAGCCGCAGAAGATCTGCAGCTGCGCGGCGTGCCGGCGGTATTCGTCAACGGCAAATACATGGTTAAAAACGATGGCCTGGACACCAGCTCGATGGACGCTTACGTGAAGCAGTTCGCCGATGTGGTTAAATTCCTCAGCCAGCAGAAATAAGCCTGATTCAATATGAAAAACGCCGGCATCGCCGGCGTTTTTTTATCCGTATTGCCGCTTCAATTTATCCAGCAACCGGTCTTTTTCCTGCCACAGCGTATTCAGCCACAGCTGGAAGCGCCGCTTGAACTGTTTGTCGTTGAAGTAGTCGCCGTGCAGGGTTTCATCGATCGGCAGCGTCTCTATTCTCACCACGATACGCGTCAGGCGGCCGCACAGCATATCCATAAAAGGCCGCTGGTTATTTTCCGGATAGAGCAGAGTAACGTTCAACACTTTGTCGAACTGATTGCCCAGCGCGCTGAGCGTAAACGCGATGCCGGCGGCTTTAGGCGCCAGCAAATTGCGATACGGCGAATTGCTTTTAATTTTCTTGGCTTCAGTGAAGCGCGAACCCTCGACGAAATTGACGATGGTGGTTGGACGCTGGCGGAATTTTTCGCAGGAACGGCGCGTCGTTTCGATATCCTTGCCGCGCTTTTCCGGATGCTTGAGCAAATAGGCGCGGGAGTAACGCTTCATGAATGGCATATCCAGCGCCCAGCAGGCCAGGCCGACAAAAGGCACCCAGGCGAGCTGTTGCTTGAGGAAATACTTATTCATTGGAATATGATTTCTGAACAGCACGCATAACACGACAATGTCCGACCAGCTTTCGTGGTTGCTGATCAGCAGATACCAGTTTTTGCGATCCAACCCTTCCAGCCCTTCAATATCCCAACGCAGTTGCCCGTTAATGCGCAATAACAGCGCCAGCCCTTGGCACCAACACCACATCATGAAATCGGCGAAAGCCGAGATATATCGCCAGACGGCGGGAATGGGCACCAGGAGTTTCACGATGCCGGCCAGCGTGATGGGGATGGAGCACAACACCGTCACCAGAATGGTAAGTATGACGGAAATGATAAAGATAACAGGCGTTAACAATCTTGGCATGATTATGGGCTGACGGTTGTTGGGAACATCGTTGCATGCCAAAGCGCATGAACAAAAACGCATTTTAACAGAAATCGCCGGGGTAAAGCGCCGCTAAAAATCACTGTTTTTCGTCTCGATGGATAACCATTTGCTGAGTTTTCGTGCAACTTGTCCAGCTTGTGCTATGGTAATTGAGGCGCCGAATTTGATTAATAGTGCGATTAAAATCCGGCGAAAGTTATATCCACAAATTCAATAAATGCCAGTAATAAAGCGTCGCCGGAATTCGTTCTTTTAACGCGGTGATTTAAATAGGAATTTTATTCGCCGTTATAACGATAATCGCAGCGTTATAATTCGGTCTCTTTTCTATGCACAAAGTTATCCACAGGTAAGATCTTGCGGATCCTCGCACACAATCACATCATTTTCGTCCGCAATGCACGCTAAGGTTCGTCTCCGGCGGCCAGCTATGGCATGCTTACCTCTATGTCCGATCACGATAAAGAAACGCTATGGCCCAGATTGCAGAAAACCCACTAATCCTGGTTGACGGTTCCTCCTACCTCTACCGCGCTTATCACGCCTTCCCGCCGCTGACCAACTCGGCGGGCGAGCCGACCGGCGCGATGTACGGCGTGCTGAATATGCTGCGCAGCCTGCTGCTGCAGTATCAACCGAGCCACGTTGCCGTGGTGTTTGATGCCAAAGGGAAAACCTTCCGCGATGATCTCTTCGCTGAATACAAATCACACCGGCCGCCGATGCCGGACGATCTGCGCGCGCAGATCGAGCCGCTGCACAGCATGGTCAAGGCGATGGGCCTGCCGCTGCTGGTGACACCCGGCGTTGAGGCGGACGACGTTATCGGTACGCTGGCGCTGGAGGCCGAAAAGGCCGGCCATGCGGTGCTGATCAGCACCGGCGACAAAGACATGGCGCAGCTGGTGACGCCGAACGTCACCCTGATCAACACCATGAACAACACGATCCTCGGCCCGCAGGAAGTGTGCGACAAGTACGGCATTCCGCCGGAGTTGATCATCGACTTCCTGGCGCTGATGGGCGATTCATCGGACAACATTCCCGGCGTGCCGGGCGTGGGCGAGAAAACCGCCCAGGCGTTGCTGCAGGGGATCGGCGGGCTGGATGCGCTGTACGGCAATCTGGAGAACATCGCCACGCTGAGCTTCCGCGGCGCCAAAACCATGGCGGCCAAGCTGGAGCAGAACAAAGAGGTCGCGTACCTCTCCTATAAGCTGGCGACGATCAAAACCGACGTCGAACTGGATCTGACCTGCGCGGACCTGACGGTATCTGAGCCGGATGTCGATACGCTGCAACAGCTGTTCAAACAGTACGAGTTCAAACGCTGGCTGGCGGACGTGGAAGCCGGCGTCTGGCTGGAAAACAAGAAAGGCGCGGGCGCGAAAGCTGCCGGCGCCGCCAAACCGGCAGCCGCCGTGGAAGCGCCGAAAGCCTTGGCGGAAGCCAAGCTGTCCCAGAACGGGTATGTCACTATCCTGGATGAAGCGACCTTTACCGACTGGCTGGCGCGGCTGAAAAAGGCCGACGTGTTTGCCTTCGATACCGAAACCGACGGTCTGGATACCCTGACCGCCAACCTGATCGGCCTGTCCTTCGCGATCGCGCCGGGCGAAGCGGCCTATTTGCCGGTGGCGCACGATTATCTGGATGCGCCGGCGCAGCTGGATCGCGCTTATGTGCTGGAGGCGCTCAAGCCGCTGCTGGAAGACGAGAAGGCGCTCAAGGTCGGGCAAAACCTGAAGTTCGACATGAGCCTGCTGGCGCGCTACGGCATCGAGATGCGCGGCATCGCCTACGACACCATGTTGGAGTCCTATGTGCTGGACAGCGTCGGCGGCCGTCACGATATGGACAGCCTGGCCGATCGTTATCTGGGCCACAAAACCATCACCTTCGAAGAGATCGCCGGCAAGGGCAAAAACCAGCTGACGTTCAATCAGATCGCGCTGGAGCAGGCGGCGCCTTACGCCGCCGAAGATGCCGATGTCACGCTGCAGCTGCACCTGGCGATGTGGCCGCAGCTGAAACAGAGCGCGGAACTGCTGACGGTATTCAATGAGATTGAAATGCCGCTGCTGCCGGTGCTGTCGCATATCGAACGCACCGGGGTGCTGATCGATCCGGCCATTTTGTCGGCCCACTCCCAGGAGTTGGCCAAGCGTCTGGCAGAGTTGGAGGCGCAGGCCCACGAGCTGGCGGAAGAGCCGTTCAACCTGGCGTCGACCAAGCAGCTGCAGGCGATCCTGTACGAAAAACAAAAGCTGCCGGTGCTGAAGAAAACCCCGGGCGGGGCGCCGTCCACCAACGAAGAGGTGCTGGCCGAGCTGGCGCTGGACTACCCGCTGCCGAAGGTGATCCTGGAATACCGCGGCCTGGCGAAACTGAAGACCACCTATACCGACAAGCTGCCGTTGATGATCAATCCGGTCAGCGGCCGGGTGCATACCTCGTACCATCAGGCGGTGACCGCCACCGGCCGCCTCTCCTCGAGCGATCCGAACCTGCAGAATATCCCGGTGCGCAACGAAGAAGGGCGGCGCATTCGCCAGGCCTTTATTGCGCCGGAAGGCTACCGCATCGTTGCGGCCGACTACTCGCAGATCGAGCTGCGCATCATGGCGCATCTGTCACAGGATGAGGGGCTGCTGAAGGCCTTTGCCGAAGGGAAAGACATTCACCGCGCCACGGCGTCGGAAGTTTTCGGCGTGCCGTTGGATAAAGTGACCGGCGAGCAGCGCCGCAGCGCCAAGGCGATTAACTTCGGTTTGATTTACGGCATGAGCGCCTTCGGCCTGGCGCGTCAGTTGGGGATCCCGCGTGGGGAAGCCCAGCGCTATATGGATCTCTACTTTGAGCGTTACCCGGGCGTGCTGGATTACATGGAGCGCACCCGTCAGCAGGCTTCCGAGCAGGGCTATGTCAGCACGCTGGACGGCCGCCGTCTGTATCTGCCGGACGTCCGCTCCAGCAACGCCATGCGCCGCAAGGCGGCCGAGCGCGCCGCCATCAACGCCCCGATGCAGGGCACGGCAGCCGATATCATCAAGCGTGCGATGATCGAGGTCGACGCCTGGCTGCAAGGGCAGGAGAAGCCGTTGGTGCGCGCGATCATGCAGGTGCACGATGAATTGGTGTTCGAGGTGCATGAATCGGTGATCGAAGAAGCCAGCCAGCGCATCCGCCAACTGATGGAAGGCAGCATGGCTCTGGCGGTGCCGCTGAAGGTCGATGTGGGCGTCGGCATGAACTGGGATGAAGCGCACTGATCGCCGGGTTATCGCCGTATGCGCTAACTGGCGAGAAGCTAAGCACTTTTCGTAATTAAGCTACAAGATGCGGCGATAGTTTCCCCAACTTCGCCGTTCTTGCGCCGCAAATTGTGTAAGTAAACTACAAAAAATTCTTTTTCCCTGCGAAAAAATGATGTAGAGTTACAGGCGTAGGGTACAGAGGTAAGATGTTCTATCTTTCAGACCTTTTACTTCACGTAATCGGATTTGGCTGAATATTTAGCCGCCCCAGTCAGTATTGACTGGGGCGTTTTTTATTGTAAAAACAGCAGCAAACCATACGTTTTTCCTATCGCTCGGCCCCGCTTTTCATTTCAGCTTCCGCTCCCTCAATCCGCGTAATTCGGCGAGACAAGCCCGTTTTGGCAATAAGTCTTTATGATGGCTTTATTTCAAAAGTGTAATTAGATAACAAAAAATCCCGCCTGCGGCCGATCTGCGGGCATAAAAAAGCCGATGCGGTAAGACATCGGCTCAAACGTGCGATCAGGGCTTATTCGCCGATGTCCTCTTCCGGCAGCACTTCCGGCGGGATCTCGTTAAACCAGGTGTCCAGCTTCTGGCGCAGCTTGTCGACGCCGATCTTTTTCAGCGATGAGAAGGCTTCGACCTGGATATCCCCCATAAACGGCAGCACCGCTTCACGCACCATGTTGAGCTGTGCCTTGCGTGCGCCGGAGGCCAGCTTGTCGGCCTTGGTCAGCAACACCAGCACCGGCGTGCCGACGTCGACCGCCCACTGGATCATCTGCTGGTCGAGATCTTTCAGCGGATGGCGGATATCCATCAGCACCACCAGCCCTTTCAGGCTGTTGCGCATCTGCAGGTATTCGCCCAGCGCGCGTTGCCATTTGCGCTTCATTTCTTCCGGCACTTCGGCGTAGCCATAACCCGGCAGGTCGACCAGACGAATGCCGTCTTCCACTTCGAACAGGTTGATCAGCTGGGTGCGCCCCGGCGTCTTACTGGTGCGCGCCAGGCTTTTTTGGTTGGTCAGCGTATTCAGCGCGCTGGATTTACCGGCGTTGGAACGGCCGGCAAAGGCGACTTCAATTCCTGCATCCCCCGGAAGATGGCGAATATCGGGTGCGCTGGTGACGAAATGGGTCACATGATAGTTGTAGTTCTTGCTGGTCAAAATTTTTCGTCTCCGTGAGGATGGCTAACTGGTTGGCGATTATAACTGCATCAGCGGTAAAAATGGCGTGTTTCTCCGTTTTTAAGCGGCGGGGCGCGATAAAACGACAGTTAAGCCGACCGTACGTTGTGAGACATTTGCCATTCGAATCGCGGGTAATGTCGCTTTATTCGAAAGTGATATTCCTATTTTTATTTTAAAAACAACATGTTGTTTTTTCGTTGTGTGGAAATGTCAGTCAAATCGGCATCAGGTGCCTTGAGCCTTCGCAACAATAACGTAAAGTACTCGTTAACGCAGGGTTGCGCAGGATTAGGGAACATCCGGGAAGGATGACAAATCTCAGGGAATGCACAGGGCGTGCAATGAGTGCCAGGATGAACGCAAAAGGAAGTGACCCTTTCGCACCGGAATAGGCGGCAGGCACATCGGATGGTGAAGTATCGGCAGTTTGGATGCCCGCAGGAAGCGCGCTCGGGAAGAGCGGATGCGAATGGATTGCGCCATGGACGATTTTCCTTTCAGGATGAAGGACGTAGTGGCAGGGAATGCGGTTATAGCAGAAGGAAAAACCGGGATGTTGCATGTACGCAAGGAGCGCGTAACAGGAATACCCTTCGCAAGAAGGTGCGAAATAGGCGGCAGGTTTAACCTGCCGCCTTTTTTCTTTGTCCGCTTTCTGCTAGATTCCGCCGCAATTCTATACTGAATCTACATACCTAAGAGCACACGCTATGAACCAGCCATCAAAAGCACCTCGCGGCAGCGCGGCGAAGTCAAAAACGAAAAAGAAAAGCCGTATGGAGCTCGATCAGGAAGCGCGCGAGCGCAAACGCCTGAAAAAACGCCGCGGCCACGCTTCCGGTTCACGTACTCAGGTCGAGTCCGGCAGCCAGAAAAACAAATCGGCGGCGGAAGCCAAAGATCCGCGTATCGGCAGTAAAGTGCCGGTTGCGCTGGTGGTCGACGAAACCAAAGTGAAGGCTAAACCGCAACCGAAGCCAAAGGCCGAAGCGAAACCGCGCCTGTCGCCGGAAGAAGAGCTGGCGAAGCTGGAAAATGACGAACGCCTGAACGCGCTGCTGGATCGCATCGACGATGGCGAAACGCTGAACGCGCAAGAGCAGGCGTATGTCGACAAGACGCTGGATCGCATCGATGTGCTGATGGACGTGCTGGGCATCGAGCTGGGCGATGAAGACGACGAGGAAGAAGAAGAGAAGCAGGAAGATATTCTGAAGCTGCTGAAAGGCGGTAACCCGAAGGACGCCTTTTAACGCGCCATGTGGCTGATCCCGACAATAGCCCTACTCTTGATGTGTTATCTGCTGTGGTTATTCGGTAAACTATGGCGGCTGTCTAAGCGCAAAGCGCGTTTTCGCAGCGCTTCCGTGGCCAGACAGCGCAGACAACCGCCCCTCTCCCGGCCCGGTAGAAAAAGATATCGGAAGGAGTGAGCATGTCAGAGCAGACGATTGTCTGGGATTTGGCCCTGATCCAAAAATATAACTACTCAGGGCCGCGTTATACCTCATACCCCACGGCGCTCGAGTTTAACCAGCGCTACGACGAAGCGGCGTTTCAACGCGCCGCGGCGCGCTACCCTGAGCGCCCGCTGTCGCTGTACGTGCATATCCCTTTCTGCCATAAGCTGTGCTATTTCTGCGGCTGCAACAAGCTGGTGACGCGCCAGACGCACAAGGCCGACGAATACCTGAACGTTTTGGCGCAAGAGATCGCCAGCCGTGCGCCGCTGTTCGCCGGCCGCAAGGTTGGCCAGATGCACTGGGGCGGCGGTACGCCAACCTACCTGGACAAAGCGCAAATCAGCCGGCTGGTGGCGCTGCTGCGCGAACATTTTGATTTTCTGCCTGATGCGGAGATGTCGATCGAAGTCGATCCGCGCGAGATAGAGCTGGATGTGCTCGATCATTTACGCGCCGAAGGCTTTAACCGTTTGAGCATGGGGGTGCAGGATTTCAACAAGCAGGTGCAGCAGTTGGTCAATCGCGAGCAGGATGAAGCCTTCATTTTCGCCCTGATCGAGCGGGCCAAAGCGCTGGGCTTCCGCTCGACCAATATCGATCTGATCTACGGCCTGCCGAAACAGACGCCGGAAAGCTTCGCCTTCACCCTGCAGCGGGTGGCTGAACTGGATCCCGATCGCCTCAGCGTGTTCAACTACGCGCATATGCCGAATTTATTCGCCGCCCAGCGCAAAATCAAAGACGCCGATCTGCCCAGCGCGCAGCAGAAGCTGGATATCCTGCAGCAGAGCATCGCGTTCCTGACTGACGCCGGCTATCAGTTTATCGGTATGGATCACTTTGCACGCCCGGACGATGAGCTGGCGATTGCGCAACGCGAAGGCAAGCTGCACCGCAATTTCCAGGGCTACACCACCCAGGGCGACAGCGATCTGCTGGGGTTGGGCGTGTCGGCCATCAGCATGCTCGGCGACAGCTATGCGCAGAATCAGAAAGAGCTGAAGCGTTACTATGAGAGCGTACCGGCGCAGGGCAACGCCCTGTGGCGCGGGCTGGCGCTGACGGACGACGATTGTCTGCGGCGCGATCTGATCAAAACGCTGATCTGCAACTTTCGGTTGGCGTATCAGCCGCTCGAACGGCAATACGGCATCGATTTCACCGCTTACTTCGCCGAAGACCTGCAGCTGCTGGCGCCGTTTGAACGCGATGGGCTGGTGGAGCGCGACGAGCAGGGCATTCGTGTGACGCCGCGCGGGCGCTTGCTGATCCGCAATATTTGCATGTGCTTCGACCGCTATCTGCGGCAACAGGCGCGCAGCCAGCAGTTCTCTCGGGTGATCTGAGGATGAAAAAACAGCCGCTGATGCGGCTGTTTTTTTAACTGAAGAAGTTAATCAGCGCGGCGCACAACACCGCGGCGACCGCCGCCTGCGGGGTGTGGCTGGCGGTGGAGCCCAGCTCCGCGCCCTGAGAAATGAATGCGATGAATGAGTCCAGCATCGTCAACCTCCAGAGTGTGCGACACGATCATACTGCGCCCGCGCCGGCTGTAAAGCCTGAGGTTGGCGTTTTTTTGTGCGCCGGACTGCGTTTTTCATCATCCACCCCGTTCCTATTCCATGCCCAGCTCTTTAAGCTTGCGTGTCAGGGTATTGCGCCCCCAGCCCAGCAGGCGCGCGGCTTCCTGTTTGTGCCCTTGGGTGTGGCGCAGGGCGGTGGTGAGCAGCGTGCGCTCCATTTCCGGCTGTGCTTCCGACAGCAGATTTTGATGACCGGAACGCAGCGCGCGATCGGCCCACTGCGCCAGCAGCGTGGCCCAGCTGTCCGGCAGGCTGTGGCTGGGGCTCTCCGGCGCAGCGGTTTCGAACAGTTCACCCGGCAGATCCTGAATCAGCACCTCTTGCCCGGCGGCCATCACCGTCAGCCAGCGGCAGGTGTTCTCCAGCTGGCGCACGTTGCCCGGCCAGGGCAGGCGGGTCAGCGCGGTTTCGGTTTCCGGATGCAGGTTCTTGGCCTCGACGCCCAGCTCCTTGGCGGCGATCTGCAGGAAGTGGCGCGCCAGCCGCGGGATGTCTTCCCGGCGCTCGCGCAGCGGCGGCAGGTGTACGCGGATCACGTTCAGGCGGTGGAACAGATCCTCGCGGAACTTGCCTTCCTGTACCCGCAGCTCCAGGTTCTGGTGCGTGGCGGCGATGATGCGCACGTCGACCTTCACCGGCGCATAGCCGCCGACCCGGTAGAACTGGCCGTCCGCCAGCACCCGCAGCAGGCGCGTTTGCACGTCGAGCGGCATATCGCCGATCTCGTCGAGGAACAGCGTGCCGCCGTCGGCCTGTTCAAAGCGCCCCTGACGGATTTGGTTCGCGCCGGTGAAGGCGCCTTTCTCGTGGCCGAACAGCTCGGACTCGATCAGATCCTTGGGAATAGCGGCCATGTTCAGGGCGATGAACGGTGATTTGGCGCGCGGGCTGTGGCGGTGCAGCGCATGCGCCACCAGCTCTTTACCGGTGCCGGATTCGCCGTTGATCAGCACGCTGATCGACGAACGCGAGAGCCTGCCGATGATGCGAAACACGTCCTGCATCGCCGGCGCTTCGCCGATGATGTCCGCCGCCGGATCGCTGGCCGGCTGGCTGCGCACCGGCTGCTGCTGCTCCTGATAATGGCTGATGGCGCGCTCGACCAGCGCCACCGCTTCGTCGATGTCGAACGGCTTCGGCAGGTAGTCGAAGGCCCCTTGCTGATAGGCGCTGACGGCCGCGTCCAAATCCGAATGCGCGGTCATGATGATCACCGGCAGCATCGGGTGGCGCTGTTTGATCTGCTTGAGCAGCGCCAGACCATCAATGCCCGGCATGCGGATATCGGACAGCAGCACGTCGGGGGTTTGCGTGGCCAAGGCTTCCAGCACGTCATTGCCGCCTTCGAAGGTGGCGCAGCTCAGGCCCGCGCCGGTGAGCGCGCGCTCAAGCACCCAGCGGATGGAGCTATCGTCATCGACGATCCAGACTATCCCTCGTTGCATTGCAAACCTCACTGACGAATGGGCAGGTAGACCGAGAATTCGGTATGACCTGGCCAACTGTTGAACTCAATTTTTCCGCAATGCTGATCGATCAGATTGCGGGCGATGGATAATCCCAGGCCGGTACCGCCTTCACGGCCGCTGACCATCGGGTAAAACAGCGTGTCCTGCAGCTGCGCCGGCACGCCGGGGCCGTCGTCTTCGACGTCGATGCGCGCCGCCAGGCGGTAGCGGGTGCCGTGCAACGTAATCTGAAACGCGGTGCGGGTGCGCAGCGTGATGGTGCCGCCCGCCTCACCCAGCGCCTGCAGCGCATTGCGGGTGATGTTCAGCAGCACCTGCTCTATCTGATCCGGGTCGTGGGCCATTTCCGGCAGGCTGGGATCGTAGTCGCGCACCAGCGTGACGTTATCCGGCATTTCCAGCGACACCAGCTGGCAGACGCGCTCCGCGACCTGATGGATGCTTTGGGTGATGTGCTGGCCGGGCCGCTGCGGTCCGAGCAGGCGATCCACCAGATTGCGCAGCCGATCGGCCTGCTCAATGATCACCTTGGTGTATTCGGTCAGCGCCGGATCGGGCAGCGCCTTGGCCAGCAGCTGCGCCGCGCCGCGCAGGCCGCCCAGCGGGTTTTTAATTTCGTGCGCCAAACCGCGCACCAGATCGCGGGCGGCCACCTGTTGGGCATGCTGCAGCTGTTCCTGGCTCAGGCGGCGTTGATTGTCCATCGGCGCCAGTTCGACCAGGATATAGCCTTCCGGCAGCGCTTGAGCGGTCAGGGAAAGGATATGCGCGCGGCCATCGACCACCAGAGTCACTTCGTTGTCGGTGAAGCCCTGCCC
Organism: Serratia sp. SA088; assembly: GCF_049065515.1. Lineage (NCBI taxonomy): Bacteria > Pseudomonadati > Pseudomonadota > Gammaproteobacteria > Enterobacterales > Yersiniaceae > Serratia > Serratia sp. SA088. Next base: position 14,417 of record NZ_JBAKGW010000012.1, read on the forward strand.
GGCGCGCAGGCTTTCGCGCATCAAAGAGACGTTCAGCGAAAAATAACCGAGCAAATCGGGCAGCGGCGTGCCGAACAGCTTGCGGGAGCTTTGCGCCAGCAGCTGCTGTGCCGCCGGGTTGGCGTAGTGAACCGCCAGTGAGTCATCCAACAGCAGGATGCTGTTGATGAGTGAATTGAGGATCTGCCCAGCATCGGGCAGCTTGCCAGTTGCCATACAGCAGACTCCTGCACCTTTTTAGTGCATCTATCCTACTCCATCCGGGATAGGCGCGGTATGGAATAGTTTTGCAGAAAATACGGTGGAGAAAAAAACCCATCCGAAGATGGGCTGAAAGTTTCCACGGCAACAAAAAAGCGATAACAAAAATTGTGGGCGCCGTCCGCCTTTGCAGACGGCGCGGGTAGGGCTTAGACGCTGTAGTACAGTTCGAACTCGACCGGGTGTGGCGTCATGCGAACGCGGTCCATCTCTTCTTTGCGCAGTTCGATGTAGGCATCGATCGCATCGTCGGTGAACACGCCGCCGCGGGTCAGGAACTCGCGGTCTTCGTTCAGCGCGGCCATCGCCTCGTCCAGCGAGCCGGCCACTTTTGGGATCTCGGCTTCTTCTTCCGGCGGCAGGTCGTACAGGTTTTTGTCCATGGCGTCGCCAGGGTGGATCTTGTTGATGATGCCGTCCAGGCCGGCCATCAGCAGTGCGGCGAAGCACAGGTATGGGTTAGCCGCCGGATCCGGGAAGCGGGCTTCGATGCGGCGCGCTTTCGGGCTGGCGACCACCGGGATACGGATGGACGCGGAGCGGTTACGGGCGGAGTAAGCCAGCATCACCGGCGCTTCGTAGCCTGGCACCAGACGTTTGTACGAGTTGGTGGTCGGGTTGGCCAGCGCGTTGATCGCCTTGGCGTGCTTGATGATACCGCCGATGTAGAACAGTGCGGTTTCAGACAGGCCGCCGTATTTGTCGCCGGCGAACAGGTTGGTGCCGTTCTTGGACAGCGACATGTGGCAGTGCATGCCGGAACCGTTGTCGCCGAACATGGGCTTCGGCATGAAGGTCGCGGTTTTACCGAAGGCGTGCGCCACGTTGTGCACCACGTACTTATAGATCTGAATTTCGTCGGCTTTCTTGGTCATGGTGTTGAAGCGGGTTGCCACTTCGTTCTGACCGGCGGTCGCCACTTCGTGGTGGTGCGCTTCAACCACCAGGCCCATCTCTTCCATGGTCAGACACATGGTGGAACGCAGATCCTGCGAAGAGTCGACCGGTGGAACCGGGAAGTAACCGCCTTTCACCGCCGGACGGTGGCCTTTGTTGCCGCCGTCGTATTTTGTGCCGGAGTTCCAGGCGCCTTCGATATCGTCGATCGCCACGTGGGAACCGCGGATGCTGCTGCCGAAGCGGATGTCGTCGAACAGGAAGAACTCAGGCTCTGGCCCGAACAGCACGGTGTCCGCGATGCCGGAGGAGCGCAGGAAGTCTTCGGCGCGTTTGGAGATGGAACGCGGGTCGCGATCGTAGCCTTGCATGGTGCCCGGCTCGAGAATGTCACAGCGAATGATCAGCGTAGGTTCTTCGAAGAACGGATCCAGAACCGCCGTGCTGGCGTCCGGCATCAGCACCATGTCAGATTCGTTGATGCCCTTCCAACCACCGATAGAGGAGCCGTCAAACATTTTACCTTCTTCGAAGAAGTCGGCGTTTACCTGGTGAGCCGGGATAGTCACGTGCTGTTCCTTACCCTTGGTGTCAGTGAAACGCAGGTCTACGAATTTCACTTCATGCTCATTCAGCATCGTCAAAACGTGTTCAGCGGACATACTTAACTCTCCCGGTTTATCATTGTCGTCGTCGTGGAACGAATCTGTGGAACTGGCTTTTTTTCGCCTTGAAAAGACTAAAGCGAAAAGCGTGCCAACTTTTAAAAAAGGCTTTCATCGCCTTTCTGCGCGGGTTTTACCCAACCACAGTATGCACCATTAGTGATAAATTGCACCGAAATGGTGCAATTGGGGTGGGCATGGGCACTGAAATGGTGCAAAAGTGCAACGATTGCGGCTTTTTGCACCGTGAAAGGGATCACAAACTGACCGGTACGCGGTTGTTTATAAGAGATGGTTGTGATCTTGTTTAGTCCCTCGCTTAATACGTGTACAATAGCGCGCTATTTCTAATGCCCGAGGCAAAGCTGTGATCGAAAATTTGCGTAACATCGCCATTATTGCCCACGTTGACCATGGTAAAACCACCCTGGTTGATAAGCTGCTGCAACAATCCGGTACTTTCGGAGAGCGTGCGGAAGCTACCGAACGCGTAATGGACTCCAACGATTTGGAGAAAGAGCGTGGGATTACCATCCTCGCAAAAAACACCGCCATTAATTGGAACGGTTACCGTATCAACATCGTGGATACCCCGGGACACGCCGACTTCGGCGGCGAGGTAGAGCGCGTGATGTCGATGGTTGACTCGGTGCTGCTGGTTGTGGATGCAATGGATGGCCCTATGCCGCAAACCCGCTTCGTGACCAAGAAGGCCTTCGCCAACGGTCTGAAGCCGATCGTGGTCATCAACAAGGTTGACCGTCCTGGCGCGCGCCCTGACTGGGTTGTGGATCAGGTGTTCGACCTGTTCGTGAACCTCGACGCGACCGACGAGCAGCTCGACTTCCCGATCATCTACGCTTCTGCGCTGAACGGCATCGCCGGCGTCGACCACACCGACATGGCGGAAGACATGACCCCGCTATATCAGGCGATCGTCGACCACGTGTCTGCGCCGCAGGTTGAGCTGGAAGCGCCATTCCAGATGCAGATCTCCCAGTTGGACTACAACAACTACCTGGGCGTTATCGGCATCGGCCGCATCAAGCGCGGTAAAGTGAAGCCGAACCAGCAGGTCACCATCATCGACAGCGAAGGCAAAACTCGCAACGGTAAAGTGGGTAAAGTGCTGGGTCACCTGGGTCTGGAGCGTATCGACAGCACCCTGGCGGAAGCGGGCGACATCATCGCCATCACCGGCCTGGGCGAGCTGAACATCTCCGACACCATCTGCGACACCAACGCCGTAGAAGCGCTGCCGGCGCTGTCCGTCGACGAACCGACCGTAACCATGTTCTTCAACGTCAACACCTCGCCGTTCTGCGGTAAAGAAGGTAAGTACGTGACCTCGCGTCAGATCCTGGATCGTCTGAACAAAGAGCTGGTGCACAACGTGGCGCTGCGCGTCGAAGAAACCGACGATGCGGACGCCTTCCGCGTATCCGGTCGTGGCGAGCTGCACCTGTCGGTGCTGATCGAAAACATGCGTCGCGAAGGTTTCGAGCTGGCGGTTTCCCGTCCGAAAGTTATCTTCCGCGAAATCGATGGCCGCAAGCAGGAGCCATTCGAGAACGTAACGCTGGATATCGAAGAGCAGCATCAGGGTTCCGTGATGCAGGCGATGGGTGAGCGTAAAGCCGACCTGAAAAACATGGATCCGGACGGTAAGGGCCGCGTGCGTCTCGACTACGTGATCCCAAGCCGCGGTCTGATCGGCTTCCGTAACGAATTCATGACCATGACTTCGGGTACCGGCCTGCTGTACTCCACCTTCAGCCACTACGACGACGTGCGTCCGGGCGAAGTGGGCCAGCGTCAGAACGGCGTGCTGATCTCCAACGGCCAGGGCAAAGCGGTCGCTTTCGCGCTGTTCGGCCTGCAGGATCGCGGCAAGCTGTTCCTGGGCCACGGTGCGGAAGTGTATGAAGGCCAGATCATCGGTATTCACTCACGTTCCAACGACCTGACCGTAAACTGCCTGACCGGTAAGAAGCTGACCAACATGCGTGCTTCCGGTACTGACGAAGCGACTACCCTGGTTCCGGCCATCAAAATGACCCTGGAGCAAGCTCTGGAGTTCATCGATGACGACGAACTGGTAGAAGTGACGCCAACCTCGATCCGTATCCGTAAGCGTCACCTGACGGAAAACGATCGTAAGCGTGCCAGCCGCGGTCCTAAAGACGCTTAATCGCTGATTGAGTGTCTCATGCTTAGGGCGCGGTTCTCGCGCCCTGAGTTTTTTCCTCTGTTGTTCCCCGTTTGTGCGGCGCGCTATGCGCTTTTCCGTTCGCTCCCTGTTCAGCTGTTCCTTTTCCCGCTACAGTGAAATCTCACCGGCCCATCAGGAGAGGACTATGCTGTATATCTTTGATTTAGGTAATGTGATCGTCGATATCGATTTCAAGCGTGTGCTGGGCGTGTGGAGCAATTTGAGCGGCACGCCGTTGGCGGTGCTGTCCGATCGTTTCGCCATGGGTGAGGTGTTCCAGCAACATGAGCGCGGTGAAATCAGCGATGAAGACTTCGCCGGCAAGCTGTGCGATGAAATGGGCATTGCGCTCAGCTTCGAACAATTCGCCACCGGCTGGCAGGCGGTATTTGTCGCGCTGCGCCCGGAAGTGATCGACATCATGCAGCGCCTGCGCAACGAAGGCCACCGGGTGGTGGTGCTGTCGAACACCAACCGTCTGCACTGCAACTACTGGCCGCAGCACTATCCTGAAGTGGCCGCCGCCGCCGATCATCTCTATTTGTCGCAAGATCTCGGCATGCGCAAACCGGAGGCCGATATCTATCAACATGTGCTGGCCGCGGAAAACACCGCCGCCGCCGACGCGGTGTTCTTCGACGATCACCCGGCGAACGTCCTCGCCGCGCAGGCGCTGGGGATCAAGACGGTGCACGTCACCGATCGCGACGTGGTGCCGGCCTATTTTGCTCAATGAGCGCAGGGCGCGTTAAGCTTAAGGCGTATCAACGGACATCAAGGAGTGACCATGTCGTTTTTCCGCCGCAAGAAGCTGCCCTCTGCGATTAAGCCCGGCGTCACCTTCGGACGGCTGCTGTATCAGCGTATCGATCATGATGGCCTGACGATGTTGGCGGGCCATCTCGCCTATGTTTCCCTGCTGTCGCTGGTGCCGCTGGTCACCGTGGTGTTCGCGCTGTTCGCGGCTTTCCCGATGTTTTCCGACATCAGCGAGCAGCTGAAGAGCTTTATCTTTTCCAATTTCGTGCCGGCCGCCGGCAACGTGATCCAGAACTACCTGGAACAGTTCGTCGCCAATTCCAACAAGATGACCGCCGTCGGCACCTGCGGGCTGATCGTCACTGCGCTGTTGCTGATTTCCTCGGTGGACAGCGTGCTGAACACCATCTGGCGCAGCAAGAACAAACGGCCGATCGTCTTCTCCTTCGCCGTGTACTGGATGGTGCTGACGCTGGGGCCGCTGCTGGTGGGCGCCAGCATGGCCATCAGTTCTTACCTGCTGTCGCTCAACTGGCTGGCGCAGACCGGCGTCAATGGCCTGGTGGATCAGGTGCTGCGCATCTTCCCGTTGATTTTGTCGTGCATCTCCTTCTGGCTGCTGTATTGCATCGTGCCGACGGTGCGCGTGCCGCCCAAAGACGCGCTGATTGGCGCGGTGGTGGCCGGATTGCTGTTCGAGCTGGGCAAGAAGGGATTCGCGCTGTACGTCACCATGTTCCCTTCCTATCAGCTGATTTACGGCGTGCTGGCGGTGATCCCGATTTTATTCCTGTGGGTCTACTGGAGCTGGTGTATCGTGTTACTTGGCGCGGAAATCACCGTGACCATCGGCGAATATCGCGACTACCGCCGGCAGAAGGCGGAGCAACAGGAACCAAAAGCAGAAGGGCAGCAGGAATGATTGCGTTGATTCAACGGGTGTTAAACGCCAGCGTCACGGTGGGTGGCGAGACGGTAGGCAAAATTGGCCCCGGTTTGTTAGTGTTATTGGGCGTGGAGCAGGGCGATAACGAGCAAAAAGCGCAGCGCCTGTGCGAACGCGTGTTGGGATACCGCATTTTCGGCGACGAGAACGACAAGATGAACCTCAACGTCCAGCAGGCCGGGGGCAGCGTGCTGGTCGTTTCGCAGTTCACCCTGGCGGCGGACACCCACAAAGGCATGCGGCCCAGCTTCTCGCGCGGCGCCGCGCCGCAGGAAGCCGATCGGTTGTATCAATACTTTGTTGGCCAGTGCCGCGAACGCGGCGTAGAGACCCAGACCGGCGAGTTCGCCGCCGACATGCAGGTGGCGCTGGTCAACGATGGTCCGGTGACATTCTGGCTACAGGTCTAAGCATTCGGAGAACAGGCGTCTATGTATCACCTACGAGTACCCGTAACAGAGCAAGAACTGAAAGAGTATTACCAGTTTCGCTGGGAAATGCTGCGCAAGCCGCTGCACCAGCCGGTGGGTTCGGAAAAGGATGCCTATGACGCCATGGCCCATCACCAAATGGTGGTGGACGAGGCCGGTAAAATCGTCGCCATCGGGCGGCTGTACATCAATGCCGACAACGAGGCGGCGATCCGTTTTCTGGCGGTAGACCCGACGCTGCAGGATAAAGGGCTGGGGACGCTGGTGGCGATGACGCTGGAGTCCGTCGCGCGGCAGGAAGGCGTGAAGCGGGTGGTGTGCAGCGCCCGTGAAGATGCGGTGGATTTCTTTGCCAAGCTGGGGTTCGTCAATCAGGGCGAGATCACTGCGCCGCAGACTACCCCGATCCGCCACTTTTTGATGATCAAACCGGTAGCGACGCTGGACGATATCCTGCATCGCCCCGACTGGTGCGGCCAATTGCAGCAGGCCTGGTATGAACATATCCCCCTGAGCGAAAAGATGGGCGTGCGCATCAGCCAGTACACCGGCCAGCGCTTCGTCACTACCATGCCGGAGATCGGCAACCAGAACCCGCACCATACGCTGTTTGCCGGCAGCCTGTTCTCGCTGGCGACGCTGACCGCCTGGGGGCTGATTTGGCTGCTGCTGCGCGAGCGCCATCTCGGTGGCACTATCATTCTGGCGGACGCGCACATTCGCTACAGCAAACCGATCACCGGCAGGCCGCGGGCGGTGGCGGATCTCGGTTCGCTAAGCGGTGATTTGGCGCGTCTGGCGCGGGGCCGCCGCGCGCGCGTGCACGCCGAAGTGCATCTGTTCGGCGATGAGGATAAGGGCGCGGTGTTCGAAGGCACTTACATGGTGTTGCCGGCCGAGCCGGATGTGCCGCTGGATCAGGGCGGTTCCGAAGCGCTGGAAGAGTAAAACGGCGGCCCTGCCTGACGGTGGGCCGCGCGATAGATTACGGCAGCTGTTGGTTCACCGTCTGGCCGTCGCCGGCGGTGGCTTGCAGAGTCCCCTTCAATGAAGCTTTGAACGGCCCGTCGCTGTTCAACAGCCCTTTCAACTGCAGCTCAAGGTTGCCGTCGCCCGCCAGCGGCACCGGCTGCCATCCCCATTGCTGCAAGGTATTGAGCGGTACCGAACGGCCGTGCAGCGTCAGCTGGAACGGCTTGCCCGGCAGCTGATCGACGGTCGCGTTGGCCTCAAGCAGCCCATTGGGCATAAAGGCGCTGAGTTCGGTGACGGCGATCTGGTTGGCGTCGGCGTTCAGCGCCAGCGAAGGGCGCCGCACGTCGATTTTGTTGAAGGTGGCCTCGCTGCCGTTCAGGTTTAACGAACCGGACCAAATGCCCCACTGGTGGTCGCGCGCCAGCAGCAGGTTGCTGCCGTAACCGTCCAGCGCGGTGATCTGGAACGGGAATGCCGGGTTGATATCGATAATCAGATTGCGGTTGGTGGTCAGCTTGGTGACGTACACCTCCGCCAGCCAGTCCGGCAGCGGTTTCAGCCACAGCTCGCGCCAGTCGATTGGCAGGGTGTACTCCAGCGCCGCCATGGCCACTTCATCCAGCTGCAGGCGTTTGCCGGCGCGCAGCCAGTTGCCGGAGGTGCGCAGCAGCCCGCCTTCCCAGCGGGTGGTGAATTGCTGAATGGCGATGCCGGCGGAGGAGAGGCGCAGGGTGGCGATCGGGTCGATCAGGTGGAAACCGCCGTTGATCACATCGCTGGCATTGACGTTGAGCGAGCCGTCTTCGCTGCGCCAGTCGCCTTTTTCGATGCTGACGTTTTGCAGCGACAGATCGAGATCGTTAAACGCCCACGCCTTGCCTTCCAGGCGCGCGTCGATCAGATCGAAACGCTTGAGGGTGACCGGCGGCAGGGTGGTAAAGCGCTGCATGAATTCCGCCAGCGTCAACGGGGTTTGCATGCGCACGCCGCTCAGCCGCAGGCGATCCACTTGCCAACTGCCGTCGGCGGCGCGGCTGGCCACGCCGGTCAGGTCGCCCTGCGCCAGATCGGCGCCGAAATTGTTCAATAGCAGCTGGCCCTGTTTTTGCTCCCCCTGCACCAACACCTTCGAGGCGGGGATGCCGTTCAGCGTCATCGAACCGGCGCTGAACTGGAACTGGTTGTTGTCCCCCAGCAGATGGCCAGCCAGCGGGCGCCACGGCGTGATGCCGGCATTGACCCGCTGCGCGTTGAGCTGCCACTCGTTATCGTTGGATTGCAGCGCCATGTTGCTCAGCTGCAGCACGTCGGCCTGTACAGGCAGCGCAGCAGTCTGCGGCTGCACGTTCAGCGTGCCGTCACGCAGCGTGACGCTGTGGAAATAGCGCGGTTCGGTGATTTGGCGCAGGCTGAGGCCGAGATCGACGCGTTTGGCGGCCAGCGCCTGCGGCTGGCCATTGCGCGCCAGCTGCACCTCTTCCAGACCGATCTGGTCCGGCTGGCGCCATGAATGGGTGATTTTTCCTATCGACAGGCGGTATTCGCTGTTGTCGCTGATCCAGGCGCTCAGGCGGCCTGCCGCCCAGCGGGTTTGCCCCACCAGATACAGTACCACCGCCGCCAGCACGGTCAGCAGCAGCAACGTCAGCAACAGCTTTCCGATAAATTTCATCGTCTACATCCGCATCGGTCAAAAAAGATACCCTGTTTATGCCGCAATTGGCCGGGCATCTCAAGGGCAATGGTCTGATAGACAATAAAAAACGGCCGCAAGCGGCCGTTTGAACGTCAATGGGCGGGTTACTTTTTCTCGTGTTCCTGCGGGAACACCAGGTTCAGCACGATGGCGGTAATGCCGCCTGCGGCGATGCCGGAAGAGAGCAGGGTTTTCAGCCAGTCCGGCGCGAACTGCAGGATCAGCGGCTGCTGAGAGACGCCCATGCCGACGGCCAGCGACAGCGCCATGATCATGATGGCGCGCCGGTTCAGGCGCTCGCGCGACACGATGCGCACGCCGGAGGCGGCGATGGTGCCGAACATCACGATGGTCGCGCCGCCCAGTACCGGCTCGGGAATGTGCTGCACGAAGCCGGCCACCGCCGGGAACAGCCCCAGCGCGATCAGCATCAGCGCCACCACGAAGCCGACGTAACGGCTGGCGACGCCGGTCAGCTGGATCACGCCGTTGTTCTGGCCGAAGCAGGAGTTGGGGAAGGTGTTGAACACCGCCGACAGCATCGAGTTCAGGCCGTTGGCCAGCACGCCGCCCTTCAGGCGCTTCATGTACAGCGGCCCGCTGACGGGCTGTTCGGAGACGTCGGAAGTGGCGGTGATGTCGCCGATGGTTTCCAGCGAAGTGACCATAAAGATCAGCATCAGCGGCAGCAGCAGGTTCCAGTCGAAGCCCAGGCCGTAATAGAGCGGCGTGGGAATGGTGATCGCCGCCGTTGGGGCTGCCGATGCGCCGGCGGGCAGCATGTCCATCGCCCAGGCCAACAGATAGCCGACCGCCATGGCGATCACCAGCGAAGCGACGCGCAGGTAAGGGTTGCGCTGGCGGTTCAGCAGGATGATGACCGCCAGCACCGCGCCGGCCAGCAGCAGGTTTTTCGGCGAGCCGAAGCTGTGATCGTTCATCGCGGCATAACCGCCGCCGATCGAGGTCAGACCGACCTGAATCAGCGACAGGCCAATGATCATCACCACGATGCCGGAAACCAGCGGGGTGATAATGCGGCGCGCCAGATGCAGCACGCGCGACAGTAAAATTTCGGTGCAGGAAGCGACCATCAGCGTGCCGAACAGCGCGGCCATCATGGTCGGCACGTCGGCGCCGCCGTTTTTCAGCGCCAGACCGCCCATGATCAGCGGCGAAACGAAATTGAAGCTGGTGCCCTGAATCGACAACAGCCCGGAACCCACCGGTCCCCAGGTTTTGATTTGCAGAATGGAAGCCAGACCGGAGGCGAACAGCGACATGCTGATGATGTGCTGGGTATCCTGTGCCGGCAGGCCCAGTGCCTGGCAGATCAGCAGCGCCGGTGTGATCACCGCGACGAACATCGCCAGCAGATGCTGGCCGGCGGCAAACAGCGTTTGCGGTAGCGGCGGGCGATCTTCCAGGCGATAAATCAGTTCACTGGCGCGGGGTTCTGAGGCGGCTTGGCGCGCGGCATCAAGCTCGGAGGATGACATGCTCATGGTGTGGCGTTTCCAGATACGGCAAAGCAGGCATTTTAATGCCCCGCCCCGCAAAAGCAAACGGTTGCGCGTAAATATTATGTTGCCGACTTTCCCGTTTATGTCGCATTTTCATTCATTTTTTCTTGTCATCTCAGCGTTTTTTACTTCTAATCCTGCACTCATCAAGTTTAAAAACTAAGTGGTTTTCTATAACTTATTATTTTTATTTGGATCTTTTCCCTTACATGGAGTACCTGGATGTTTCATCTTGATACTTATGGCACGTTAGTCGCGGCGACGCTGGTTTTGCTCCTCGGGGGCAAGTGCGTCAGAACCATTCCCCTGCTGCGAAAATATACCATTCCCGCTCCCGTCGCCGGCGGTTTGCTGGTGGCCCTTCTGCTGTTAGCCCTGAAAAAGCTCGTCAACTGGGAAGTCAGTTTTGACATGTCGCTGAAGGATCCGCTGATGCTGGCCTTCTTCGCCACCATCGGCCTGAACGCCAACCTGGCGCGTTTGCGCGCCGGCGGCAAAGTGCTGGTAGTGTTCCTGTTCGTGGTGCTGGGGCTGCTTATCGTGCAGAACGCCATCGGCATCGGCATGGCGAAAATGCTGGGGCTGGATCCGCTGATGGGCCTGATTGCCGGATCGATCACCCTGTCGGGTGGCCACGGCACCGGGGCGGCCTGGAGCAAGCTGTTCATCGAGCGCTACGGTTTTGAAAACGCGACGGAAGTCGCCATGGCCTGTGCCACCTTCGGCCTGGTGCTGGGCGGTCTGATCGGCGGCCCGGTGGCGCGCTATCTGGTCAAACACTCCTCTACGCCGGAAGGCACCCCGGATGACAGCGTGCAGCCGAGCGGTTTTGAGAAGCCGGAAAGCGGCCGTCTCATCACCTCGCTGGTGATGATCGAAACCATCGCCATGATCGCCATCTGTCTGAGCCTGGGGCAGTTGATTGCCGGCCTGCTGAGCGGCACTGTGTTTGAACTGCCGAACTTCGTTTGCGTGCTGTTCGTCGGGGTGATCCTCAGCAACACGCTGGCCTTCACCGGCTTCTATACCGTGTTCGAGCGGGCGGTGTCGGTGTTGGGTAACGTCAGCCTGTCGCTGTTCCTGGCGATGGCGTTGATGAGCCTGCGCCTGTGGGAGCTGGCCTCGCTGGCGCTGCCGATGCTGGCGATCCTGGCGGTGCAGACGCTGGTGATGGCGCTGTACGCGATATTCGTCACCTACCGGGTGATGGGCAAGAACTACGACGCGGCGGTGCTGGCCGCCGGCCACTGCGGCTTCGGCATGGGTGCCACGCCGACGGCGATCGCCAACATGCAGGCGATCACCGATCGTTTCGGCCCGTCGCACGTGGCGTTTTTGGTGGTGCCGATGGTGGGGGCGTTCTTTATCGATATCGCCAATGCCATCGTCATCAAGCTGTATCTGCTGCTGCCGGTGTTCCCGGCGGTGGGGTGATATCGCGAGCCAGAAAAAAAGAAGAGGGCGCCGTCGGCGCCCTTTTTTATGCGTTGGAGTAGCGCGCCTTCTCCGGCAGCCAGCGTTCAATCAGCGCCTGGGCGTGTTCCGGGTAGTGCTGGTGGAGGTGGCGAGCGACGCGCTGCACTTCGGGGATCATCGCCTGGTCGCGCAGCAGGTCCGCCACCTTGAATTCGGCGCTGCCGGTCTGGCGGGTGCCGAGCAGCTCGCCTGGGCCGCGGATCTCCAGATCGCGCTGGGCGATGACAAAGCCGTCGTTGCTGTCGCGCAGCACCTGCAGGCGCGTTTGCGCGGTTTTGCTCAGCGGCGTTTTGTACAGCAGCACACAGTGTGAGGCCACCGCGCCGCGCCCTACGCGGCCGCGCAGCTGGTGCAGCTGCGCCAGGCCCAGCCGCTCCGGGTTTTCGATGATCATCAGGCTGGCGTTCGGTACGTCGACGCCGACTTCGATCACCGTGGTGGCGACCAGCAGCTGCAGCTCGCCCTGTTTAAACGCCTGCATCACCGCCTGCTTCTCCTGCGCTTTCATGCGGCCGTGCACCAGCGCCACCTTCAGCTCCGGCAATGCGGCTTTCAATTCCTCCCAGGTGGCTTCCGCCGCCTGCGCTTCCAGCAGCTCAGATTCCTCGATCAGCGTACACACCCAGTAAGCCTGCCGCCCCTCTTCCAGGCAGGCGCTCTTCACCCGTTGAATGATGTCGGCGCGGCGAGTATCGGGAATGGCGACGGTGGTCACCGGCGTGCGGCCCGGAGGCAGCTCGTCGATGACCGAGGTGTCGAGATCGGCATAGGCGGTCATCGCCAGCGTGCGCGGGATCGGCGTGGCGGTCATGATCAGCTGATGGGCGTGGAAGCCTTGCTCTTCGCCTTTCTCCCACAGCGCCAGCCGCTGATGTACCCCGAAGCGGTGCTGCTCATCGATGATCACCAGCGCCAGGCCGTTGAACTGTACCTGCTCCTGGAAGATGGCGTGGGTGCCGACCACCATTGACACCTGGCCGCTGGCGATGGCTTCCTGCTGCGCGATGCGCGCCTTGCCTTTCTGTTTGCCGGCCAGCCAGCCGACCTCCAGCCCCAGCGGTTCAAACCACTGGCGGAAATTGTTGGCGTGCTGCTCGGCCAGCAGCTCGGTCGGCGCCATCAGCGCCACCTGTTTGCCGTGCGCGATGGCGCGCAGCGCCGCCAGCGCCGCCACCAGCGTTTTGCCGGAGCCGACGTCGCCCTGCACCAGCCGCATCATCGGGAAGTCTTTTTGCATATCGGCTTCGATGTCGGCCACCACGCGCGTTTGCGCGCCGGTCGGCGAGAACGGCAGCTGGGCGAGAAAACGGTTTTTCAACCGATCGTCCGGCAGCAGCGGCTGCGCCCGGTAACTCTGGGCGCCGGCGCGCACCGCCAGCATGCTGAGGTTATGCGCCAACAGCTCTTCGAGGATCAGGCGTTTTTGCGCCGGGTGTTTGCCCAGCTCCAGATCCGCCAGCTGGATGTCCGGCGGCGGGCGGTGCAGGGTGTGCAGCGCCTGCGGCAGGCTCATCAGGCCGCCGCTCAGCTCCGGCGGCAGCAGTTCGGCGATGGCGCAGGTATCCAGCAGCGCCAGCGCCTGATCGGTCAGCTTGCGCAGCGTGGCCTGCCGCACCCCCTCGGTGGTGGGGTAAACCGGCGTCAGCGACTCCTGCAGCTCGACTTCGCTGGCTTCGCCCTGAATGCGGTATTCCGGATGGATGATTTCCGCGCCGTGGTTGCCGCGTTTGATCTCGCCGTAGGCGGTCACGCGGCGGCCGGTGGCCAGGCTGTTTTTCATCGCGGCGTTGAAGTTGAAGAACCGCATGGTGAGGATGCCGGTGCCGTCGCTGATCTGGCAGGTCAGCATGCGGCGGCGGCCGAAACTGATGTCGCTGCGCAGCACTTCCCCCTCTACCGTGGCGTAGATGCCCGGCAGCAGATCGTTGATCGGATAGAGGCGGGTGCGGTCTTCGTAGCGCAGCGGCAGGTGCAGCAGCAGATCCTGAATGGTGTCGAGGCCGAGTTTGGCCAATTTGCCCGCCTGGCTGGCGCCAACCCCGGAAAGCGTGGTGAGTGGGACAGCATCCAGCAGGCGGCCTTTCATTTGCGCACCGTCGCCTGCATGGCCGCCCACCATTCGGCGCTGGCGACCACCTGGCCCTGTTCATCGATCTGCGGGCGCGGCAGCCCTTTGCGCTTGGCCACGTTGGCCAGCACCGGGTAACCGCCTTCGAACAGCAGACGCTGCTGCTCTTCTTCGTCCAGCATGCTGTTGTCGCGACGGTACAGGCCGGCGTTTTGCCGCTGGCGCTGCGCCTCATACAGGATCAGCGCCGAAGCCACGGAGACGTTGAGCGATTGCACCATGCCGATCATCGGAATGACGATGTCCTGATCGGCGAGCGCCAGCGCTTCTTCGGTGATGCCGGTTTTTTCCTGGCCGAGCAGCACGCAGGTTGGCCGGGTGTAGTCCACCTCGCGGAAATCGACCGCGCGCGCAGACAGGTTGGTAGCCAGAATTTGCATGCCCTGCGTTTTCAGGTGCCCGACCGCGTCGCCGATGGTACGGTGGGTTTTAACGCTGACCCAGCTGTTGCTGCCGGCGGCGGAGGAGACCAGGGTGCGCATGCGGGTGGTGGGCCACACGGCGTGGACCTGATGCACGCCGACGGCGTCGGCGGTACGGATAATGGCGGAGACGTTATGCGGCTTGTGCACCTGCTCCAGGCAGACCGTCAAATCCGGCTGCCGGGTCGCGAGCATTTCACAAATCCGCGCATAGCGTTCAGGACTCATAAGCGCTAGTTTCGGTTGCGGTTAACTTTGATCACATCCGGCATGATACGGATTTTACGCATAATGTTTGCCAAATGGATGCGATCGCGGGTGGTCAAGCGGATAAAGGCGCTATAAACCCGACCGTCTTTCTCTTCGGTGTTCAGGCTCTGAATATTGGACTCGGCCGCGTTGATCGCCGCCGTCAGGTTGGCCAGCGCGCCCTGGTGGTTAAACATATCCACCTTGATCTCGGCGATGAACTCCTGCTCGGTCTCTTTATCCCACTCGACCGCCATGAACTTCTCAGGCTCTTTCTGATAGCCGCGAATATTGCGGCAGGATTCATGGTGGATCACCAGCCCTTTGCCCGGGCTGACGTGAGCGATAATCGGGTCGCCCGGAATCGGACGGCAGCACTTGGCGAAGGTGATCAATACGCCGTCGGCGCCCTTGATGGCCAGGTTGCGCACGCCGGAAGAGGTGCCCAGGCTGGACTGATCGCCCTGCAGGTTCTTCGCCACCACCACGCTCATGGCGTTGCCGAGGCCAATTTCCGCCAGCAGATCGTCCAGCGTCGCCAGCTTCATGCGATCCAGCTCGTGCTGAATATTTTCCTGCGGGATTTCGGCCAGTTTGCGGCTGCCGCCCAGCGCATGGTTGAGCAGACGGCGGCCGAGGCCGACGGAGTCGTCGCGCTTGAGGTTCTTCAACATCTGGCGAATCTTGGCGCGCGCTTTCGAGCTGACCACGAAGTTCAGCCAGGCGGCGTTGGGCCGTGCGCCCGGCGCGGTGATGATCTCGACGGTCTGGCCGCTGGTCAGCGACTGCGACAGCGGGTACGGCTGACGATCGACGCGCGCGCCGACGCAGGCATGGCCGATATCGGTATGCACCGCATAGGCGAAGTCGACCGGCGTGGCGCCGGCGGGCAGCTCGACGATGCGGCCTTCCGGGGTGAAAACGTAAATCTCATCCGGGAACAGATCGGATTTGACGCTCTCGATAAATTCAAACGAACTGCCGGCACTTTGCTGCAGCTCCAGCAGGCTTTGCATCCAGCGCTGGGCGCGGATCTGCGCCGTGGTGCCGGTTTCGCCCTGTTCTCTTTCCTTGTAAGCCCAGTGCGCGGCCACCCCCATCTCAGCCATCTGATCCATGTCTTCGGTGCGGATCTGCACTTCGACCGGCACGCCGTGCGGGCCGATCAGTGAGGTATGCAGCGATTGATAGCCGTTGGCCTTGGGAATGGCGATGTAATCTTTCACCCGCCCCGGGCGCGGTTTATACAGGCTGTGCACCTGGCCGAGCACGCGGTAGCAGGTATCGACCTCTTTGACGATCACCCGGAACGCGTAGATATCCATGATGGAATGAAAACGCTGTTCTTTCAGGTGCATC
The DNA here is from genome assembly GCF_049065515.1 of Serratia sp. SA088. Classification (NCBI taxonomy): domain Bacteria; kingdom Pseudomonadati; phylum Pseudomonadota; class Gammaproteobacteria; order Enterobacterales; family Yersiniaceae; genus Serratia; species Serratia sp. SA088. The sequence continues at coordinate 30,416 of NZ_JBAKGW010000012.1, forward strand.
TTGAGGTAGATGGAGTAAAGGTGTTTTTCCCTTCCGCTGACGCGGCAGGCGATGCCGGCCTCGGTCAGCCGCCCTTCGATCTCGGAGAGGATTTTTTGAATCATCTCTTTGCGGTTGCCGCGCGCGGCTTTCACCACTTCCTTGATCACGCGGTAGCGGTTTGGGTACAGCGCCTCGAAGCCCAGCTCTTCCAGCTCGGTTTTCAGGTGATGAATACCCAGACGGTGGGCGAGGGGGCTGTAGATTTCCAGGGTTTCACGCGCGATGCGCCGGCGTTTGTCGGGGCGCAGCGAACCGAGGGTGCGCATGTTGTGCGTACGGTCGGCCAGCTTGATCAGCACGACGCGGATATCCTGCACCATCGCCATGATCATCTTGCGGAAGTTTTCCGCCTGCGCTTCTTTCTTGTCCTGGAACTTCAGCTTGTCGAGCTTGGAGACGCCCTCGACCAGTTCGGCGACGCTCTTGCCGAACAGCTGTTCCATATCTTGATAGGTGGCCGGGGTGTCTTCGATGACGTCGTGCAGCAACGCCGCCATCAGCGTCTCGTGGTCGAGACGCATTTCCGCCAGGATGCAGGCCACGGCGACCGGGTGAGTAATGTAGGGCTCACCGCTGGAGCGTGTCTGGCCCTCGTGCGCGTCGCGCGCGACGAGGTATGCCTGTTTGAGGCGCTTAATCTGCTCCTCGGGCAGGTAACGTTGAATCAGCAGATTCAGGCTTTCAAACAGGTACAAGGCGGACTCGCTGTCTAATTAACGACGACCTTCAGCAATCGCGGTAACCGCTTGAATCTCTGCGGCTTCCTGCTCTTGCTGCTCCTGGCGCTCACGCACGTCGAGGATCTGGCTGGTGATCAGGCCTTCTTCGATTTCGCGCAGGGCGATAACGGTGTACTTGTCGTTCTCTTCCGGAACCAGTGCATCTTTGCCGCCGGTCTGGATCTGACGCGCCCGACGAGCAGCGACCAACACCAGGTCAAAACGGTTACCAATTTTCTCTACAGCGTCTTGAACAGTTACGCGTGCCATATTTGTGCTACTCCACAGGTGACGAAAAGACTGGGCATGATACTGAAACTGCCTTCAGTCTGCCAATAGTTTGCTGATTAAAGCGTCATGCCGCAGCAACTGGCGGCCCAAACGCAGGCGTTCGGCGCGAATGATGGTCTTCAGATCGGACAGCGCCAGATCGAAATCATCGTTCACGATCAGGTAATCGTACTCCGCGTAATGCGTCATTTCCGCCACGGCCTGGGCCATGCGTTTGGCGATCACCTCTTCGGAATCCTGCCCGCGCCCGCGCAGGCGGCGGCCCAGTTCTTCCTTCGATGGCGGCAGAATGAAGATGCTGCGCGCCTGCGGCATTTTGGCGCGGATTTGCTGCGCGCCCTGCCAGTCGATATCCAGAAACACGTCCACGCCGGTCGACAAGACTTGTTCGATGGCGGCGCGCGAAGTGCCGTAATAGTTGCCGAACACTTCGGCGTGCTCAAGAAACGCATCCTGCTCGATCATCCGGCGGAATTCGTCTTTCGAGACGAAGAAATAGTGCTCGCCGTGATTTTCACCCGGGCGGCTGTCGCGCGTGGTGTGCGAAACCGAAACCTGCGTGTCGTACAGCGGTTGCGTCTTTAACAAAGCCTGAATCAGACTTGATTTACCTGCGCCACTGGGAGCAGAGACAATATAAAGCGTGCCTTGAGCCATGATGATGTTCGTTGATAACGGTTGATATGCCAAAAACAGCGGATGTGTATTTTCTCCGCACAGTATACACGGCTAACGCGCCGGGTGCAGCGTTAGCTCGCATTTTGCCCGTGGCTTTGCGCGGAAAAAGCGTCGAAAGGGCGAATATGCGCGCTGAAGAGCAATATTTTGGCAGTTTTGGCCCAGCGGCGGCGCGCTGCCGCCCCGGGATCAGTGATCCGGATGTTGGTAGTTGAACACCGGCAGACCGAGGCGGAAGCGCAGGGCGATAAGACGCGCGCTCAGGCCGGCGACCAAGGTGAGGATCACCACCAGATTGTGCGGCAGGCTGAGGTGCTGCAGGCCGATATACAGCCAGGCGGCGCTGAAGGAGATGCCGGCGTAGATCTCTTTCTGGAACACCAGCGGGATGCGGTTGCAGAACATGTCGCGCAGCACCCCGCCGAAGACGCCGGTGATCACCGCGGCGATGGCGGCGATAATCGCGCTGTGCCCCATATCCAGCGCCACCTGCGCGCCGATGATCGAGAAGACAATCAGGCCGACGGCGTCGAGCACCAGGAACAGGCGGCGCAGATGGCGCATCAGGGGGGCCACCCAGGTGGTGACGATTGCCGCTATTGCGACGATGACGATGTATTCCGGGTGTTTGACCCAGCCCAACGGAAAATGCCCGAGCAACATATCGCGCACCGACCCGCCGCCGATCGCGGTGACCGAGGCGATGATGATCACGCCGAACATGTCCATTTGGCGGCGGCCGGCCGCCAACGCGCCGGTCATGGCTTCGGCGGTGATGCCGATGATATAAAGGATGCTCAGTAACATAAGGGATTCACAGCGTACTTGCGTCAGAATGATGGCCGGCAGGGTAATCGCCGCCGATGGCGCGCGCCACTGAGTTTTTTTCACCGATGGCATTTCGGATTAATATAGCTAATCCAAACACCATTTTTATTGCCGATAACCAGCCTTTTTTAACATCTTGCTGTTAATGAAAGCATTAGAAATTTCGCGCTAATTTCCATCGCTGACTATGATTTTTGCAGCGAATCCTTCAACCGAAAAATCGAGATTGCAGATGAAAAACTCCCCGAAACTGGCCGTCTGCGCCGTGATGGCTGCCGCCCTGCTGCTGAGCGGCTGCGTGGCGCCAGGCCACCAGACAACGTCACCCGCCCCGGCTTGCCGCACCGGCGATCCGCTGGTGCAGACAACGCTCTACTTCGGCCTGAACCGGCCGGCGGGGCCGGCGATCACCGCCGCCGAGTGGCAAACCTTCGTCGATAGCCAGGTGACGCCGCGTTTTAAAGACGGGCTGACGGTGTTTGATGCCAAAGGGCAGTGGCTGGGCCACGACGGCAAACTGGCGCGCGAGAACAGCAAGGCGCTGCTGCTGATCCATGCGCCGGGCAAAGAGAGCGAGGCGAATATCGAGGCGCTGCGCAGCGGCTATAAGCAGCAGTTTGCGCAGGATTCGGTGATGCGGGTGGATGCGCCGGTGTGCGTGGCGTTTTAAAACGCACTCCCGGCCGCCTGGCCGGGAGTGAGGATTACAGCACCAGGCCGGCGATGGCTGCTGACAACAGGCTCACCAGCGTCGAGCCGTAAACCAGCTTCAGGCCAAAACGGGAAACCACGTTGCCTTGCTGCTCGTTCAGTCCTTTGATGGCGCCGGCGACGATGCCGATGGAGGCGAAGTTGGCGAACGACACCAGGAACACCGACAAAATGCCCAGCCCGCGCGGCGACAGCTCCGCCGCGATCTTCTTCAGTTCAATCATCGCCACGAATTCGTTGGCCACCAGTTTGGTCGCCATGATGCTGCCCGCCTTCAGGGCCTCCTCCGCCGGGATGCCGATCAGCCAGGCCAGCGGATAGAACACGTAGCCGAGGATCTGCTGGAAGCTGATGCCGAGCACCGCCGAGAACAGCGCGTTGACGGCGGAGATCAGCGCGATAAAGCCGATCAGCATCGCCGCGATGATCATCGCAATCTTGAAGCCGGCCAGAATGTACTCGCCCAGCATTTCGAAGAAGCTCTGATCTTCGTGCAGCTTGTTCAGCTTCAGCTCCGGCTCGTCTTCGACCTGATACGGGTTGATGATCGACAGGATGATGAAGGTGCTGAACATATTAAGGATCAACGCCGCCACCACGTACTGCGCGTCGATCATCGACATGTAGGCGCCGACGATGGAGAGCGATACCGTCGACATGGCGGTCGCGGCCATGGTGTACATGCGGCGCGGCGAGATGTCGCCGATGATGCCCTTGTAGGCGATGAAGTTCTCTGACTGCCCCAGCACCAGCGTGCTGACGGCGTTGAACGATTCCAGCTTGCCCATGCCGTTGACCTTGGACAGCAGGGTGCCCACCAGGCGGATGATCAGTGGCAGGATGCGGAAATGCTGCAAAATGCCGATCAGGGCGGAAATAAAGATGATAGGACACAAAACGCCGAGGAAGATGAACGCCAGGCCATCCTTGCTCATGCCGCCGAATACGAACTCCGAGCCTTGGGCGGCGTAGGCGAGCAGGGTGTCGAAGAAGCCGGCGACGTGTTTGATCACGCTGAGCCCGCTGGCGGAGTGCAGGAAGAAGTAGGCCAGCGCGCCTTCGATCACCAACAGCTGGATGATATAGCGCAGGCGGATTTTCTTGCGATTATTGCTGACCAGCAGCGCCAGGGCGATGATCACCACCAGGGCCATAATAAATTGCAGAATTTGTGGCATAAACGGTCCGTACGGTTCACGGGCAGGAAAAAAACACATTTAGCCACAGCATCGCCGTCCTTTCATTACCTTGCGTGATAATTAGAACAAAATACTTATGGCGTGCGGGATATCTTGCCAAATGTCATCCACACGCGCTGCTCGGCAGTTTTTCATAAGCCCCCGAAGTGCCTTAGTGAGCCGTCTTCCATGATGCCTGCCGGCTCGCAGCCTGATGCAACCACCGTCCCGCACGTTCAGGCGCCTGGAATCTGGCTCGCAACTGGCACTTTTTCATGGCGTAAAGCGTGGTTTTCTCGAGGGAAGCGGAGAAAAATGCCTGAACAAGGCGCTACGACCGGCGCATTTTCTCGGACAAGGAGACGAACAATGAATACCGGCACGTTGCTCAGGGCGCTGGCCAACGGCGTTAATCCCGACACCGGCGAGCTGTTGAGACCGGCTTCGGCGGCCTGCGCGCCGGAGGCTATCCGCCTGCTGTTCGCGTTGGCCAACGAGTTCGACGGTGAAGCCGAACCGCAGAAAAAAGCCCGGCTGACGCCGGAGGAGAAGCGGCAGAAGAATCTGGCCGAGGGGCGGCCGGCCAATGCCTACTTCCCCTGGCCGGAAGAGGAAAAGCTGCGGCTGCGCGAGAGCCATGCGGCCGGGGCGACGCTGGAAGCGCTGAGCGATGAGTTCGAACGCTCAACCTGGAGCATTGCGGTGCAGCTGCAGAAAATGGGGTTGATCGGTGAGGAGCAGGCGGCCGCCTATCGCTGATCTGCAGCCATAAAAAAGCCCGCGTGGCGCGGGCTTGATGGCGTGTGGAGCGGGATCACTCGATGTTCTGGATCTGCTCGCGCATTTGCTCGATCAGCACTTTCAGCTCGATGGCGGAGGCGGTGACGTCGGCATTGATCGACTTGGAGGCCAGGGTGTTCGATTCGCGGTTGAACTCCTGCATCATAAAGTCGAGGCGGCGGCCGACGGCTTCTTTCTTCTTCAGGATGTTGTGCGTCTCTTTCACGTGCGCTTCCAGACGGTCCAGCTCTTCGGCGACGTCGATGCGCTGCGCCATCAGCACCAGCTCCTGCTCCAGGCGGGTGTTTTCCAGCTGCACCTGCGCCTCTTCCAGCTTGCTGACCAGGCGCTCGCGCTGCCATTGCAGGATGTTCGGCATCTGGGCGCGCACTTTGACCACTTCGGCGCTGACGCCGTCGAGACGCTGTTCGATCAGCGTTTTCAGCGCGGCGCCTTCGCTTTCGCGTGCGACGATAAAGTCATCCAGCGCGCCGTCCAGCGCCTGCATCAGCTCGGCGCTGATGGCGTCCAGATCCTGCTCCTGCGCGGACATCACGCCCGGCCAGCGCAGCACGTCGATCGGGTTGATTTCCCCTTCGTCGCTTTGCATTTTCACCCAGTTGGCGGCTTCGACCAGCTGTTTGGCCAGCTTTTCGTTCAGGATCAGCGAGCTTTGCGCGCTTGGATCCAATTCGAAACGCAGGTTGCATTCGACTTTGCCGCGGGTCAGGCGGCCACGGATACGTTCACGGATCACCGGCTCCAGGCTGCGGAATTGTTCCGGCAGGCGGATGTAGGTTTCTAAGTAGCGCTGGTTAACGGAACGCAGCTCCCAGGCTGCGCTGCCCCATTCACCCTTGATTTCACGCCGGGCGTAGGCGGTCATGCTGCGGATCATTGATGCGTACCCGTAATAGGAAAAGATGGGGCGATTATAGCGTCGCGGCTGCGGGCAGGATAGGCATTACGTCACGAAGCCCGTATAATGCGCAGCCAATAGTTGATTTGAAGCCGGAGAGAGCCCATGCGTCCTGCAGGCAGAGCACCACAGCAAGTTCGCCCCCTGACACTGACCCGTCACTATACTAAACACGCTGAAGGTTCAGTGCTGGTTGAGTTTGGCGATACCAAAGTCTTGTGCACCGCCACGGTAGAAGAGGGCGTTCCGCGCTTCCTGAAAGGCCAGGGGCAAGGTTGGATCACCGCCGAGTACGGCATGCTGCCGCGTTCCACCCACAGCCGCAACGCCCGTGAAGCCGCCAAAGGCAAGCAGGGCGGCCGCACGCTGGAGATCCAGCGCCTGATCGCCCGCTCGCTGCGCGCCGCGGTGGATCTGAAAAAGCTCGGTGAATTCACCATCACCCTCGACTGCGACGTACTGCAGGCCGACGGCGGTACCCGCACTGCCTCCATCTCCGGCGCCTGCGTGGCGCTGGCCGATGCGCTGAACACCCTGGTGGCTAACGGCAAGCTGAAAGCTAACCCGATGAAGGGGATGGTGGCGGCGGTTTCCGTCGGCATCGTCAATGGCGAAGCGCTGTGCGATCTGGAGTATGTGGAAGATTCCGCGGCGGAAACCGACATGAACGTGGTGATGATGGAAGACGGCCGCATGATTGAAGTGCAGGGCACCGCCGAAGGCGAGCCGTTCAGCCACGATGAGCTGTTGGCGCTATTGGCGCTGGCCCGAGGGGGCATCGAAACCATCTTCCAGGCGCAGAAAGCGGCGCTGGTGGACTGATTTTTCAAGGCGACTGAGAAGTCGCCTTTTTTATGCCCGGCGATCGGGCGGTAGTAATGACAAGACCCAAGCAGATTCAGACGAGGAGAAGCAGTAATGAAAGCCTATCAGCGCCAGTTCATCGAGTTCGCGCTTAACAAGCAGGTATTGAAGTTCGGCGAGTTCACCCTGAAATCCGGCCGCACCAGCCCGTATTTCTTCAACGCCGGCCTGTTTAATACTGGGCGCGATCTTGCGCTGTTGGGGCGCTTCTACGCCGAAGCCCTGATGGATTCCGGCATCGATTTCGACCTGCTGTTTGGCCCGGCCTATAAAGGCATTCCTATCGCCACCACCACGGCGGTGGCGCTGGCGGAACACCATGAGCGCGACGTGCCTTACTGCTTTAACCGCAAGGAAGCCAAGACCCATGGCGAAGGCGGTTCGCTGGTGGGCAGCCCGCTGCAGGGGCGCGTGATGCTGGTGGACGATGTGATCACCGCCGGCACCGCGATCCGCGAGTCGATGGAAATCATCGGCGCCAGCGGCGCTTCGCTGGCGGGCGTGCTGATCTCCCTCGACCGTCAAGAACGCGGCCGCGCGGATATCTCCGCCATCCAGGAAGTGGAACGCGACTATCACTGCAAGGTGATTTCGATCGTGACGCTGAAAGACCTGATTGCCTACCTGGAAGAGAAACCGGAGATGGCGGACCACCTGGCGGCGGTGCGCGCTTACCGCGAGCAGTACGGGGTGTAAGTAAAACGCCGGGCATGCCCGGCGTTATCGTTATTGCAACTGTGCTGCCAAGAGCGGCCAGCGGGCGTCGAATTCCTGCGTGGGACGATAGCGGAATTCCGAACGCACATAGCGCGACAACATGCCTTCGCAGAAGGCCAGCAGCTGGCTGGCCAGCAGCGTTTCATCGACGATAAAGCCTTTGCCTTCGCGCAATTTGCGCTCTTTCAACACCTGGCGCAGCTGCGCCTCGATGCGTTCGAACAGCTGGTTGATGCGGCCCTGCAGGCGATCCTGTTCAAACATCAGCGCGTGGCCGGTCATGATGCGCGTCAGCCCCGGGTTGCGTTCCGCAAAGCCCAGAATCAGCAGCAAAATCAGGCGCAGACGATTAAACGTCTCTTTCTCGTCCTGCAAGATCAGGTTGATGCGGGTGATCAGGCTGTCTTCGATAAACTCGATCAGACTGTCGAACATCCGTGTCTTGCTGGGGAAATGCCGGTACAGCGCAGCTTCAGAAACACCCACGTTCGCGGCGAGCTTGGCGGTGGTGATGCGTTGGCTGCCGTCGCTGGATTCCAGCATCTGGGCTAACGCCTGCAATATTTCCTCGCGCCGATTCCTTTTCGTCTTTTCTTTTTCTGCCATGTCTGATTAGACCCTTGCTAAAACTTAACTGACGGAAACCCGGGCACCGGCCGCTGCAGAGCAGGCTCTGTGCGGCTTATGTGATAGCTTTTTTACGATGCTGGGGTCAGCGGCCTTAACGGCCTTTTTCCGCGCTGCCTGGTGTGCGCTGCAATTGTCGCGGTAAAACCTTGCCGCAGAGACATCCTTCTCCCCGGAAAGGCAAGGTTCAGGCGACGTTTCCCTGCCGGCCATCGTACATTGGGTAGCGCTTAGTGGCGCCCCGAGTGGCCGAAGCCGCCTTCGCCGCGTTCGCTGCTGTCGAACTCTTCCACCAGGTTGAATTCGGCCTGCACCACCGGCACGAAGACCATCTGCGCGATGCGTTCACCCGGCTCGATGGTGAAGTGCTTCTGGCCGCGGTTCCAGACGGACACCATCAGCTGGCCCTGATAATCGGAGTCTATCAGGCCGACCAGATTGCCCAGCACGACGCCGTGCTTATGGCCCAGGCCTGAGCGCGGCAGGATCACCGCCGCCAGGCCGGCGTCGGCGATATGGATCGCGAGACCGGTAGGCAGCAGCGTGGTTTCACCCGGCGCCAGCTCCACCGCGCTGTCCAGGCAGGCGCGCAGGTCGAGACCGGCGGAGCCCGGAGTGGCGTAGGTCGGTAGCGGGAAATCCTGACCGATGCGCGGGTCGAGGATCTTAACGTCGATTTTTTTCATCATAACGGCTGACTATCTCGTCTATTAAACGTTGGCCAAGGAGTGCCTTGTCGCTCAGCGCCAGGCGTTTCTCTCCATCCTGCCAAAAAAGATGCAGGGCATTGGTGTCGCTGTTGAACCCGTGCTCTGCAAGCGATACATCGTTAGCGCAAATCAAATCCAGCTTCTTACGCGCCAGTTTTTGCCGCGCGTATTCTTCCACATTCTGGGTTTCGGCGGCAAACCCCACGACAAACGGTCGATTTTTGGTCATCGCCGCCACGCCGGCGACGATATCGGGGTTTTTTACCATCTTGAGGACGATTTCATCACCCTGTTTTTTTATTTTTTCATCGGCGATCCGCTCGGGGCGGTAGTCGGCTACGGCGGCGCAGGAGATGAAAATCTGCTGCTGAGCGGCGCGTTGTTGCACCGCCTGTTCCATCTCCAGTGCGCTGGTGACGTCCACACGTGTGACCTTTGGCGGCGTCGGCTGGCTCACCGGCCCGGCGATCAGCGTCACCTGCGCGCCGCGGGCGGCGGCGGCGCGGGCGATGGCGAAGCCCATTTTGCCGGAGCTGTGATTGCTGATGAAACGCACCGGATCCAACGCTTCACGCGTCGGGCCGGCGGTGATCATAACCTGCAAATGTTGCAGATCCTGCGTGACAGAGAAATGGCCGTTCGCCAGTTCGACGATGTCCAGCGGATCCAGCATGCGGCCCGGGCCGACGTCGCCGCAGGCCTGGCTGCCGCTGTCCGGTCCCCAGAGCAGCATGCCGCGCGCCTGCAGCGTTTGCAGGTTGGCCTGCGTGGCGGCGGCGCGATACATCTGCTGGTTCATGGCGGGCGCGGCGGCGATAGGTGCGTCGGTCGCCAGGCAGACGGTGGTCAGCAGATCGTTGGCCATGCCGGCGGCGACGCGCGCCAGCAGATCGGCGGTCGCCGGCGCCAGAATCACCAGATCCGCCCATTTGCCGAGCTCGATGTGGCCCATGGCGGCTTCGGCGGCGGGATCCAACAGATCGTCGGACACCGGATGGCCGGAAACGGCCTGCAGCGTCAGCGGCGTAATGAACGCCTTGGCGGCGTTGGTCATCACCACGCGCACTTCCGCGCCCCTGTCGCGCAGGCGGCGCACCAGCTCTGGGCATTTGTAGGCGGCGATGCCGCCGCTGATGCCAAGCACAATATGTTTGCCGGAAAGTCCCGTCATCATCATTGTCCGATTGAAAGCCGAAAGATGCGCCATTTTAGCATATCCGCCGTTCAGGTGAGCGATTCCGCAATGGCTGCAGGGCGTTACATTGTGCTTTGCGAAACACTTCGCAATGTTATCAAACACCTGTCGAACGCGTCGGGTGGCGCATGGCATGCTGTAGCCCTTTCAGGGAGGAACACGATGAGCAACCCGATTGTGGCGTGCTGGCCGGGCGCGTTGGCGCCGCGTGAAAAACTGTTGATGCAGGGGGCGGCGTCGCTGTCTGACGCAGAGCTGTTGGCCATTTTCTTGCGCACCGGGTTGCCCGGCGTGCATGTGATGCAGTTGGCGGAGCAACTGCTGCGCCGGTTCGGCTCGCTTTATCACCTGATGTCGGCCGATCATCAGGCTTTTTGCAGCCAAAAAGGCCTGGGCGACGCCAGCTATACCCAACTGCAGGCGATTGCCGAGCTGGCGCTGCGCTTCTTTTCCAGCCACTTGTCGCAGGAAAACGCCATGCTCAACCCGCGCGTCACCCAGCATTATCTGCAAAGCCTGCTGGCGCATCGCGAGCGAGAGGTCTTTTTGGTATTGTTTTTAGACAATCAGCATCGGGTTATTCGCCATCAGGAGATGTTTGCTGGTACCATCAGCAGCGTCGTCGTCTACCCGAGAGAAATTGTGCGTGAAGCGTTGAAGGCTAATGCCGCCGCGCTGATTCTCGCGCATAATCACCCTTCGGGTAAGGCTGAACCCAGTCATGCCGACCGTTTAATAACGGAACAGGTGGTGAAAGCCTGTCAGTTATTGGAGATCCGAGTGCTTGATCATTTGGTGATCGGTCGGGGTGAATGCGTCTCTTTTGCCGAGCGCGGATGGCTTTAAGCGATTTTTTCGCGATCCTTGTGGGATCTTTAGCTGTTCGGGACTTGAGCACTTACGCTTCAGAGCGTATACTACGCCACCTTTGAGAATCTTGGGTTTGGCGCAAGAGCCTATCTCAGCAGGTTTCTGACCTGATGTGTGGTTTCTACCTGATGACGAGAGTCTCCTCAGTATGAAGTTTGCTGAGATGGGCTCTAAAAGCCTGACGAGGCGGCCATACCCTATACGAAGCTCGAGCTGATTTGATTTTTGGAGAATAGACATGTCCCGAGTCTGCCAAGTTACTGGCAAGCGCCCGGTGAGCGGTAACAACCGTTCCCACGCAATGAACGCGACCAAACGCCGTTTTCTGCCTAACCTGCACTCACACCGTTTTTGGGTTGAGGCTGAGAAGCGCTTTGTAACTCTGCGTGTATCTGCTAAAGGTATGCGTGTTATCGATAAGAAGGGTATTGAGACGGTTCTGGCCGATCTGCGTGCCCGTGGTGAGAAGTATTAAGGAACTGAATCATGGCTAAAGGTGTTCGCGAGAAGATCAAGCTGGTTTCTTCTGCTGGTACTGGTCACTTCTATACCACCACGAAGAACAAGCGTACTAAGCCGGAAAAATTGGAACTGAAGAAATTCGATCCAGTTGTCCGTCAGCACGTAGTATACAAAGAAGCTAAAATTAAATAATTTTAGTGGATTAATGAAAAACCCGGCCTTGGCCGGGTTTTTTGTTTTATAAAGGGTAGAAAACGTCGGAGGGGAAGCCAGATGCCTGAATTACCGGAAGTTGAGACGAGCAGACGCGGTATAGAGCCTTATCTTGTCGGCCACAGCATTCAGTATGCGGTGGTGCGCAACGCGCGCCTGCGCTGGCCGGTTTCCGAGCAGATCCTAACGCTGAGCGATCGGCCGGTGCTCAGCGTGCAGCGCCGGGCCAAATACCTGCTGATCGAGCTGGAGAACGGTTGGATTATCGTGCACCTGGGCATGTCGGGCAGCCTGCGCATGCTGCGCGAGGAAAACGAAGACGAAGCCGGCAAACACGACCACGTCGATCTGGTGATCAGCAACGGCATGATCCTGCGCTATACCGATCCGCGCCGTTTCGGCGCCTGGCTGTGGTGCGAAGACCTGGCGACCAGCAGCGTGTTGGCGCATCTGGGGCCGGAACCGCTGAGCGAAGCGTTCAACGGCGATTACCTGTATGAAAAATCACGCAATAAGCGCACGCTGATCAAACCGTGGCTGATGGATAACAAGTTGGTGGTCGGCGTTGGTAACATTTACGCCAGCGAATCGCTGTTCAGCGCCGGGATCCTGCCCGATCGTCCGGCGGGATCCTTGAGCAAAGCCGAAGCGGAACTGCTGGCGAAGACCATCAAGGCGGTGTTGCAGCGCTCTATCGAGCAGGGCGGCACGACATTGCGCGACTTTTTGCAGTCGGATGGCAAACCGGGGTATTTCGCGCAGGAGTTGCAGGTTTACGGCCGGGCGGGAGAACCGTGCCGCGCGTGCGGCACGCCGATCGAATCTGCCAAGCACGGGCAGCGCAGCACCTTCTTTTGCCGCCGCTGCCAGCGCTGAGCCGATCACTCGGCGGCGAGCTTCGCCATCAGCGCCTGGGTGACCACATCGGGCAGGAAAGGCGCGATATCGCCGCCGTGGCGGGCGACCTCCTTCACCAGTGAGGAGGAGATGAACGACCACTCTTCGGAAGGCATCAGAAATACGCTTTCCAGCGTTGGCATCAAATGGCGGTTCATGTTCGCCAGCTGCAATTCATATTCAAAGTCAGACACCGCACGCAGGCCACGCACCAGGATATTGGCATTCTGGTGCGCGGCGAAGTGTGCCATCAGTTCGCTGAAGCCCAGTACCTCAACATTGCCCAGATGTGAGGTGACCTGCGTCGCTAACGCCACGCGCTCATCCAGGCTGAACAGCGGTTTTTTGCTCGGGCTGGCGGCGATGGCCAGAATGACGTGATCGAACATTAGCGACGCGCGCGTCACTAAATCCAGGTGGCCGTTGGTCATGGGATCGAACGTCCCGGGATAGATGGCTTTGCTGGTCATGATTCACTTCTCTGAGTAGTTGCGGCCCAATGCCCATAATGCGGCATATTTATTGAAGGTATATTGCGCGTTGACCACCGCTAACAGCAACCCCTGTTTGCCATCCAGGAAGCCGGCGCGCAGCAGCCAGGTTTTGACGAAGGCGCCGAGCGTGTGGGTCAAGATGGACAAATAGCCGCAACGCTTGCCGGCCCGGTGGCGCTGGGTGGCCCACTCTTCGGCGTAGCGCAGCTGTTTGCGCTGGAAGGCGAAGAAATCGCGGCAGGTCAGGTGCAGCATATCGCCGCTGAGGGGGATCACTTTGGCGTCGCCGATGTTCAGCGACTCGTGCACCAGATCGTCGTTATAGCGATAGCGTTGGTTGGCGTACAGGCGGTTGACGCGGTCGGGATACCAGCCGCTGTGGCGCATGAAGCGGCCGAGGAACAGGTTGCGCCGCGCGCAGCTGTAGACGGCGCCGTCCTCCGGCGCGTTCAACACCTGTTCGATAGATTGCCGCAGCTCGGGTGTAACGCGTTCGTCGGCGTCGATCATCAAAACGTAGTCATGGCTGGCGTAGCTTTGCGCCAGCTGACGCTGCTTGCCAAACCCTTGCCAGTCGGTGTGGGTGAAGACTTTGGCGCCCAGGCTTTCGGCGACGGCGACGCTGTCGTCTTCGCTGCCGGAGTCCAGCACAATGATTTCATCGGCCCACTCGACCGAGCGCAGGCAGTCCGGCAACAGCCCGGCTTCGTTTTTGGCGATCATCACCACCGACAGGCTTTTGCGGCTGCTCATTCAGTGACTCCGGGGCGGCAGGTGCGGTTCCAGCAGCTGCAGCAGGCGCTGCAACGCTCCCTGATTCTGATACAGCACTTCCACCGCATGGCGGCCGTAGTAACGACGGTAGTCTTCGTCGGTCAGCAGGGTTGCCACTTCCTTCACCAGCGAATCGACATCGGTCACGGTGATCAGGCCTTCGGCTTGGGAGAGCTTGGCGCAGATGTCTTTAAAGTTGAAAGTATGCGGGCCCATCAACACCGGGATGGCGTGCGCGGCGGCTTCCAGCGGGTTGTGACCGCCGCGTTCCACCAGGCTGCCGCCGACAAAGGCCAGATCGGCGATGCCGTACAGCAGCATCAGTTCGCCCATGGTATCGCCGATCACCACCTGGGTGCTGCCGGACGGGATTTCGCCGCTGCTGCGCAGGGTGTAACTGAAGCCGGCCTTCTGCACCAGCTCTTTGGCTGTCGGGAAGCGTTCCGGGTGACGCGGCACCAGGATCAGCAGCAGGTCAGGGTGTTTTTCCAGCAGCTTGCGGTGCGCTTCCAGCAGGATGGTTTCTTCACCGTCATGGGTGCTGGTGGCGATCCACACCGGGCGGCGCGGCGCCCATTGGCGGCGCAATGTAACGGCGCGGGCGGCCAGCTCCGGGGTGACGGAGATATCGAATTTCAGGCTGCCGGTTACGGCCAGCTGCGAGCGTTTCAGGCCCAGTTCGATAAATCGATCGCCATCTTCCTGGTTCTGTGCGGCGATCAGCGTGATGCGGCGCAGCATATCGCGCATGAATCCGCCAATTTTCTTATAGCCGGCGGCGGAGCGGGCCGACAGACGCGCATTGGCGATCACCAGGGGGATTTGCCGCTGATGCAGCGCGTTGATCAGGTTAGGCCATAGCTCGGTTTCCATGATGATCACCAGCTTGGGATTCACCTGGTCGAGGAAGCGGTTCATGGCGCCGGGCAGATCGTAGGGCAGATAGACATGATGCACGTCTTTGCCAAAAGCGGACTGGACGCGTTCTGAACCTGTCGGGGTCATTGTGGTCACAGTTATCGGCAAAGCGGGGTAACGATGGCGCAGCGCCCGCACCAGCGGGATGGCCGCCAGCGTTTCGCCGACGGAGACGGAATGCAGCATGATGCCGCCTGGCACGACTTTCCCGGCGCAGAAGCCATAGCGTTCCGCCCAGCGTTTACGGTAGGCTGGAGCTTTGCGGCTGCGCAGCAGTAAGCGGAGCCAGATCAGGGGTTGGATGAGGTAGAGTAGTACCTGATATAAACGCAGCAACATTCTATCAATTTCATTTATATGGGTTATTCGGAATAGTACCATAACTGGAAGGGAAAGGCGCTAATTTGGTAACCTTGGGTGTCAGTTTCAGACAACCGGCGAGCGATTTCGCCGACAGGCTCGGAATGAAGAATATTTTAATTATTCGCCGCGACAACATCGGCGATCTTGTTTGCACCACGCCCTTGATTGAGGGGGTGAAAATTGCCTATCCGGACGCAAAAGTTTATCTGCTGATCAATAAAGTCAGCCAGGATGTTGTTAAAAACAATCCTCATCTCGAGAAAGTCTTTGTCTATAAAAAGGCCAAGCACAAGGCGAAAAATGAGACCACGTTGGGCGTTTATTTTGAACGCATGATGATCTTCCTGAAGCTGCGCAAAATAAAGTTCGATGCGGTTATTCTGGCCAACCCGGTGCCTTGCAAATACAGCCTGCGTCTAGCGAAAATGGCCGGGGCCACCCATATCATCGGCGCCGATCTGGGCACGAAAGATATTCATCGCCCGTTCCGCAAGGACGATTTCCGCGGCCTCCATCAGGTCGAGCACACCTACAGCTATTTATCGGCGATAACCGATCAATCCATTCCGATCCCGCCGGTGCGGGTGTTTCTGGCGCCTGAAGAGCGGCAATTGGCGGCGCAGCGGCGGCAGGAACGTCTGCCGCCGGTCGAGCGCGTATGCGCCGTGCACATCAGCAGCCGCAGCCCGAAACGGCGTTGGCCGGTTGAGCGCTATGCCGAAATCATCAACCGTCTGGTTGCCGATCCCCACACCGGCGTGCTGATCTTTTGGTCGCCGCAGGGCACGTTGGCACCGGACGACATCGGCGATCAGCAGCGCGCCGAACAGCTGCTGGCGCTGTGTCAAAACGAACGCGTCGCGCTTTATCCGACGGCGTCGGTGCGTGAGCTGTTGGGCGGGTTTGATTTATGTGACCGGGTGCTGTGCAGCGACGGTGGGCAGATGCATCTTGCTGCTGCGTTGAATAAGGACATGGTGGTGTTCTTTGGCGATACCGATAAAGTGTCCTGGCATCCATGGACTGGCCGCCATCATATTTTGCAAAGTGAATCGGGGCACTGTGAAGATGTTTCTGTCGATGAGGTTTGGCAGAAAATGCAGGCGCTCAACTAACGAAGAAAATAAGGCAGGCATCCCCTGCCTTATTTATTTTTTTATTATTCTTCTTTCAGCTCAATATATTGATGGCAAATAGGCTCAAGCCCATAGCTCAGCAATTGCTGTTGATTTATCTGCGGCGGGTTGGCGTAAACCTCCGCCATTTTTTCTGCCAGCGACGCTTCGTTTAATTCCGCCAGCGCGTTAGCCATGCCGGCTTTTTCCAGAATTTCCGCAGGGCCGCCCGGGCAGCGAGTGCTGACCACCGGTGTGCCGCACAGCAGCGATTCTACCAGTACGTTGCCAAACCCTTCGCTGTCGGAGCTGAGCACCAGCAGCGAGGCATGACGAATAAACGGATAGGGATTGCTCTGGAAACCGAGGAACAACACGCGCTCTGCGATGCCCAAGTCTGTCGCCAGACGTTTGACCTCGTCGACTTTGGCGTCGTCACCGGACCCGATCAAGGCCAGCGGTGCCTGAATGCCGGAGAGCGCATAGGCTTTCAACAGGCGGTCATGCCGCTTGGTGGTGTGAAAGCGGCCGACGTGCACCAGATAGCCCTGGCCGGCCAGTTCGCAAGGCGCCGCCGCCTGTTGCTGAATGGCGTCGATGTCGAACGGGTTGTTGATGACCGCCAACCGGCGCGGGCGGATCGGCAAGTTCCGCTGCAGATCGTCGCCGACCGCCTGTGAAACGGCGACGATATTTCTTCCCTGGTAAACGTTGGCGATTTTGCGTTGCTTCAGCCAGCGATCGAGACCCTTGCGGTGACCGAGGTAGGAGGTGGAGAGGATGCCGTGAATGCAGAACCACAGGCGATCCGCGGCCAACCGCTTGCTGCGGCTGACGATGCGATCGGTTTTATGCAGGTTGGAGAACACCAGATCGAACGCGCCGTGTTGGCGCTCGTGTTCGGCTATCGCGCGATCCAGCGCGGCGGCGCGGCGCGACAGCTCGGTCAGCTTGCGCCAGGGGGCACGGCTGCGATCGGCCAGCACCTGATAATCAATGCCCGGTGGAATAGAGTAATTGCAGACGTCGCGCAGCGAGATCAGACTGACGTCGTGCCCCTGTTGCTGCATGCCCTGACACAGGGTCAGCACCACTTTTTCCGCGCCGCCTCCCGGCAGGCCATCGATGATCATCAGAATACGCATAGCTAATCCAGTAACCGGTTATAGAGGGAAATCAGCTGTTCGGACAGATGCGCCGGCGTAGCCGTCATAATGCGCAATCTCGCCGCTTCGCCCATAGATGATCCCAGCGCCTGGCGCGGCAGTGCCCGAATAGCCTCCGTGATGGCTGGTACATCGAGCGCGTCGGTCACGAAGCCGTTCTGGCCTGGGGTGATAAACTCGGCGCCGCCGCAGGTGGTGCTGGTGATAACCGGCAGGCCGCACGACATCGCTTCCAGAATCACATTCGGGAACGGATCGTACAGCGTCGGCAGCAGCAGCGCGTCCGCGGCCTGATAGAACGGCAGGGTCTGCTTCTGCACGCCCATAAAGTGAATGCGATCGCCGCAGCCCAGCGACTGCGCCAGCGCCCGGTAGCGTTTTTCGGCTTTGTCTTTACCGATCACCAGGAGGTGGCTGTCGGTCGCCGCCACGGCGCGGATGGCGGCGGCCAGCCCTTTGCGCTCGAAACCGGAGCCGACGAAGATCAGGCAGTGCGCCTGTTGCGGGATCTGATATTGCTTGCGCAGACGTTGACGCTGGGCCTCGTCGGCGGGCGGGAACTTTTGATTGTCGATGGCGTTATAGATCACCGTGATCTTGTCGGCGGGCACGCCAAAGTCGGCGATGATTTCCTGCTTGATCATCTCGGCGTTGCAGATGACGGCTTTCAGCTCGGGCGCGGCGTACATGGCGCGTTCGGCGCACATCACATAGCGGTGATAGCGATTGGAGAACAGCCACTTGCGGCGCCATTCCGGCAGCAGACGCGCGCGTTGCAGCAGCCAGCGGCGGTGTACGCCGTCGCCGGCGCGATAGATGTCGCAGCCGGGAATACGTTCGTGGCTTTGCACCAGATCGAAGCGCTCTTTCTGCCACAGCGCCCTGGCCGCCACGGCGAAGCCCCGTTCGCGGCTGATGCGGCCGAGCTTTAACGGATTGCACAGGTGGATATGCCAGTTGGGATTGGCGTCGCCCTGCCATTCGCGAGTGATGACGTTCAGATCGAGATCCTGTTGCTCCAGCGCTTCCAGGGCGCGGGAAACGAAACGTTCGGCTCCGCCGTCCGGGCGGTATTTTTGGCGAACGATCGCCAAACGAAATGCTTTCATGCCAGCGTGCTCCGCGCGGCTGCAATCACCGCGTCTGTAGGAATAAGGTCGAGATATCGTTCGTCGGTGCCGGTATCGATGGCGTCCGGATCGGGCAGTTCGCCGAAGTCGCCGGCCCAGATCACGGCGCCGGTAGCTTGCCACGGCCGCCAGAAAGTCAGCTTGGAAGGGCCGAACAGCGCCACGCACGGCGTTTGCAGCGCGGCGGCCATGTGCATCGGCACCGAATCCACGCCGATAAACAGCTTGGCGTGGTCGATCAGGGCGGCCAGTTGGCTCAGCGTCAGCTGGCCGGCCAACGAGATCACGCCCTGTGGCGGGCAGAGCGCCAAAATGCGTTCTACCATGGCTTGTTCTCTGGCGTCGGGGCCGGAGGTGATCACCAGCTGGTGGCCGTCGGCCTGCAAGGCGGTGAGGGTGGCGGCCATTTTCTCTTCGCTCCAGCATTTGAAGAACCAGCGCGAGGTGGGTTGCACCACAATATAACTGCTGAAGACGCCCTGCTTCTGCAACCGTTGCTCACAAGCCTGCCAATCCTGCGGATCGTAACTCATGGTCACATGTTCATTGAGCGCGGGCAGGTTCAGCGGCGCCAGCAGCGAAAGATTCTGTTCGACGGTATGCAGGTGGGCGTGATTGTCGACCGGCACCAGCTGGGTGTGGCAATGGCGCCACAGCAAGCCGCGGCGTTTGGGGAAATCGAAGCCCAGACGGATACGCGCACCGGTCAGGCGCGTGAGGATGGCGCTGCGCCACTGATCGGCCAGGTTGACCACCAGATCGTAGCGTTGCGCCTTCAGGCGACGCAGCAGCGCCAGTTCGTGCCCCAGGTGCGCGCGGGCGCCCTGTTTTTTCCATTGACGGTCGATGGCGAACAGCGTCGACAGTTCCGGATTACTGGCCAGCATCTCCTGCGTTTCCTGATACAGCAGTACGTCGATTTGCGCCTGCGGGTAGTTTTGCCGCAGGCTGCTGATGACCGGCGTGACCAGCAGCATATCGCCGTGATGGCGCAGTTTTATGATCAAAATACGCTGTACGGATGGGGCGGAAGTTGGGGCTGGCGCGTCGTTCATCATGAGTCGCTTTCTGGGAAACCAATCTTTGATTCTAAATGACACGATCGCATGTGGCTACTGTTGCAAGGTTTTCTTGCCTGGCCGTAAAAAAATCGCCGAGCCGGGGACGAATGCGCTTCAACGTTGTCCAAACCAGGCAGCAAAGTCGTTTGCCCTGGCGAAACGGCCTGCGTAACATAGTGCATTCTGTTGATATCAGGCTCGATATTCATGACTAAACCGGCGTTTCTCATCACCATTGATACCGAAGGCGATAATCTGTGGCAAAACCACGATCGCATCGCGACCGAAAACACGCGTTTCTTGCCGCGCTTTCAGGCATTGTGCGAAAAATACGCCTTCAAACCGGTTTATCTCACCAACTATGAAATGGCGGTGGACCCGGCTTATGTCGAGTTCGCGCGCGACGTGATCGCTCGCGGCACGGGTGAAGTGGGCATGCACCTGCATGCCTGGAACAGCCCGCCGCTGACGCCGCTCACCGACGACGACTGGCGCCACAAGCCTTATTTGATCGAGTATCCCGCCGATCAGATCCGCGCCAAGGTCGATCACATGACCAAGCTGCTGGAAGACACCTTCCAGACCAAAATGCTCAGTCATCGCGCCGGCCGTTGGGCGTTCAACGAATATTATGCCTCGCTGCTGCTGGAATACGGCTATCAGGTGGACTGTTCGGTGACGCCGCGGGTCAACTGGCAGTTTTCGCCGGGCAATCCACAGGGCAACGGCGGCACAGATTATAGTCGGTTCCCGTCGCAGGCCTATTTCATCGATCCGCAGAACATCGCCAAACCGGGCGCTTCGTCGTTGCTGGAAGTGCCGATGAGTATCCAGTACAAGCACTCGGCGCTGATGAATGCCTTCAAGCAGGGCTATGACCGGCTGCGCGGCAAGCGGCGTTCGCCGTCCGTCAACTGGCTGCGGCCGAGTGGCGGCAATGTGGCCAAGATGATAAGCGTGGCTGAGACATCGCTGGCGCAGGGGCATGACTACGTCGAATTCATGCTGCACTCCTCCGAATTTATGCCGGGCGGCAGCCCGACGTTCAAAACCGAGCAGGATATCGAAGGGCTGTACCGCGATCTGGAGCAGCTGTTTGACTGGCTGCAGCAGCGCACGGTGGGCATGACGCTGGCCGAGTATTATCAACTTAAAGCGAATTAAGCACGCACATGTCGAAGAAATGGAAAATCAAGGTTGCCGACTGGTTCTTGCGGCGCTATACGGCGAAGTACGGCCGTTTTCAGGACAAGGCGACGTTCGACGGCGCCCAGCAGTTTGACAATATCGTCATCTATTCCACCACGGCGTTGGGCGACTTCATGTTCAACACGCCGGCACTGCGGGCGATGCGGGAACGCTACCCCAACGCGCACATCACGCTGGTGGTGCACAAGAAAAACCGCGAGCTGGTGGAAAACGGCCGCTATTACGATCGCGTGGTGTATTGGGACAGCAAGATCAAGACGATGCGCCCGTTGCTGAAATCGCTGCGCGAACATCAGCCGGATTTGGCGCTGATCCTGCATTCCCATCTGCCTTATGACATCATCAGCGCCGTACTGGCCGGGGCGAAGTACATTATCAGGGATAACTACAGTTCAGGCATTTGCGGGCTGGAGCCTTGGCTAACCAACTACGTCTTCCATTATTACGGCCACTTCGTGCGCCGCAAGCTGGAGCTGATTTCCATTTTGGGCTGCCGCAGCGACGATCCGACGATGGAAATTCCCGTGGATTATCAGCGCGGCGTCAAAAGCAGCGAGCATCCCACCATCGGTTTTCAGCTGGGGGCGTCAACGGAGTCGCGTTGCTGGCCGGTTGCGCACTATGCGCGGCTGGCCGATGAGCTGGTGGCGAAGCACCCAAATGTACGCATCGTGCTGATTGGCGCACCGTTTGACGACGGCAAGGCCAAACAGTTTTTGAGTCTGATCGGCCCGCAAACGCAGGCCTGCGTGGATAACCAGATCGGTAAAACGGGGCTGCAAGGTTTACTGACGTTGCTCGACAGTTTCCATGTTCTGGTTACCGGCGATACCGGGCCGTTGCATCTGGCGGTGGCGTTGAAGGTGAAAACCATCAGCCTGTTCGTGACCGCCGACTCACGTTCCACCGGGCCGATTCAGGATCCTGAACTGCACCGCATCATTCAGGTGTCTCGTACCGGCTATACGATGCCGCTGGAGGCGGAAAGCCCGATGGGGGTTATCCAGCCGCAGCGGATTTATGACGAGTTGGTCGCGCACGTGCCTTTAGCGCGCTAAAGGCGAGACGACGCATCGGCCGCCCGGCCGATGCGGTTAGTGCGGCCTGCGCCCGCGCAGCTTCGAAAGAAAGGTATCCACTCGCGCATAGCGCATCTGGCGGACTTTTTTGCCCGGCACGTCGCTGTTGCGGCAGACAGCGGCGGCGCGGCGCAGGATATGCAGCGTTGCCGGCGCGTAATGGTAATAGCCGTACACCGCCTTCGACATGCTTTTCACCTCGGAAAAGCAGTTAGCCAGCATCAGGGCGGCTAACCGGCGCAGCGGCTCATCCCCGGGATGCTGCGCCACAAAACGCAGCATCTTCTCCATGGCGAACAGCAGATCTTCAATATCTTTGGGTTTGATATTGCGGGTGATGCCCTGGCTGTTGTCCCGATAGAAGTAGAGCTCGCAGTCAAGATGGGCGATGCGGCGAGTTTTGAAATACTGAAAAGGCGTGAAAATCACGTCTTCGTAGCGCCTGCCGTCTTCGAACGCCTCCCCTTCCAGCAGCGTGCGTTTATATACCCGGCTCCAGAGATGCCACATCGAGCGTGCAAACAGCGGTTGCAGGCAGCCGAGCCCCAACTGTGAAAAGTCGTAGGCTGCGGGCTGCGCCGCGCGGTTATCCGGCGTCGACGGATGTTCGGTGAACTTCTGATAATTAAAATCGATCAGGTCATATTCACCGGCGATCAACAGGGGGCGCAGGATCGCCAGATAGTCGTCGCTCAGCAGATCGTCGCCGTCGAGAAAGGTGACATAGCGCCCGGTGGCCCGCTGTAGCCCGACGTTGCGGGCGTGCGCAATGCCGCCGTTGGCCTGTGAAGTAAGGACCGCGCGCGGATGCCGCCGCTGCGCCAGATAGTGGCTGACCAGCGCGGCGGAGGCGTCGGTGGAGCCATCGTCGATGATCACCACCTCGATATCGTCGTCAATCTGTACAAATAACGAATCCAGCGCAGCGATAACGAACGCTTCATTATTATAAAACGGCACGATAACGCTGAGCAGCGGCTGCTGAGGATTCACAAGGTGGGCTCCTGAACTGGGGGCTGTTTCGTAACGGAAAGAACGGCGGCGATCAGCGCCAGGCAGAACATGACGGTGCCTTCCGTGCTGAAGAAGATGACGTCGCTCAGGCCGTAAACGAACAGGCTGGCGCTGACGCTCAGCAGTAACGCGTTGCGCTGCGGCCGGAACGAAGAGAAGAGCAGGCCGGCGTAGAGCGCCAGCAGCAGCAGTACGCCCCAGACGCCCTTGAGCGAGTAGGTTTCCAGCAGTTCGTTGTGCAGGTGGACGTTGATGTAGGGCATGACGCCGTACAGATGTGGCTGCTGCGCGACGATGGCGCGGATCTCTTCACCGCGTTGTTCGGCGGATTGGCCCCAAGGCGCTTGTGAACCGGTACGCCATGCCAGCGTTTGCATCGACAGCCGGGAAATGATCGAGTTATCCGTTTGTGGCTGATCCATCAGGCGCATGTCGGTCTCAAAGGCCTGGATGCGTTCTTCTATCTGCGTCTTGAACGCCAGACCGCAGGCTATGAGCAGCAGCGGCACTGAGGCCACCAACGCGAGCTTGTGTTTTCTGGAAACCAGCTGCTTGGTCGCCAACAGCGACAGGCAGACCGCTGCCGGGTAGACCAACATGGCCGCGCGCGTGCCGGTGAGCACCAGCGCAGAGAAGGACAGCAGGAACGCCGTGATATATAACGCCAGACGGTAGCGGGTGCGCAGCATCAGGATGGCCTGCATCATGACCAGATCGAGGGCGGTCATCAGGTAGGCCGCGATCGTGGCGCGATCGAAGTTGAGCTCTACGCGCGGGATATCCAGCCGCAGCCCCTGATAGAGTGAATAACCGTTGATCGCCAGACCGGTGGCGAGGGCTACGACAACGAGCAGGCGCTGCACGCACAGGCGTTCATTAAGCGCGATCAGTAAGATGAAAGCGGTCGCGAGTTGGAGCTTGCCGGTCGACATGTAAGAGCGGTAAATGTTGATGTAATCACCCGGCTGTTTGAAGTGGTGCATCCAGAGGATGGTTCCCATGCCTACGCTGAACATCAGCGCGGGCAACAGCAGATTTTTAACGTTGCTGAAGTAGTAGCGCGGGTACAGGCAAACGGCGATAAAGGCGATGTAGCTGGAAATATAAAACAGATTGCGTCCGGTCGCAGAACCGAAAGGAATAGTGCAAAAAGCGATGGCGCACCCCAGATAGATCAGATAGCTGAAGGCAGGGTGCGGTGTTCTGTGTTTTAGCATCGGGCGTGTTTTCCGGCTCACGTTCCAATTAAGCGATAAAGGATCGCAGCGTGTCGTCGAATTCAACTTTGAACTGAGCATAGTTGAAATGTTCCGCAGGATAGCGCTGCGCATTTCGGCTCAGAGTCTGGTAGGTTTCTCGCTCCAGCAATTTCTCAACGGCATCCGCACAGTCGATATGCGACAGCAGCTTGGGCGCCACCAGGCTGTCGGTCTGCGGATCGTAGACCTCATGCGGGAAGTCGACCTCGATATCGGTGAGCTGCCGGTGTTGTTCGATGGTGACCGACGGCGTCAGGCCAAGGCCGCAGACCCCGTCCTTGACCGCTTCCGGCTGGCCGTCGACCCGCGGGAAAATGACCGGCACGCCGAAATAGAGCGATTCCATGCAGGACAAGCCGAACGGCTCGGTGATCGGCGTGCTCATGTAGATGTGCGTGCGATTGAAGAAGCCGGCGACGTCATCCTGATAACCGCTGAAGGTGACGCGGTCGCCGAGCTGAAGCCGTGCCGCCAGCGCCTCGAACGCCGCGCGATCCGGCCCTTTGCCGGCCACTTCCAGCGTGACGTCATGCCCGCGCCGCAGCAGTTCCTGCATCATCAATAATGAAACGCTGATGCCTTTCAGGCTGACCAGGCGTGAGGCAGTGCCGATCCTGACCGGCTGCGACAGCGTTTTCGGCGCAGCGTCGATCCCCGCCGGCGTCTTGATGCGGTTGATCACCACGTGATTTGGGCAAGGCAGATTAAAGCGCAGCTCCATCACCCGCTTCGACGCGTGTGAGGCGGAAATCACACCGTCCAGCATGGCGAAGAAACGCAGCGTCTTTTTATTCTTGGGGTAACGCCAGGAGCAGCCGTGATCGTAGTAAACCAGCTTGCCGCGCTTGGGTTTGGCCGCCAGCCCCGGCACCAGATCCCAGACGATCACCACGTCGGCGTTCGCCCGTTCAATTTTCCATTTCAGCAAAAATTTGCGCAGGAACTGCGGGCAACGCAACGGCAGCGCATTGATAAGGCGGTTGGCGAAGGTGACGGGCTGATGCGCAGGCAACTGGCGGCGGATCTCTTCGCCAATGTCGCCGCTGATGCACAGGACCTGGTTGCTGCCGTCGGTGGTATCGTTGATGTACTGCAGGAACAGGCGCTCGACGCCGCCCATTTTACCCAGGTTGATAATGTGCAGTTTTTTCATGCTATAACCTTTTGCAACGCCTGCCATGCCGTATCGGCGTCGATTGTCGCCATGCTTTTTTCCGGCGAAATCAGCGAGTGCTGATTTTGCCCGTAACCGCCGATCAGGCCGGGATCGGTCGGCCCGAACAGCGTGATGTTCGGTTTGTCGAGCGCGGCGGTCAGATGGCTGAGCCCGGTGTCGACCGAAACCACGCCTTTGGCGCCGGCCAGCACCTCGGCCACCTGCTGCAGGCTGAGTTTCGGCAGCACTTCGACATGTGGAAAACCTTCCGCCAAGCGCAGCGCGCGCTGATGTTCATGCTCTGCGCCCCACGGCAGTTTGATCTTCAGCCCGCTGTCCGCCGCCAGCGCGATCAGCTCACGCCAGTTTTGCTCCGGCCAATGCTTATCGTCACGGGTCGTCGCGTGCAGAAACACCAAATACTGCCCGGCATCGGCCGGCGGGCGGCTGAGAAAGCGTGCGGCGATGGCGTAATCGCCGTAGCTGCCCGGTTTATCGTAGCCGAGGCTTTTGGCGAACAGTTCGCGCGTGCGTTCCACCGCGTGCTGCTGTTTGTCTACCTCATGGCGCACATTGTAGAACCAACTGGCGAACGGCTCGCGCGCACTCTTGCAGTCCAGGCCATGTTTGTTGCCTTTAGCGATGCGCGTGATCAGCGCGGCGCTTTTGATCAGGCCCTGCGCGTCGATCACCACGTCGTAACGGCGTTCTTGCAGCGCGCGCTTGAAGTCGCAGCGCTGTTGCCGAGTATCGTTGCCGAACCAGTTTTTTCGCCAGCGGCGAATGGCTACCGGGATCACGCGATCTACCGCCGGGTGCCAGGTGGGGATTTGGCTGAAGCCTTCTTCCACCACCCAGTCGAAGCGGATATCGGGAATGGCCTGCAGCGCGTCGGTCAGGGCGGGCAGCGTATGCAGCACGTCCCCCATCGAGGAGGTTTTTACAATTAACACCTGCATGACTATTCCTCGCTGGCGACAAGTAACGGCGTCAGCGCATCCAACACTTGCTGCGGCTGAATATCGATCAAACTTTGGTGGTATCCCTGCTCGGCATCGCCCTTACGCACCTTGTGGTAGCCGCTGATCAGGCGAATGACCCGCGCCTTGTCGGAAAGCGGCGGCGTGAAGTCGGGGCTGCTTGGGCCGTACAAGGCTATCAGCGGTTTGTTCAACGCTGCGGCAACGTGCATTAAACCGGAGTCGTTGCTGACCACCGCCCGGCAGGCTGCGATCAGGATAACTGCTTGCTCCAGCTGGGTTTTCCCGGCCAGATTAAGGCAGAAATCGCGCGCGTCGTCCTGCAATGCGGCGCGGATCTGTTCGCCGGCCTCATGGTCTTTTGCCGAACCGAACAGCGCGATCTGATAGCCGCCCTCGATCAGCCGCTGAGCTAACGCCGCGTAGTGATAGTGCGGCCAGCGTTTGGCGGGGCCGAACTCCGCGCCCGGGCAGAAGCCGACGATCGGCCGGCTGTCGGTCAGGTTGAAGGCCGCGGTGGTGTCGGCGATCTCTTCGTCGCTCACCTGCAGCCGCGGCCACAGCAGCGGCTGCGGCAGATCGTCGGCGCGCAGAACGCGGCCTTTGTCATAGGCCAGCGCCACGTAGCGTTGCACCATCAACGGGAAGGCGCTCTTGTCGAGCACGCGGACGTCGTTCAGCAGGCCGTAGCGCATTTCGCCCCGCCAGCCGGTGCGCTGCGGGATATCGGCGAAGAAGGGCACCAGCGCGGATTTGAACGAGTTGGGCAGAACATAAGCGCGATCGTAACGGTTGGCGCGCAGAGCGCGCCCCAGGCGGCGGCGCTCGCCGAGCCCCAGCGCGCCGTGGCCCAGCGGCATCGCCAGCGCCTGATTGACTTCCGGCATGCGCGCCAGCAACGGGCGGCACCAGGCCGGCGCCATCACATCGATCTCCGCCGACGGGTATTCGGCCTTCAGGGTGCGATAGAGACTTTGCGACATCATCATGTCGCCAACCCAAGAAGGGCCGATAACCAGTATTTTCATACCCAGCGTTAATTCCTTCAGCTTATGCGGTGCGGTTCAACCAGGCCATGTACTCTTTCACGCCTTCGGCGACCGTTTTGAACGGTGCGTTGTAGCCGGCGGCGCGCAGCTTGGTCAGATCGGCCTGAGTGTACGCCTGATAGCGGCCTTTCAGCTTCTCCGGGAACTCGATGTATTCCACAGCGCCTTTCTGGTGGAAGTCCACCACCGCGTCGGCTACCGCCTGGAAGGTTTCCGCTCGGCCGGTGCCGCAGTTGAAGATGCCGGATTTGCCGGTTTCCCAGAACCACAGGTTAACCGCCGCCACATCGCCGACGTAGATGAAGTCACGCTTGAAGTTTTCGCTGCCGGCGAACAGTTTCGGGTTTTCGCCGCGGTTGATCTGAGTATTCAGGTGGAAGGCGACGCTGGCCATGCTGCCTTTGTGGCCTTCGCGCGGGCCGTAAACGTTGAAGTAGCGGAAGCCGCAGATCTGCGAGTCCGCTTCCGGCAGGATCTCGCGCACGTACTGATCGAACAGGAATTTGGAGTAGCCGTAAACGTTGAGCGGCGCTTCATACTCACGCTCTTCGATGAACTCTTCGCGGCCGCCGTAAGTGGCGGCGGAGGAGGCATACAAGAACGGGATTTCGCGATCCAGGCAGTAGTGCAGCAGGTCTTTGGAGTACTGATAGTTATTGTCCATCATGTACTTGCCGTCCCACTCGGTGGTCGCGGAGCAGGCGCCTTCGTGGAACACCGCTTCGATCTCGCCCAGATCGTCGCCGGCCACGATGCTGGCGATAAAGTCTTCTTTATCGATATAGTCGGCGATGTCCAGATCGACCAGGTTGACGAACTTGGTGCCGTCTTTCAGGTTATCCACCACCAGGATATCGCGATATCCCTTGTCGTTCAGTGCCTTAATGATGTTGCTGCCGATCATGCCGGCGCCGCCTGTGACGATAATCATTGGGTTACCCCTGCTAAGCTGCCTGGCGGGGCACAATGCCCCACGCTCAATGGCGGTTATAATAGCATTTCATGCCGCGGCAAACAGCGGAAGGGCTCCGAATATCCCGCATTGCCATTGAAGGCCGCCGTTTGCCGTGATATCTGCTGCAATTTTAATATTCTCTCCCGCGCATTCTCGTCAGTTTGGTTACAAATCAGTAAAATATGCCGCAAATAGCCCAATCCTGGAGATAACCGAATGTCAGCGTCTTTTTATCAGCAGTTGGAACAACAGCTTGCCGCCACGCGCAGTGAAGGGCTGTTCAAGGAAGAACGCATCATCACCTCCGCGCAACAGGCGGATATCGCCGTCGCCGACGGCAGCCATGTGATCAACTTCTGCGCCAATAACTACCTGGGCCTGGCCAACCACCCGGCGCTGATCGCCGCCGCCAAGTCGGGCATGGACAGCCACGGTTTCGGCATGGCGTCGGTGCGCTTCATCTGCGGCACCCAGGACAGCCACAAGCAGCTGGAACAGAAACTGGCGGCCTTTTTGGGCATGGAAGACGCGATCCTGTACTCCTCTTGCTTCGACGCCAACGGCGGGCTGTTCGAAACCCTGCTCGGCCCGGAAGACGCCATTATCTCCGATGCGCTGAACCACGCGTCGATCATCGACGGCGTGCGCCTGTGCAAGGCCAAGCGCTATCGCTATGCCAATAACGACATGACCGAGCTGGCCGCGCAGCTCAAGCAGGCCAAAGCCGACGGCGCGCGTCACATCCTGATCGCCACCGACGGCGTCTTCTCGATGGACGGCGTGATTGCCAACCTGAAAGGGGTTTGCGATCTGGCGGACGAATACCAGGCGCTGGTGATGGTGGATGACTCTCACGCGGTGGGCTTTGTCGGCGCCAACGGGCGCGGCACCCATGAATACTGCGAAGTGATGGGCCGCGTCGATATCATCACCGGTACGTTAGGCAAAGCGCTGGGCGGCGCGTCCGGCGGTTACACCGCTGCCAAGAAAGAAGTGGTGGAGTGGCTGCGCCAGCGTTCGCGCCCGTACCTGTTCTCCAACTCGCTGGCGCCGGCGATCGTCGCCGCGTCGATCAAAGTGCTGGAACTGCTGGAAGAGGGCGATGCCCTGCGCGATCGCCTGTGGGCCAATGCGCGTCTGTTCCGCGAAAAAATGACCGCCGCCGGCTTCACGTTGGCCGGCGCCGATCACGCCATCATCCCGGTGATGCTGGGTGAGGCGAAGTTGGCGCAGGAATTCGCCAATGCGTTGCTCAAGGAAGGCATCTATGTGACCGGTTTCTTCTATCCGGTGGTGCCGAAAGGCCAGGCGCGCATCCGTACCCAGATGTCCGCCGACCACACCCCGGAGCAAATCGAACGCGCAGTGGCGGCGTTTACACGTATCGGTAAGGATCTTGGCGTTATTGCATAAGGTAAAACCATGAAAGCACTGTCAAAACTGAAAGCGGAAGAAGGGATTTGGATGACCGACGTGCCTCAGCCGGAGCTGGGCCACAACGACATCATGATCAAAATCCGCAAAACCGCGATCTGCGGCACCGATGTGCATATCTACAACTGGGACGAGTGGTCGCAAAAAACCATTCCGGTTCCGATGGTGGTCGGCCATGAATACGTGGGCGAAGTGGTGGCGATCGGTCAGGAAGTCAAAGGCTTCAACATCGGCGATCGCGTGTCCGGCGAAGGCCACATCACCTGCGGCCACTGCCGCAACTGCCGCGGCGGCCGCACGCACCTGTGCCGCAACACCGTCGGCGTGGGCGTGAACCGCCCGGGCAGCTTCGCGGAATACCTGGTGATCCCGGCGTTCAACGCCTTCAAGATCCCGGATAACATCTCCGACGAATTGGCTTCGATCTTCGATCCGTTCGGTAACGCGGTGCACACCGCGCTGTCGTTCGATCTGGTCGGGGAAGACGTGCTGGTGTCCGGTGCCGGCCCGATCGGTATCATGGCGGCGGCGGTGTGCAAACACGTCGGCGCCCGCCATGTGGTGATCACCGACGTTAACGAATACCGCCTGGAACTGGCGCGCAAAATGGGCGTGACCCGTGCGGTGAACGTCAGCAAGGAAAACCTCAGCGACGTGATGGCCGAACTGGGCATGACCGAAGGGTTCGACGTCGGCCTGGAAATGTCCGGCGCGCCGCCGGCGTTCCGCACGTTGCTTAATGCGATGAACCACGGCGGGCGTATCGCCATGCTGGGCATTCCGCCTTCGGATATGTCGATCGACTGGAATCAGGTCATCTTCAAAGGGCTGTTTATCAAAGGGATTTACGGCCGTGAAATGTTCGAAACCTGGTACAAGATGGCGGCGCTGATCCAGTCCGGCCTCGATTTGACCCCGATCATCACCCACCGTTTCTCGATCGACGAGTTCCAGCAGGGCTTCGACGCCATGCGCTCCGGCAAGTCGGGCAAAGTGGTGCTGAGCTGGGATTAACCTCGGCGATGTGAAAAGGGCCGGAATTCCGGCCCTTTTTTTATGCTTGCGGTTTGGTTTGCGTCCAGTGCTGCCAATGACGCTTGATGAAAGTCACCGGCGGCGAGGTGGCAATGCTGTCGGCGATAACGCCCAGCGCGGTGCCGGCGTTGGCTTTTTCCTTCGGCGGTTTGACCTTGCACTGCTTGATGCCGCCGCTGAACGGGTTCTTCGGCTGCGGTTTTTGCGGTTTGACCGGCGGGACGTAGCTGCCACCGCCGTTGCCCTGCGGTTCGTTCAGCAGCGCGCTCGGTTTGACCAGTACGATATCGGCGGGCAGCGACGGCAGCATCTGCTGCAGCACCTTCACCGTCGCCGGGCGCGGGTGGCCGATGGCGATGGCGGATCCGTTGCGCCGCGCCAATTCAACCGCGCGGTTGAACTGGCGGCGGATATCGGCTTCGTTCGCGGTATCGTCGAGGAACACCTTGCGTTTGATCACTTTCACGCCGGTGCCGGCCGCGGCGCGGGTCGCCTGGCTGCTGCCGATGGTCATGCTGTCGAGGAAGTACAGGCGGTAGCTTTCGAGCGCCTGCATCACTTTCTGCATGCCCGGCAGGCTGGAGGTCATGGCGCTGCCCATGTGGTTGTTCATGCCGACCGCGTAGGGCACGTTGTTCACCGCGTTGCGGATGATGCGCTGGATCTCGTCGCTGCTCATGGAAGGCTGCAGGGTATCGCGTTCCAGCGGCTGCTTGCTGAGCGGCGCCATCGGCATGTGGATCAAGACTTCGCGGCCCTGGCTGTGGGCGCGGGTGGCCATCAGGCGGGCATGCGGCGCGTTGGGCAAGACTGCGACCGAGATCGCCGTCGGCATTTGCAGCACCGCGTTTTCTTCGTGAGGGCGGTAGCCCACGTCATCGATGACGATGGAGAGTTTTCCTGCCTGCGCAGCGTAAACCTGCAGCAGACAGCCGATTAACAAAGCTGTACGGGTTTTGACATAACGCAAATCTATCTTCCCAACCACGGCAGTGGGTTAACCGCCTGTCCCTGACGACGGATTTCGAAATAGAGCGACGGCGTTCCCTGGCCGCCGCTGGTGCCGACCAGAGCGATCGGCTGGCCGGCGCGCACCTGCGCCCCGACGTTGACCAACGCGCTTTGGTTGTAGCCGTACACGCTCATGTCGCCTTTACCGTGTTCGACCACCACCATCAGGCCATAGCCTTGCAGCCAGTCGGCCAGCAGCACGCGGCCATCGGCGACGGCTTTCACTTCGCTGCCTTCGCGGGCTTCGATCACCATGCCTTTCCAGCGTAGCTCGCCCTGCTGCTGCTCGCCAAAGCCGTGCAGCGTGCGGCCGCGCACCGGCCACATCAGCTGGCCGGCCGGACGACCGAGGCCGCCGGTTCGCGCCATCAGCGAGCGATCGGCTTCGCTAGGTTTGTAGGTGGTGCCGGTTTTCTTCGCCTGCTGTTCCTTGATGCGCACCTGCTCGCGCACTTTGGCCGCTTCACGCGCTTCGCGTTCGGCGCGCGCACGGGCTTCGCGCTCCGCCCGAGCGATCTTGTCGCGCATGCGGGCTTCGTTCTGGCGCAGTTCCACCAGGCGTTGTTGGTCTTTTTCCAGCGAGGCTTCCAGCGCGGTCAGCGTTTTCTTGCGGGCGCCGCGCGCCTGCTCCAGCCTCTGCTGCTGCGTCTGTTGCTCGCTCAGTAAGGATTTTTGCTGGCCCTGTTTGGCCACCAGCGTGGTTTTTTGCTTCGCCAGCTCGGTGCGGGTCTGTTTCAACTCTTCGATGGTTTTCTGGCGCGCTTCGTTCAGATAACCGAAATAGGCCAGAATACGTTCGCTGCGCTGGCTTTCTTCACCGCTGAGGATCAGCTGCACGGCGCTGTGCTGCCCTTGCCGGAAGGCGGCATCGAGCTGTTTGGCGAGGAGATTTTGCTGGGTCGATTGCTGCTTTTGCAGTTTGGTTATCGAGGCGTTCAGGCCGGAAATATCCTTGCCCAACTGGGTGAGCGTGCCCTGGGTGTCGCGCAACTGGCGGCTGGCCTGGGCGATGGTTTTTTCCTGTTGACGCAGCTGATCCTGCAGCGAGCTGCGCTGCTGTTGCTGCTGCTTCACCGCTTTTTCTTTCTCGGCGATGCTCTGCTGGATGTCTTTCAGCTGGGATTTATTGTCTTCCGCCGCCTGGCCGGCGAGCGGCAACAGCAAGACGCCAGCGCAAAATACGCTGGCGCACATGGCGGTGAACGTCCTTGGCGCGGTGCGTTCAGGCAGCGGCCGGCTGCCTGCGTTTGCGCTTCGGGTTACCCTTGATAGTGCAAAAAACGCCTTCTCCCTCATGGAGAAGGATTATTCCACGATGAACAGCGGCTTACCAGTCATCTCTTGCGGGATTTCCATTCCCATCAGCGTTAACAGGGTTGGCGCGATGTCCGAAAGCTTGCCGCCTTCGACCGCGCGCGCCGGTTTGCCGACGTAAATCAGCGGCACCGGCAGGCTGGTGTGGGCGGTGTGCGCCTGGCCGGTGGCCGGATCGCGCATCTGCTCGGCGTTGCCGTGATCGGCGGTGATCAGCAGTTGGCCGTCGACGTCGCGCACCGCGTCAACCACCTGAGCGATGCAGGCGTCCAGCGTTTCCACCGCTTTGACCGCCGCTTCATACACGCCGGTATGCCCCACCATGTCACCGTTCGGGTAGTTGCAGATGATGGCGTCGTATTTGCCGCTGCGGATGGCGCTCAGCAGCTTGTCGGTCAGTTCGGCGGCGCTCATCTCCGGCTGCAGATCATAGGTGGCGACCTGCGGCGAGTTGACCAGCACGCGGTCTTCGCCCTTGAACGGCGCTTCCACGCCGCCGTTATAGAAGAAGGTGACGTGGGCGTATTTTTCGGTTTCCGAGATGCGCAGCTGGGTTTTGTCGTGCTTCATCAGCCATTCGCCGAAGGTGTTGGCCAGCGGCGCCGGCGGATAGGCGCAGGCGGTCGCGATGTCGGCGGCGTATTCGGTCAGCATCACGAAATCGCCGAACTGCACCTGCTTGGCGCGCGGGAAACCGTCGAAGTCGGCGTTCACGAAAGCGCGGGTGATCTGGCGCGCGCGGTCGGCGCGGAAGTTCATGAAGATCAACGCGTCGCCGTCCTGCATTGCGGCATCGGCCTCACCGGCGGCGCGGATCACGGTCGGTCTGACGAACTCGTCGTTTTCACCGCGCTGATAAGCAGCCTGCAGGCCGGCGATCGCATCCTCGGCCACGGAATCGCCTTTGGCTGCGGTCAGCAGGTCATAGGCCAGCTGCACGCGATCCCAGCGGTTGTCGCGGTCCATCGCGTAGTAGCGGCCGATCAGCGAGGCGATGCGCCCGACGCCCAATGCGGCGAAGGCGTCGCGGCAGCGTTGCAGCGGGGCTTCGGCGCTGCGCGGCGGCGTGTCGCGCCCGTCAAGGAAGGCATGCAGATAAATGGCTTTGGCGCCGCGTTGGGCGGCCAGCTTGATCATGGCCAGGATGTGCTCGTCATGGCTGTGCACGCCGCCCGGCGACAGCAGGCCCATGATATGCACCGCCTTGCCGGCCGCTACGGCCTTATCGACGGCGGCGGTCAGCACCGGGTTGGTGAAGAAGTCGCCGTCGGCGATCGCTTTGTCCAGCCGGGTCAGATCCTGGTACACGATGCGCCCGGCGCCCAGATTGACGTGGCCGACTTCGGAGTTGCCCATTTGCCCATCGGGCAGGCCGACATCCAGCCCGGAGGCGGCGATCAGCGTATGCGGCTGCTCCTGCCACAGACGATCCATCACCGGGGTGCCGGCGTTCAGGATCGCGTTGTCCTGCCGCTCTTCACGGTGGCCGTAACCGTCCAGGATCACCAGGACCATCGGTTTTTTGTTGTTCGACATTGCATTGACCTCTTATGAACTTTTTAAGCTGCGAATAGCCATGCGCCCGCCGCAAGCATGGCTATTCGCCCTCGAAAAACCGGCTGATTTTACACCGCCGCCGGCGATAAATAGCCCAAAGAGATCAAGGTTGCGGCGAATCGCGCGGGCTTTTATGCTCTGACGTCGGGAATTTCTCAGCGCAGCCCGCAGTTTCTACAATCGCGCTTGC
Organism: Serratia sp. SA088; assembly: GCF_049065515.1. Taxonomy (NCBI): domain Bacteria; kingdom Pseudomonadati; phylum Pseudomonadota; class Gammaproteobacteria; order Enterobacterales; family Yersiniaceae; genus Serratia; species Serratia sp. SA088. The sequence continues at coordinate 65,380 of NZ_JBAKGW010000012.1, forward strand.
TTATTGGCTGTATTTGCCGCACTCGGCAGGTATACTCTGGAACCTTGACTTATTTATCCCTTAACTGACGGGAGTTGTTACACCCCATGCTGCAAGAAATTATGCCATTCGTAAGCAGACACCCTATTCTGAGCCTGGCTTGGATCGCTCTGCTGGTCGCCGTGATCGTCATGACCTTCAAAAGCCGTTTCTCCAAGGTCAAAGAGATCGCCCGCGGTGAAGCTATTCGCTTGATCAACAAAGAAGAAGCCGTGGTGGTCGACACCCGCAGCCGCGACGATTTCCGCCGTGGTCACCTGGCCAACGCCATCAACCTGACCGCCAGCGAAATCAAAAACGGCAGCCTGGGCGAGCTGGAAAAACACAAAGCGCAGCCGATCATCGTCGTGTGCGCTAACGGCACCGCCTCCCGCGAGCCGGCGGAGAACCTGAGCAAGGCCGGTTTTGAAAAGGTGACGATGCTGAAAGACGGCATTGCCGGCTGGAGCGGAGAAAACCTGCCGCTGGTGCGCGGTAAGTAACCGTTTAACCTATTTGAGGTGGCAATCCATGGCTAACATTGATATCTACACCAAAGCGACTTGCCCGTTCTGCCATCGCGCCAAGGCGCTGCTGAACAGCAAGGGCGCGGCGTTTAACGAGATCGCCATCGACGGCGATAGCGCCAAGCGCGAAGTGATGATCGAGCGCAGCGGGCGCACCACCGTGCCGCAGATTTTCATCGACGGCCGGCATATCGGCGGCTGCGATGATTTATATGAACTCGATGCTCGCGGCGGCCTGGATCCGCTGCTTTAAGCAGCTTGCCGGTTCACCGAGTGTCAATAAGGACGTTTAACCAAGGGTATTACTCACATGTCAGAACAAAACAGCACCGAAATGGCTTTCCAGATCCAACGTATCTATACCAAGGATATCTCCTTCGAAGCGCCGAACGCGCCGCAGGTTTTCCAGCAGGAATGGCAGCCGGAAGTTAAACTTGATCTGGATACCGCGTCCAGCCAGCTGGCTGACGAAGTGTATGAAGTGGTACTGCGCGTAACCGTGACGGCGACCCTGGGCGAAGAGACGGCGTTCCTGTGCGAAGTGCAGCAGGCGGGCATCTTCTCGGTAGCAGGCATCGAAGGCACGCAGCTGGCGCATTGCCTGGGCGCATACTGCCCGAACATCCTGTTCCCGTATGCGCGCGAGTGCATCACCAGCCTGGTTTCCCGCGGCACCTTCCCGCAGCTGAACCTGGCACCGGTCAACTTTGACGCGCTGTTCATGAACTATCTGCAGCAGCAGGCGGAAGGCGAAGGTGCCGCACCACATCAGGATGCCTGATGAACACCGTCAATGCTTCAATGACTGTCATCGGTGCCGGCTCGTACGGCACCGCATTGGCCATCACGCTGGCGCGTAACGGCCACACCGTGGTGCTGTGGGGGCACAACCCCGCGCAAATTCAAACGTTGCAGCGCGATCGCTGCAATCAGGCGTTTCTGCCCGATGTTCCCTTCCCCGATACCCTGCTGCTCGAAGCCGATTTGGCGCGTGCGCTGGCCGCCAGCCGCGACGTGCTGGTGGTGGTGCCGAGCCACGTGTTCGGCGACGTGCTGCGCCAACTGAAGCCGCATCTGCGCCCGGATGCCCGCATCGTGTGGGCCACCAAGGGGTTGGAAGCGGAAACCGGCCGGTTGCTGCAGGACGTGGCGCGTGAGGCGCTGGGCGAGACGATCCCGCTGGCGGTGCTCTCCGGGCCGACGTTCGCCAAAGAGCTGGCCGCCGGCCTGCCGACGGCGATCGCGCTGGCGGCGACCGATGCGCAGTTCGCCGACGATCTGCAACAGCTGCTGCACTGCGGCAAGAGCTTCCGCGTCTACAGCAATCCCGACTTCATCGGTGTGCAGCTTGGCGGCGCAGTGAAGAATGTGATCGCCATCGGCGCCGGCATGTCCGACGGCATCGGTTTCGGCGCCAATGCCCGTACCGCGTTGATTACGCGCGGGCTGGCGGAAATGAGCCGTCTGGGGTCTGCGCTGGGCGCCGATCCTTCGACGTTCATGGGCATGGCGGGGCTGGGGGATCTGGTGCTAACCTGCACGGACAACCAGTCGCGCAACCGTCGCTTCGGCATTATGCTGGGGCAGGGTAAAGGCGTGCAGGAAGCGCAGGACAGTATCGGTCAGGTGGTCGAGGGCTATCGCAATACCAAAGAGGTGTTGGCGTTGGCGCAGCGGCACGGTGTGGAAATGCCGATCACCGAACAGATTTATCAGGTGCTTTACTGCCACAAGGACGCCCGCGAAGCGGCGCTGAGCCTGCTGGGGCGAGCCCGAAAGGACGAAAAACCCAGCGCGTGACATAAAACGATATGTCGGGGCAGCGGAATGCTGACCCCGCAAATGACCTGGGCCGCTTCGCGCTACCGTGTGAAGCGGCCCGTTTGGCAAGGTAAAGGGGTATGTGATGTCGTCAGAAGAGTTGGAACAGGTCTGGAACAGCATTAAATCAGAAGCGCGAGCACTGGCTGATTGTGAACCGATGCTGGCCAGCTTTTTCCATGCGACGTTGCTCAAGCACGAGAACCTGGGCAGCGCGCTCAGCTATATGCTGGCCAACAAGCTGGCCACGCCGATCATGCCCGCCATCGCGGTGCGTGAGGTGGTGGAAGAGGCCTACAAGTCTGATAACCAGATGATCGTTTCGGCGGCGCGCGATATCCTCGCGGTGCGCCTGCGCGACCCGGCGGTCGATAAATACTCCACGCCGCTGCTTTACCTGAAGGGGTTCCATGCGCTGCAGGCTTACCGCATCGGTCACTGGCTGTGGCAGCAAGGGCGGCAGGCGCTGGCTATCTACCTGCAAAATCAAATTTCCGTCGCCTTTGGCGTGGACATCCATCCGGCGGCGACCATCGGTTGCGGCATCATGCTCGACCACGCCACCGGCATCGTGATCGGTGAAACGGCGGTGGTGGAGAACAACGTTTCTATCCTGCAGTCGGTCACCCTGGGCGGTACCGGTAAAACCAGCGGCGACCGTCACCCAAAAATCCGTGAAGGGGTGATGATTGGCGCAGGCGCCAAAATTCTCGGCAATATCGAAGTGGGCAAGGGCGCGAAGATCGGCGCGGGCTCGGTGGTCTTGCAGGCGATACCGCCGCACACCACCGCCGCCGGCGTGCCGGCGCGCATCGTCGGGCGGCCGGAGAGCGATACGCCGTCGATGGATATGGACCAATACTTCAACGGCACTAACCACGGCTTCGAGTATGGCGACGGCATCTAAGCCGTGGTTGCGGGTTCATTCAGGGGGAGCTTCGGCTCCCCCTGTGTTTTTCAGGCGGTGGTCAGCCCTGTTTCGGGAACGTGACGATGTCGTTGACCATGTCATCGATCGCCGCTTTAACTTCTTGTTCCGTGACTGGCGCACTGTCGTTGTTGACGGTTTTGCCGTAACTCTTGCGCACCACTTCCAGCACCGTTTTACCGCTATCCTGATCGATCAACTGCGCTTCCAGGAACAGCGTGGTGTTTTGCGTCCGGTGGCCAGTGGCGGCCATGGTGCTGGCCACCACGGCCGCTACCGGCACCACTTCATAGAATTTCATATCCTCATCTTCGGCAGACACGGCGGTAATCGCGACTTTGGCCAACAGCACGCGGGAACCTGTCGGGTTATTCAAAACGGTAGTGCGCTCGGCCACCGCTTTTCTCACGCTTTGGTCGGTATAGTTTCTAATTTTGTCCAGCGTTTGTTGGCTGACGCGGGCGGTGGGTTTAGCCGCCGGGTAATAAACCACGGGAGCGACATACACGCCGCGATAATTCGACTCTTTAAAGGTGGGATCGATCCAACGCAGCGTTTTATGGCCGCTTGGCGAGCTGGTTTCCTGCAGCTTGCTGTAGTCCGGCAGGAACCCCGAATATTGATTCGTTTGGGTGACTTTGGACGAGCAGCCCGCCAGCAACAGGCCCGCCGCCAGAACCGCCATGGCAACGCTCAAACGTTGTTTCTTCATATGGTTTCCTATGATGAGTGGTGATTACCCTTACAAAACATAGCGCATTATCTGCGCCTCATCGGGCTTTTTCGGGGCCGGGCGTGCCCTGCTGCGGCCTTTTTTCAGGATCGTGATGCGCCGCCGGTTTTCGCCGCCAGTGCCGGTGATAAGGCGGCGAGCAAGGCGTCCGCGCTGACCAGCGCCTGGCGTTGCTCAGCTTGCCACCGGGGCAACAAGGGCCAGAGATCCGCCTGATGTTCGGCTTGCAGGCACCAAACCTCCCGGTCGTGCCAATCACCGAGGGCGTTCTGCGCCGCTTTCAGGCTCGCCATCGCGGCGGGGGAGAGGGGAAGGCGCTGCGGATAGGCTTCAGCCGCGTAACGCAGGCGTTTTATCAGCAGCCGCAGGCGGTGGCGATCGTAGCCGGTATCGGCCAATGCCCGGCGCAATTGCCGTTGTTGGCGCTGCAGGTGTTTATTCAGGCGGTGTTTGGCGACGCGTTGCGCGCTGCGGCGAAAGCGGCGCGGCCAGGCGTGCAAAAGCGAGGGAAAGCCGATGAGCTGCGGATGGGTGAGCAGTTGACGGTAGCGGGCCTGAAATTCGCTCTGGCGCACGTTAGCCTGCCAATCGAGGCGATGGCGCGCCAGTTCGGCGATCAGCACCTCGAGATCGCGCAGCGGCGTCGTGAGCCTGCCCAATTCGGCGGCGGCCCGATCGAGCCGGGTTGCGCCGGGGCAGCCGCGTAACGGGCGCAGCAGGCTGCGAATACGGCGCAGACAGACGCGCAAGTCGTGCAGCGCTTCGCTGTCTTGCGCCTGTTGCAGCCGCAACAGCGCCTCGTTCAGCGCCGGTTCGAGCCGGCGAAGCTGGGTGACAATCTCTGCGACGAAAGCCATATGCCGTGCCTGGAAAGGATGACTCTTCCAGTATGGCGCGACGTCGCGGATTACGCCTTGATCAGTGCACCGGCATAGCCCAGCTGCCGCCAGGCTTCATACACCACCACCGATACGGCATTCGACAGGTTCATGCTGCGGCTTTGCGCCTGCATCGGGATGCGGATTTTTTGCTGCGCGGGCAGCGCATCGAGGATGTCGGCAGGCAACCCGCGCGTTTCCGGGCCGAACAGCAGGTAGTCGCCGGCCTGGTAGCTGACGGCGCTGTGCGCTGGCGTGCCCTTGGTGGTGAGGGCAAACAGCCGCTGCGGGTTTTCGGCGGCGAGAAAGGCGGCGTAATCGGCATGGCGGCTGACGCGGGTGAACTCATGATAGTCCAGCCCGGCGCGGCGCAGGCGTTTGTCGTCCCACGGGAAACCCAGCGGTTCGATCAGGTGCAGATTAAAGCCGGTATTGGCGCACAGGCGGATGATATTGCCGGTATTGGGTGGAATTTCGGGTTCAAATAAAACGATGTTCAGCATGTTGCAGGCCCCTCGTGAACGAGGGGCGCAGGATAGCAAACTCTTACTGTTCTGTCTTAGACGATAGGCGTTGATGATGCAGCGGCAGCCACAGCACCAGCCGCAGACCGCCAAGCGGGCTGTCTTCGGCCTTCACCCAGCCGCGATGCTGATTGACCGCCGCCTCGACGATAGCCAGGCCAAGGCCGGTGCCGCCGGACTCACGGTCGCGCGCCTCATCGGTGCGGTAGAACGGACGGAAGATCTGCTCGCGGTCTTCGGCGCTGACGCCGGGGCCGTCGTCGTCAACCTGGATAGTCACGCCCTGATTGTCGGCGCTGAACGCCACGGCGATGCGGGTGTGCGAATAACGCAGGGCGTTGCGCACGATGTTTTCCAACGCGCTGTCCAGCGCGCTCGCGTTGCCGAACAGCGTCCACGGACCGGGCGGCGCAGCGATCTCCAGCTGCTTGCCCATCTGTTCGGCTTCGAAACGGGCGTTATCCAGCACGTCGGCCCACAGTTCGTTGGCCTTCAACTGCTCGCGCGCCAGCTCGCCCTTCTGCTGCCCGCGCGACAGCGCCAGCAGATCGTTGATCATCGAATCCAGCCGTTGCGCTTCGGTTTCGATGCGCGCCAGCTCGTGGCCTTCGCCGTGGCGGCGGCGCATCAGCGCGGTGGCCAGCTGCAGGCGAGTCAGCGGCGTGCGCAGCTCGTGCGAGATGTCCGAGATCAAGCGTTGCTGGGCGTTCATCATGCGTTCCAGCGCGCTGACCATCTGGTTGAAGCTGGCGCCGGTGGCCAGAAATTCCTGCGGGCCGGCCTCCAGTTCCGGATGCTGTTTCAGGTTGCCGCGCGCCACGTCATCGGCGGCGTTCTTCAGCTTGCGCGCCGGTTTCGCCAGGCTCCAGGCCAGCCACAGCAGCAGCGGGGCGCTGATCAGCATGGTGACGATCAGCAGCAGCAGCGGCCGGTCGAACATCAGGTTGATGAAATCGGATTGCGGGCTGTTGGCGGGGCGGATCAGGTACAGCTGGTAGTTGTCTTCGCCGTCGCGCACCGCGAACGGCCCGACCAGTTCGACGCGGCCGTACTTTTTCTTCTTCGGATGATCCGAATTGTCGGATTGGCCGATGAAGTTGCGGACGATCTGCATTTCATTGCGCTGCGCGCCGATCACCCGACCTTCGCTGGTGACCAGCAGCAGGCGTTGGCCCGGCGGCGCCCATTTGTCGATGGCGCGGAACAGGCGGCGCCACCACATTAGATCGTTGGCCGGATCGTTTTGCAACTCGGCCTCGACGTGCTGTTCCAGCATCAACCCCTGCCGCTGCTCGCTGTCGAGCAGCGAGGTCATTTGGCGGGAGTCGAGCTTGGGCACCATCAGCACCAGCATTAGCACCAGGGCTAACGTGAACCAGAAAATGGCGAAGATGCGTGCCGTCAAACTGTTGATCATGTTGCAGATACCATCAAATAACCACGCCCGCGCAGGGTTTTGAACCACGGATGCCCGTCTTTGCGATCCGGCAGCTTACGCCGCAGGTTGGAGATATGCATGTCGATGGCGCGATCGAACGGAGTCAGGCGTTTGCCCAGCACTTCCTGGCTCAGCAGTTCGCGCGACACCACCTGGCCGAGATGTTGCGCCAGCAGATACAGTAAGGTGAACTCGGTGCCGGTCAGATCCAGCACCTGGCCGTCGAAGCTGGCCTCCTGGCGGCCGGGGTTCAGCTGCAGGCCATCGACATCCAGCGTCGGGGCGCCGCTGTCGACCTGCTGCTGCTGTTCGCTCCAGTTGGAACGGCGCAGAATGGCGCGAATGCGCGCGACCAGTTCGCGATCGTTGAAGGGTTTCGGCAGGTAATCATCGGCGCCCAGCTCCAGGCCCAACACGCGGTCCAGTTCGCTGCCGCGCGCGGTCAGCATGATGACCGGCGTCTGGTGATGTTGGCGCAGTTCTTTCAGCGTATCGATGCCGTTTTTCTTCGGCATCATGATGTCGAGCAGCAGCAGATCGACGGAGCTGTCCAGCAGCGACAACGCCTGCTCGCCATCGTGCGCGACGACGATATTAAAACCTTCCATTTCAAGCAGTTCTTTTAACAGCGAGGTCAACTCGCGGTCGTCGTCAACTAACAGAATCTTGTTCATTATGATTTACCTCCAGACGCAAAATACGTCATCAACTGTTGCCATTCCATGACTTTACGTAGTTTTACATGCACTGACGCAGGTTTTCAGGTGCGGCGGTACACTGCTCCTCGTTGATTCGCAAAGTGAGAAAGCTTGAGGAGTTGAAATGCGTAAGGTGACCGCATTAGTTATGGCATCACTGCTGGCAATTGGTTCGACCGCTGCCTTCGCTGCCGACACTATACCGGACACAGCCCAACCTCCCGGCAACGACGCGATGACCCGAATACCCGGCCAGCACCATATGTTCGACGGTGTCAGCCTCAGCGAACAGCAGCGCCAGCAAATGCGCGATTTGATGCGCCAGGCCCGGCACGATCTGCCAGGTGTCAATGTAGCTGAAATGGAAGCCATGCATAAACTGGTGACCGCAGAGAAATTTGACGAAGCCGCCGTGTATGCCCAGGCGGAAAAGATGGCCCAACAGCAGGTCAAGCGCCAGGTCGAAATGGCCCGGGTGCGCAACCAAATGTATAACCTGCTGACGCCAGAGCAAAAAAGTGTTTTAGACCAGAAACATCAGCAGCGCATGCAGCAGATGGAGCAACAAATTTCTGGTTTGCAGCAAGCTTCTGCCCAGAAGTGAAGTACGACTGAGTAGTCCCCTGTTTTTCCTTGCCATAGACACCATCCCTGTCTTCCCCGCCATGATGGCGGGGTTTTTTTTATCCGACATTTCGCTATATTGAGCGCCATACCTTTTGACCGGGATCCCTCAATGGAACAGCGCTATGCACGCCTGGTAAAGTCCGCTGCGTTGGCCGCTACCGCGCTGGCGTCGTCGCTGTTGCTGATCAAAATCGTCGCCTGGTACCAGACCGGTTCTGTCAGCCTGCTGGCGGCGCTGGTGGATTCGCTGGTCGATATCGCCGCCTCGCTGACCAACCTGCTAGTGGTGCGCTATTCGCTGCAGCCGGCCGATGCCGAGCACACCTTCGGCCACGGCAAAGCGGAATCGCTGGCGGCGCTGGCGCAAAGCATGTTTATTTCCGGTTCCGCCCTGTTTCTGTTTCTCACCGGCTTCCAGCATCTGTATGCGCCGCAAACGCTGCGCGATCCCGGCGTTGGGGTCGTCGTGACGGTGATCGCGTTAGTCAGCACTCTGATGCTGGTCACCTATCAACGCTGGGTGGTCAGAAAAACGCGCAGCCAGGCCGTGCGCGCAGATATGCTGCATTATCAGTCAGATGTCATGATGAATGGTGCTATTCTTATCGCTCTTGGGCTAAGCTGGTACGGCTTCCAGCGGGCGGATGCGCTGTTTGCGCTGGGCATCGGCGTTTACATCCTCTATAGCGCGCTGCGCATGGGCTACGAAGCGGTGCAGTCGCTGTTGGATCGGGCGTTGCCGGATGACGAGCGCCAGGCGATTATCGCCGTGGTTTCCTCCTGGCCCGGCGTGAAAGGCGCACACGATCTGCGCACGCGTCAGTCGGGGCCGACGCGTTTCATCCAGCTGCATCTGGAGATGGAGGACACGCTGCCGCTGCGCGAGGCGCACCGCTTGGCCGATCAGGTGGAACAGGCGCTGCGGCAACGTTTTACGGGGGCGGACGTCATCATTCACCTGGATCCGTGCTCCGTGGTGCCGCCGGGTAGGCAGGGGCATTGGGAGCTATAATCATATAGAGGCATAGCGCAACGTATTATCATGAATATCTGAGTTAGCTCAGCGTGCCATGCGGTGTTTTAACCGTTATATTGCGTGACTTGAATCAATTCAGCTGGGTGTTTTTGATATAATATCCAGCAATAAGCCGTAAAGCTGGTTTTCTGCAGCCGGAGAGGTTTCAAGACGATCGGCGGAGACAGAATTCTTAAGAAATTGCATCTACACAGTTCAGAGGTAGTCATGATCAAGAAAATCGGTGTACTGACGAGCGGCGGTGATTCGCCGGGTATGAACGCTGCAATCCGCGGCGTTGTGCGTTCTGCGCTTTCAGAAGGTCTGGAAGTTTTTGGTATTTACGATGGCTACCTTGGCTTGTACGAAGATCGCATGGAGCAGCTGGATCGCTATAGCGTGTCCGACATGATCAACCGTGGCGGCACCTTCCTCGGTTCGGCCCGCTTCCCGGAATTCAGGGATGAAAACGTGCGCGCCAAGGCGATTGAAAACCTGAAGAATCGCGGCATCGACGCGCTGGTGGTGATCGGCGGCGACGGTTCCTACATGGGCGCCAAACGCCTGACGGAAGAAGGCTTCCCGTGCATCGGTCTGCCGGGCACCATCGATAACGATGTCGCCGGCACCGACTACACCATCGGTTACTTCACCGCGCTGGAAACCGTGGTGGAAGCGATCGACCGCCTGCGCGATACCTCCTCGTCGCACCAGCGTATCTCCATCGTGGAAGTGATGGGCCGTTACTGCGGCGATCTGACGCTGGCGGCGGCGATTGCCGGCGGCTGCGAATTTATCGTGCTGCCTGAAATCGAATTCAACCGCGAAGATCTGGTGTGCGAAATCAAGGCCGGCATCGCCAAAGGCAAAAAACACGCCATCGTGGCGATCACCGAGCACATCTGCGACATCGATGAGCTGGCGCGCCACATCGAGCAGGAAACCAAGCGTGAAACCCGCGCCACCGTGCTGGGCCACATTCAGCGCGGCGGTTCGCCGGTCGCCTATGACCGCATCCTGGCCTCGCGCATGGGCGCCTACGCCATCGAACTGCTGCTGCAGGGTTACGGCGGCCGCTGCGTCGGTATCCAGAACGAAAAAATGGTGCACCACGACATCATCGACGCGATCGAAAACATGAAGCGTCCGTTCAAGGGCGACTGGCTGGAAACGGCGAAAAAGCTGTACTGATACGCCACTCAGCGCACGACAAAAAAGCCTCCGCTCCCGGGGGCTTTTTTATGCTCGCCGGTGACATATTCCAGAATCATCTATCCCAAAATTTTTTATTCTTTAGTTGCCGGGAAAGTTTCTGGCAGGCTCTGATGCTAAATCAACCGATTGAGGTTGCGCTTAATTTTCTGGGAGAGCCTGTCGATGCGTAAATGGGGTGTAGGTCTGACATTGGTGCTGTTGGCGTCCGGCGCCATGGCGAAGGATATTCAGTTGCTGAACGTGTCATACGATCCGACGCGTGAGTTCTATCAGGCTTACAACACGGCATTCAGCAAGCACTACCAGGCGGAAACCGGCGACAAGGTGACGGTGCGCCAGTCGCACGGCGGCTCCGGCAAGCAGGCGACGTCGGTGATCAACGGCATCGAGGCCGACGTGGTGACGCTGGCGTTAGCCTATGACGTCGACGCTATCGCCGAACGCGGGCGCATCGAGAAAGACTGGATCAAACGCCTGCCGGACAATTCGGCGCCTTACACCTCGACCATCGTCTTCCTGGTGCGCAAAGGCAACCCGAAACAGATTCATGACTGGCCTGATTTGATCAAGCCGGGCGTGTCGGTGATCACACCAAACCCGAAAACTTCCGGCGGCGCCCGCTGGAACTACCTGGCCGCCTGGGGCTACGCGTTGCATCACAACAACAATGATAAGGCCAAGGCGCAGGACTTCGTCAAAAACCTGTACAAGAACGTCGAGGTGCTGGATTCCGGCGCGCGCGGCTCGACCAACACCTTCGTTGAGCGCGGCATCGGCGACGTGCTGATCGCCTGGGAAAACGAAGCGCTGCTGGCGGAGAAAGAGCTGGGCAAAGACAAGTTCGAGATTATCACCCCGAGCGAATCGATCCTGGCCGAACCGACGGTGTCGGTGGTGGATAAGGTGGTCGACAAACGCGGTACCCGCGAGGTGGCGACCGCCTACCTGAAATATCTGTATTCGCCGGAAGGGCAGACTATCGCGGCACAGCACTATTACCGCCCGCGCGATGCGGCGGTGGCGGCCAAGTTCGCCGGGCAGTTCCCGCAGCTGAAGCTGTTCACCGTGGATGACACCTTCGGCGGTTGGACCGAAGCGCAGAAGGTGCACTTCGCCACCGGCGGCGTATTCGACGAAATCAGCAAACGCTGATGCCGTTTAAACGGCAATAAAAAACCCCGGCAAGCCGGGGTTTTTTTATGGCAAGCCTAAGGCAATCAGGCTTTTTTCGCTGCGGCAGCGGCTTTGACGATCACGGCGAAAGCGTCGGCTTTCAGCGAGGCGCCGCCAACCAGCGCGCCATCGATGTCCGGCTGGGAGAACAGCTCTGCGGCGTTCTTGTCGTTCACCGAACCGCCGTACTGGATGATGATTTCAGCGGCAACCGCGGCATCGTGCTTGGCGATGTGATCGCGGATAAATTTGTGCACGGCCTGCGCCTGCGCAGGGGTGGCGGATTTGCCGGTACCGATGGCCCAGACCGGCTCATAGGCGATCACGGTGCCTTTCATCGCCGGTGCGCCCAGCGTTTTCAGCACGGCGTCGATCTGGCGCGCGCACACTTCTTCGGTTTTGCCCGCGGCGTTTTCCGCTTCGGTTTCACCGATGCACAGCACCGGGATCAGACCGGCTTCTTTCAGCACGGCGAATTTCTCGGCGATCACTTCGTCGCTTTCTTTGTGGTAGGTGCGACGCTCGGAGTGGCCGATGATGATGTACTGAGCGCCGACGTCTTTCAGCATGTTGGCGGAAACTTCACCGGTGAAGGCGCCGGACAGGTTAACGTCCACGTTCTGCGCGCCCAGCGCGATGCGGCTGCCGGCCAGCGCGTGCTTGGCCTGATCCAGATACATCACCGGCGGGGCGATGGCGACGCCACAGCCGTCAACGCTACTCAGCTCATTGCGCAGACCGGCGATCAGTTCGTTGACCATGTGAGTGCTGCCGTTAAGCTTCCAGTTACCCATAACTAATGGATGACGCATGTTTTTTCCTCCAACTAGGGAACGCGAGAGTCGAAATGACAACTGCCGGACCGGCAGTTTACCTGCCCAACAGTATAGAGATCATTAAGCGCGAAGGCTTTGCTTTTCGTCATTAAATGCCGCGCCGTTACGGCTCGGAAAGCGCCAGCTTAATCGGTTCAACCGCGAAGGTTACGCCTTTATCGCCGTTGTCCGAGACGACATAGCGAATGGCGCCGACCTGCTGTTGGTAAAAGCGCGATCCTTTGCCTTTTTCCAGCAGGCTGTTCACCTTGTTCTGGCTCTGTTCCACCGTCAATGCCGGTTCGAACTGGCGCATCAGCGCCGCCATGTAGTTGATGGCGATGGCGCGCGCGGCTTTTTCTTCATTGGCCTGCTGCAGCGGCAGATGCGTGATCTGCAACGTTTTGATTTTTCCGGTGCCTTTCTCCAGCGCGGTGGAGGCATACAGGTTTTCGTTGAGTTTGCTGGCGGCGCGCGTCAGCAGCGGCGAATCGTCTTCGGCGGCGGGAATGGCACGGAATTCGCCAATCGGCAGCTTCGGGTTGTCGCGATTGTATTTCTCGCGGAATTTGACCACCGTCAGATCGAAGGTCGGCGCCCCGGCCAGCAGGTAAGGCGCGGTCGGTTTCGCTTCGGCGGCGGGCGGTTCGGCCCAGGCGCTGGCGGCGGCCTGCAGCAGGCAGGCGATGGCGAGGGTTTTTCTCAGCATGGCGTATGGCATCAAGGACAAAGATGGCTCCGATTAAAGCGATAACTCGCGGGCCTTGTCAAAGATCCCACGCCATTATCGGTTCGCTGACGAGAAAGCTGTGCGGCGCGCCGCGTTATGCAAGGCGGAAAACTCGGCCCGGCAGCGCCTATGTTACACTGCGTCGCAGAATATGGGCAGGCTTAGAGCGCAGGAATCGATGACGTTACAACAGTGGTGTTTTTCTTTTAAGGGCCGCATCGGGCGGCGCGACTTCTGGATCTGGATGGGGCTGTGGTTGGCGCTAATGGCGGCGGCGTTTACGCTGGCCAATTATCAATTGATCGCCATCCAATCCATCGCCTTCTTTATCGTGGCGCTGCTGTGGCCGACGGCGGCGGTGCTGGTCAAACGTCTGCACGATCGCAACAAGGCCGGCTGGTGGGCGTTGCTGCTGATCCTGGCGTGGATGCTGGCGGCGGGCAACTGGCAAATGCTGGCGCCGATCTGGCAATGGGGCGTCGGGCGTTTCATCCCGACGCTGATTATCGTGATGATGACTATCGATCTGGGCGCCTTCGTCGGCACGCCGGGAGACAATCGGTTCGGCCCGGAAGCCGAACCGGTGAAGTTCCGCTGATCCTCGGGTTACCAGTAGTGCTCGCTGGTGATGTGGCCCGGTTTGCGGCGCAGGTGCTTGCGCATTTGGCGGTGGTCTTTCAGCGTTTGCTGGGTGTCCCGCACCATCTGCGGGTTGCCGCACAGCATCACGTGGCTGGTTTCGGCGTCGATGGTCAAGCCGATCGCCGCTTCCAGCCGGCCGTCCTCGATCAGCGCCGGCACGCGGCCGGTCAGTGAGCCGGGTGTTTCTTCACGGCTGACGACGGTCTGGATGCGCAGCTTGCCGTTGTAGCGTTGCTGCAGTTGCTGCATCAGCGGCAGGTAGCTCAGATCGCGCGCGAAACGCGCGGCGTGCACCAGCACCAGGTTGTTAAAGCGTTCCAGGCCGACACCTTGCTGCAGAATCGATAAATAGGGGCCGATGGCGGTGCCGGTCGCCAGCATCCACAGCGTGTCGCAGTCGGGCACCTCATCCAGCACGAAGAAGCCGGCGGCTTCTTTGGTCACCATGACATCCGACCCTGGCCGCAGCTGATTGAGGCGCGGGCTCAGTTTGCCTTCCGGCACCGTCACCAGATAGAACTCCAGGTTGGCGTCATCGGGGGCATTGACGTAGGAGTAGGCGCGTTGCACTCGTTCGCCGTCGATCTCCAGCGCCAGTTTGGCGAATTGCCCGGCGGTGAAAGGATCGATGGGGGCATTGACCACCAGGCTGAACAGCCCGTCGGTCCATTGTTTTACCTGCGTAACCTTGCCGTTTACCCATTCAGCCATACTCTAAAGCTCCCGTGGTCGAATCAAATAAGCACAATGTCGTGAGCCGGAAATGGCGTGCGTGGTGCGCTCTATCCGATAGTCGTTGCCGAACAGGCGGTGAAACAGCTGCAGCTCGGAATTGCACAGGCTGCTGCAGTTGGAACCGGCCACGCCGATCGGACAGTGGTTTTCCACCAACAGCGCACCGTGCGGATGATCGAGCAATTCGGCCATGTAACCATCATGTTGCCGCAGACGCACCAATCGGGCTAACCGCTCTTGGTGGCTGCGCTCGGCAGACAGCTCTTCGGCATAACGCAGATAAAGCTGCTCTTCGCGCGCGTTCAGCAACGGTTCCACGCCGGCGCCGCCAAACAGCCGCAGCGCGGATACCCGCAGCCGTTCCTGATCGGCGGCCGCAAAAGCGTGCCCTCGCGCTGTCAGCGACCAGTAGCGCGTCGGGCGGCCGACCTTGCTGCGCGCTTCTTCGTAACAAACCAACTCACGTTTTTCCAGGGATTGCAGATGTTGTCGGATGCCCATCGGCGTGATGTCCAGACGCTCCGCCAGCATTTTGGCCGAGTGCGGGCCGAGAGCCTTTAACTGCAATAAAATCAGCTCAGGTGTTTTCATGAACCAAATCCCTATGGTGTTATTTTATTTCAAGTTGATGAAAATAATTATCGATTAAATGCTAAAGCGCGGCTACTGCAAGGGCGCTATTTTTAACTCCAAAGCGTTAGACGTACAGTTTAATTTACGAGCCTGGTCGGGTTTGCTGCCAGTGTGACCTGGATCAATATCTGCCTGAAACTCGCTAAAAAAATCAGATTTGATTAGTTTATGCCGCCATAGAGGGCTGCTCGCCGTTCTGGCTGCTGCAACGGCCATACCGGGACGCTGTGACGAGTTGAAACGTTAACGAAGATAATGAGAAAACTAGAGAATTTTCACCTGTTGGTGATGCTTATCCTGTTGGTCGCCGTCGGCCAGATGGCGCAAACCATTTATGTTCCCGTTATTGCTGATATCGCCCACGATCTGTCGGTTCGCACCGGCGCCGTGCAACGGGTGATGGCGGCGTATCTGCTGACCTACGGTTTCTCCCAGCTGATTTACGGGCCGATATCGGATCGGATCGGGCGCCGCCCGGTGATCCTGACCGGCATGATGATCTTCCTGGTCGGTGCGCTGGGCGCACTGCTGTCCACCAACCTGACGATGCTGGTCGCCGCCAGCGCGATTCAGGGCATGGGCACCGGCGTGGCGGGCGTGATGGCGCGCACCATGCCGCGCGATCTGTATGCCGGCACCGCACTGCGCTACGCCAACAGCCTGTTGAACATGGGGATTTTGGTCAGCCCGCTGCTGGCGCCGGTGATCGGTGGCGCTTTGGCGATGGTGTTCGGTTGGCGCGCCTGCTACGCCTTCCTGCTGGCGCTGTGCGCCTGCGTCGCCTTCGCCATGTTCCGCTGGCTGCCGGAAACCCGCCCGGTGCAAACGGAAAAACGTCGCATGCTGGCCAGTTTCCGCCAGCTGCTGGGTGACAGCACCTTCAGCTGCTATCTGGTGATGCTGATCGGCGCGCTGGCGGGGATTGCGGTATTCGAGGCCAGCTGCGGCGTGTTGATGGGCGGCGTGTTGGGGCTGAGTGGGCTGACCGTCAGCATCCTGTTCATTCTGCCGATCCCGGCGGCGTTTTTCGGCGCCTGGTACGCCGGGCGCGACGGCAAGACCTTCCACACGCTGATGTGGCATTCGGTGATTAGCTGCCTGCTGGCGGGGGCGATGATGTGGATCCCGGGCTGGTTCGGCGTGATGAACATCTGGACGCTGATCGTGCCGGCCGCGCTGTTCTTCTTCGGCGCCGGCATGCTGTTCCCGCTGGCGACCACCGGGGCGATGGAGCCGTTCCCTTACCTGGCCGGCGCGGCGGGCGCACTGGTGGGCGGGATGCAGAACATGGGGTCCGGTCTGGCGACCTGGCTGTCCGCCATGTTGCCGCAAACCGGGCAGTTCAGCCTCGGCTTGCTGATGTTCGCGATGGCGCTGCTGATCCTGCTGTGCTGGTGGCCGCTGTCCAATCGTATGCAGCATCAGGGGCATACCGCATAACGACAGGGCGCCATTCGGCGCCCTCATACCGTTGACAAAGGGGAGAAAAAGCGGGGTTTTTCTCCCCTTTGTGGTTATCAGCCGAAAATCAATAAATTGATTTTCCTTGTTTTTTATTCGCTGTTCTCTGCCAACACGGCAAGGGCATGAGGTTTGTCATCAATCATCAGGGCGCCATTCGGCGCCCTGTTTCGTTACAGCAGAAACTCGTGCAGCGCCGGGTCTTTGCGATCCAGATAGTGGGTCGAACGAATACGGCGGATGGTGCGCGACTTGCCGCGGATCAGCAACGTTTCGGTGGTGGCCATGTTGCCCTGGCGGCTGATGCCTTCCAGCAGATCGCCCTTGGTGATGCCGGTGGCGGAGAAGATCACGTTGTCGTTGCGCGCCATCTGATCCAGACGCAGCGTCTGGCCGGCTTCGATACCCATCTCCCGGCAGCGGGCCAACTCCTGTTCGCCGATGCGGCGGTTTTCGGCGCTGTCGCCTTTCACCTCATGACGCGGCAGCAAACGCGCCTGCATGTCACCGTCCAGCGCGCGGATCACCGCAGCTGAGATCACCCCTTCCGGCGCGCCGCCGATGCCGTACATCACATCGACCTCGCTTTCCGGCATGCAGGTGAGAATGGAGGCCGCTACGTCGCCGTCAGGAATGGCGAATACTCGCACGCCCAATTGCTGCATCTGCGCGATGACGCCGTCGTGGCGCGGTTTGGCCAATACGATCACCGTCAGCTGCGACAGCGGTTTGCCCAGTCGTTCGGCGACGTTCTGCAGGTTTTCTGCCAATGGCCGGTTGAGATCGATGGCGCCGCGCGCCGCCGGGCCGACCACCAGCTTCTCCATGTACATGTCCGGCGCGTGCAGGAAGGTGCCGCGATCGCCCACCGCCAATACCGCCAGCGCATTGGACTGGCCCATGGCGGTCATGCGGGTGCCTTCGATCGGATCGACCGCGATGTCGACCGCGTCGCCCTGGCCGGTACCGACCTGCTCGCCGATATACAACATCGGCGCTTCGTCGATCTCGCCTTCGCCGATCACGATGCGCCCATCGATATCCACTTTGTTGAGCATGATGCGCATGGCGTGGACCGCCGCGCCGTCGGCGGCGTTCTTGTCGCCGCGCCCCAGCCATTTGTAGCCCGCCAGCGCGGCGGCTTCGGTAACGCGGGAGAATTCGATGGCTAATTCACGTTTCATGGCAAACCTGTCTGTGAGAAAGGGAGGAAAATATCGACAAAGTCTATCACAGCGCGGTGGCGGCAGGGCGGGGCAAAAAAAAGCGCCGCCCGCAGGCAGCGCTTGTTGGCGAAACGGCAGCTTCGGGATTACTCGTGATCTTCCCATGCCTGAGCGCGAGCCACCGCTTTTTTCCAGCCGCTGTAGCGGTAGTTGCGTTCGGTGGTTTCGATGCTTGGGCGGAATTCACGCTCAACCACCGCTTTGCTCTTCACTTCATCCAGATCGTTCCAGTAGCCGATGGCCAGGCCCGCCAGGAACGCCGCGCCCAGCGCCGTCGATTCACGCACTTCAGGGCGTTCTACGCGGGTGCCGAGAATATCTGACTGGAACTGCATCAGGAAGTTGTTGGCGACCGCGCCGCCGTCCACGCGCAGCGATTGCAGGCGGGTGTTGGCGTCGGCCTGCATGGCGTCCAGCACGTCACGGGTCTGGAAGGCGATGGATTCCAGCGTGGCGCGGATGATGTGGTTGCTGTTGGCACCACGGGTCAGGCCGAAGATGGCGCCGCGGGCATACGGATCCCAGTAGGGCGCGCCCAGGCCGGTGAAGGCCGGCACCACATAGACGCCGTTGCTGTCTTTCACCTTGGTGGCGAAATATTCGGAGTCGGCGGCGTCGCTGATCAGTTTCAGCTCGTCGCGCAGCCACTGGATAGACGCACCGCCGATGAACACCGCGCCTTCCAGCGCATAGTTCACTTCGCCGCGTGGGCCGCAGGCGATGGTGGTCAGCAGACCGTTTTTCGAACGCACCGCTTCTTTGCCGGTGTTCATCAGCAGGAAGCAGCCGGTGCCGTAGGTGTTCTTCGCCATGCCCGGTTGAACGCACAGCTGGCCGTACAATGCCGCCTGCTGGTCACCGGCGATACCGGCGATAGGAATACGCGTGCCGCCCTTACCGCCGATGTTGGTCTGGCCGTACACTTCGGAGGACGGGCGGACTTTCGGCAGCATGGCGCGCGGGATATCCAGCACTTCCAGCATGCGCTCGTCCCAGTCCAGTTCGTGGATGTTGAACATCATGGTGCGTGAGGCGTTGGTGTAATCGGTGACGTGTACGCGCCCCTGGGTCATTTTCCACACCAGCCAGGTATCCACGGTGCCGAACAGCAGTTCGCCGCGCTTGGCGCGCTCGCGGGCGCCTTCGACGTTGTCCAGGATCCACTTCACCTTGGTGCCGGAGAAGTACGGGTCAACCACCAGGCCGGTGTTGTGACGGATGTACTCTTCCAGGCCGTCGCGCTTGAGCTTCTCGCAGATGTCGGCGGTGCGGCGGCACTGCCAAACGATGGCGTTGTAAATCGGCTTGCCGGTCTCTTTTTCCCAGACGATGGTGGTTTCGCGCTGGTTGGTGATGCCGATGCCGGCGATCTGATCGGAACTGATGTCGGCCTTCGCCAGCACTTCTACCAGCGTCGAGCTTTGCGACGCCCAGATCTCCATCGGGTCGTGCTCAACCCAGCCGGCTTTTGGGTAGATCTGCGGGAATTCGCGCTGCGATACCGCAACGATGTTGGCGTCGTGATCGAGCACGACGGCGCGTGAGCTGGTGGTCCCTTGGTCGAGTGCGACAATGTATTTTTTTTCTACAGTCATGGTAATTATCCTGCTGTTGTTAACCGTGTAAAACTGCACCCATCACGCTTTACGCTGTTGGGTCTTGGCGTCGGGCTCTTCTTCCGTCACGCAGACGTCGCACGGCAGGTGGCGGCCAATCAGCGCGCGGTAACCGAAAGCGCCCAGGCCACAGCCGACGATAGGGGCGAAGATCGGCACCAGGAAGTACGGGATGTCGCGTGCGCCGGTGAAGGCGACTTTGCCCCAGCCGGCCAGGTAGGCGAACAGTTTCGGCCCGAAGTCACGCGCCGGGTTCAACGCAAAGCCGGTCAATGGTCCCATGGAGGCGCCGATCACGGCAATCAGAATACCGATCAGCAGCGGCGCCAGCGGGCCGCGCGGAATGCCGTTGCCGTCGTCGGTCAGCGCCAGGATCAGGCACATCAGGATTGCAGCGATCACCATTTCTACCAGGAAGGCCTGGCCGACGGAGATGTGCGCGTTAGGGTAAGTCGAGAAGATGCCGGCCAGTTCGAGGCTTTCGTTGCTGCCGCGCACCATGTGGTGGGCCGCTTCGAAGTCGAAGAACAGGTTATAGTACAGTCCGTAGACCAAGGCCGCGGCGCAGAAGGCGCCGGCGACCTGCGCAATGATATAAGGCACCACTTTGCGCCCGTCGAAGCAGGCGAACAGCCACAGGGCGAGGGTGACCGCCGGGTTGAGATGCGCACCGGAAATGGCGGCGGTCAGATAGATGGCCATGGCGACGCCCAGGCCCCAAATGATGCTGATTTCCCACTGGCCGAAGCTGGCGCCCGCCAGTTTCAGCGCGGCAACGCAGCCTACGCCAAAGAAGATCAGCAGCGCCGTGCCGAGGAACTCGGCGATGCACTGGCCTTTTAATGTCGGACTGGTGGTTTGGCTCATAATGTTGGTGTCCTGCAAAACGGCGGTTGTTGGTTTATAGGCTCAGCCAGGTATACATCTGACCTATGGGCACAGTTTTTTCATCTCGTCCAATTATTGAATGAGGACGTGATGTAAATTTATCGTTAACGAACATAAACGAGAAATAGCGAAATCAAAATGTGTGTGGCGCGTCATAAAATTGAGCGATTTCGCGTCGTTTAGTGTTCTTTCTGAGCCATAAAAGTGTGATCTGACCAGTGGTTTAGCGAGGGGCGTTAACAACTCGCGGCGGCGGCGATGGGGATTTTCAGTTTTTGCTGATGGCGGGGGCAGGAAAATTGCAACAGACTGCGCGATGATCCGGTATGTTGCTAGACAGGCGGAGACTGGCTACTTACAATCGTTTTTAACGAATCGAGACCGGCGCGCCTTTCGTAACGGCGCGCGTCACTGAGCGCGATGCAATATTCGCAGTAGCTGCAGCCGACGTTGCGGCCGCTACTTATAGATGTACGCCTTGCTATCATGAGGGGACTGAAGCATGTCATTTGAAGTATTTGAGAAACTGGAAGCAAAAGTACAGCAGGCGATTGATACCATCACCTTGTTGCAGATGGAAATTGAAGAGCTGAAAGACAAAAACAACTCTCTGTCGCAGGAAGTTCAGGCTGCCTCCGGCAACCACGAAGCGTTGGTGCGTGAAAACCAACAGCTGAAAGAAGAACAGCACGTATGGCAAGATCGCCTGCGCGCGCTGCTGGGCAAAATGGAAGAGGTTTGATTCCTTACGCCATGCAGCAACGAAAAGGGCGCCTGAGGCGCCCTTTTTCATGTCCGAAAATCACTCGATGTCGAGCGGGTCTTCGGAGAGGATGATGCCGGTGTTGTCGGCATACAGGTGGTCGCCTGAGAAGAAGGTGACGCCACCGAAGTTGACGCGGATATCGCTTTCGCCCACGCCTTCGCTTACGGCACCCGCCGGGATCGCCGCCATCGCCTGAATGCCGATGTCGAGCTCTTCCAGATCGTCCACCTGGCGCACCGCGCCGTACACCACGATGCCTTCCCATTCGTTCTGGGCGGCCAGGCGCGCCAGTTCGGCGTTGATCAGCGCCCGGCGTACCGAACCGCCGCCGTCGACCAACAGCACGCGGCCGCGGCCGTTTTCTTCAAGCAGATCGAATAACAGGCCGTTATCCTCAAAGCATTTCACCGTGGTGATCTGCCCGCCAAATGAAGTACGCCCGCCAAAATTGGAGAACAGAGGTTCAACAACGTTCACCTCTTCATGATAGATGTCGCAAAGTTCGGAAGTATCGTATTTCATAGGATTTTACGTCTGTTTGCCGCAGGAATGTTCAGTATATCCCTTTATTCGCCCTGTTGGCAAAATCATCAGTTTTTAACTGAGCGCCACGCCGATGGCGAACAGCAGATTGGCCAGCAACGCCGCCTTGACCATATGCTCCAGCATCGGCCGCATACCGACCGGCGTAGGATCGCGCAGCACGCGCAGGCCGTGGCGCGCCAGCAGCGGGATCGCCAGCACGAACAGCCAACCCCATGGGCTGTGGAGGTTGAACAGCGTGAACAGCGCGAAACACAGCACCGCGCCGCCGAGCAGCAGGGCGTGGTAAATGCGCGCCTTGTGCGGGCCGAGACGCACCGCCAGCGTATTCTTGCCGTTTTCGCGATCGCTTTCGATATCGCGCAGATTGTTGATGTTGAGCACCGCCGTCGCCAGCAGGCCGCAGGCGGTGGCGGGCAGCATCACGACGCTGTCGAAGGTGTGCGTCTGCAGATAGTAGGTGCCGGCCACGCTCAGCCAGCCGAAGAATACCAACACCGAGATATCGCCCAGCCCCAAATACCCGTAGGGCTTGTTGCCGACGGTATAGGTGATGGCCGCCACGATGGACAGCCCGCCCAGCACCAGGAAACCCACCACGTCGCTGGGTTGCTCGCAGGCGACGGCGATCAGCGAACAACCGGCTATGGCGATCAGCACCACCGTCACCACCAGCGCCCGTTTCATCTGCGCCTGGGTGATCATGCCCTTTTGCATGCCGCGCAACGGCCCGATGCGATCTTCTTTGTCGCTGCCTTTGACCGCATCGCCGTAGTCATTCGCCAGGTTGGAGAGGATCTGCAGCAGACCGGCGGTCACCAGCGCCAGCAGCGCCACTTCAGGTTTCAGGCTGCCGTGCCAGGCGGCGATCGCCGAGCCGACCACGATGGAGGCAAAGGCCAACGGCAGGGTGCGGGGGCGTAGACTTTCGAGCCAGGCGGAAATCGGGGTGGTGGAGGTTGATGAGCTCATGTTTCGCTTCTGTCAGTAAGTTGCGGTGTCCGTTAGAAATAATTGTGGGAGGCAATGCCTCCCACACAGATGACTGACAAGACAATGATTGAGCGATTATAGGATAAAACGACTCAAATCTTCATCCGCCACCAGTTCATCCAGATGACTGCGCACGTAATCCGCATCAATTGTAATGGATTGGCCATTAATTTCACTCGCATCGTAGGAAATATCTTCCATCAGACGCTCCAGCACGGTGTGCAGACGACGCGCGCCGATGTTCTCGGTGCTTTCGTTGACCTGCCACGCGGCTTCGGCGATGCGGCGGATGCCGTCGGCGGTGAACTCGATGTTGACGCCTTCGGTGCCCATCAGCGCTTTGTACTGCTCGGTCAGCGACGCGCTCGGCTCGGTCAGGATGCGCTCGAAGTCTTCGGTGGTCAGCGCCTGCAGCTCAACGCGGATCGGCAGGCGGCCCTGCAGTTCCGGGATCAGATCCGACGGATTGGCGGTCTGGAACGCGCCGGAAGCGATGAACAGGATGTGGTCGGTCTTCACCATGCCGTGCTTGGTGGACACGGTGCAGCCTTCCACCAGCGGCAGCAGATCGCGCTGCACGCCTTCGCGCGAGACATCCGGGCCGGAGCTTTGGCCGCCGCGCTTACAGATTTTGTCGATCTCATCGATAAACACGATGCCGTGCTGCTCAACCGCTTCGATCGCCTGCTCTTTCAGCTCTTCCGGATTCACCAGCTTGGCGGCTTCTTCTTCCACCAGCAGCTTGAAGGCTTCTTTGATCTTCAGCTTGCGCGGTTTTTGCTTCTGGCCACCGAGGTTCTGGAACATCGACTGCAGCTGGTTGGTCATCTCTTCCATGCCCGGAGGCGCCATGATTTCCACGCCCATCGGCGCGGCGGCCAGATCGATTTCGATCTCTTTGTCATCCAGCTGGCCTTCGCGCAGTTTCTTGCGGAATGCCTGGCGGGCGGCGGACGGTTCCTGATTTTCTTCCGGCTGGCCCCAGTTGTTTTTGGCCGGCGGGATCAGCACGTCGAGAATGCGCTCTTCGGCCAACTCTTCGGCGCGGGTGCGGTTTTTCTCGATCGACTGCATGCGCACCATTTTGATGGCGGCATCGGTTAGATCGCGGATGATGGAGTCCACTTCTTTGCCCACATAGCCCACTTCGGTGAACTTGGTGGCTTCAACCTTGATGAACGGCGCGTTGGCCAGCTTCGCCAGACGGCGGGCGATTTCGGTTTTACCGACGCCGGTCGGGCCGATCATCAGAATGTTTTTCGGGGTCACTTCGTGACGCAGCATCTCGTTGAGCTGCATCCGGCGCCAGCGGTTGCGCAGGGCAATGGCGACAGCGCGTTTGGCCTTGTTTTGGCCAATGATATAGCTGTCCAGTTCGCTGACGATCTCGCGCGGGGTCATTTCAGACATGGTATTCGATCCTTACGCTTTGGAAGGCAATTCTTCAATGGTGTGGAAATGGTTGGTGTAAATACAGATGTCGCCGGCGATGTTGAGGGATTTCTCAACGATGTCGCGGGCGCTCAGTTCGGTATTTTCCAACATGGCGCGGGCGGCGGCCTGGGCGTACGGGCCGCCGGAGCCGATGGCGATCAGATCGTTTTCCGGCTGCACCACATCGCCGTTGCCGGTGATGATCAGCGAGGCGGTTTCATCGGCGACCGCCAGCAGCGCTTCGAGCTTGCGCAGCATGCGGTCGGTGCGCCAGTCTTTCGCCAGCTCGACGGCGGCTTTCACCAGGTGGCCTTGATGCATTTCCAGTTTGCGTTCAAACAGTTCAAACAGCGTGAAGGCGTCAGCGGTGCCACCGGCGAAACCGGCGATCACTTTGTCGTTATACAGGCGACGCACTTTCTTGACGTTACCCTTCATCACCGTATTACCCAGGGTTGCCTGGCCATCACCACCGATGACGACCTGGCCGTTGCGGCGTACGCTTACAATTGTTGTCACGAGCAGACCCTCGTTAAAGACGGAAAGAAGTCCCCGCAGCGCCTGCTTTCGCAGACGCTACGAGGCATATTGAGAGTATAGATGGGGGGGGATTGACGCTTTTCAACCCCCAACGGAGAGGGGAATGCAACTCGACATGCCGACGCCCTTCAGGCGCGAAAGGGTTTTGTCCGCTGCGGCGCGGCTGCTGTAGGGGCCGAGCACCACGCGATTCCAGCCGCCGCCGGCGGTGATGCGGCTCTCGATGCCTTCGAACGCCAGGCGCGCCCGTACGGATTCAGCCTGATCGGTGGCGCGGAACGAACCGCATTGCACCATCCACTTCTGTTTCGATTCCGGTTTGGTGTCCTGCTTGGCCGTTTCCTGTTTCACTTCCGGTTTGGGCTCCGGCTTCGGTTGCGGCTTCGGCTCAGGCTGTTTCACCTGCACCGGTTGCTGGGTGGCCGGCTTCGGCTGCTGGTGCTGCTGCACCGGCGCGGTGGTGGCCCCGTTGTTGAACGGGTTGCGCGGTGGCTGAGTGACCTGCTGCTGTTGCTGTACCGGCTGCTGCTGCATTTGCGGTTGTTGCATCTGCTGCTGCTGGCGGTTGCTGCGCGCGTTGGCCTGGCCCGGATCGTTATACGGCACTTCATTCAGCTGCGTCGGACGCTGCTGCATGTCGGCCTGCATTTGTTCCAGCAACTGCCGCTGTTCGGCGGTCAGCTGAGTTTTGGAATTGAGCTCGCCGCCGGCCGTCGGTTCGGTCGGGGTTTGCACGCCGATCTGCCGGTTTTCCAGCTCTTTGATATAGCGCCAGCGCTCTTCCGGCTTCGGCGGCAGGCCGTTGCCTGGGCGAGTGGTGTGTGCAGGCAACAACGGCGCGTCTTCCGGCTTGTTGTGCGTAATGAAATAGAGGCCACCGACAAAGACAACCAGCAACGCGGCGGCTAACGCCAGCACGGTTTTGGAAACCTTCGGAGAACTGCGTTTTTTACGGCTGGGGGTTTTACGCTTAGCTCCTGCTGCGCGCCCACGGCTTACATAGTCTTTTTGTGCCACTATTATTCCGCTGTGTCCTGATGAGAGGATAAGTCCGTCATGTTACTGAACCCTAAAATATTTGACTAGCGTTTCGGGGCAGCGGTGCTGCCTCTGATAATCAATTCACTGTCCAATAGCCGGGAGCCGCTGGCCACCGTTTGGCCGTTCAACTGCTCCAGCAGCAGCAACATCGCCTGCTGGCCGATCTGGAAGCGCGGCTGCGCCACCGTGGTCAGCGGCGGATCGCAATACTGCGCCAGCTTGAGGTCGTCAAAGCCGACGATCGACAGATCCTGCGGTACCCGCAGCCCCATTTTCTTCGCCTGGGACAGCACGCCGATCGCCATGACGTCGCTGTGGCAGAACACCGCCGTCGGCGGTTTCGGCTGAGCCATCAGCGCCGTCAGCGCTTGCGCGCCGGCTTCGTAGGTAAAATCACCCCGGGTAATATAGCTGCTTTCGACGGTAATGCCATTACGACGTAGCGCTTGAACGTAACCCTGCAGCCGATAATGGCTCAGCGGCATCTGTTCCGGCCCGGCGACGCAGGCGATCTGCCGGTGGCCCAATTGATGCAAATAATGCACGGCTTCAAAGGCGGCGGTCAGGTTATCGATGTGCACCGTCGGCAGTTCCAGCTCAGGGGCAAACTCGTTGGCCATCACCATCGGCGGCAGGTTGCGCTGCTCTTCCTTGCTGGCGTCAAACGGCAGGTTGGAGCCCAGCAGCAGCATACCGTCGATCTGTTTGGTGATGATCAGATTGACGAAGGTGCGCTCTTGCTGATTTTGCTGCGCGCAGTCGCCGATCAGAACCAGATAACCTTGTTGGGCCGCGGTCTGTTCGATCCCCTGGATCACATCGGCGAAAAACGGATCGCAGATGTCGGGCACGATCACCAGGATGGTGCGAGATTCGTTGCGTTTGATATTGCGTGACAGAGCATGAGGAGAATAACCCACGGCCAGCACGGCCTGTTCCACTTTCTGGCGCGTTGGCGTTGACACCTTTTCCGGGTTCATCAGCGCACGCGATACGGTAGCCGTTGAAACGCCCGCCATTTCGGCGACGTCTTTCATGGTCGCCATGGATAACTCTTTCTTGTGTTCCAACGCCTTTCTCCTTGCGTCAGCACCATGCCGACGCCACTACTGCTGTTTGCTCACAATGTCCGGCATGCGGTGGCGAGATTGTTGTCATTGAGCGCCACTCGCGTTCGGGCACTCCGTCGCGCTGCGATGTGGCGACAAAATTTGCCCTCGCAGACATTCTAAACAGAATACGCCCCGCCTTTGTTACCTAATTTGCATAAAAAATGTGACCTGAGAAGGTTTTTTAGCGTTCGCTCGCAATTTCAAGGGTAAACGTTTGCACTGCGGCAGCTAAATCGGACTTTTCCGGGATCAGCTGTCGATCGGATCGACATCCAGCGTCCATTTCACCTTGCGCGTTTGCGGCAGGGTGCCGATCAGCGGCAGCGAGCTTTTCATCAGCTGTTGCAGGACGCGCCGCGTCGGGTGCTGCAGCAGCAACTGCCAGCGGAAACGGCCGCCGCGTTTGGACTGCAGCGCCGGCACCGGGCCCATCACCCACAGCGAATCGTCCTTCAGCGGGCTGGCTTCCAACAGATTGCGCAGCTGCTGCAGGAACAGCGGGGCCTGTTGGTTATCGTGATCTTCGGCGCGCACGATGATGTGGCTGGTGTAGGGCGGCAGAAACACGCTGTTGCGCTCCGCCAGCGTCTGTTTGGCGAAGGCGTCGTAACCCTGTTGCAGCAGCACCTGCAATAACGGGTGCTCCGGGTGGTGGGTTTGCAGCAGCACTTCACCCTGTTTGCCCGCGCGGCCCGCCCGGCCGGAGACCTGGGTATACAGCTGAGCGAAACGCTCGGCGGAGCGGAAGTCGGCGGAGAACAGCGCGCCGTCCACGTCCAGCAACGCCACCAGCGTGACGTCGGGAAAATGGTGGCCCTTGGCCAGCATTTGCGTGCCGATCAGAATGCGCGCTTCGCCGCGATGAATATCCGCCAGGTGTTGCTCCAGCGCCCCTTTGCGGCTGGTGGTGTCGCGATCGATGCGGGTGATCGGCGTGTCGGGGAACAGCGGCGCCAGCTCCTGCTCCAGCTGTTCGGTGCCGACGCCGACCGATACCAGGTGGGTGGAGCCGCACTGCGGGCATTGGTGCGGCACCGGTCGCTGGCTGTCGCAGTGGTGGCAGCGCAGCTGGCGCTGATGCTGGTGGAAGGTGTAATAGTGATCGCAGCGCTGGCACTCGGCGATCCAGCCGCATTCGTGGCACAACAGCGCCGGGGCATAGCCGCGGCGGTTAAGGAACAGCATCACCTGATTGCCGGCTTTTAAATGGTGCTGCATGCTCTTCAACAGCGGCTGTGACAGGCCGACCTTCAGCGGCAACCCTTTCAGATCGATCAGGTGCTGCGCCGCCGGTTTGGCGTTGCCCGCGCGTTGGGTGAGCTTCAACTGGCGATATTTGCCCAGCTGCACGTTGTGCAGCGTTTCCAGTGCCGGCGTGGCGGAGCCCATCACCATCGGGATGTCCTCTTCCCGGGCGCGAAACACCGCCAGATCGCGGGCATGGTAGCGCCAGCCTTCCTGCTGTTTATAAGAGCTGTCGTGCTCTTCGTCGATGATGATTACGCCCAGTTGCCGGAACGGCGTGAACAGCGCCGAGCGGGTGCCGATGACGATCGCGGCTTCGCCGCTGCGCGCGCGCAGCCAAACCGCCAGCCGTTCGCTGTCGTTCAGCCCGGAGTGCAGCACGTCCACCGGCGCGTTGAAGCGCTCGCGAAAGCGGGCGATGGTTTGCGGCGTCAGGCCGATTTCCGGCACCAGCACCAGCGCCTGCCGGCCTTTGGCCAACACGTTCTCCAGCACGCTGAGATACACCTCGGTCTTGCCGGAGCCGGTGACCCCGGCCAGCAGCCAGGCGGCGAACTGCTCATCCTCGCTTCTGATCGCCCCGACGGCGGTGGCCTGTTCGGTATTCAGCCGCAGCCGCTCGCCAAGCACCGCGAAATTGGGGCGCCAGTCCTGCGTGGCCGCGACCTGAGCACGCAGGTCGATCAGCCCTTTGGCGCGCAGCGCCTGTAGAGCGCTTTCCGTCAGCTCAAGCTGGCTGACCTGATGGCGATAGACCGGGCGTTGCAACAGCGCCGCCAGCGCCTGCTGCTGTTTAGGCGCGCGTTTCAGGCTTTCGGGCGGCGTGGCGCGCCCCTCTTCGGTGGCGAACCACTGCCACAGCGGCGCGGCCTCGGCCGGTTTGCCTTGGCGCAGCAGGATCGGCAGCGCATGGAACAGCACTTCACCGATGGGATAGTGATAGTAATCGCTGGCCCAGCGCAGGATGCGCCACAGGCTGGGGGAGAACAGCGACTCGGTGTCGATCACGCTGTCGATCGGTTTGAGCTTGTCCAGCGGCAGTTCGCTGGTGTCGCTGCAGCCGGTGACGATGCCGATTGCATGCTGCCTGCCCCACGGCACGCCCACGCGCGCGCCGGCCACCGGCTGCATGCCGGGCGGCAGCAGATAGTCGAAGGTGCGGGCGAGGGGGACCGGCAAAGCAACGTGTACGACGGGCATGATCTCATCCAAATTGAAAAAAAGTGGGCATCAGTTTACACGGCGCATCGGCAAATGTACGGTTCCGATTGCGCGCCCCGGCTAATGCTGTATAATTTGCCGCCTTTGGTATAATTCGATACCAAAATTCTATTATCAACCACGTGTGGTGTCTGGCGAAACAGGGCTGGATAGCGACACGGCCTTAACTGAGGTTTCCCATGAAACAAGGTATCCACCCAAAATACGAAGAAGTTACTGCTAACTGCTCTTGCGGTAACGTGATGAAGATCCGCTCCACCGTGGGCCACGATCTGAACCTGGACGTTTGTGGCGCATGCCACCCGTTCTACACTGGCAAGCAGCGTGACGTTGCTACCGGTGGCCGCGTTGACCGCTTCAACAAGCGTTTCAGCGTACCAGGCGCTAAGAAATAAGATTTCTTATCGACCGATGAAAAAGGCGCCCTGGGCGCCTTTTTTCTTTTCTGCCGCCGGCGTTCGCCGGGCGGTTCTCAATATTCCCAGGTATCGGGATCGACACCCAGTTCGCGCATCAACGCTTTTGCGGCTTCCGGGATTTCATCGCTGCGCTCTTTGCGCAGGTCTTCATCGTTCGGCAGCGGCTGGCCGGTAAAGGCATGCAGAAACGCTTCGCACAGCAGTTCGCTGTTGGTGGCGTGGCGCAGGTTGTTCACCTGGCGACGGGTCCGTTCGTCGGTAAGGATTTTCAGGACCTTCAGCGGAATGGATACCGTGATCTTTTTGACTTGCTCGCTTTTTTTACCGTGTTCAGCGTAAGGGCTGACATACTCGCCGTTCCACTCAGCCATGGGACACCTTAACTTTGTCAGAAAAATTACAAAATTCTAAAAACCGGCCAATTATGCCCGATCTTCACTGTTCTCACTAAATAAATGTCAATTTTACGCGACCAGGGTCACTGAATGCCCCGCTTCGGCCAGGCATTGCCGCTTAACATCTTATCGTCATGTCATATCGGCATAATTTTAGCGGGTATTGTGTCATTGCTCAATCTATACGCAAAGAAGTTTAGATGTCCAGATGTATTGACGTCTATCAATCCTGCGATTACTCTTTAGGCCTCATCCACCGAACCGAGAGCCGAGCGAGCCCATGACGCGTAAACCAGCCACGATTGCCGTACGCAGCGGCCTGAACGACGACGAACAGTACGGCTGCGTTGTCCCGCCGATTCATTTGTCCAGCACCTATAACTTTACCGACTTCAACCAACCCCGAGCCCATGACTACTCGCGACGCGGCAACCCGACGCGCGACGTAGTGCAGCGCGCGTTGGCGGAGCTGGAAGGCGGCGCCGGCGCGGTGATGACCGGCAGCGGGATGTCGGCGATCCATCTGGTGACCACCGTGTTGTTGAAGCCCGGCGATCTGCTGGTGGCGCCGCACGACTGCTACGGCGGCAGCTATCGGCTGTTCGACAGCCTGAGCAAGCGCGGCGCCTATCGCGTGCTGTTCGTCGATCAGGGTAATGAAGAAGCCCTGCAGCAGGCGCTGGCGCAGAAGCCGAAGCTGGTGCTGATAGAAAGCCCCAGCAATCCGCTGCTGCGGGTGGTGGACATCGCGGCGATCTGCGCTGCCGCGCATGCGGCGGGCGCGTTGACGGTGGTGGACAACACCTTCCTCAGCCCGGCCCTGCAACAGCCGATCGAACTCGGTGCCGATCTGGTGGTCCATTCTTGCACCAAATACCTGAACGGGCATTCGGACGTGGTGGCCGGGGCGGTGATTGCCAAAGATCCCGAGCTGGCGGTCGAGCTGGCCTGGTGGGCGAACAACATTGGCGTGACCGGCGGCGCGTTCGACAGTTATCTGTTGCTGCGCGGCATGCGCACGCTGTCGCCGCGCATCAAGGCGGCGCAACAAAACGCTGAAGCGATTGTTGACTATTTACAGCAGCAACCGCTGGTGAAAAAGCTGTATCATCCCTCCCTGCCGGAGAATCCGGGGCATGAGATCGCCCGTCGTCAGCAGCGCGGTTTCGGCGCGATGCTGAGTTTTGAACTGGACGGCGATGAAGCGGTGCTGCGCCGTTTTCTCTCTGCCCTTGAGCTGTTTACTCTGGCAGAATCGTTGGGCGGCGTAGAAAGCCTGATCTCGCATGCAGCGACCATGACTCACGCCGGCATGGCGGCGGAGGCGCGGGCAGCGGCCGGCATCTCCGAGAGCCTGCTGCGCATTTCCGTGGGTATTGAAGACAGTGAAGATTTGATTGCCGATCTGGAACGCGCTTTCCAGGCGGCGGCAACGAGGTAAGCATGAATGCAATTGCTGTAGCAGGGCCGGTGAGCGGGCGTCAACTGCACAAGTTTGGCGGCAGCAGTCTGGCGGATGTGAAGTGTTATCTGCGTGTGGCCGGGATTATGGCGGAATACAGCCAGCCGGGCGACATGATGGTGGTATCGGCCGCCGGCAGTACCACCAACCAGTTGATCAACTGGCTGAAGCTCAGCCAGAGCGATCGCCTGTCTGCGCATCAGGTGCAGCAGACGTTGCGTCGCTATCATAGCGATCTTATCAGCGGCCTGTTGCCGCCGGAAAGCGCCGAGCCGCTGATCGCCGAGTTCATTCAGGATCTGGAACGTCTGGCGGGGCTGCTGGACGGCAACGTCGACGAGGTATGCTATGCCGAAGTGGTCGGGCACGGCGAGATCTGGTCGGCGCGCCTGATGGCGGCGGTGCTTAATCAGCTGGATATGCAGGCGGCCTGGCTGGACGCGCGTGATTTCCTGCGCGCCGAGCGCGCCGCGCAGCCGCAGGTGGATGAAGGCCGTTCTTACCCGCTGCTGCAGCAATTGATGGCTCAACATCCGGGCAAACGCCTGGTGGTGACCGGCTTCATTTCGCGCAACGACGCTGGGGAAACCGTGTTGTTGGGGCGTAACGGCAGCGACTACTCCGCCACTCAGGTCGGCGCGTTGGCCGGCGCTGCGCGCGTCACCATCTGGAGCGACGTGGCCGGGGTATACAGCGCCGATCCGCGCAAGGTGAAAGACGCCTGCTTGCTACCGCTGCTGCGTCTGGACGAAGCCAGCGAGCTGGCGCGCCTGGCGGCGCCGGTATTGCACACCCGTACCCTGCAGCCGGTCTCCGGCAGCGATATCGATCTTCAGCTGCGCTGCAGCTATCAGCCGGAGCAGGGCTCGACGCGCATCGAGCGCGTATTGGCTTCCGGCACCGGCGCCAAGATTGTCACCAGCCACGACGATGTGTGCCTGATTGAACTGCACGTCGCCGCTCAACATGACTTCAAACTGGCGCAGAAAGAGTTGGATCTGGTGCTCAAGCGCGCGCAGATAAAACCGCTGGCGGTGGGCATCCACCCTGACCGCAACCTGGTGCAGCTGTGTTACACCTCCGAGGTGGTCAACAGCGCGCTGGCGACGCTGCAGGCCGCGGCGCTGCCAGGCGAGCTGCGCCTGCGTGAAGGGTTGGCGCTGGTGGCGATGGTCGGCGCCGGGGTGTGCAAGAACCCGCTGCACAGCCACCGTTTCTATCAGCAGTTGAAAGATCAGCCGGTCGAGTTCATCTGGCAGGCGGAAGATGGCATCAGCCTGGTGGCGGTATTGCGCCAGGGGCCGACCGCGCTGCTGATCCAGGGGCTGCACCAAAGCCTGTTCCGCGCCGAGAAGCGCATCGGTCTGGTGCTGTTCGGCAAGGGCAATATCGGCTCGCGCTGGCTGGAGCTGTTCGCCCGTGAGCAGACCAATATCTCCGCGCGCAGCGGCTTCGAATTTATCCTGGCGGGGGTGGTGGACAGCCGCCGCAGCCTGCTGAACTATGACGGGCTGGACGCCAGCCGCGCGCTGGCATTCTTTGAGGACGAAGCGCAGGAGCTGGATGAAGAATCGCTGTTCCTGTGGATGCGCGCGCACCCGTTCGACGATCTGGTGGTGCTTGACGTGACCGCCAGCGAAGAGCTGGCCGGGCAGTATCTGGATTTCGCCAGCTACGGTTTCCACGTGATCAGCGCCAACAAGTTGGCGGGGGCCTCGTGCAGCGACAGCTATCGCCAAATTCGCGACGCCTTCGCCAAAACCGGCCGCCACTGGCTGTATAACGCCACCGTCGGCGCCGGCCTGCCGGTCAACCACACGGTGCGCGATCTGCGCGACAGCGGCGACAGCATTCTGGCGATCAGCGGCATCTTCTCCGGCACGCTCTCCTGGCTGTTCCTGCAGTATGACGGCACGGTGCCGTTCACCGAGTTGGTGGATCAGGCCTGGCAGCAGGGGCTGACCGAACCGGATCCGCGGGTCGATCTCTCCGGCCAGGACGTGATGCGCAAGCTGGTGATCCTGGCGCGCGAAGCGGGCTACGACATCGAACCGAACCAGGTGCGGGTCGAGTCGCTGGTGCCGGCGGGCTGCGAGCTGGGCTCTGTCGATCAGTTCTTCGAGAACGGTGAGGCGCTGAACCAGCAGATGCAGCAGCGCTTTGAGGCCGCCAGCGAAATGGGCCTGGTGCTGCGCCACGTGGCGCGTTTCGACGCCAACGGCAAGGCGCGGGTCGGCGTGGAGGCGGTGCGCCCTGAGCATCCTCTGGCCTCGCTGCTGCCGTGCGACAACGTGTTCGCCATCGAAAGCCGCTGGTATCGCGATAATCCGCTGGTGATCCGCGGGCCGGGCGCCGGCCGCGACGTCACCGCCGGCGCGATCCAGTCAGACCTTAACCGATTGGCGCAGCTGCTTTAATCCTCTGCGGGCGCGGGTTCACCGCGCCCCTTGGCTTTTCCTGCCATACTTATCTTTGTCGCGATCATGAAATTCCCTCGTTGAGCGGGTGAGGATTAATCATCTTATTCCCCTCATTTTCCTGTTGACTCTTTAGCCAACATGCGGCATTTTCTATCTAGACGTCTAAACGTATAGACGCTCATCAAGATGAAATAAAAACAGTGATCGATAAGAGGTGAGCAGGGTATGAGTTTTTTCCACGCAAACCAGCGGGAAGCGCTGAATCAGAGTCTGGCGGAGTTGAACGGCCAGATTAACGTATCATTCGAGTTCTTCCCGCCACGCACTAGCGAGATGGAAGAGACCCTGTGGCAGTCGATCGATCGTCTGAGCATCCTCAAGCCTAAATTCGTTTCCGTCACCTACGGCGCCAACTCCGGCGAGCGCGATCGCACCCACAGCATCATCAAAGGGATCAAGGAACGCACCGGCCTGGAGGCGGCGCCGCACCTGACCTGCATCGATGCCAGCCCGGCGCAGCTGCGCGACATCGCGACCGATTACTGGAACAGCGGCATCCGCCATATCGTGGCGCTGCGCGGCGATCTGCCGCCGGGCGGCGGCAAGCCGGACATGTACGCGACCGATCTGGTGGCGCTGCTGAAAGACGTGGGCGACTTCGACATTTCCGTCGCCGCCTACCCGGAAGTGCACCCGGAGGCGAAGAGCGCCCAGGCCGATTTGATTAACCTGAAACGCAAGATCGACGCCGGCGCCAGTCGCGCCATCACTCAGTTCTTCTTCGACGTTGAGAGCTACCTGCGCTTTCGCGACCGCTGCGTCACCGCCGGTATCGACGTGGAAATCGTGCCGGGCATTCTGCCGGTGTCCAACTTCAAGCAGCTGCAGCGCTTCGCCACCATGACCAACGTGCGGGTGCCGAGCTGGATGACCAGCATGTTCGAAGGGCTGGACGACGATGCGGAGACCCGCAAAATGGTCGGCGCCAACATCGCCATGGACATGGTGAAGATCCTCAGCCGCGAAGGGGTGAAAGATTTCCACTTCTATACCCTGAACCGCGCCGAGATGAGCTACGCCATCTGCCACACGCTGGGCGTGCGCCCGGTGGCCGCCGCCTGACGGGCTTGTTCCATTGAAAAAGGGCGTCGCTTTACCGCGGCGCCCTTTTTTTGTGGGGGAAGGCATAAAAAACGGCCCCGATAAACGGGGCCGCGATGAGGCTCACTAGCCGGTGTTGCGCATCCCGGCGGCGACGCCGGCGATGGTGACCATCAGCGCCTGCTCCACGCGGGCGTCCGGCTGCTCCTGCTGACGCGAACGGTGCAGCAGCTCAGCCTGCAAGACGTTCAGCGGGTCGGTATAGACGTTGCGCAGCGCGATGGATTCGGCGATCCACGGCAGGTCTTCCATCAGGTGCGCATCGTTGGCGATGGTCAGCACTACCTTGATGTCGCTTTCCAGCTGATCGCGCA
This sequence comes from Serratia sp. SA088, assembly GCF_049065515.1. Taxonomy (NCBI): domain Bacteria; kingdom Pseudomonadati; phylum Pseudomonadota; class Gammaproteobacteria; order Enterobacterales; family Yersiniaceae; genus Serratia; species Serratia sp. SA088. The sequence goes on from NZ_JBAKGW010000012.1 coordinate 100,787, forward strand.
GCTGTTGGCCCAGCGGCCACAACGATTTATCCACCAGGCGCTGATCGTAGTATTCCGCCAGCCACAGGTCGGCCTTGGCGAACACCATTTCCAGCATGGCGATGCGGGTGGAGAAGAACGGCCAATCGCGACACATCGCCTCCAGCTCCGCCTGCTTGCCGGCTTTCACCGCTTCCTGCAATCCGGCGCCGGCGCCGAGCCAGGCCGGCAGCATCAGGCGGTTCTGCGTCCAGGCGAAGATCCACGGAATGGCGCGCAGGCTCTCCACGCCGCCGTTTGGCTTGCGCTTGGCCGGGCGTGAACCCAGCGGCAGTTTGCCCAGCTCCAGCTCCGGCGTGGCCGCGCGGAAGTAAGGCACGAAGTCCGGGTTTTCACGCACGTAGCCGCGATACATCCGGCAGGAGGTCTCGGACAGGTCGTCCATCAGCGCCCGCCATTCTTTCTTCGGTTCCGGCGGCGGCAGCAGGTTGGCCTCGAGGATCGCGCCGGCATACAGCGCCAGGCTGCTGATGGTGACTTCCGGCAGGCCGAACTTGAAGCGGATCATCTCGCCCTGTTCGGTGACGCGCAGGCCGCCCTTCAGGCTGCCCGGCGGCTGCGACAGCAGCGCCGCATGCGCCGGAGCGCCGCCGCGGCCGATGGAACCGCCGCGGCCGTGGAACAGCGTCAGCGCCACGCCGGCCTTTTCACAGGTTTTGATCAGCGCGTCCTGTGCGCGGTACTGCGCCCAGGACGCGGCCATCACGCCGGCGTCTTTCGCCGAGTCGGAATAGCCGATCATCACCATCTGTTTGCCCTGGATGAAGCCGCGATACCAGTCGATGTTAAGCAACTGGGTCATCACGTCGTCGGCGTTGTTCAGATCGTCGAGGGTTTCGAACAGTGGGGCGACCGGCAGCGCGAACGGGCAGCCGGCCTCTTTCAGCAGCAGGTGCACCGCCAGCACGTCGGAAGGCGTGCGCGCCATCGAAATCACATAGGCGGCGATCGAGCCCTGCGGCGCTTCGGCAATCACCCGGCAGGTTTCCAGCACTTCCTGGGTGTCGGCGCTCGGTTGCCATTTCAGCGGCACCAGCGGGCGTTTGGAGTTCAGTTCGCGGATCAGGAACGCCTGTTTATCGGCTTCCGACCAGCTTTCATAGTCGCCCAGCCCCAGATAGCGGGTCAGCTCGGCGATGGCTTCGGTATGGCGGGTGCTCTCCTGACGCACGTCGATGCGCACCAGCGGCACGCCGAAGCAGCGCACGCGGCGCAGGGTATCCAGCAGTTGACCGTTGGCGATGATGCCCATGCCGCAGGCCTGCAGCGACTGGTAGCAGGCATACAGCGGCTCCCACAGCTGCTCGTTGTTCACCAGCAGGTCGTGCGGTTTCAGCACGCGCTCGCCCTTCAGGCGGCCTTCCAGATAAGCCTGGGAACTCATCAGCTGGCTGCGCAGCTGCTTCATGATTTCGCGGTACGGCTCCTGCACCTCATCGCCGCCGGCGCGGGCGCGCAGCTCCGGGGTGCATTCGGTCATCGACAGCTCAGAGACCAGCACCTGGATGTCGCGGGTGAACAGGTCGCAGGCTTTCCAGCGGCTGAGCAGCAGCACATGGCGGGTAATTTCGGCGGTGACGTTCGGGTTGCCGTCGCGGTCGCCGCCCATCCAGGAGGTGAAGCGCACCGGCACCGCTTCCACCGGCAGGCTGTAATCGATGGAGTTTTCCAGCTGTTCGTTGAATTCGCGCAGGAATGCCGGCACGCCTTCCCACAGGCTGTTTTCCACCACCGCAAAGCCCCATTTGGCTTCGTCGATCGGGGAAGGGCGGTGTTTGCGAATTTCATCGGTGTGCCACGACTGGGCCACCAGCTGGCGCAGGCGGCGCATGATCTTGTTGCGCTCGTAGTCGGCCAGATCGTTGTGATCGAGCTGGCTGAGGCAGGTGTTGACCTCCACCAGCTTGTGGATCAGGGTGCGACGGGTGATCTCCGTCGGGTGCGCCGTCAGCACCAGCTCGATGGAGAGTTGCGATACCGCGTGCTGCAGCTCTTTGTCGCTGAGCTTTTTGTCTTTGAGACGGCTGAACAGTTGAGCCAGCGCTTCCGGGTTGCTGGCGGCCTCGCCGTTGGGCGAAATGCTGTGGTACTGCTCGGCGACGTTGGTCAGGTTGAGGAACTGGCTGAAGGCGCGCGCCACCGGCAGCAGCTCGTCGTTGGACAGGTTCTGCAGGGTGGAGAGCAGCTCCTGGCGATGCGCTTCGTTGCCGGCGCGTGAGGATTTGGAAAGCTTACGGATGGTCTCAACGCGATCGAGAATATGCTCACCCAGCGCTTCTTTGATGGTATCGCCGAGCAATTTGCCGAGCATACTGACATTACTGCGCATTGCCGAATATTGTTCGTTCATATAACCCCTGACCCAGTTCTGTATGATTTTTATCTTGTAAATAAATTTCACGCGTCAGGCGCAGACCGCCTGCCTGATCACATCGCGTTCCTGTCCAATCGTCAATTGACACTATTTTTAGCAAAAAAACATCAAAATCGGCGCATTTTCTGAAATTTAATTACGGCGCGTCGGTTATCAGCACGGCTTATTTCGCCGTTTTCTACTTATTTTGAGTTAGGGGAAGCATAAAGCATTTCCCCTGTTAAATGTCGGGTTTATTGCCGGCAAAAGTGATTGACCAGCTGACCCAACAGTTTGCGCGTCGGTTCGATAAACGCGGTGTCGATGTACTCGTCCGGCTGGTGGGCCTGATCGATGGAGCCGGGGCCGAGCACCAGGGTCGGGCATACCTGTTGCACGAACGGCGCTTCGGTGCAGTAGTTGACCACCTGCGTGCGGGTGCCCAGCAGCTCCTCGATCACCGCCACCATGCGGTGGTCGGTCGGGCACTCGTAGCCCGGCACCGACGCGTGCAGCTCTTCGATGGTCAGGCGGCCCGGCCAGCGTTGGCTTACCGGCTCCAGCGCCTGATGCATCAGTTCGTTGATGTTGTCGAGCGTCATGCCGGGCAGCGGGCGGATATCCAGGTGCAGTTCGCAGCAGGCGCAGATGCGGTTGGCCGCGTCACCGCCGCTGATATGGCCGAAGTTCATGGTGGGATAAGGCACGGCGAACGCCGGGTTGTTGTAGCGCTCCTGCAGGGTCTTGCGCAGCTCCATCAGGCGGCCGATGGACTCGTGCATCAGATCGATGGCGTTGACGCCGCGCGCCGGATCGCTGGAGTGGCCGGACTGGCCGACGATGCGAATGGCGTTGGCCATGTGGCCCTTGTGCGCGCGCACCGGCTGCAGCGAGGTCGGCTCGCCGATGATGGCGAAATCCGGCCGAATGGCGGTGGAGGCGGCGAAATAACGCGCGCCGGCCATCGTCGTTTCTTCATCTGCGGTGGCTAAAATGTACAGCGGCTTGGTCAGCTTGCTCGCGTCGATATCGCGCACCGCATCCAGAATAAAGGCGAAGAAGCCTTTCATGTCGGCGGTGCCCAGCCCGTAGAGCTTGTTGTCGTGCTCGGTCAGGGTGAAGGGATCGCGCGTCCAGCGGCCTTCGTCGTAAGGCACCGTATCGGTGTGGCCGGCCAGCAGCAGGCCGCCGCTGCCTTCGCCGATGCTGGCCAGCAGGTTGAATTTGTGGCGCGACTCCGGCACCGGCTGCACGTCGACGCGAAAGCCCAGGTCGGCAAACCATCCGGCCAGCAAGTTGATTAACGCCTCATTGCTCTGATCGAGGCCGGCATCGGTGGCGCTGATTGACGGAGTGGCGATCAACGCCCGGTACAGCTCAATAAATGGAGGTAATTTCATCTTCACTGTTGACAGCCTTAGGTTAGGATAGTATCAATATTCATGCATTTATTTTGAATAAAAATACAGTAAGCCGAAGCGTAAGGGAACCCGATGCCCGGATGTTTATAAAAGCATCAACGCCTGGCTCCGTGGGTGAACGGCGCAACAACGCTGGCTAGCCCTGTTACCTGGGTCGCAAGCGACCGCACGTCAGTTTAGAAGGTGAAAGGCCACATGTTGAATACGCTGATCGTTGGTGCCAGCGGTTACGCCGGAGCGGAGCTCACGGCTTACCTGAATCGCCACCCACACATGAACATAACCGCTTTAGCGGTTTCAGCGCAAAGTGCAGATGCAGGAAAGTTGCTTTCCGATCTCCATCCCCAGTTGAAAGGCATCGTCGATCTGCCGCTGCAGCCGTTGACCGATGTCGCCAAGGCGGCGCAGGGCATCGACGTGGTGTTCCTCGCCACCGCTCATGAAGTCAGCCACGATATCGCACCGGCCTTCCTGGCGGCAGGCTGCGTGGTGTTCGATCTGTCCGGCGCCTTCCGCGTGCAGGACGCCGGTTTTTATACCCAGTACTACGGTTTCGAGCATCAGCATGGCGCCCTGCTGGAGCAGGCGGTGTACGGCCTGGCGGAGTGGCAGAGCGACAAGATCAAACAGGCGCAGCTGATCGCGGTGCCGGGCTGCTACCCGACGGCGGCGCAGCTGGCGCTGAAACCGTTGATCGAAAAGCAACTGCTGAACCTCGACCAGTGGCCGGTGATCAACGCCACCAGCGGCGTCAGCGGCGCCGGGCGCAAGGCCAGCATGACCACCAGTTTCTGCGAAGTGAGCCTGCAGCCGTACGGTATTTTCACTCACCGGCACCAGCCGGAGATCGCCGCGCACCTGGGCGTGCCGGTCATCTTTACGCCGCACCTGGGCAATTTCCCGCGCGGCATTCTTGAAACCATCACCTGCCGCCTGAAAGCCGGCGTAACCGCGCAGGACGTGGCCGCCGCCTATCATGCCGCCTATGACGACAAGCCGCTGGTGCGGCTGTACGACCAGGGCGTGCCGGCGCTGAAAGCGGTGGTGGGGCTGCCGTTCTGCGACATCGGTTTTGCGGTGCAGGGCGAGCATCTGATCGCCGTGGCGGCGGAAGATAACCTGCTGAAAGGCGCGGCGGCGCAGGCGGTGCAATGCCTGAATATCCGTTTCGGCTTCCCGGAAACCCAATCACTCCTTTAAACCAGCGTGAGTAAACAGCAATGAACCCGTTAATTATCAAGTTAGGTGGCGTGTTATTAGACAGTGAAGAAGCGCTGGAGCGTCTGTTTACCGCGTTGGACAGCTATCGGCAGCAGCATCAGCGTCCGCTGGTGATCGTGCACGGCGGCGGCTGCGTGGTGGACGAGCTGATGAAGCAGCTCGCTTTACCTGTGGTGAAAAAGAACGGCCTGCGCGTCACGCCGGCCGATCAGATCGACATCATCACCGGCGCGCTGGCCGGCACCGCCAACAAAACGCTGCTGGCGTGGGCGATTAAGCATCAAATCAACGCCGTTGGCCTGAGCCTGGCGGACGGCGGCAGCGCAGTCGTGACCCAACTCGATCCGGCATTGGGCCACGTCGGCAACGCGCAGCCCGGCTCGCCCGCGCTGCTCAATACCCTGCTGGGCGCCGGCTACCTGCCGGTTATCAGCTCCATCGGCATCACCGCCGAAGGGCAGTTAATGAACGTGAACGCCGATCAGGCGGCGACGGCGCTGGCGGCGACGCTGGGGGCGGATCTGATCCTGCTGTCGGACGTCAGCGGCATCCTCGACGGCAAGGGCCAACGCATTGCGGAAATGACGGCGCAAAAAGCGGAACAACTGATCGCGCAAGGCATCATCACCGATGGTATGGTGGTGAAGGTGAATGCGGCGCTCGACGCCGCCCGCACCCTCGGCCGCCCGGTGGATATCGCCAGCTGGCGCCATGCCGATCAGCTTCCTGCTTTGTTTAACGGCGTGTCGATTGGCACCCGGATCCTCGCTTAATTTTAGAATTAGAAAGGAATAGATCATGCAAAACCAAGGCATCAAAAAAATCGTTCTGGCGTACTCCGGCGGCCTGGATACCTCGGCCATCATTCCATGGCTGAAAGAGAACTACGGCGGCTGTGAAGTGGTGGCGTTCGTGGCGGACATCGGCCAGGAGCGCAGCGATCTGGAAGGCGTGGAGCAAAAAGCCCTGCAGTCCGGTGCCTCTGAATGTCACGTGGTCGATCTGCGTGAAGAATTTATCCGCGATTACGTTTATCCGGTGCTGCAGACCGGCGCCCTGTACGAAGGCAGCTACCTGCTGGGCACCTCAATGGCGCGGCCGATCATCGCCAAGGCGCAGGTCGAGTTGGCGTTGAAAGTGGGCGCGGACGCGCTGTGCCACGGCGCAACCGGCAAAGGCAACGATCAGGTGCGTTTCGAAACCACCTACACCGCGCTGGCGCCGCAGCTGAAAGTGGTAGCGCCGTGGCGCGAGTGGAACCTGCGTTCCCGTGAAGCGCTGCTGGATTACCTGAAAGAGCGCAATATCCCGACCACCGCATCGCTGGAGAAAATCTACAGCCGCGATGAGAACGCCTGGCACATCTCCACCGAAGGCGGCGTGCTGGAAAGCCCGTGGAACGCGCCAAATAAGGATTGCTGGGTATGGACCGTCGATCCGCAGGAAGCGCCGGACCAGCCTGAGCAGGTGACCGTCACCGTCGAGAAAGGCCGCGTCGTGGCGGTTAACGGTAAAGCGCTGTCGCCGTACCAGTGCCTGGAAACCCTGAACGCGCTGGGCGCCAAGCACGGCGTCGGCCGGATCGACATCGTGGAAAACCGTCTGGTGGGCATCAAATCCCGCGGCTGCTATGAGACCCCGGGGGGCACCATCATGGTGGCGGCGCTGCGCGCCGTCGAGCAGCTGGTGCTGGACCGCGACAGCTTCAAATGGCGCGAGCAGCTGGGCCTGGAGATGTCCTATGTGGTGTACGACGGCCGTTGGTTCGCGCCGCTGCGCCGCTCGCTGCAGGCTTCTGCCGAAGCATTGGCTGAAGAGGTGAACGGCGAAGTGGTGCTGCAGCTGTACAAAGGCCAGGTGACGGCGACCCAGAAAAAATCCGCCAACAGCCTGTACTCCGAAGAGTTCGCCACCTTCGGCGAAGACGAAGTTTACGATCACAGCCACGCGGGCGGCTTTATCCGCCTGTTCTCTCTGTCTTCACGCATCCGCGCGTTGAACGAGAAAAAGAATAAATAACCGATTGGCGTGACTCTGCAAGGGCGCAGCATGCTGCGCCCTTTCGCATAAAAATTCAGGAGTAAAGGTATGGCACTTTGGGGCGGACGGTTCACTCAGGCGGCGGATCAGCGGTTCAAGCAACTCAACGATTCGCTGCGGTTCGATTATCGCCTGGCGGAGCAAGATATCGTGGGCTCGGTGGCCTGGTCGAAGGCGCTGGTGACCGTTAACGTGTTGACGGCAACGGAGCAACAGCAGCTGGAGCAGGCGCTGAATGCCTTGCTGACGGAAGTCCAGGCCGATCCTTTGGCGATCGTCCAAAGCGATGCCGAAGACATCCACAGCTGGGTGGAGCAGAAGCTGATCGAGAAGGTCGGCGATTTGGGCAAGAAGCTGCACACCGGCCGCAGCCGCAACGATCAGGTCGCGACCGATCTGAAGCTGTGGTGCAAACAGCAGATAGGCGATCTGCATCAGGCGATCGTCCAGCTGCAGCAGGCGCTGGTGGAGACCGCCGAAGCTAACCAGGATGCGGTGATGCCGGGGTATACCCACCTGCAACGCGCGCAGCCGGTGACTTTCGCGCACTGGTGCCTGGCCTATGTCGAGATGCTGGCGCGCGATGAAAGCCGCCTGCAGGATACCCTGAAACGGCTGGACGTCAGCCCGCTGGGCAGCGGCGCGCTGGCCGGCACTGCTTATCCTATCGATCGCGAGCAACTGGCCAGCTGGCTGGGCTTCGCCTCGGCGACCCGCAACAGCCTGGACAGCGTATCCGATCGCGATCACGTGTTGGAACTGCTGTCCAACGCCGCCATCAGCATGGTGCACCTGTCGCGCTTCGCCGAAGATCTGATCTTCTTCAACAGCGGCGAGGCGGCGTTTGTCGAGCTGTCCGATCGCGTGACCTCCGGCTCTTCGTTGATGCCGCAGAAGAAAAACCCGGACGCGCTGGAGCTGATCCGCGGCAAGTGCGGCCGCGTACAGGGCGCGCTGACCGGCATGATGATGACGCTGAAAGGCCTGCCGCTGGCGTACAACAAAGACATGCAGGAAGACAAAGAAGGGTTGTTCGACGCGCTCGACACCTGGATGGACTGCCTGCAGATGGCGGCGCTGGTGCTGGACGGCATTCAGGTGAAGCGCCCGCGCTGCCAGGAAGCGGCGGAGCAGGGCTATGCCAACGCCACCGAGCTGGCGGATTACCTGGTCGCCAAGGGCGTGCCATTCCGCGAAGCGCACCATATCGTCGGTGAGGCAGTGGTAGAAGCGATTCGCCAGGGCAAACCGCTGGAAGCGCTGCCGCTGGCGGATTTGCAGCAGTTCAGCGCGACGATCGCTGACGATGTCTACCCGATCCTGGCGTTGCAATCCTGCCTGGACAAACGTGCGGCCAAAGGCGGCGTTGCGCCGCAGCAGGTCGCCGCGGCAATCGCCGCAGCGAAACAGCGTTTGGCTTGACGACGACAAGGGCGGCCTGGCGCCGCCCTTGAACCTCTACCCCGCCAGGCGGGCGCAGAGATAACGGTTCAGGCTCACGCCTTCCTCCATCGCGCCAATCGCCAGCCGGCGATGCTGTTCCGGCGTCATGCGCAACACCAGTTTTCCGCTGAAGTTCTTTTCCGCCAGCGCCTGCGGCGGCGTTTCGCCTTGCGCCAGCATATCGGCGATCGTTTCGCTCACGACTTTCTCGATACCCTCCAATGCGCCGGTACGCGTGGCGGCCAGCCAGGAAAGCGAGGGGAATTCGGCGCACAGCCCGACATATTCACGATCTTCCGCTGACCAGGTGATGCGATAGGTATAGTGTTCATGCTTTTCCATGTTCTTCTTCCATTCTGGCTCCTTCCTTCATTTTAGTATCTATATTGATATCAATTCAATGTCGGAGCATAAAAAATGAGCGCAGGAGGGCCGTGAGGCAAGAGGAGGGAGGCAAATGTGGAAAGTGCTGCGCAAAAAAACCGGGCCTGAAGGCCCGGTGGGTATGAACGGAGAATGGGAGGTTATTCGCCCGGGCAGCGCTGGCAGCGCTCGATTTCGGCCGCGCCGAGTTTGAGCTTCGCCTGCAGGTCGCGCAGCGCGGTGCGCAAGCCTTCTTCGATCACTGGATGATAGAACGGCATGTCCAGCATCTGATCGACGGTCATCTGCTGCTGGTGCGCCCAGGCCAACAGGTGCGCAATGTGTTCGGCGTCCGGGCCGATCATTTCCGCACCGAGGAAACGGCCGGTGCCCTGTTCGCCGTAAACGTGCAGAACGCCCTTGTTGCGCAGCATCACCCGAGAGCGGCCCTGATTCTCAAACGAGACCTTGCCCACTTCAAAACAGCCGCAGGCGCTGAACTTCTCGCTCAGCTCGCGGAAGGTCGAGCCGACCATGGCGATCTGCGGATCGGAGAACACCACCGAAATCGCGCTGCGGCGCAGACCCGGATTGATCTCCGGGAAACTGCCGGCGTTGGCGCCGGCGATACGCGCCTGATCGCTGGCTTCATGCAGCAGCGGCAGCTGATTGCTGGCGTCGCCGGCGATGAAGATATGCGGCACGCTGGTTTGCATCGTCAGGCGGTCGGCTAGCGGCACGCCTCGGGCGTCGAGCTGCAGGCCGGTGTTCTCGAGGCCCAGCCGATCGACGTTGGGGCGGCGGCCGGTGGCGGCCAGCACGTAGTCCACCAGGATCTCCTGCGGTTGGCCCTGCAGATCCTGATAGCGGATAAATACTTTATCGCCCTCGCGCTGCATCATCTCTACCTTCACGTCGGCGTCGAGATAGAACTCGTCCCCCAGCGCTTTGGCGGCGTAGTCGCGCACGGCGCTGTCGGTGAGCGGCCCGACGGCGCCGCCGATGCCAAAGACCTTGGTGTCGACGCCGAGGCGGTGCAGCGCTTGCCCCAGTTCCAGCCCGATGACGCCGGGGCCGAATACCGCTACGGACTGCGGCAAATCATCCCAGTTGAACAGATCGTCGTTGACGATCAGGCGATCGCCCAGCTCGTTCCACGGCGCCGGCCAGCTGGGGCGGGAGCCGGTGGCGATCACGATGCGCTGCGCCACAATGCGCGTATGGTCATCGACCTGCAGCGTGTTGTCGTCGATAAAGCGGGCATAGCCCTGAATTTTGTCGCCGGCCGGGATCTCGTCCACACCTTCCAGCACGAAGCCGACGAAACGATCGCGTTCGCGTTTGACGCGCGCCATCACCTCGCGCCCGTCGATGCGCGTTTTGCCGGTTGGGTGCACGCCAAAGCCCGGTGCACGTTCGATTTGATGCACCGCTTCGGCGGCGGCGATCAATAATTTGGATGGCATGCAGCCAACGCGCGCACAGGTGGTGCCATAAGGCCCACCTTCGATCATCACCACGCTGGGGGTAGACAGTTTGGCCGCTCGGTAGGCGCCGAGCCCTGCGGTGCCGCCGCCGATGACCGCGACATCAACGTTCAACAGTTTCATATCCGCTCCTGAAAGGTAAAAAAAGGCGGGCCGTAGCCCGCCAAAGTTCACGTTGGCTTTGTTATTACTTATTAAGCTGACAGGAAGGTTTCCAGATCGTCGCTGCCGCCGATGTGACGGCCGCCGATGAATACCTGCGGCACCGTGGCGCGGCCGCTGACGGCGCGCAGGCTGACGGTGGTGGCGTCTTTGCCCAGCACGATCTCTTCATACTGAATGCCGCGCTCTTGCAGCATCTGCTTGGCTTTGGCGCAGAATGGGCAGCCCGGTTTGGTGAATAGGGAGACCGATTCCTGCACTTTGAATTCCGGCGCCAGGTATTTCAGCATGGTATCGGCGTCGGACACTTCAAACGGGTCGCCCGGCTTGTTCGGCTCGACAAACATTTTCTCGACCACGCCGTTGCGCACCAGCATCGAGTAGCGCCATGAGCGAGGGCCAAAGCCCAGATCCGCTTTCTCGACCAGCATGTTCATGCCTTTGGTGAATTCACCGTTGCCGTCCGGCACGAAGGTGATGTTTTCCGCATGTTGGTCGGCTTTCCAGGCGTTCATCACGAAGGTGTCGTTCACCGAGACGCACAGAATGCTGTCGACGCCGTGTTGTTTGAATACGCTGGACAGCTCGTTGTAACGCGGCAGATGGCTTGAAGAGCAGGTCGGCGTAAACGCGCCCGGCAGCGAGAACACGATAACGGTTTTGTTTTTGAACAGGTCATCAGTGGTCACATCAATCCATTGGTCGCCCTGACGGGTGTGGAAAGTAACCTGAGGAACTTTCTTGCCTTCTTGACTGGTAAACATTGATTAACCCCTTAATTAGGAAAAGTAATTTTTAGCATTTAGCGCGATATCGCTTCGTTGGGACACATTATTGTCGCTGGGGCTTGATAGATCTAATCGCTCATTGCTATCTTATCTATCGCCATGAGCTATCATGGATTGGAGGGAAACAATGAACATTCGTGATTTAGAGTATCTGGTCGCCTTGGCTGAGCACCGGCACTTCCGCCGTGCGGCCGATTCATGCCATGTGAGCCAGCCCACGCTGAGCGGGCAGATCCGCAAGCTGGAAGACGAGTTGGGCGTCATGCTGCTCGAGCGCACCAGCCGCAAGGTGCTGTTCACCCAGGCGGGTCTGTTGCTGGTGGAGCAGGCGCGTACCGTGCTGCGCGAAGTGAAAGTGTTGAAGGAGATGGCCAGCCAGCAGGGCGAAGCCATGTCCGGGCCGCTGCACATCGGCCTGATCCCGACCGTGGGGCCTTATCTGCTGCCGCAGATCATCCCGACGCTGCACAAAACCTTCCCGAAACTGGAAATGTACCTGCACGAAGCGCAAACCCACCAACTGCTGGCGCAACTCGACAGCGGCAAACTGGACTGCGCCATTCTGGCGTTGGTGAAGGAAACCGAGGCGTTTATCGAAGTGCCTCTGTTCGATGAACCGATGAAGCTGGCGGTGTATTCCGATCACCCGTGGGCGCAGCGCGAGCGCGTGGCGATGCCGGATTTAGCGGGAGAGAAGCTGCTGATGCTGGAAGATGGCCACTGCCTGCGCGATCAGGCGATGGGTTTCTGCTTCCAGGCGGGCGCGGACGAAGATACTCACTTCCGCGCCACCAGTCTGGAAACGTTGCGCAATATGGTCGCTGCCGGCAGCGGCATTACCCTGCTGCCGTCACTGGCGGTGCCGCCGCAGCGCGAACGCGACGGCGTGTGCTATCTGGATTGCTACAAGCCGGAACCGAAGCGCACCATCGCGTTGGTGTATCGCCCCGGTTCCCCACTGCGCAGCCGTTATGAGCAGTTGGCCGAAGCGATCCGCGAGCACATGCAGGGCTACATCGACAGCACGTTAAAACAGGCGGTTTAAGCCGTTAAGCGCCGCCACCCGGTAGGCTTCGGCCATGGTCGGATAGTTGAAGGTCGTATTAACGAAATACTCGATGGTATTGCCTTCACCTTTCTGTTCCATGATCGCCTGACCGATGTGGATGATCTCCGCCGCACGCTCGCCGAAGCAGTGGATCCCGAGGATCTGCAGGGTGTCGCGATGGAACAGTATCTTCAGGCTGCCGACGTTCATCCCGGCGATCTGCGCGCGTGCCAAATGCTTGAACTGGGCGCGGCCCACTTCATACGGCACTTTCATCGCGGTCAGTTCCTGCTCGGTTTTGCCGACGGAGCTGATTTCCGGAATGGTGTAGATGCCGGTCGGGATATCTTCGATTAGGTGGCCGCTGGCTTCGCCGGAAGCGATCGCCTGTGCCGCGATGCGGCCCTGATCATAGGCGGCGGAAGCCAGGCTCGGATAGCCGATCACGTCACCGACCGCATAAATGTGCGACAGCGCGGTTTGATACATGCTGTTCACTTTCAGCAGCCCGCGGCTGTCCGACTCCAGACCAACGTTCTCCAACCCCAACGAATCGGTGTTGCCGGTACGGCCGTTGGCGTACAGCAGGCAGTCCGCTTTCACCTTCTTGCCGGACTTCAGGTGCACGATCACGCCGTCTTCGGTGCCTTCGATCTTCTCGAATTCTTCGTTGTGGCGGATCACCACGCCGTTGTTCCAGAAGTGGTAAGAGAGCGAATCCGACATCTCCTGATCGAGGAACGCCAGCAGCCGATCGCGGGTGTTGATCAGATCCACCTTGACGTTCAGGCCGCGGAAGATGGACGCATATTCGCAGCCGATCACCCCGGCGCCGTAAATGATCACGTGGCGCGGTTCATGGCTCAGCTCGAGAATGGAGTCGCTGTCGTAGATGCGCGGGTGATTGAAATCGACGCTGGCCGGATGGTAAGGGCGCGAGCCGCAGGCGATCACGATGTGGTCGGCGCGGATGGTGTCCTGGGTGCCGTCCATGTAGCTGACGCTGACGGTGTTGGCGTCGATGAAGCACGCGTCGCCGGCGAACAGCTTGCACTGGTTCCGCTCATAGAACCCTTGGCGCATGCGGGTCTGCTGGCTGATGACGTTATCGGCGTGGCGTAAAATGTCAGGGAAGGTCGCGCTAAGCGTGCGCGAATTGTTGTAAAGCGGGTTCTGGTTGAATTCGATAATGCGGCTGACGGCGTGGCGGAGGGCTTTGGAAGGGATGGTGCCCCAATGGGTACATCCGCCGCCTACGTTGTTGTACCGTTCGATAACGGCCACACGGGCGCCCTGTTTCACCAGCCCCATGGCGGCACCTTCACCACCAGGGCCCGAGCCAATCACTATGGCATCAAATTGATAGTGCTGTTGCATGTAGGAGAGACCTGTTTTTTTATACAAGATTACAACGGTATCTTAACATCATAGCGCTGCTCACCCAATCACCATTAGGCTTTTTGAGTCAAAGCACAATCGGCTCAGGGCGGAAGTGTGATAGAGCGCGTTAGTATAAATGCTGTTGCAATAAAATTTGCTATATTGCCGAGTCTAGGGCGTTAGACTGAGAGAATGGAACCTATCCGGATATGCATATGGGCGTCAGAGCACAACAAAAAGAACGGACTCGTCGTTCCCTGATCGAAGCCGCATTCAGCCAGCTGAGCGCCGAACGCAGCTTCGCCAGCCTGAGCCTGCGGGAAGTTTCACGCGAGGCGGGCATCGCGCCCACGTCGTTTTATCGCCATTTCCGCGATGTGGACGAGCTGGGGCTGACCATGGTGGATGAAAGCGGCCTGATGCTGCGTCAGTTGATGCGCCAGGCGCGACAACGCATCGCCAAGGGCGGCAGCGTGATCCGCACCTCGGTGTCCACCTTTATGGAATTTATCGGCAACAACCCGAACGCCTTCCGCCTGCTGCTGCGCGAGCGCTCCGGCACGTCGGCGGCATTTCGTGCGGCGGTGGCGCGCGAGATCCAGCATTTCATCGCCGAACTGGCGGACTACCTCGAGTTGGAAAACCACATGCCGCGCAGCTTTACCGAAGCGCAGGCGGAAGCGATGGTCACCATCGTGTTCAGCGCCGGCGCGGAAGCGCTGGATATCGACGTCGAGCAGCGGCAGCAGCTGGAAGAACGGCTGGTGCTGCAGCTGCGGATGATCTCCAAAGGGGCGTATTACTGGTATCGTCGCGAACAAGAAAAAGCTTCTGTGTCCCACGTATAAAAAAGGTAAAAAATGATGGAAAAACCAGGCCGTGAAAATGGCACCTTACTGCTGGCGTTGATTGCCGGCCTTTCGATCAACGGTTCCTTTGCCGCGCTGTTCAGCTCGGTGGTGCCGTTTTCGATCTTCCCGCTGATCGCGTTGGTGCTGGCGGTGTACTGTCTGCATCAGCGTTACCTGAACCGCGCCATGCCGGACGGCATGCCGAAGCTGGCGGCGGCCTGCTTCCTGCTGGGGCTGTTGATGTACAGCGCCATCGTGCGCGCCGAATACCCGCAGATTGGCTCCAACTTCCTGCCGTCGGTGATCTGTGTGGCGCTGGTGCTGTGGATCGGGGTCAAGCTGAAGGCGCGCAAGGCGCTGGATGCGCCGACTCAAGAGCCGTAATGAAACGGGGCGCCATCATGGCGCCCCTGTCGTATCAGCGGTGTTTTTCCAGCAACACGCCGCATTCCATGTGGTGGGTATACGGGAACTGGTCGAACAGCGCCAGGCGGCTGACCCGGTGCGTGGCCTGCAGCGTTTCCAGGTTGGCGCACAGCGTTTCCGGATTGCATGAAATATACAGAATGCGCGGGTAAGCCTGCACCATCTTCACCGTTTCCGCGTCCAGCCCGCTGCGCGGCGGATCGACGAAAATCGTCTCGCAGTTGTAGCCGCTCAGATCGATGCCTTTCAACCGGTTGAATTCGCGTACTCCGTTCATCGCCTGAGTGAAGTCTTCTGCCGCCATGCGGATGATTTGCACATTGTCGATATGGTTGGCGGCGATGTTGTACTGCGCCGCCGCCACCGACGGCTTGGCGATCTCGGTCGCCAGCACGCGCTCGAAATTGCGCGCCAACGCCAGCGAGAAGTTGCCGTTGCCGCAGTACAGCTCCAGTAAATCGCCTTTGGAACCGGCGGTGACCGCCAGCGCCCATTCCAGCATCTGTACGTTCATGGCCGCGTTGGGTTGAGTAAAGCTGTTTTCCACCTGGCGATAGATCATATCGCGGCCGGCGACCGTCAGCACTTCGTCAACATAATCCTGGTCGAGCATGATTTTGGTCTTCGACGCCCGGCCGATCAACTGCAGGTCGAAACCCTGCGCGCGCAGCTCGTCGCGCAGTTGCTCGGCGCGCTGCTGCCAAGCTTCATCCAGCTTGCGGTGGTACAGCAGCGAGGCGATGATTTTACCGCTTTGCGTCGACAGATAATCGATCTGGAACAGCTTGTGACGCAGGATCGGCTCCGGTTTCAGCGCGGCGATCAGGGCGCTCATCAGGCGGTTGATCAGTTCGCTGGCGGCCGGGAATTGATCGACGCGAATACGCTGCTTGGTCTGCTGATCGAACATGATGTGGTACATGTCGTCCGCGTCGTGCCAGATGCGGAACTCGGCGCGCATGCGGTAGTGGTCGACTGGCGAGCGGAACACTTCCGGCTCGGGCGCCGCGAACGGTGACATCAACGTCTTCAGGCGGGCGACTTTCTCCGCCAGTTGGTCATCGTAACGTTCAATAGGCAAATTCTCGGGCGTCATGTGTTTCTTCTCGTCAGGCAAATTTGATCAGCGGGGATTGTAGGGAATCAGCCCGTGAAGTCCAGTTTTGTCGCGTTTATTATTTGTAACATTAGTAGCAGTCTAGACATCTATTTGCATTGATCGTAGCATTGCCGTCCGGCCTCAAGCAGCGAGTGAAAAGGGAATCCGGTGTGAATCCGGAGCTGACGCGCAGCGGTAAGGGGAAGTCACGGCGATAGCGTTTCGACGCAGACACTGTCCATTGCAGGATGGGAAGTCATCGCCCGTTGCCGGTCGCGCCCCGCGGCCCGCAAATCCCAAGCCCGAAGACCTGCCGGTGTTACGTCGCAATGTCCGTGGCCGTCGCGAACTACCGGCCATGATCCTGCGGCATCCGCCAATTAAGTTTGGATGCTTTTCTCATGACAATTACAAAAAATACGCTGCTGGCGGTGGTCTCTTCCGTCACGGCTTTTTCTGGATGGGCGCAAGACAACACCACAGCCACGAATGGTGATAACCTGGTGGTTACCGCCAACCGTTTCCCGCAGCCGGTTTCTTCCGTGCTGGCGCCGACCACCATCGTCACCCGTAACGATATCGATCGCTGGCAGGCCAAGAGCCTGACCGACGTGATGCGCCGTTTGCCGGGCGTGGACGTTGGCCAAAACGGCGGGTTGGGGCAAAAGAGCTCGCTGTTTATTCGCGGCACCAACTCCAGCCACGTGCTGGTGCTAATTGACGGCATTCGCCTTAATCAGGCGGGCGTCAGCGGCTCTTCTGACCTTAGCCAAATCCCGATTTCGTTGGTGCAGAAAGTCGAATACATCCGCGGCCCGCGCTCGGCGGTATACGGTTCCGACGCCATCGGCGGCGTAGTCAACATCATTACCACCCGCGAAAAGAACGGCACGACGCTGGCTGCCGGCGTCGGCTCCAACGGCTATCAATCCTATGACGCGTCGACTCAACAGCCGCTGGGCGACAGCACCGTGGCGACGGTGGCGGGTGACTACACCTACACCAAAGGGTATGACGTGGTGGCCTACGGCAGCACCGGCATGCAAAGCCAACAGGATCGCGATGGCTTTATGAGTAAGTTGCTGTATGGTGCGCTTGAGCACCAGTTCAGCGAGTCGGTCAGCGGTTTTGTGCGCGGGTATGGTTACGACAACCGCACGGCGTATGATAGTTATTATTCCTCACCGACCAGCTCTCTGCTGGATACGCGCAAACTGTATAGCCAAACCTGGGATACCGGATTGCGCTATAAAGAAGGCATTTACGCAACACAAGTGATTGGCAGCTACAGCCATAGCAAGGATTACGATTACGATCCTCGCCTCGGCATGCATGACAGCTCGGCCAGCCTGGTGGATTCCGAACAGTACAACCTGCAGTGGGGCAATACGCTGCAGGTTGGACAGGGTACCGTAAGCTCTGGCGTCGACTGGCAGCAACAGAAAATCAAACCGGATTCCACCACCGTGAAGGGTGAAAAAAGCCAACGTGATGCAGGCATTTATCTGACCGCGCAGCAACTGGTTGGCCCGGTAACGCTGGAAGGTGCGGTTCGAGGTGACGATCATTCCGAGTTTGGCTGGCATGGCACCTGGCAAACCAGCGCGGCCTGGGAGTTCGTCGAGGGATACCGTTTTATCGCGTCGTATGGCACGGCGTTCAAAGCACCGAATATGAGCCAGCTATACGGCAACTTCGGTAACAACACCGATCTGAAACCGGAAGAAAGCAAGCAGTGGGAAGGTGGCTTTGAAGGGCTGACCGGCCCGGTGACCTGGCGCATCTCCGGTTATCGCAACGACATCGACAATTTGATCGATTCCACGGGGGAAACCAACTACGTCTATTACAACGTGGGTAAGGCGACCATCAAAGGGATTGAAGCTACGGCCTCGTTTGATACCGGCCCATTGACGCATCAGATTGGTTATGACTATGTCGATCCTCGCAACGCCAAGACCAATGAAGTGCTGCTGCGGCGCGCCAAGCAGCAGGTGAAATATGAGCTGGACTGGCAGCTGTATGACTTTGACTGGGCGGTGACTTATCAATATCTGGGTCAACGTTATGACAAGGATTACAGTACCTATCCGGAACAAAGCGTTAAACTTGGCGGCGTGAGTCTGTGGGATCTCGCAGTTTCGTATCCGGTCACATCTCATCTGACAGTTCGTGGTAGAATTGCCAACCTGTTTGATAAAGATTATGAGACGGCCTATGGCTACGCTACTCCAGGAAGAGAATACTACCTCACTGGAAGCTATACCTTCTAACAGCACCGCCACACCTCGCCCGACGGTGCTGGTTTTTGATTCCGGCGTCGGCGGGCTGTCGGTGTATCAGGAGATTCGGCAGTTGCTGCCGGATCTCCACTATATATACGCGTTCGACAACGTGGCGTTCCCCTACGGCGAGAAGTCCGAAGAGTTTATCGTTGGGCGCGTGCTGGAGATTGTCGGCGCGGTGCAGCAGCGTCATCCTCTGGCGATTGTCGTCATCGCCTGCAACACCGCCAGCACGGTCTCCTTGCCGGCCCTGCGCGAGCGTTTCAGTTTCCCGGTCGTGGGCGTGGTCCCCGCCATCAAACCGGCGGCTCGTCTTACCGTCAACGGCATTGTCGGCCTGTTGGCGACCCGCGGCACCGTACAGCGCAGCTATACCCATGAGCTGATTTCCCGGTTCGCCACCGATTGCAAGATTGAGCTGCTGGGCTCTTCTGAACTGGTGGAGCTGGCGGAAGCCAAGCTGCATGGCGAAGCCGTGCCGCTGCCGGTGCTGAAGAAGATCCTGCATCCGTGGCTGAGCATGCGCGAGCCGCCGGATACGGTCGTGCTGGGCTGCACCCATTTTCCTCTGTTATCTGAAGAGCTGATGCAGGTGTTGCCGGAAGGCACCCGATTGGTGGATTCCGGCGCGGCGATTGCCCGCCGCACCGCCTGGCTCATCTCTACGCAGGAAAGCCTGGTCTCGAGCCAGGAAGAGAATCTGGCGTATTGCATGGCGTTAAATGAAGATACTGACGCTTTATTGCCCGTTTTGCAGGGCTACGGCTTTAAATCGTTGAAAAAACTGCCGCTTTAACGGTGTTTTGGTTAAACATTCAACGGTCGGAAAAAATATTGAAATTAGGGGTTGCGGCCTGCCGAGAACTCCCTATAATGCGCCTCCACTGACCGGGAACAACGACTGACAAGCCGCCGGGTCAGCGAGAAGAAAGCGAAATAAACGCTTGACTCTCCGGGCGAAAAGCGTAGTATACGCAGCCCGCGCCG
>NZ_JBAKGW010000013.1:0-90651 GCF_049065515.1 Serratia sp. SA088
AGCGCCGATGGTAGTGTGGGGTCTCCCCATGCGAGAGTAGGACACTGCCAGGCATCAAATAAAACAACAAGCCTCATGCGAAAGCATGGGGCTTTTTGTTTTGTCTGTTATCTGGCGTTCTGCCCGAGCATGGGCATCCTGAGACGAATGGTGTAGGACAAATCCGCCGGGAGCGGATTTGAACGTTGCGAAGCAACGGCCCGAAGGGGGGCGGGCAGGACGCCCGCCATAAACTGCCAGGCATCAAACAAAGCCGAAAGCCCTGAACTGACGTCCAGGGCTTTTTGCTATGGGAAAAATGGAAAATCCCCGTTGTAACCCGCTTCAGCTTTCATCGTACTGTTTAATATTCATCACAAAACCAACGCATTGTTTCTCTGAATGTCAGATATTCTTCGTCCGCTATTAAGTTTGGCTGTTAACTTATAAGTAACAATAAAGTAACAACCAGGGCGGCAGGAAGCCGAATTTCATCATTGCTATGGCTCGGAGAAAATATCATGACAGAAACAACCTCGGCTCTTGGGGATGAGCACGGCGTCGAACAGGGGGCGCTGGATAACAAGAAACGCATTTTCGCTATCGTCGGAGCTTCATCAGGCAATCTGGTGGAGTGGTTTGATTTTTACGTTTATTCCTTCTGTTCCATTTACTTTGCCGCCTCGTTCTTTCCGGCGGGCAACAGCACCACGCAGCTGTTGCAAACCGCCGGGGTATTCGCCGCCGGCTTCTTTATGCGGCCGATCGGCGGCTGGCTGTTCGGCTATATTGCCGACAAGCATGGCAGAAAAAACTCCATGCTGCTTTCAGTCTGCATGATGTGCGCCGGATCGCTGGTGATCGCCTGCCTGCCGACGTATGAATCGATCGGCAGCTGGGCCCCGGCGCTGCTGCTGATCGCTCGATTGTTCCAGGGATTGTCGGTGGGCGGCGAGTATGGCACCAGCGCCACCTATATGAGCGAGGTGGCGATCAAGGGCCGACGAGGCTTTTACGCCTCGTTTCAGTACGTGACGCTGATCGGCGGGCAACTGCTGGCGCTGCTGGTCTTGGTGATCCTGCAGCAGATATTGCCCGCTGAAGAGCTGAAGGCCTGGGGATGGCGTATTCCGTTTGCCCTGGGGGCCGTGTTGGCGGTGGTGGCGCTGTACCTGCGCCGCTCGCTGAATGAAACCTCCGATGCGAAGACGCGTAACCACAAAGATGCCGGTTCGCTGACGGGGTTGTGGAAAAATCGCAAGGCGTTCCTGATGGTGCTGGGCTTTACCGCCGCCGGTTCACTGACCTTTTACACCTTCACCACCTACATGCAGAAATACCTGGTGAACACCGCCGGTATGGACGCCAAGCTGGCCAGCGCCATCATGACCGTTGCGCTATTCGTCTTTATGCTGCTGCAGCCTGCAGTCGGCGCGTTTTCGGACAAAATCGGCCGTCGCAGCTCGATGCTGATCTTCTCAGCCTTCGCCACGGTGTTGACGGTGCCGATCCTGTTTGCCTTGAAAGAAGTGACCAACCCCTTTATGGCGTTCGGTCTGATCGTGTTGGCGTTGTTCGTTGTCAGCTTTTACACCGCGATCAGCGGGCTGCTTAAAGCCGAGATGTTCCCGCCGGAGGTACGCGCGTTAGGGGTAGGCTTGTCTTATGCGGTGGCGAACGCCCTGTTCGGCGGTTCGGCAGAATATGTCGCGTTGTCGCTTAAATCATTCGGCGTGGAGAATGCCTTCTTCTGGTACGTTTCCGGCATGTGCCTGCTGGCGTTGCTGGTTTCGCTTCGGTTGCATCGCAAAGGCAAGGAGATACAGCTGTAATAAAAACCCCGGCCTTGGCCGGGGTCAGAATACCGCTTACAGGATGCGGCTAATCAGCCGATCGATGCGAATACGGCGCAGACGCCGAATCAGCTTACGCACCTTGATCGGATACTGCTGAATGCTTTGCAGTTCCTGATAATGGGCGACTACAGTGGTATGAGTACGGATGCATTCCAGCTCTTTCTGCCGTTGCTCGCGCATCTCTTGCTTGGGATCGTGGATCAAAATGGCGTTTTCCAGATCCAGCCGCCAGGCGCGCGGGTTGAGGTTATTGCCGGTAATCAGCTGCCACTCTTCGTCCACCCACATGCCTTTCAGGTGATAGCTGTTATCGCCATCCTTCCACAGCCGCACGATCAGCTGGCCGGTATCGACGTAACGCTGCAAGCGGCTCAGGAAGCGGCGCAGGTTGATCTCGTACAGGTAGGGCAGTGCGCCGATGATTTTGAACGGCTGATCTTCCGGAATATAGAAGTCGTTGGCGGTCTTATCGCCGACGATGATCTCCACCTGTTTACCCTGGCGCAGCAGATAAATGATGTTGCGCACCAGCAGCGCCGGCAGGTTGAAGTAGGGGGTACAGAGCGTCAGTTTCTGGTCGGCGCACGACATCAGGTGATGAATGGTTTTATTCAGCACGCTTTGCTTGCCAAGCCCAACCAGCGGCGTCACCGCCAGCTCATCGTTGCCGGCCTTGCCGCGGAAGTGGTAACCGGCGCGGCGCAGGGCGAAACGGAACAGGCGGGTCTCGTTTTTGATCTCCGGGCTTTTTGGCCGATCGCTGCGATCGAGGCGCTGTACGGCGCCGGCGGTGAGCAGATGCTGCTTGATGTAATCGATCAAAGTATCGGCCAGCACGCCGTTGGTGATCAGCTGATAGCGATCGTAACGATATTTCTCATGCTGATGCAGATAAACGTCGTTGATGCTGGCACCGCTGTAGATCGCGGTATCGTCGACCACAAAGCCTTTCAGGTGCAGTACGCCCAGCGCTTCGCGGGTATTGACCGGCACGCCGTAGATCGGCACCGACTGTTCCGGATGTTGGCTGGCCATGGCGCAGTACCAGTCGGCGTTGGTATTGGCGGCGGCGGCGCCGATGCGTCCACGCTGTGCGCGGTGCCAGTCGACCAGTACGCAGATTTCCAGCTCGGGCCGCCGCTGTTTGGCTTGATACAACGCATTGAGGATCTCGCGCCCGGCGTCGTCATGCTCCAGATACAGGGCCACCAGATAGATGCGTTGGGTGGCGTTGGCGATGGCGTCCAGCAGCGTGGTGCGAAAATCGGACGGCGCGTACAACGTACGAACATCAGCAACCGTCTGGGGGAGTTTGGGCAGTTGTGCAAGGTGTTGTTGATGTTTGCTACGTTTAAATTTTGACAACATCACAGTGCGTTTCTTCTCTCATGATTGATGGCCAGAACGCCACAGGCATAAAAACAATAAACCGAATAATCGGGCGATAATACCATTAGTTGCCCCGATTGTGCGTATGTTTTGGCGTTAAGTGGTGGATTCGTAGCGCATTGCGACGCAGGTCACTGCGCGTCGGCGGCCCGCAGCGGCAGCGTCAGATTGACGATGCCGTCCTCAAGCTGCACCTCGATGCCAAAGCCCAGCCGCTGAGCCAGCGCGATCATGCCGCGGTTATTCGGCATGGTGATGCCGCTCAGACGGGTCAGGCCATGCGCGCGCGCATAGGCGATCATTTTCTCCAGCAACTGACGCCCCAGGCCCAGGCCTTTCAGGTCGGAACGGACCAGCACGGCGAATTCGGCGTCGGTGTTGTCCGGATCGGACAGCGCGCGGGTCACGCCGATGATCTCGTCTGAGCGCACCGCCACAAAGGCCATTTCTCGATCGTAGTCGATCTGCGTCATGTTGGCCAAATCGTCATGGGTAAACTCATTGATTTCGCTGAAGTAGCGATAATAGAGATCTTCCTTGGTCACCCGGTCGATGAAATGCTTCAGCGCCGGTTCGTCTTCCGGCAGGATCGGGCGGAACAGGCACTGGCTGCCGTCTTTCAACGCGATGGTCTCTTCCAGCTCATGCGGATAAGGGCGGATCGCCAGCCGCGCCTGCGGATCGCCGCTGAACGGCGCGAGCTGCATCGACACGTCCAGCAAGGTGAATTCGCTGCCGGAGGCCAGCACCGGATGGATATCCAGCCGGGCGATCTCCGGGCAGTCGAGGATCAGGTTGGAGACCTGCACCAGCAAACGGCTTAGTCCAGGGATATCTAAAGGCCGCAGCGCGCTGCGGCCGCGGATCTTGCCACCTTTCACCGCCTGCAGCACCAGATAACGCGCCAGCGCCATATTCAGCGGCGGTAGCGCGACCGCCACCTGATTTTCCTGGCGCCATTCCACACCGCCCTCACCCAGCATGATCAGCGGGCCGAAAATCGCATCCTGCTCTACCGCGATGCGCAGCTCCTGGGCGCCGGCGCGGTTGGCCATGCTCTGCACCAGTAAGCCGTGGATGCGCGCCTGAGGGTAGGTGCGCTTCACGCGGTCGAGGATCGCCTCCGCCGCGCGCTGCACTTCGGTCGCGGTGCGCAGGTAGAGCATGACGCCCTGAACTTCCGACTTGTGCGGGATATCCGGCGAGCGCAGCTTCAGCGCCACCGGGTAGCCGATCTGCTCGGCGATATGTACCGCTTCGGCGCTGTCTTCGGCGATCCAGGTCGGCAGGGTGCTCAGGTCATAAGCCTGCAGAATGGATTGCACCTCGTGGGTATCCAACTGGGTGGCGCCTTCGGCCAGCGCCTGATGGATCAGGCGGTGAGCGTCGGCGGTATTGGCGGTCAGGCCGACCGGCAGCGCCGGCGTCTCTTTCAGCTGCTTTTGGTTGCGGCGGTATTCCACCATATGCATAAAAGCGGTCACAGCGCCTTCCGGCGTGCGGTAGGTGGGAATGGCGGCCTCGGTAAACAGCCGGCGCGCCTCTTGAGAAGAGTATTCGCCGCACCAGTTGGTCAGCAAGGTGATGCGTTTGCCGCGCGCATGGCGGTGCAGCGCGTCGATCAGCCGCTGCGCCGTGGCGGTGCCCGGCGCCGCCGCGCTCGGCGCATGGATCAGCAGCAGCGCGTCATAGTCGTGGCTGTCGAGCAGCGCTTCAAGAGCCGCCAGGTAGCGCTGCGGCGTGGCGTCGTCGCGCAGATCGAGCGGGTTGCCGGCGCGAATGAAATCCGGCAGCGCATCGCTCAGCTTCGCCAGGCTCTCCTCGCTCAGCGTCGCCAGCTTGCCGTTGCGCCCGAGCAGCTCGTCCAGCGCCATTGCCGCCGGCGCCGCCCCGTTGCTGACGATCATCAGCCGTTCGCCGCGCAGCGGATGCATATGGCTGAGGGTTTCCACCGCTGAGAACAGCTCATGGGTATCCTGCACGCGCAGCAGGCCGGCGCGCTGGATGGCGGCGTCGTAAGCGGCGTCCAGCCCTTGCTGGCTGTTGAGCAGTAATTGCGCCTGTTGGCTGCGGCCGCTTTTGATCACCAGAATGGGCTTATTGCGTGAGGCGCTGCGCGAGGCAGAGAGAAAGCGCCGTGCGTCGCTGATGTTTTCCAGATACAGCAGGATGGCGCTGGTCTTGCTGTCGCGCGCCAAAAAGTCGAGCAGGTCGTCGACGTCGATATCCAGGCTGTCGCCCAGCGCGATGAAGTAAGAGAAGCCGACTTCGCGCTGCTGCGCCCAGTCGAGAATGGTGTTGGCGACGGCGGCGGACTGCGAGATAAACGCCAGCTTCCCTTTTTGGATCGGCACCGGCGAGAAGCTGGCGTTGATGCCCTGCCACGGCGCCAGTAATCCCAGGCTGTTGGGGCCCAGCAGCCGCATGGCGTAGCGCTGCGCGCAGGCTTTCAGCTCAGCGAACTGTTCCGGTGGCGAAGAGAGCACGATGGCGGTTTTACAGCCGCGCTGCCCCAGCGCGTCGAGCAGCGCCAGATTACGCTTGGCGTGGGTGCAGATGATCGCCAGATCCGGCGTCAGCGGCAGGCTGGCGACGTCGGGATAGGCCATGACGCCGCATACCGCCTTGTAGCGCGGCGTAACTGGCAGGATGGGGCCGCCGAAACCGCCGGCCAGCAGGTTGCTCATCATCAGGTTGCCGGCGCGGCCCGGCTGCTGCGAAGCGCCCAGCACGGCGATCGATTTGGGACGTAGTAGCGCTTCTAACCCTCGCTGGCTCATGCACGGCTCCTTTTGGCAACGTTACGCCTGATTTTAGGCGCTTTATGGCTGCATTGCTGTGACCGGTGCCTCCGGCCGGGTCGGTTTTCCCGCCAGATACTGTTGACGGAAATAGCGAAAATGCTGATTCAACCCTTCGGCGGCCGGCAGATCGCCCGCCTGTTGCAGCAGGGCGGCGGCCACTTCCGCCGTGCAGTGTTGCTCGGCGCGGCTGGCTTCGCGCAACTGGTAGTCCGATGCAGCGTCGACGTTGAGGGAAAACACCGGGAATTGATTGAGATACGGGCTTTTACGGAACATTTTGCGCGCCTCCGCCCAGGTACCGTCCAGCATGATGAACAGCGGCGGTTTGCCGCCGACGGGCAGCGCGCTGAACACCGGCCGTTCGGCGTCGGCGTAGGACGCGGGGAACACCACATAAGGCTGCCGTGTCGGATCGTTGATGGCCGCCAGCAGGGCGGGATCGACCTCGGTGCGCGACCAGAGGAACGCCTGGGTGTCCGGCAGGATATCGGCGATCAGGCGGCCGGTGTTGCTGGGCTTGAGCGGCTCGGCGCCGAACATGATCAGGCAGAAACGGCTGCAGGCCTGCTGTGGGCGAATGGTGTCGCACAGGCAGTTTTTATGCGGCAGCAGGCAACCCTGACAACGCGCCACCCGGCAACCGCGCGCCAAAAAAGGGCGGGTGGCGCGGTCTAAACGGAATTGGCGCAGGCGAAGTACGGCGTTGTCGGTCATAACGATCCTGGGGAAAAACCGCTATTGTAACGCAGAAAAAAGCCCGCCGGGAGGGGCGGGCTCGATCGGGGCGCGTTCGCGCGCAATGGCGGGATACGGCCTATACTTGCCGAATCACACTAACTCGTTGAGCCAGTTGTCAAACGGCGCTTTCGGCATCGCGCCGTTGAGCATGTCGACCATCTTGCCCTGACGGAACACCATGATGGTCGGGATGCTGCGGATGCGGAAACGGGCGCTCAGCTCCGGCTCGGCTTCGGTGTTCACTTTCACGAAGCGCACTTTGCCGGCGCGCTCTTCGGCCACGTCTTCAAAGATCGGCGCAAAGCTGCGGCACGGGCCGCACCACGGCGCCCAGAAATCGACCACGACCGGCAGATCGTCCTGCAGCAACTGGTCCAGCGTGGCGGCGGTGGCGTTGATCACTTCACCGTCGAAGAGCTCATGGCCGCAGCGGCCGCATTTCGCATTGTCCGCCAGACGTTCTTCCGGCACGCGGTTGGTGGCATTGCAAGCTGCACAAACTGTATTCATGTTGACCTCGGGTACAGAGAAAGCATGGTCCCCGCAACGCGGTTGCGGAGATGTTTCTTTAATGCTGACAATTATCGGCAAAACCCGGCGCGTGAACAATGAGGTTTGTTCAATGGATGTGATAGTTGGGAGCTTTTAGCGCAAGTTGGTGGCTTCGTGCACCAACATCAGGTAATCTTCGCGCCCTGCGCGTTGGTGGAGAAGACAATGAACGATTCATTTAGTGGCAAGAACGGTAAAGTCAAAGTGATGTACGTCCGCAGTGACGACGACAACGGCGACGACCGTAACAAGAATAAACGTCCGGCCGGCAAAGGCCGTCCGGCTGACGGTGCGCGATCGGGCCGCACCGGTCAAGACAAGGCGCGCGGCGGCAACGATCGCCGCGGCGCCGACTCCCGCCGCAGTGAAAGCGATCGTCCTCGCCGTCCGGCGCGCTCTGAAGATCGCGGTGGCAATGAGTCGCCGTGGAGAACCGTCTCGCGCGCGCCGAATGAAGAGCCGGCGTTCGATCATGGCGGCATCAGCGGCAAAAGCTTTATCGATCCTGAGCAGCTGCGCCGCCAGCGCGCGGAAGAAACCCGCGTTTACGGTGAAAACGCCTGTCAGGCGCTGTTCGCCAGCCGTCCGGAAGCGATCGTGCGCGCCTGGTTCGTGCAGTCGGTCACCCCGCGCTTCCGCGAAGCGCTGCGCTGGATGGCGGCTAACCGCAAAGCTTACCACGTGGTGGATGAAGAAGAACTGGCCAAGGCTTCCGGCACCGAGCACCACGGCGGCGTCTGCTTCCTGATCAAAAAGCGTCAAGGCCTGGATGCGCAGACCTACCTGAAAACCGCACCGGCGACCGACTGCGTGCTGGCGCTGGAAGAAGTGGGCAACCCGCATAACCTGGGCGCCATCGTCCGTTCTTGCGCTCACTTCGGCGTCAACGGCGTGCTGCTGCAGGATCCGGCGCTGCTGGAATCCGGCGCGGCGGTGCGCACCGCAGAAGGCGGCGCGGAGCACATCAAGGCGATCAACGCCGATGATTTCCTGTCGGTGCTGGATACTTTCCGCAAGGCGGGTTACACCATCGTCACCACCTCCAGCCACAAAGGCACCGCGCTGGCGCAGGCCAAGCTGCCGGCCAAGATGGTGCTGGTGCTGGGGCAGGAACGCGACGGTCTGAGCGACAGCGCCTGGCAGCAGGGCGATATGAACGTCTCGATCGGCGGCACCGGCAAGGTGGAAAGCCTGAACGTTTCCGTGGCGACCGGCATTCTGCTGGCGGACTGGTGGCGTCAGAATCAGGCGTAATTTTCTACGTCGGATAAAAAAACGGGCGCCCCAGGGCGCCCGTTTCGTTTATTGAAGCTTAGTGAGCGCCGCCGCCCCCGCCGCCGCCGGAGCTGAATGGCGGTTTCGCCACCCACACCAGCACCAGCAACACCAGGAACACCCCGGCCGACAGCCAGAAGATCTCGTTGGCGGAGATGATCAGGCCCTGCGCGGTGATCTCGTTGGCGATATACGCCGACGCCTGCTGCTTGCTCATGCCGAGCTGCTCCAGTTGCCGGTACATCTCCTGCGACTGCGGGTTGTACGGGTTGACGAACTCCGTCAGTTGCGAATGGTGCTGCGATTCGCGCTGCGTCCACAGGGTGGTGGTGATCGAGGTACCGATCGAACCCGCCAGCGTTCGCGTGAAGTTCGACAGGCTCGATGCCGCCGCCATGCGTTCCGGCGGCAGGCCGGACAGCGTGATGGTGGTCAACGGCATGAAGAAGCAGGCGATGGCGAAGCCCTGAACGAACTGCGGCCAGGCGGATGCGCCGAAGTCCATGCCCGGTTCAAACGTATAGGCGCGCCAGTAGAAGCACACGGCATACATGATGAAGCTGAAGGTCACCAGCCGGCGCATGTCGAGCCGGTTGCCGAACTTGCCGATGATCGGCGACAGCAACACTGGGATCAGCCCGACCGGCGCCGACGCCAGCCCCGCCCAGGTGGCGGTATAGCCGTACACCTCTTGCAACAGCTGCGGCAACAGCACGATGGCGCCGAAGTACAGCATGTACGCCAGACTGATGCACAGGCAGCCGATGGTGAAGTTGCGCGACTTGAACAGCGACAGATCCACCACCGGATGGTCGTCCGTCAGCTCCCACACCACCAGGAACAGCAGCGCCACCACCGCCACCACGGTGAGCGTGATGATCTCGGTCGAGTTGAACCAGTCCAGCTCTTTGCCCTGATCGAGCATGATCTGCAGAGAACCGATGCCGACGATCAGCAATACCAGGCCGACGGTGTCGATCGGTTTGATCTCGGTTTTGGTTTCCCGCCCCTTCAACGTCGCCATCGCCGCCACGATCACGAAGACGCCGATCGGGATGTTGATGAAGAAGATCCAGCCCCAATGGTAGTTGTCGCTGATGTAGCCGCCGAGGATCGGCCCGAAGATTGGCGCGACGATAACGGTCATCGACCAAAGCGCCAGGGCCATCGCTCGCTTGGCGGGCGGGTAGTTGTTCAACAACAAACTCTGCGACAGCGGGATCAGCGGCCCGGCCACCACGCCCTGGATCACGCGGAAGAAGATCAGCATGCCAAGGCTGTTGGAGATGCCGCACAGCCAGGAGGCGATGGCGAACAGCGCGGTGGACCAAAGGAACAGCCGCACTTCGCCGAAACGCTTCGCCAGCCAGCCGGTGATCGGAATCGAGATGGCGTTCGCCACGCCGAACGAGGTGATCACCCAGGTGCCCTGCGAGTTGGAAGACCCGAGGTTACCGGAAATGGTGGGGATCGCCACGTTGGCGATGGTGGAGTCCAGCACCTGCATGAAGGTCGCCATGGCGAGCGCGACCGTCATCCAGGCAAGCTGGGCACCTTCAAGCGGTTTCTGTGGCAAGATGGCCTCCCGCGCGCTTAGCCGGCGTTCGCATGGATCACGTCGGCGATCAGCTGGTTAACCGGCGCCAGATTCAACGCCAGCGCGTCGCTCTGATACAGCGGTTTGTCGCGCACCACGTCGGCCAGCACGCGGCCGTCCAGATTGGCGGTGTCGACGGTCACCAGCGTCGAAAGACCGATGCGCAGCGGATGATCGGCCACCTGCTTGGCGTCGAGCTCAATACGCACCGGCAGGCGTTGCACCACCTTGATCCAGTTGCCGGTGGCGTTTTGCGCCGGCAGCAGCGAGAAGGCGCTGCCGGTGCCCATGTCGATACCGGCCACTTTGCCCTGATACACCACGTCGTCGCCGTAGACGTCGCTGACCACCGTCGCCGGCTGGCCGATGCGCATATTGGCGATCTGCGTTTCCTTGAAGTTGGCGTCAACCCAGATGTGATCGGCCGGCACTACCGCCATCAGCGGCGAACCGGCGGCGATCTGCGCGCCGACCTGCACGCTGCGGCGCGAGACATAGCCGGTAATCGGGCTGATCACCTTGGTACGCTGCAGCGCCAGCCAGGCGTCGCGCATCTGCGCGGCGGCTTGCTGGATCGCCGGCTGCTGTTCCAGCGGGGTGTTCAGCACCATCGCCTGGTTGGCGTTGTATTGCTGCACCGCCACTTCCAGCGCGGCTTTGGCGCTGTCGACCGCATCGCGAGCGTGTTGCAGCTCTTCGCGGCCGATGGCGTCAACGCTGCCCAGCACCACGCGGCGTTTCAGATCGTTCTCGGCCTTGCTCAGATCGGTCTTGCGCAGGGCGATGTTGGCCTGATACTGCTTGCTGTTGATGATCAGCTGGTGGGTCTGACGCACGCTGTTGGCCAGGCCGGTTTTGGCGCGTTCAAACGCCTGCTCGGCATCGGTCGGATCGAGCGTCAGCAGCACGTCGCCCTGCTTGACGTAGTCGGTGTTGTCGAAGTTGACGCTGTTCACGCTGCCGGACACCTGGGCCATGATCTGCACCTGGTTGCCGGAGACGTAGGCGTCGTCGGTTTCCTGGTGATGACGCAGCACCAGGAACCAATACACTAAATAAGCCACCCCTATAACAATGAAAATAACCGTCAGCAACAGCAGCCAAAATTTGCGCTGCTTCTTTTTGCCGCTCGGCTGCTGCGGGTTTTGGGTTTCCGCGCTTGCGCTCATGGTGTTCTCCAAGCCTTATATTATTATGCTTTCGAATCCGCTGCGGCCGGGGCCTGATAGCCACCGCCCAACGCGCGGATCAGTCCTATCTTCGCCTGCAGTAAATTGCTGCTGGCATTCAACTCCGCCTGTTGCTGCTGCAATAGCTGCGTCTGGCTGGTCAACAGATCGTCGCGCCCGATAATCCCTGCCTGGTAACGGGCGTTGGCGACCTGATACACCTGTTGCATCGACTGGGCCGCGGACGCCGCCTGCAGTTGCTGCTGCGCAGAACTCTGCTGGATGGTGATGGCGTCGGCGGTTTCCTGTACCGCATTCAGGATGGTTTGGTTGTAGGATTCCACCGCTTCGTCATACAGCGCGGATTCCTCGCCCAGCTTGCTGCGCAGCGCCCCGGCGTGGAAGATCGGCAGCGAGATCGCCGGCATCACGTTCCAGGCCTGGCTGGCCGCTTCAAACAGATTCGGGCTGGTGCCACTGGTATTGGTGGTCATCAGGCCGGCGAAGGCTGAAATGGTCAGGCTGGGGTAAAACTCTTTACGCGCGGCGCTGACGCGCTGGCTGTAAGACTCCACCAGCTGGCGTTGCGCGGCGATGTCCGGGCGTTTGCCCAGCAGATCCGCCGTCAGCTCGCCCTGCGGCGCCATCAGGTTGTCTGCGGGCAAAGGCACCTGACGCAGGTGCTGCATGGCGTTCGGGCCCTGGCCCGCCAGCGCGGCGAGCTGGTGTCTGAGCTGTTCGATTTGCGACTGCAGCTGCAGAATTTGCTGCTTGGCGACGTCGGACTGCGCCTGGGTTTGTTGCGGCACATCGACGCCGGTCAGGCCGGCCTGATAGCGCTGTTGGCGCAGCGCGGTCAGGCGCTCGTTGTTGTTCACTTCCTGCTGCAGCAGCTTCTCGAGCGCGAGATTGCTCTGCAGCTGGTAGTAGGCGGACGCCACCGAGCTGGTCAGCGTCAGCGCCGCCTGTTCCTGCTCGGCGCGCGCTGCGTTCACTTGCGCCTTGGCGGCGTTCACCTGGTTGCGGTATTTGCCCCACCAGTCGAACTCGTACGCCAGGTTCAACCCCAGCGAGTTGGAGCTTGAATAGATCGGCTTATGCGGATACCCCAGCCCCATATTGACGTTCTGCGGCACGCGCTGACGCTGGGTGCTGGCGTTCAGATCCAGGTTCGGCCCGTTGGCGGCGCTGGCTTCGCCTACCACGCTCTGCGCTTCGCGCACGCGGGCGGCGGCCTGACGCAGGGTCGGCGAACTTTGCAGCGTCTGCGTCATCAAGGCGTCCAGCTGCGGATCCTTGAGGGCGCGCCACCACTGCGGGCTGACGGCCAGCGAACTGACTTTCGGCTGAGCCAACTGCAGGCTCTGCGGATCCATCAGCGTGGATTGCGGGGCAATATTATCGGTAGAAGCACACCCGGCCAGCAGCAACACGGCGAACAGCGGGGTGAATCTCCAGTGAAATGGGGATCGCATAAGTAGGTACCTGAACAGAAATTGTGAATTAGGGTAACTGTTCTGTGATTTCCATTTGATCCAGACGTGCCAGCAATTTGCGCGTCAGCTGTTCCAGCTGTTTTTGCTCATCGTCGGTCAGCGTGGACCACAGGAAATGCAGACATTGGTGCTGCGGCGGCAGCAGTTGACTGAGAAATTCTTCCCCCTGCGGCGTCAGATGCAGATGCAGGCAGCGGCGATCGTTGTCGCTTTCCCGGCGTTCGATCCAGCCGCGCTTCTCCAGCTCGTCGGCGATGCGGGTTGCATTGGTGCGCGAGGAGCCCAGGGCAGAGCTTAGCTCAGAAGGTTGGATGCTGTGGCTTTCCTGCGCATCCAGGGTAATCAGCGCCATAAACAGTGTTTCGTTAATCCCCTGCGCTTTCAGCATCTTATTGCGGTTTTCCAGCAGCTTGCCTTGCATGTGCATGCACAGGCGGGTCAGCAGGATTTCCTGATAAGGGAAATCTTTCTGCCGCGTGGCGCGGAAATTCAGCATTTGTTCTATGGGGGCAAACGAGCTTTCCATAATTTAGGGCCTCATTAATTTCGTTCGAGATAGTAACGACGGTGACAAATAATGTAAATGTTCAGCCGTGCGGATAATTTAGCAATTCGTGTCATTTGTCAGTGTTTGTAAAGATGTGGCGCCTGAAAACGCCAGTGTGAAGCCAAACGATCGGGAGCGGCGTCAGCCTGCACCGAAAATCATTAACAGTTTTAATGTGACGCCAAAGGCCGTTGCGCCGAGCAGCGTCGACAGAATGATGCTTTTGCTGCGGTAGAAGCACAGTGCCAGCGCGGCGAACCCCACCAACGTCGGCAGCAGCTTGTCCGGTTCGCGCATCACCACCGGCGTGCTGGAGACCACCAACAGGGCGCAGATCGAGGCGATGCCGATGCTGTCGAGCAACAGGGCGGCTTTACCGCGTTTGAGGCCGGGCTGGGCGCGCGCCGGCGCCAGCCGCAGCGGCAGATAACGGAACAGGTAATTGGCGCAGCCCACCACCAGGCCGATCACCAGCACATCAATGTTCATGGCTGGCCTCCGCAGGGGCTGGCTGGAACAGGGCGGCAATGCAGCCGGCGCCGATGCCGGCCAAAATGGCGACCGGAATGGAGAACAGCACCACGCCGAGCAGCGCGCCGGCCAGCGCGGCGGCGATAGTCAGGCTCTGCGGGCGGCGGAAGGCGGCCAGCAGGAAACTGAGAAACAGCGCCGGCAGCATGAAGGCCAGTGAGGCCTCGATCACCGGGAACTGCTCCAGCGGGCCGTTGCCGAACAGCGCGCCGAGCGCGGTGCCGGCCACCCAGGAGAGCCAGGAACAGAGCGCGATGCCCAGCATCCAGTTTTCGCTCCAGCTGCGGTTATTGCGCATCAGCCTAGCGGTGGCGGCGGCGAAGACCTCATCGGTCAGGCCAAAGGCCCATATCGCCGTTTTGCCGGGCGACATGCGCGAGACGATGCGGTGACGCAGCGCCGGGCCGTACAGCAGGTGGCGCACGTCCATCGCCATCACCGTCAATGCGGAGACCCACAGCGACATCCCGGCGCTCAGCAGGGCGGTGATCACGAACTGGCTGGCGCCGGCGTAGATGATGCAGGAGAAGAAAATGCTTTCCAGCGGGGAAAAACCCAGTTTGACGGCGCTGAGGCCGAAGGCGAACGCCACCGGGACATACCCGATGACGATCGGCAAACTGTCGACGACGCCGTTGGCGAAGGTGGCGCTGACGGCGGGCGGATTGAGGCTGTCTGCAGCTTGGCTTTGCATGGTTGTGGATCGCAGGGTAGATAGGACTTCAATAGTTTATGCCCAGAACATTACCAGAGAGTAAGTAATGTTTATACCCTGCACCGCTAATAAATTTCTTTAGTGACTATTTGCACGATAATCAGATTGCCGCCGGCCCCTGCGGATCGTGGTGCTTGCCGAGCCACCAGGTCAGCAGGTTGAGCAGGCATAACACCCCGCCGGCGGCGGCCACGCCGTACCAACCGGCATGTTGATAGGCCGAGGCGGAGAGCAGCGAACCGAGCGCGCCGCCGATAAAGTAGCTGGTCATGTAGCCGGCGGTCAGGCGGTTGCGCGCGTCCGGCATGATGCGGTACATCACGCTCTGGTTGGTGACGTGTACCGCCTGCACCGCCAGATCGAGGATCAGGATGCCGGCGATCAGCGCCCACAGCGATTGTTTGGCGAACGCGATAGGGATCCAGGACAGCAGCAGCAACACCAGGCCGACGGTGGTGGTCAGCCCGGCCTTGCCTTTGTCCGCCAGATGCCCGGCGCGCGAAGCGGCCAGCGCGCCGGCGGCGCCCACCAGGCCGAACAGCCCAATCACCCCCTCGGAATAGTTGAACGGCGGCGCGGCGAGCAGAAAGGCCATTGAGGTCCAGAGCACGCTGAAGTTGGCGAACGACAGGGCGCCGAGGATGGCGCGGGTGCGCAGCAGCGGCGTGCGGCAGAACAGGCTGAAGATCGAGGCCAGCAGCTGCGGGTAGTTCAGCCCGGAGTGTTGCTTATAGCGCGGCAGCGCGCGCCACAGGATCAGCGCCATCAGGATCATCAGCACGCTGGCGGCCCAGTAGATGGTGCGCCAGCCGCCGAACGACGCCAGTGCGCCCGCGACGGTGCGTGCCAGCAGGATGCCGAGCAGCAGGCCGCTCATGATGATGCCGACGGTCTTGCCGCGCTTTTCCGGGTGGGCCAGCGTGGCGGCCAGCGGCACCAGGATCTGCGCCACTACCGAGAACAGCCCGGTGAGCGCGGTGCCGAGGATCATCATCGGTAGCGTAGCGGAGGTGGCGGTGATCAGCATGCCCCCGGCGGCCAGCAGCGTCATGAAAACGATCAGCCCGCGGCGCTCGAACATATCGCCGAGCGGCACCAGCAGCAGCAGGCCGGTGGCGTAACCGAGCTGCGCGGCGGTGACGATAAAGCCGGCCTGGTTGACCGACAGGTTGAAACTGGTGGCTATGGTTTCCAGCAGCGGTTGCGCGTAATAGTTGCTGGCGACCGCCAGGCCGGTGGCGATGGCGATCAGCACGGTCAGCGCCGGGCTGAGGCCCGGATGGGCGTTTTTTGGGGTCATGATTTTTTCATCACGGGAAGAAGATAGCGCGCAGTATCCGGCAACGCGTCTGCGGAAACCAATGTATAATTTTCATTTGATTTATCTCATTTCAAGATAGATGCCATGAACCTGAAACAGATCCGCTATGCGCTGGCGGTGGCGGAAGAACAGAGTTTCACTCGGGCGGCGCAGCGCTGCCATACGGTGCAGTCGGCGCTCAGCCACCAGATCGCCAAACTGGAAGAAGAGCTGGGCTGTACGCTGTTTGAACGCACCTCGCGCCGGGTGCGGTTGACCCCCGCCGGCCAGGCTTTCATTCCGTCGGCGCAGCGGCTGTTGGCGGCGCAGCAGGCGCTGGTGGAAGAGGTGACCGCCGCCGGCGATGCGGTGTCCGGCACCCTGACCATCGGCACGATTTCAACCATAAACGCGATTGATCTGACCGAAAAGCTCGACAAGTATCATCGCCACTATCCGGCGGTGAACATCCGCCTTT
The DNA here is from genome assembly GCF_049065515.1 of Serratia sp. SA088. Lineage (NCBI taxonomy): Bacteria > Pseudomonadati > Pseudomonadota > Gammaproteobacteria > Enterobacterales > Yersiniaceae > Serratia > Serratia sp. SA088. The sequence goes on from NZ_JBAKGW010000013.1 coordinate 16,427, forward strand.
ACGTTGGCATGAGCGAAGCCCTGTTGGAGGACGTGCGTCAGCAGAAGTGCGATATGGCGTTTGTCGGCATCTGGCCCGGCGATGTCGATTTACTGCCGATGTCGCACCGGCAGTTGACCGATGAGCCGCTGGTGGCGTTGGTGGCGCCGCAGCACCCGCTGGCCAACCGCGAGCGGGTCAACCTGCAAGCGCTGGCGGAAGTGCCGCTGGTAGATTTCTACAGCGGCACCGGCGCGCGGCGCCAAACCGATCGCGCCTTCCTGGCGGCGGGCATCCGCCGGCACGTCAGTTTTGAGATCGATCATATCGAATGGCTGGAGAATCTGGTGCGGCGCGGGTTGGCGGCGGGTATCGTACCTGTCTCGACCGCGCAACGCTTAAGCGCGTTGGTGTCGATTCCGATTGAAGACGGGCCGCGGCGCCAGGTGTATTGCATTTGGCCGCAGCCCTTGTCGAACGCCGCCGCACGTTTTTTACAGTTCAGCGGCATCGATATGGCGGGGTAGGGGCGCGGCAAAGGCGGCGCCCCTGAACGGTTACGGCTTCGCCGCTGCGGCGGCGGTTTTCACCCAGCCGTCGAAGGTGGCCTGATGCGCCTTGATCCAGCCGTTAACGTGGTTCTGGATATCGGCTTCCGAAGCCTGGCCTTCATGCATGCGCAGGTTTTGCGCGTTGATGTCGGCGATCGGCAGCTTCATGATGGCGAACAGCTTGGCGGCCGCCGGATTGGCTGCGGCCCACTGCTTGTTGGCGGCGATGCGCATGGTGTTGACCGGGAAGCCGTAGTTGGCGCCGTTAGGCAGTTTGGTGTCGACGTTTTTCTGCTCGCCCGGCAGGGAGGAAAACGGCACCTGCAGCCAGACCACGTCGCGGCCCGGCACCATCACATCGCTGACCCAGTACGGCGTCCAGGTGTAATACAGCACCGGTTTGCCCTCTTTGTAGCGGGTGATGGTGTCGGCGATCATCGCCGCGTAGTTGCCCTGATTGTGCTCGACGGTGTTGCTCAGGCCATAGGCCTTGATGTGGTGGTTGATCACCGCTTCGCAGCCCCAGCCCGGGGTGCAGCCGGTCAGATCGGCCTTGCCGTCGCCGTTGGTGTCGAACAGCTTGGCGATCTTGGGATCCTTGAGCTGCTCGACGTTGGTGATGTGGTATTGCTCGGCGGTTTTCTTGTCGATCAGGTAGCCCTGCGCGGCGCCGTTGACGTAGACGCCTTCGCGGTAGAACTTGGCGTCGCCGCCGGCGGCCTTGTACTGATCGGCGTGCAGCGGATCCCAGTTGACCGCGATAAAGGTCGCGTCACCGGAGGCGATCGAAGTGTAGGCGACGTTGTAATCCACTTCACGCGGTTCTTTCACGTCGTAACCCAATTTTTCCAGCGCCTTGCTGACCAGCAGCGTCTGGAAAGTCTCTTCGGAAATGGTGCTTTGCACCGGCTGTACCGCGATCCCCTTGCCGGGTAAATCTGCCGCGCTCACGCTCTGTGAGCCAATCAGCGTCGTCAGGGCGAGAGCCCAGATGCCCGTGGTGCGCATAGTGTTTCCCCTCTTTCGATGTGGTGGTGTCATAGCCCGCCGGGGCCGCAGCCGCCGGCGGGAAAAGCGTCAGGCTTGCTTGATGAACGGGCGAGTCAGTAACCCGATGGGGCCGCGGCGATACCAGCGACCGATGCCTTTACTGCGGCGATCGCGCCCTAGCGATTGGGTGAGGCGATCGAGAATGATCGCCAGGATCACGATGCCGACCCCGCCGACGGCGGCCAGGCCCATGTCCAGCCGACCGATGCCGCGCAGCACCATCTGTCCCAGGCCGCCGACGGCGATCATCGAGGCGATGACCACCATCGACAGCGCCAACATCAGCGTCTGGTTAACGCCGGCCATGATGGTCGGCATCGCCAGCGGCAGCTGCACCTTGAACAGCAGCTGGCGCGGGCTGGCGCCAAAGGATTCGGCGGCCTCGATCAGATCCTCCGGCACCTGCTTGATGCCGAGAATGGTCAGACGCACGATCGGCGGCAGCGCGAAGATGATGGTTACCACCACGCCCGGCACGTTGCCGATGCCGAACAGCATGACGATCGGCACCAGATAGACGAAGGCCGGAGTGGTTTGCATGGCGTCGAGCAGCGGCCTAATCACCTTGGCGGCATGCTTGCTGCGCGCCAGCCAGATGCCGAGCGGCAGGCCGATAAGGATGCAGAAGAACAGCGCGGTCAGCACCAGCGCCAGCGTGACCATCGCCTGCGACCAGGCGCCGATGGCACCGATGGCGATCAGGGAGAGCAGCGTCGCGGCGCCCATGCCGAGGCCCGAGACCTGCCAGGCGAGCAGCGAGAACACCAGAATAGCGATCGGCGCCGGCATGCCCAGCAGCAGTTGTTGGAAGCCGCTCAGGATCATGTCCACCGGCACGCGGATGCCCTGGAACAGCGGGCGGAAGTGCAGCACCAGCCAGTCGATGCCTTGCGTGACCCAGGTATCGAACGGCACCCAGGCTTTGTGGAACGGATCGAGCAGGCTGAAGTGCTCCGGCTGCGCCGGGGCGCCGCTGAGCCAATCGGCGCTTTGCCCGGCGGCGTCATGTGCGGCCGGCGGCGGCGCGCTGGACCAGGCGTCACCGGCGTTGGCGGCGGCATCGCTGGCAGGTGCGGCTCCGGTATCGGCCGGTGCGGTAGCCCAGGGATCTTGGGTTTGCGTGGTATCACTCATTGGTTGAGCCCTCCTTGTCCAACGCCTGCAGCAGCATGGCCTTGGAGATGATGCCGAGATAGTTATGTTCTTCGCCCACCACCGGCACCGCGCACGGCGCCTGGGCGACCAGGGAAATCAGATCGCTGAGCGGCGTGTCGGCCGGCACGGCGGCGGGGGCCTCGAGCAGGGCATCGTCCAGCGTTTGATTGGCGGACAGCGCTTTTTTCAACGACTCTATCGACACCACGCCGATAAATTTCTTCCCGCGTTCAACAACATAACCATAATCACGGTCCTCATCGCGCAGCAGCTGCAGCGCCGAGCGGGGGCCAAAACCGGGGGTTTTGCGGATCAGCGTCACCGGGCGCCGTTGGGCGATATCCTTGGCGCTGAATACATGACTGATGTCCACGCCGCGGAAGAAGGTGCGCACATAGTCGTTGGCCGGGTTGTTCAGGATCTCGTCCGGCGTGCCGACCTGGATCACCTCACCGCCCTGCATGATGGCGATGCGATCGCCAATGCGCATCGCTTCGTCCAGATCGTGGGAAATAAACACGATGGTGCGCTGATGCTGAGCCTGTAATTTCACCAGCTCATCCTGCATTTCGGTACGAATTAACGGATCGAGCGCCGAGAAGGCTTCGTCCATCAATAATATATCCGGGTTATTGGCCAGGGCGCGGGCTAATCCCACGCGCTGGCGCATACCGCCGGATAATTCATCCGGATAAGACAGCGCATAATTCTCCAGCCCGACCTGACGCAGGGCATCCAGCGCTTTTTCCTGGCGCTCCTGCAGCGGTATGCCGGCTAATTCCATACCGAAAGCGGTGTTATTCAGAACATTCATGTGCGGCATTAGCGCGAATGACTGGAATACCATGCTGATCTTATTTCGCCGCACGGTGCGCAGTGCGGTGTCAGATATTTTGGCGATGTCCTCACCGTCGATCAGCACCTGACCGCGAGTGGGTTCTATCAGACGATTGAGAAGGCGTACCAGGGTGGACTTGCCGGAACCGGAGAGCCCCATGATGACAAATATCTCGCCTTCTTCAATGGCCAGAGTGGCGTCTTTTACGCCGAGCGATAAGCCGGTTTTTTCAAACAGCCGATCTTTTGTCAGACCTTTATCCAGCAGTTTGAATGCGCGTTCCGGGTGTTCGCCAAATATCTTATACAGGTTCTTTACTTCGAGTTTAATTGCCATGCAATTTGCTGTTTCCTCTGGTTTAATTAACGCGTTATGGGCTGTCCTTAGCAAAATAAAAGAGCTTTTTACCCTAACACAGTGAATATCTGAGACAACCCTCAATGTCATTTAAATGGAATATTAGTGGTTTACATCAAGGTTTTAATTAGTTATGGTAATTTGGCCCGTGACTCAAAATTGACGGCCATTATTCGGCATAATGGTTTGGTTTTTTGGAAAATAATACGGTGTGGCGCAGAGAGATATTTTGGCGCCGCGCCTGCCGTTCGGATAATAAAAAACCCGACCAGAGGCCGGGCAAAAGTCATCAGTATTTCATCAGTTTTAACGACAGGTGCCGATATCGAGGGGGATATCGTCGAGCGTCATGTTATCGCCTGAGTATGACAGCCAGATGGCAGCCTCAGGCCTTGCGATACAGCCGCCGCGGATGGCCTATATTGCCGTACAGCATCTCCACCCGCACGAACTGGGTGGCGACGCAATATTCCAGATACCGGCGGGCGGTGGTCTTGCTGATGCCGACTTGCTCAACCACGTCTTCCACCGCATGCGCCACCGCCGGCTGGGCGATAAACAGCGCCTGCACCAGCTCCAGCGTGTTGGTTTCGATGCCTTTGGCGCTCGGCTCGCTGGAGAACTGTTTCGACTGCAGGTTATACAGCGCATCGACGTTGTCCTGATCGATGATCTTGAAGGTGCGCTGGGTCTGCACGAACTGCATGAAGCGTTCGAGCGAATTGCGCAGCCGCTTGTAGGACACCGGTTTGATGATGTAATCGAAGGCGCCGTTGCGGATCGCCTGGCTGCAGGTATGCATGTCGCTGGCGGCGGTGATGAAGATCACCGAACAGGCGGGATTCTTCACCGCCGGTTCTTCCATCAGCTCGATGCCCTGGCCGTCCGGCAGGAAATTATCCAGCAGGATTAGCCGAGGCTGATGCTCGTTGGCTTTGGCCCGCGCTTCGGCCAGCGTGGCGGCGTAAGCCACCACCCGCAGGTTGAAATTTTTCTCGATGAACTCCGCGTGCAGCGTCGCCAGTTGCGGCTCGTCTTCCACGATCAGAACGTCCAGTGCTAGGTGTGACATAATCGGGTGCTCAAAAAATCGGGTTATGGGTTTTATTTAGGGATAAATATAGAGAATATCGCGCCGTGCGGCTCGTTGTCCGACACTTCTATGCTGCCGTGCGCCTGCGCCACATGGCTGGCGACCAGATGCAGGCCAATGCCGTGGTCGCTTTTATCCGCTTTGGTGGTGACGCCCTGTTCAAACAGCGTATCACGAATCTCCTCGGCGATGCCGGTGCCGCGATCCGCCACCTCGATCACCAGCTCGTCGCTGCCATCGCTGATATAGAGTTCGATCGCGTCGTGCGGAGTCGGGCAGTGCAGCGTCGCTTCCACCGCATTATCCAGCAGGTTGCCGACGATCGACATCAGTTCGGTCTCATTCAGCGCCGCCGGGATTTGCCGCAGTTGGCAGGCCGGATCGAAGCGCAGCTCGATGCCTTTTTCTCTGGCGCTGGAATATTTGCCCAGCAGCAGGCCGCACAGCGCCGCCGAACTGAAGCGCTGCGAGATGAAATCGAGGATCTCCTGCGCGCCCTCGGATTGGGCTTCCACATAGCGGATGGCCTCGTCGTAGCGCTGCATATGCAACAGACCGGCCAACGTGGCGGTCCAGTTCAGCTGCTCGTGGCGCATGATGCGCAGGTTGTCGGCATAGCGTTTCACCTGGCTGAGCTGGCTGCTCAGGGTATTGATGTCGTTTTTGTCGCGGAAGCTGATCACCCAGCCTTGCAGCTCCTGCTCCTGCATGATGCGCACCCGGCTGGCGATCACCCGAACGTGGTTGAAGCGGCACACCTCGTCGTGCGTATCCTGGCCCAGTTGCGCGGCGGCGAAGAAGTCCGGCTGCGCCTGGATCACGTCGCCGATCGGCCGGCCCAGCAAACTGGCGGCGGGCTGGTGCAGATCCAATAGCTCGCGCGCCGCATGGTTGATGGTGATGATCCGCAGCTGTGGATCGATGGCGATCACGCCCTCATAAATGGCTTCCAGCAGCGCTTTTTGCTGGCGCACCAGCAGCGCGATCTCTTTCGGCTCCAGCCAGAACATCTGGCGCTTGAGGTTTTTCGACAGCAGCCAGGAAAAGACGAACAGGGCGATCAGCAGCAGGACGATGGAGCCGATAATTTGCGTCAACGTCCTGGCATTTAAATTATCTATGTGCGATTTCAAATAGCCGACGGAAACGATGCCGATCACGTGATTATTTTCATCCAGGATCGGCGCCTTGCTGCGCAATGAAACGCCAATGCCGCCCTTGCGAATGGAAATAATGCTTTTCCCTTCCAGCACCTCTTTATTATCGCCGCCGATCATCGGCGTACCCAGGCGGCCTTCGTATTCGGAATGATAAAGATGGCGGGCGTGATTATCGCCGATGACGATATAACTGGCGTCACTGCTGGCGCGGATTTTTTTCATCAGCGCGGCAATTCTGGCGGCGTCGTGTTTTTCCACTGCGTCCACCAGCGAAGGAATGAGGGCGATTTCCCGCGCCTGCACCTGGGCGCGGGCGCCGAGATCGCGGTGCAGCTGCGCATCCAACTGGTAATAGGTGTAGGCGCCGATACAGGTCAGCAGCAGGCAGGAGAAGGCCACCAGGCACAGAAACAGCTTGATTTGAAATGAGAGTTTGAGGCGCATGGCGGAGCTTCACCGTAAAGAGATCCTGAAGCCTTACCCTATCACGAGAAGCGGGGTCTGTAATATTGCGCCCGATCAACTTGTGATCCCTCACACGGGATTAGAGTGAACCGGACGAGAATTGTTCGCCTGCGATAAAATTGATAAGCTTTAAAATAAAAACGGTATTAACACCATTAAAACCACGTCGATTTTTACATAATCTTAATTAACCCCATAGAAACCATAACCACCATTAAAAACCCTTTTTAACTTTGAACATAATCACAGCAGATAATCTGTGCGCTTCTCTATGATGGCTGAACAAACTAATAAGAGGCCAGATTATGAGCACAACAGATGATTCTTACCTCGTAGCCAAAGACAAGACCGCCGATATTCCTCTGCGTGAGAAATGGTGGCGGATACTGGACAATTATAAAGTAGGGATTATTCCGTTACCGTTCTTTATTCTGGCCGGCGTATTGATTCTGCTCGACTGCCTGGAAGGCAAATTGCCGAGCGATATCGTGGTGATGGTGGCCACCCTGGCGTTCTTCGGTTTCGCCTGCGGCGAATTCGGCAAACGCCTGCCGTTGATCGGCAAAATGGGCGCGGCGGCGATCTGCGCCACCTTTATTCCTTCCGCGCTGGTGCACTATGGCCTGTTGCCGGACGTGGTGGTGGAATCGACCACCAAGTTCTACAAATCGACCAACATTCTTTACCTCTACATCTGCTGCATCATCGTCGGCAGCATCATGAGCATGAACCGCCAGGTGCTGATCCAGGGTTTCCTGCGCATCTTCATTCCGATGCTGTGCGGCGAGATCGTCGGCATGCTGGTGGGGATGGGCGTCGGCATGGCGCTGGGCCTGGAGCCGTTCCAGATCTTCTTCTTCCTGATCTTGCCGATCATGGCCGGCGGCGTAGGTGAAGGGGCGATCCCGCTGTCGATGGGCTACGCGGCGATCCTGCACATGGAGCAGGGCGTGGCGCTGGGGCGCATTCTGCCGATCGTGATGCTCGGCAGCCTGACCGCCATCGTCATCGCCGGCCTGCTCAACCAACTGGGCAAGCGTTATCCGCACCTGACCGGCGAAGGCAGCCTGATGCCGAGTAAGCAGGGCGACAGCAACATGAACGCGGTGGAAAAAATCAGTGGCAAGGTGGACGTCAGCACCATCGCCTGCGGCGCGTTGCTGGCCATTCTGCTGTATATGGTGGGCATGCTGCTGCACCGCCTGATCGGCCTGCCGGCACCGGTGGGCATGCTGTTCGCCGCCGTAGCGGTGAAGCTGGCGCATGGGGTGTCGCCGCGCATTCAGGAAGGTTCGCAGGTGGTGTACAAATTCTTCCGCACCGCCGTGACTTATCCGATCCTGTTCGCGGTCGGGGTGGCCATCACGCCGTGGCAGGAGTTGGTGGACGCGTTTACCGTCCAGAATCTGATCGTGATCGTCACGACCGTCAGCGCGCTGGTGGCGACCGGTTTCTTCGTTGGCAAGAAAATTGGCATGCACCCTATCGACGTGGCGATCGTCTCCTGTTGCCAGAGCGGGCAGGGCGGCACCGGCGACGTCGCGATCCTCACCGCCGGCAACCGCATGTCGCTGATGCCGTTCGCCCAGATCGCAACCCGTATCGGCGGCGCTATCAACGTCTCGCTGTCGCTGCTGGTGTTGGCTAAGTTCTTCGTATAACTCCTATAAATCCTTAGCGTTACTTTGCCTTTCCCCGCCCCCGCGGGGATTTTTTTTGCCCGCGCGCCGGCCGGCCGCGCAGGCGGGAAAACGCCGGTTACGCCGCCTGTTTCATGGCGGCGTCATACCAGGCGAAGTAGCGCTCTACGCCGCGACGGCCGGATTCGATCAGCGCGCGTTTTTTCTCCTCGCTGATGCCGAACTCCAGCGTGCCGACGTCGAGCGTGTCGACATACACGGTGCGCTTCCAGTCATCGCTGTCCAGATGCACCTTGGTTTGGATGTCCAGCATCACGTTGGCCACCGCCAGGGTGAAATCAAACAGGTTGTTGACCGGCGTGCGCGGGCCGGCCTGACCGGCGGCCTGAGCGATTTCACTGGCGGAGTCCAGGCGAATGCCCAGCGTGCGGGTGTTGATGCGCTGGCTAGCGTTGTCGATGTAAGGCGGCGTGGCGGAGAAGTCATAGTCGAACAGCCGCACCGGGTAGTTGTCGATCATGCCACCGTCGATGCACAGGTCGCCCAGGGTATTGTTCTTCGCTACGAAGGCGAACGGGAACGACATCGAAATGCGCAGGCCGTCCGCCACTTTCATGCGCGGCGTGGTGCGGTGAGAATAGACCTCGCGCTGACCGCTGTTGAGGTTGGCGCCGATAAAGTAAATCGACTTGAACCCTTTCGCCGCTTTCATCGCTTCGAACTGCTCGAAGGTAATATCCGGGTTGCCGGTATATTGCTTGATAATATCGCGCGACCATTGATAGAAATAATCGCCGGGCGCGATGCCGTATTGATTGAACAGGCGATAGGCGTCCTGGATCGTGCCGAAAAAGCCGCCGTTATAATCGAGGAATTTTTTAAAATCCATCGCCGACAGAATTTTGGTGACGTCCGCCGAGCTGCAGCCCAGGCCGACCAGCAGTGCGGCGATGGCGCCCGCCGAGGCGCCGGAGGTTTGCTTGATCTGCGGCATGATGCCTTTGGCTTCCAGCAGTTCCAGCGCGCCGCCATAGGCGATGCCTTTTACGCCGCCGCCTTCAAAGACCAGGTTTTCGAATTGATAGCTCATGTTATTTCCTTACTCGTGGTTTAGGGAGTAAGGAAAATAACCAAGTGGCGAACGAGAAAATATTGATTGGGGTTGTGTGGGGCGGCAAACAAAATTATTCACAATAAATATATTATTTATATATTTATCAAAGGCATTTATTAAACAGGCGCATCGGGCTTTTTGCGTCAATACTTAGCGCTGTTCAATTCTCGCAAGGAGTCATCATGTTCTGGAAACGTTGTTTGCTGGGCGCGGCGCTGGCCGTTATGTCATTACAGGCCGGCGCCGCCGCGCCGCAGGCCAAAACCCCGACGCCGGGATTCTACCGCATCATGCTGGGCAGTTTTGAAGTGACCGCGTTGTCCGATGGCATCATTCGCCTGCCGGCGGACAAGCTGTTGCTGAACAGCACGCCGCAGCAGATCGCCGCCGGGGTAGCCGAGCAGCATCAAAGCCTGCCGGTGGTCACCTCGGTCAATGCCTATCTGATCAACACCGGCGACAAGCTGGTGATGATCGACAGCGGCGCCGGCCAACTGCTGGGCGACGGCCTGGGCAAGCTGGTGGATAACCTGCGCGCGGCGGGCTACCAGCCGGAGCAGGTGGATGAAATCTACCTGACCCACATGCACCCGGATCACCTCGGCGGCCTGACGCACGACGGCAAGGCGGCATTCCCCAATGCGGTGGTGCGCGCCGCCAGCCAGGACGCGGACTTCTGGCTGAGCGCGGACCAACTGAAACAGGCCAAAGCAGAGAGTAAAAGCAACTTCGAACGGGCCCAGGCGGCGATCAAGCCGTATCAGGCGGCCGGCCACTTTAAGCCGTTCAGCGGCGACGGTGAGCTTTCCCCGGGCATTGCCGCCTTTGCTGCCCACGGCCATACGCCGGGGCATAGCGTGTATCAGGTGACCAGCCAGGGCCAGAAGCTGTTGCTGCTGGGGGATCTGATCCACGTGGCGGCGGTGCAGATGCCGCATCCGAAGGTGGCTATCAGCTTTGATAATGACGCCAAGGCGGCGGTCGCTCAGCGGCTGCGGATATTTGGCGACAGCGCGCGGCAGAGCGAGCTGGTGGGGGGCGCACACCTGTCGTTCCCGGGGTTGGGGTATTTGAACCGCCAGGGCGACGGTTACACCTGGGTGCCGCTGAATTACGGCGCGCTGTAACGGAGATGGCCGCCCGTTGGGCGGCCATCGTAAGCGCCTTGGGGACATTGTTCGAAAATTTGGGATTATGATGCCAGAGAATCGGGGCTGATTCGCCGTGATAAACAGTGCATGATTAACGTCATGCCTGTCGTTTTCTTTAAGGAGCTCCCGATGAACCAGAAAACTCACTCCGTCGCCATCGTCACCGGCGCATCCCGCGGCATCGGCGCGGCCATCGCCGAGCGTCTGGCCGCCGATGGCTTTACCGTCATCATCAACTATTCAGGCAATCCGGCACCGGCCGATGAGCTGGTGCGCAAGATAGAACAGCGCGGCGGCCGCGCCTTGAGCGTCAAGGCCGACGTCAGCGATGCGTCTGCGGTCGCCCGGCTGTTCGACAGCGCAGAACAGGCGTTTGGCGGCGTCGACGTGCTGGTCAATAACGCCGGGGTGATCGCGCTGGCGCCGATAGCGGACATGAAGGATGAAGACGCGGATCGCCTGCTCGACATCAACCTGAAAGGCAGCTTCAATGCGATGCGCGAGGCGGCGAAGCGCCTGCGCGACAACGGCCGCATCATCAACTTCTCCTCCAGCGTGGTGGGGTTGCTGCAGCCGGGTTACGGCATGTATGCCGCCAGTAAGGCGGCGATCGAAGCGCTGACCAGCGTGCTGGCGAAAGAGCTGCGCGGCCGCAATATCACGGTGAACGCCGTCGCGCCGGGGCCGACCGCCACCGGCTTGTTCCTCGACGGCAAAACCCCGGAGCTTATCGAGCGGCTGGCGAAGATGGCGCCGTTGGAACGCCTGGGCACGCCGGACGATATCGCCGCGGCGGTGGCTTTTCTCGCCGGGGCCGACGGCGGCTGGATCAATGGCCAAACCCTGCGCGCCAACGGCGGCATCATCTGATTGGCGACGCGCCGCCGCCGAATCGGGTATCCTGTGGCGGAACATATCACATCAAGGGCAACGTATGACGGGCCACACTCAGCAATCCTATCCTGGCGTCAGATCGCCCTGCGTCAGCCTGTGCCGGATCGACGACGAAACCCAGCAGTGCCGCGGATGCCGGCGCACGCGGGCGGAGATCGCCGCCTGGCCGACCGCCAGCGACGCGGAGAAACGCGCTATTTGGCGGCGGCTAGAGTTGCGTCAATGGGTGAAATAATCCTCAGTGTTATTGCGCTGTCAGACTTCGTGTAGCACAATTGAGCTACATGTAACAGACCGACGTTGGGAGCGCTTATGTCTACGACGACCATCCGTATTCCAGATGAGCTTAAAGCCCGCGTGGCCGCCGTCGCCGAGCAGACTGGCGTGACGTCTCACAGCTTTATTTTGCAGGCAATAACGGAGAAAACGCAGCAAGAAGAGTTGCGCCGCGACTTTGAGAATGAAGCGGAAAAACGCTATGCCAAGATAATTGCGACGGGAGAGACGGTTTCTTGGAAAGAGATGCGCGGTTATTTGGAAAATTACGCTGCGGGTAACACCGCTGCGGTTAAACCTGCCGTTAAAAAACTGGGGCGCTGATGGCAAATGTCGAGTTGGCGCCAGAGGTCAGGGATGATATCGAACGTATTCTCGCTCATTTGGCTCAGTATGCTGCCGCGGATTCAGGGCGGCGCATTCAGGAAATCATCCAGGCGGTTGCGGTATTGGAACATAATCCATTGATCGGACGGTCCCTTGGCGCAGGGCTGCGCGAATTGATTATTGGGCAGCAAGCTCGCGGTTATTTGGCGCTCTACAAATATATCCCTGATATCGATACGGCATTTGTTCTGGCGATCCGCAGTCAGAAAGAACAAGGGTATTGAATGCACGATACCGGCCTGAAAGACCGGTATCGTTGTCATGTCCTCAGAAATCCCAGTCCTCATCCTCGGTGTTGACCGCCTTGCCGATGACGTAGGACGACCCTGAGCCGGAGAAGAAGTCGTGGTTTTCGTCGGCGTTCGGCGACAGCGCCGACAGGATCGCCGGGTTGACCTCCGCCATCGCCGGTGGGAACAGCGCTTCATACCCGAGGTTCATCAGCGCCTTGTTGGCGTTGTAGTGCAGGAAGGTCTTCACGTCTTCCGTCCAGCCGACGCCGTCGTACAGCTCCTCGGTGTAACGCACCTCGTTGTCGTACAGATCCTGCAGCAGATCGAAGGCGAAGTTTTTCACCTGCTGGCGCCGCGCGGCGTCCACCTTCTCCAGCCCTTTCTGGAACTTATAGCCGATATAGTAGCCGTGCACCGCTTCGTCGCGAATGATCAGGCGGATCAGATCGGCGGTGTTGGTCAGCTTGGCGCGGCTGGACCAGTACATCGGCAGGTAAAAGCCCGAATAGAACAGGAACGACTCGAGGAAGACGCTGGCGACTTTTTTCAGCAGCGGATCGTCGCTGCGGTAGTGCGCCAGAATGATGCCGGCTTTCTTCTGCAGCGCGCGGTTTTCCTCGCTCCAGCGATAGGCGTCATCCACGTCCGGCGTTTGGCACAGGGTGGAGAAGATTGAGCTGTAAGAGCGGGCGTGCACCGCCTCCATAAAACTGATGTTGGAGTACACCGCCTCTTCGTGCGGCGTCAGCGCATCGGCGATCAGGGCCGGCGCGCCGACGGTGTTCTGGATGGTGTCCAGCAGCGTCAGCCCGGTGAACACCCGAATGGTCAGCTGCTGCTCCTTCGGCGTCAGCGTGGCCCAGGAGGGGATATCGTTGGACAGCGGCACCTTCTCCGGCAGCCAGAAGTTGGAGGTCAGGCGGTTCCACACCTCCAGATCCTTGTCGTCTTCGATGATGTTCCAGTTGATGGCGCGCACCAGCGGCGCCGATGTTACGGTCGTCATAAGTTGCCTCACAGCGAGCAGGACACGCAGCCCTGCACCTCGGTGCCTTCCAGCGCCATCTGGCGCAGGCGGATGTAGTAAATGGTCTTGATGCCTTTGCGCCAGGCGTAGATCTGCGCGCGGTTGATGTCGCGGGTAGTGGCGGTATCGCGGAAGAACAACGTCAGCGACAGCCCCTGATCGACGTGTTGCGTGGCGGCGGCATAGGTATCGATGATTTTCTCCGGGCCAATCTCGTAGGCATCCTGGTAATACGCCAGGTTGTCGTTGGTCATGTAAGGCGCCGGGTAGTAAACGCGGCCGATCTTGCCTTCCTTGCGGATCTCGATGCGCGAAACGATCGGATGAATGCTGGAGGTGGCGTTGTTGATGTACGAGATGGAGCCGGTCGGCGGCACCGCCTGCAGGTTCTGGTTGTACAGCCCGTGCATCATCACCGACTGGCGCAGCGCGCGCCACTCGTCGCGCCCCGGAATGGCGATACCGGCGGCGGCGAACAGTTCGCGCACCCGCTCGGTCTGCGGCAGCCAGTCGCGCTCGGTGTATTTGTCAAAGTACTCGCCGCTGGCATAGCGAGAGTGCTCAAAGCCGTCAAAGGCGCCGCCGCGCTCGATCGCCAGCCGGTTAGAGGCGCGGATGGCGTGATAGGCCACGGTATAGAAATAGAGATTGGTGAAGTCGATGCCTTCTTCCGAGCCGTAGAAGATACGCTCGCGCGCCAGGTAACCGTGCAGGTTCATCTGACCGAGACCGATGGCGCGGGCGCTGCGGTTGCCTTCGGCGATCGACGGCACCGAGCGGATGTCGCTCATGTCGGCCACCGCGGTCAGCGCACGGATCGCGGTCTCGATCGCTTTGCCGAAGTCCGGCGCGTCCATGGTTTTGGCGATGTTCAGCGAGCCGAGGTTGCAGGAGATGTCCTTGCCGATGCGATCGTAGCTCAGATCTTCATGATACGTACTGGCGCGGTTGACCTGCAGGATCTCCGAACACAGGTTGCTCATGTTGATGCGACCGGCGATCGGGTTCTCCCGGTTGACCGTGTCCTCGAACATGACATACGGGTAGCCGGATTCGAACTGGATCTCCGCCAGCACCTGGAAGAATTCGCGCGCGTTGATGCGCGACTTGCGGATGCGCTTGTCGTCCACCATCTCGCGGTACTTCTCGCTGACGGCAATCTCCGAAAACGGCACGCCATACACCCGTTCGACGTCGTAGGGCGAGAACAGGTACATCTCCTCGTTGTTCTTCGCCAACTCAAAGGTGATATCCGGGATCACCACCCCCAGCGACAGCGTTTTGATGCGGATCTTCTCGTCGGCGTTTTCCCGCTTGGTGTCGAGAAAACGCAGGATATCCGGGTGATGGGCGTTGAGATACACCGCGCCGGCTCCCTGGCGTGCGCCGAGCTGGTTGGCGTAGGAGAAGGCATCTTCGAGCATTTTCATGATCGGAATGACGCCGGAAGACTGGTTCTCGATGCGCTTGATCGGCGCGCCCACTTCGCGAATATTACTCAGCAGGAAGGCCACGCCGCCGCCGCGTTTCGACAGCTGCAGCGCGGAGTTCACCGCCCGGCCGATCGATTCCATATTGTCTTCGATGCGCAGCAGGAAGCAGGAGACCAGTTCGCCGCGCTGGCGTTTGCCGCAGTTGAGGAAGGTCGGCGTGGCCGGCTGGAAGCGGCCCGAAATCATCTCCTCCACCAGATCCTGCGCCAGGGCGGTATCGCCCGCCGCCAGCGTCATCGCCACCATGCACACCCGATCTTCGTAGCGTTCCAGATAGCGCTTGCCGTCGAAGGTTTTGAGCGTATAGCTGGTGTAGTACTTGAAGGCGCCGAGGAAGGTCTCGAAGCGGAATTTTTTGGCGTAGGCCTGCTGGAACAGCTGCTTGATAAACGGGAACTCGTACTGCGCCAGCACCTGCGGCTCGTAGTAACCTTCTTCCACCAGATAGCGCAGCTTTTCCTCCAGGTTATGGAAGAACACGGTGTTTTGGTTGACGTGCTGCAGGAAGTAGTGCCGCGCCGCCAGCCGATCCTTGTCGAACTGGATCCGGCCTTCCGCATCGTAAAGATTGAGCATCGCGTTGAGCGAATGGTAATCCAGCGCGCCCGTCTCGGGCCTGGTCAGTTCTGTCGTTGCCAAAATGCGGTTACTCCCTGTCTAACGTTTTCAACGTCTTGCGTAGTGCCGAGCAGCTCGAAGCGGTACAAGAAAGGCACCTGGCATTTTTTGGCGATGATGTCGCCGGCGATGCCGTACGCTGCGCCGAAGTTGGTGTTCCCGGCGGCGATGACGCCGCGCAGGTATGAACGGTTTTGCGGAACGTTGAGAAAGCGGATCACCTGGATCGGCACCGCGCCGATGGCGCTGCCGCCGCCATAGCTGGGCACGATCAAGATATAGGGCTGTTCCATCAGCAACTTGCTGCGGGCGCCGGCGATCGGAATGCGGATCGCCGGCAGGCCCAGTTTCTCAACGAATCGGTGGGTGTTCTCCGAACTGCTGGAGAAATAGACCAGCGGATTCATCGTCGAGCCTCAGCAGGTGAGCGCCAGCGCGCCGATTTTGTCCGGCCGGAAACCGGACCAGTGATCGTCACCGGCGATAATCACCGGAACCTGCTGATAACCTAATGATTTAACGTGGTTCAGCGCCTGCTGATCCTGGGTGAGATCGATCACCTGATAATCAATCCCCTGCTTATCAAATGCGCGATAGGTGGCGTTGCACTGGACACAGTCCGGCTTACTGTAAATAATAATGCTCATGATTCGCATTTACCTTTAGGCTGAAGGAAAGGCGGACAAGTCAGATAACGGAGCATCGTTCCTGGCGTTTCTGACGGCGTTATCAACCGAACGACATTCCCTGCGGTTGACCTATAAAATACTATATGTTGATATTTGTTTTATCAACCACGCTATATATGGTGTTTTGTGGGGTTGGGTGCGCAGACCGCGTCGGAGCTGGGAAGACGAGGGGAAAATTTTTTTGCGGATGGGAAATTCCCCCCTCTCAGAGAAGAGGGGGAGGCGAACGCATTATTGGCGCATGCTGACGGCCAGCCGGTTGAAGGCGTTCATGATGCTGATGGCGAAGGTCAGATCGGCGATCTCGGTATCGCTGAAGTGCGCTTTCAGCGCCTCAAAAGCGCTGTCCGGCGCGCCGGTGGCGGCGATCAGCGTCACCGACTCGGCCCATTCCAGCGCGGCGCGTTCGCGCTCGCTGAACTCATGGCTGACGCGCCAGCCCGCCAGCGTATCGAGTTTGGCGTGGCCGAAGCCGCTTTCGCGCAGCGCTTTGCCGTGCATGTCCAGGCAGTAGGCGCAGCCGTTGATCTGCGAAACGCGCATAAACATCAACTCGATGGTCGCTTTGTCCAGAGCGCCTTTCTCCAGCGCCATCAGCGCGCTCACCATATTTTTGTACGGGGCGGGCGCCAGCTCGGCATAGTTCAAACGTTGCTTAATCATGGTCAACCTCAATCGATAGTAACGAAATCATGCCGCTACTTTAGCGGCCTTATGGTCTATGCTATAGAGCCATAAAATGATTATTTAACCGGGCCATGATGCCACCGTTCCTGACTTCATTGCGGCTGGACAGCGGGCTCGCCGAACCGCTGTACCGGCAGATTTATCTGCGAATCAAAGACGCCATCGCCCAGGGCAACCTGGCGGCGGGCAGCCGGCTGCCTTCGGTGCGTGGGTTGGCGAGCGATCTTGGCGTGGCGCGCGCCACGGTGGAAAGCGCCTACGCGCAGCTGATCGCCGAAGGTTTTTTGCGGAGCCGGGGGCAGGCGGGCACCTATGTCTCGTCGCAGTTGCCGCCCATGCAGGGGGCGGCGTCCGCTGCACCGCCGCTGCCGGCGGTGGCGCCCGATCCGCTGCAGCCGCAGGGCATGCTGCAGCCTTTCCAACTGGGCGTGCCGGCGCTGGATGCGTTTCCACGTGCGCTGTGGCAGCGCATTGTCGCCCGCCAGCTGCGCGGTTCTACGGTGGCTTCCCTGGCGCTGCCGCCGGCCGGCGGCCTGCCTGAACTGCGTGAGGCGATCGCCCATTATCTGCATTTGTCGCGCGGCATCAGCTGCCAGCCGGAGCAGATTTTCCTCTGCGCCGGCTACCCGGCGCTGTTGGACTGGGTGGTGGAGACGTTGTTGCACGCCGGTGACGCGGTATGGATTGAAGATCCCGGTTATCCGGTTACGCGCCCGCTGCTGCGGGCCGCCGGCGTGAGGCCGGTCGCCGTGCCGGTGGATGAACAGGGCATGGACGTGGCCGCCGGGATCCTGACTGAGCCCGAGGCGCGGCTGGCGGTGGTCACGCCGACTCATCAGAGCCCGCTCGGCGTCTCGCTCAGCCTGGCGCGGCGGATGGCGCTGCTCGACTGGGCGCAGCAGCGCGGGGCCTGGATCCTCGAGGATGACTACGACAGCGAGTTTCGCTATCACGGGCGGCCGCTGCCGCCGCTGAAAAGCCTCGACGTTCAGGGGCGGGTGCTGTACGCCGGCACTTTCAGCAAAACGCTGTTCCCGGCGCTGCGCATGGCTTATTTGGTGGTGCCCGCCGGTCTGACGGCGGCATTCGCGCGCAGCAGCCGGCTGCGCGGCTGCGGCTGCCCACCGTTGCTGCAGGCAAGCGTGGCGGATTTTATCCGGCAAGGGCATTTCTACCGCCACCTGAAACGCATGCGGCCGCTGTACCGCCAGCGGCGCGAGTGGTTGACGCAGGCGCTGGAACGGCAGCTGGGGGCCTGGCTGACGGTGGTGCCGCAGCAGGGCGGCATTCAGCTGTTGGCTCGGCTGCATCACGGGCTGGCGGATGCGCCGTTGGCGGCGCAAGCGTGGCGGCAGGGGCTGGCGGCGCAGGCGTTGTCGGATTGGCAAATCGATCATCCGGCGGGGCAAGGGTTACTGTTGGGATTCGCCAATTTCAGCCGGCGAGAGGAGACGGAGCGGGCGGTGCAGGGGTTGGCGCAGCTGTTTAAACACGCAAATTAAACGGCCCGCGATTTCCGCGGGCCAGACGCACATCTGTTTTATCTTTATGACTGCAGGGGTGTTAACGCCGGGCCAGCAGCACGCCGAGCACGATGCCGACGGCGGCACCGATCCCTACGCCCTGCCAAGGTTTGTCACGCACATAGCTGTCGGCTTGATCGACCGCGTCGCGCGCATGCTGTGTCAGACTGGTGGAGCCATTGAACCGCGCCCGGGCGTCGCGCAGCACGCCTTTCGCCTTGCTGTGCAGCTCTTTCAGTTCCTCTTTGGTCTTGTCACCGGACTCGCGCAACACTTCATCCAGCGTATCTGCCAACAGAGTGACGTCCTGATCGATATCGCGTTCTGTTCTTTCCGCTTTCTTAAACATTCAGCTCTCCATTTCGACACATGTCTTTCAAGTGTAGACCATGCCGAGATTTGCGTGGCCGATCACGGAAAAAAACCG
Source organism: Serratia sp. SA088 (assembly GCF_049065515.1). NCBI lineage: Bacteria > Pseudomonadati > Pseudomonadota > Gammaproteobacteria > Enterobacterales > Yersiniaceae > Serratia > Serratia sp. SA088. The sequence continues at coordinate 35,234 of NZ_JBAKGW010000013.1, forward strand.
CCGTCACGCAGGTGTTTGCCGGCGCCTGGGCTTTGTACATTTGGTTACTCGGCGAAACCAATCACTCACGGAAGCGGCGGTTTGATTCCACTAGTATCTGTTTCAACGGCTCCACCGGGGCTTACCGAAACAACACTCTGAGGATTTAAAGATGAAAAAAGTATTAGCGCTGATCGTTGCTGCCACTATGGGTCTGTCTTCTGTTGCTTTCGCTGCTGATACTGCAGCTACTGCTCCGGCTACCACCACCGCGCCAACTGCGACCACCACCACCACTACCGCTGCGCCAGCGGCTGCTGCTGAAAAAGCGCCAGCTAAAGCAACGCACCACAAGAAAGCCAAGCACCACAAAAAAGCGCCAGCCCAGAAAGCTCAGGCCGCTAAAAAGCACCACAAAAAAGCGCCAGCTCAGAAAGCCCAGGCCGCTAAAAAACACCACAAAAAAGCCGGTAAAAAAGCGTAATTAAGTGATGTTTGCGGAACCGAAAGGTTCCGCACGCTCCAGTCCGTACTCCAGACACCCGGTTCTTCCGGGTGTCTTCTTTTGAGGCGACGAACGATGATCCAGCGCTATCTGTTTGAGGTCATTTTCAGCGCGGTAACCCTGTGCGGGGTGATCGTCGGTTGGGAACTGTTTTTGGCCGGCAGCTTTTTGTGATCATTGCGCCGCGGCGGTTTCATGCAAATGCCGCCAGCCGAGCGCGTTGCGCTGGCGTTCAAACACCACCGTGGAGTAGCGCAGCGTAGCGCTTTGTCCCGGCAGACTCTGTTTTTCCCGGTAGCTGACTACCGCGCCCGTCGGCCATTCGGCCACCAGCTTCATCTCTTCTATCTCGATTTCCAGTCCCGGTTTGGCGGCGCGATGCGCGCGGAAAAAAGCGCACAGCGCGGTGAAATCCAGCGGGGCGCCGTTCAGCGCGATCATGCTGAAATCCGGCGTAAAGCGCGCCAGCAGCGCCTGCTCTTCTCCGGCCCCTTTGCCCAGCCAGCGTTCAATGGCGATGTGGGCGTCGATCACTTCGGTAAAATACGGGTTCATAAAGCATCCTGTTGAGCGTTGAGTTGGCGCACGATGGCGCGGTTGGCGAGGCGCAGGCACAGCAGCAGCGGGATAAGTACGCTGGCGCCCGCCAGAATGAAGCAGGTGCGGTAAGCCGCCGCGGGCGGCAACACGGCCAGCAGCAGATTCAGCAGCAGGCTGAGCAGCGCCACGCCGAGGCAAAAACTGAGTTGGCGGTTGATGTTCCACAGCGCGCTGGCGTCCGCCAGCTGAGCGTCGGGGATCTGCAGGAACGCGCTGCTCTGCGCGGTGCTGCTGCACAGGCTGCCGCCGAACCCCATCAGGGCGAAGGCGGCGATCTGCAGCGCGTGCTGCCCGGCCTGATCGATCTGCGCCAGCGTCAGCATGCCGGCACCTTGCAGCAGGCAGCCGGCGATCAGCAGCGGCCGCGGGCCGAGGCGGTTAAAGGTTTTGCCGGTCAGCGTGATGGCCAGGAATGATGCCAGCGCCCAGGGCAGCATCAGGCCGCCAACCTGTGCGGCGGGCATCCCCAGCTGGTTTTGCAGATACAGCATTGCCACCAGGCTGACGCCGATGAACAGGCCGGGAATGCACAAATAAACCGTCATGGCGTTGCGCAGCAGCGGATCGCCGACCAGCCGCAGGTTCAGCAGCGGCTGCGGGGTGCGCAGGCTATGGCGCAAATAATAGGCCAGCACCAGCAGGCCGGCGGCCAGCAGCGCCGCGCCGGAAGCCTGATGGCCGGCCTCGCTCAGCCGGGTCAGGCCGAGCAGCAGCAGCGTCAGCGCCGCGCAGCCGCTCAGCAGCCCCGTGGCGTCGAGCGGTTTACGCGCCGCCGTCGGCGCTTCCGCGCGCAGCCACAGCGCCGCCAGCGCCAGGGCCAGAGCCGCCAGCGGCAGGTTGGCGAAAAACACCCAGCGCCAGTCCAACCGATCGACGAGCCAGCCGCCCAGCGCCGGTGACAGCGCCGGCGCCAGCAGCCCGACTAACATGATGGCCGCAGACAGCCCGGCGCGTTCATGGCTGCGATACAGCTGATAGGTCAGCGTCTGGCCGATGGGGATCAGCAAGCCGCCGCCCATGCCCTGCAGGGTGCGCCAGCCGATCAGCGCCCCGATGCTCTCGGCGTTGCCCGCGCCGAGGGTGGCCAGCATGAACAGCGCCAGCGAGAGCAGAAACACCCGCCGCCCGCCGATGCGCTGCGCCAGCCAGGCGCTGAGCGGGATCACCAGCGTCAGGCCGAGAATATAGCCGTTGCTGACCCACGCCAGTTGGCTGACCGACGCCCGCATCGCCTGGCCGATGGCGGGGTAGGCGACGTTGGCGATAAACATATTGATCAAATCGACGAAAAAGCCGAGCAGATAGACGATTGCCACTTTGCTGCGATAAGACATGGTGCCTCCGGTTGAAGGCGAGCAGTGTAGCGGGGGGAAAAGTGCGGATAAATCGGCGGCGGGCGATTACACTGTCAAAATTATTTTGACAATAAGGGCGGCGAAATGCTGAATTTGCAGCGCCTGGCGATCTTCGCGGCGGTGGTGGAGGCGGGCAGCTTTACCGCAGCGGCGGTGGCGCTGGGGCAAACCAAGGCGGTGGTGAGCTTTAACGTCAAGCAGCTGGAGAACGAACTGGGGGTTTCACTGCTGGCGCGCAGCACCCGCCGATTATCGCTGACCGATGCCGGCGAACGCTTCTACCAGCGCAGCCTGCAGTTGTTGCAGGAGGCGGAGAACGTGCTCGACGACGTGCGCCGCGATCATCACGGGCTGAGCGGCGTGCTGCGCATCACCAGCACGCCGGAGTACGGCGCGCAGGTGGTGGCGCCGGCGCTGGCGGCGTTTTCGCGCCAGCATCCGCGCCTGCGCATCCAGCATGTGTCTTCTTCTTATCATGCCGATCTGATCTCGGAGCGCTTCGACGTGGCGATCCGTCTGGGCCAGCTGGCGGATTCCAGCCACCGCGCGGCCTTGATCGACAGCTTCGCCATTTTTCCGGTGGCGGCGCCGGATTATCTGGCCGACCGGCCGATTCATTCGCTGACGGATCTGGCGCAGGCGCAGTGGATCGCCCACAGCCGGCTCAGTTCGCCGCTCAGCTGGCAGGTGGTCACGCCGCAGCGCGAAGCGGTGCTGTTCAAGGTGGCGGACGCTGCGACGCTCACCGGCGACAGCGCCGCCGCATTGCTGGCGTTCGCCCTGCATGGCGCCGGGGTGGCGCTGCTGCCGGCGTGGCTGGCGCAGCCCGAGATCGACGCCGGCAGGCTGCAGCGGTTGCTGCCGGATCACCGTTTCCCCGAGCAGAGCATCTATGCGCTCTACCCGAATACCCGTCATGTGCCGGAGAAGGTGCGGGCGTTTATCGATTTTCTGCGCGTGCGGGTGGCGGCAAACCGTTAGCGAAATAATAATTCGTTATCACTCTCTCATTTATCATCAAATCTCATCGGGGTATGCTGGAGGGCTTCGTCTACCCCGTCCGATGCGAGCCACCTTCGATGACCGCAGAAAATAACTTCCAGCTGAACCGACGCATTCTGTCCGTGGTGATGTTCACCTTCGTCTGCTACCTGACCATCGGCCTGCCGCTGGCGGTGTTGCCGGGGTTTGTGCATGACCACCTGGGCTACAACTCGGTGCTGGCGGGCCTTATCATCAGCGCGCAGTACTTCGCCACGCTGTTCAGCCGCCCGCACGCCGGGCGTTACGCCGATCAGCTGGGGCCGAAGAAGGTGGTGCTGTTCGGCCTGGCCTGCTGCGGCGCCAGCGGCCTGTTTTACGCGCTGGCGTTCGGCGTTGACGGCTGGCCATGGCTCAGCCTGCTGCTGCTGTGCGTGGGGCGGGTGTTTCTCGGCGTCGGCGAAAGCTTCGCCAGCACCGGTTCCACGCTGTGGGGCATCGGCCGGGTCGGGGCGATGCACACCGCACGGGTGATTTCCTGGAACGGCGTCGCCACCTACGGGGCGATGGCGGCCGGCGCGCCGCTCGGCGTGTACCTGAATCAGCAGTGGGGCTTGGCCGGAGTGGCGGCGCTGATCGTGCTGGCGGTCGCGGTGGCGCTGCTGTTGGCGAGCGGCAAGCCGGACGTCTCGATCACCGCCGGGCAACGCATCGCCTTTAGCGCGGTGTTCGGCCGCATCTGGGCCTATGGTCTCGGGCTGGCGATGGGCACCGTCGGCTTCGGCGTCATCGCCACGTTCATCACCCTTTACTACGCCGACAAGGGCTGGAGCGGCGCGGCGTTTTCGCTGACGCTGTTCAGCTGCGCCTTCGTCGGCATCCGCCTGATCTTCAGCAACGTCATCAACCGCCACGGCGGTCTGAAGGTGACGCTGGTGTCGTTTCTGGTCGAGATCGTCGGGCTGCTGTTGATCTGGCAGGCCGGTGAGCCCTGGATGGTGCAAACCGGCGCGTTGCTGGCCGGCGCCGGTTTCTCGCTGGTGTTCCCGGCGCTGGGCGTCGAGGCAGTGAAACAGGTGCCGCCGCAGAATCAGGGCACGGCGCTCGGCACCTATTCGGCGTTCCTCGACCTGGCGCTGGGCATCACCGGCCCGCTGGCCGGGCTGCTGATTGGGCAAGCGGGCGTGCCGTCGATCTATCTGGCGGCGGCGCTGCTGGTGGCGCTCGGGGTGTTGCTCACTCTGCGCCTGCTGCAGCGCAGCCGGCGCTGATTCAGGAATAGTCCGAAACCCGGATTCCTCCCCAGAAAATCATTGTTTCGGTGAATGATTACGGTAAGGTCGCTCAGCGGTCCAGAATGAGAGGAGGAATCGATGTATTTACGGCCGGATGAAGTGGCTAAAGTGTTGGAGAATACCGGCTTTGAGCGTGATTATGTCACCGATCAGGCCTATGGCTACCGCAAGGGTGCACACTACGTGTATGTGAATCGCGAAGCGCGGATGGGCAGAACCGCGTTGGTGATCCACCCGGCGTTGAAAGAGAGAAGCGTGCATTTCGCCACGCCAACCTCCCCGGTGCGCACCAGCGAGCAGTATCTGGAGTTTCCCCTGGATTTAAGCGGCGACGCCCCGAACCTGCGTTACGGCATCGCACACGGCTTCAGCTCGCGCGAAGCGCTGTCGCGCTACCTCTTCAGCATGTTCCTGTAATCGGTCCCCCGCCTTGGGGGACGCGATCAGCCGTGGGCCAACGCTTCGCGGTTGAAACGCTCATTGTAGGCGCGGCGGAACTGCGCCAGTTCAAACGCATCGATATCCAGCTCGGCGAAGTAAAACAGCGCCGCTTCGGTGTGCTCGGCGTGCAGCTCCGGCGATAGCCCGGCGCGCAGCAGCACGTCGCGCCACAGGGCAATCTGTTCGTCGTCCGCCTGTTTGATGAACGTCAGATAGATGAACAGCAGGTAAGCGGCCTGGTGCATCTCTTCGGTGTAGCCGTTGTTCAGCATGCGGATAAAGGTCTGGCTTTGGCGGCCGCCCATTTCCTGGATCATCGATTCGATCAGCATCGGTTTGACCCTCAGCAGATGGGCCAGCGAATCGATGGCTTTGCGGGTGTCGGACGTCAGAATGCGGTAACCGATAATAAATACGACGATCAGGGCGGCGAGGATGATCCAGGTCATTTAGGCTTTATTACACTCTCAATACGCCAGAAGAGGGAGAGGCGCTGTGCGACAGCGCCCGCTATCAATGCTGTTCGCCGCTGAAATTACCGACCGCGCTCTGCTGGCGCAGATGGTGGTTAAAGGTGGCCGCGTCTTTGGCCAACGCGTCGAGATGGGCGCCAAGCATTTTGATCTGCTTCACCAGCGCATGTTGTTCCGGCACCGAACTGGCGGTGCTCAGTTTGCGCGCCAGTTGTTCATTCTGCGCCCGCAGCGCGGCTTCGCGCTGTTTGGCTTCTTCCAGCAGTTGCTGCAGCGCCTGGTAGCTCTGCTGCCATTCGCGGTGTTGCCGTTCGAAGCTGCTCTGCAACTCATTCATCGCATTTTGAAACTGGATTTCCAGCTCGCGCATTGTCATGGGCTCGATCCTTTGCGGCACTCAATGATGGCTTAGCAGTATAGCGAAAACTGTTCGCAAGCTCACCCGTTGACGACAAATGAGACACATGCCGCTGACAATTCCCGGCTTGCAACCGTGGCAAGGCGTCTTACAATCGACCCCATTCCCGGCCGTAAAGGCTGCCGTTCAAGAGAGGTGGAACATGAGCGAGCAGGAAAAAGACTTTTTTGAACAGGCGATGGCGGACGTGGTGCCGCTGGCGAACGGGCGGCAGACGTTGCACCTCCGGCCGCAGGAGACGGTGGACAAAAGCGCGCGGCGCGAAGCACAGCGGCTGCGGCAGGAAAACTTCCTCAGCACCGATTTTCTCGAGGTGATCCCCTGCGAACAGCCGCTGGAGTTCAAAGGGGAAGGCATTCAGCAGGGCGTGCTGGACAAGCTGCGCAACGGGCGTTACCCGCCGCAGGCGTCGCTGAACCTGCTGCGTCAGCCGGTTGAAGCCAGCCGGCAGGCGCTGTTTCGCTTCATCGTGCAGGCGGAGGCGCAAAACCTGCGTTCGCTGCTGATCGTGCATGGCCGTGGGCGGCAGAACGACAGCCATCCGAATATCGTGCGCAGTTACGTCGCCAAATGGCTGGCGCAGTTTGAACAGGTGCAGGCGTTTTGCCGCGCCTTACCGCGCGACGGCGGCGAGGGCGCCTGCTACGTCACGCTGCGTAAATCGGCGCAGGCCAGGGCGGAAAACTTTGAGCGCCACGCCAAGCGCAGCCGTTGAAAGGATTGCCGAAATAAAATGGCCGGCGAATATCGCCGGCCATCGATGAATTATTTATTAAATATTTTATAGTCCAGCGAATAACGGCCGGCGCCGGTCACCGCCAGCAACAGCAAACCACCAATGATGCTGATGTTTTTAAAGAAGTTGATTTCGTTGCCCATCATTTCCATACCGGTCATTTTCCAGAATGGATGGCCGATAAACGCAGTGCCCAAAACATAGAGGGCGAAAATGACCGCGATAGGGCGAGTAAACAGGCCGAGAATAAGCGCGATGCCGAAAATAAACTCCACCACCACGGCAACGATCGCCGCCAAATAAGGCATCGGCGTGCCGTAACCTTCCATCGCCGTGACGGTCGCACCGAAGTTGACCAGTTTCATCCAACCGAAAATGATAAACAGAATCATCAGCAATATGCGGGACAGCAGAATTACGCCGTCTTTTGAGCTATCACCCATTTCGAACTCCTTAGCCACTGTCGGAATTATGTTGTCTTACTGTATAAAGATTAGAACAATTTACGTTTTTTTCTAGCGGCGACGGGCGGTTGCGCCACTTTTTTCGATGGGCGAGACGCGTGGTGAAGCCGGCGGTATTGCCTATACTTGACTCTGGAGCAAAAACAATAAAACAGGCAATGTGAGGCCATGATGGATGAGGAATTGACCGCCGCCGGTTACCGCCGTTATTCCGGTGATAAGATTGACGTTTATTTTAACAGTGCAGTTTGCCGCCATTCCGCCAACTGCGTGCATGGCAACGCGGCTATTTTTACCCTGAATCGCCGCCCGTGGATTATGCCGGACAATGCCGAGCCGGCCGAGGTGAAACGCGTTATCGACAGCTGCCCCAGCGGCGCACTTAAATATAGGGAGAAATCATATGGATCATAAAATCTTGGCAGACGACAAGCGTTTTTATATCAATGATGAGCAAGGCAAGCTGATCGCCGAGATCTCTTTCGTGCCGAGCGGCGACAAGCTGACCATTATCGATCACACCTGGGTGGATGAGTCATTGAAGGGGCAGGGCGTCGGCAAAAAGCTGGTGGCGCTGGTGGTGGAGAAAATGCGCGCTGAGCAGCGTAAAATCATTCCGCTGTGCCCGTTCGCCAAGCATGAGTTTGATACCACGCCAGCCTATCAGGACATTCGCGCCTGAGGCGATAACGGGGCGCGGCGCGCGCCCCGAGCGTTCAGCAGACGCCGAAATCGCCGTCTTCATGGTACAGCGCCACCTCGCTGGCCTGCACCTCCGTGCGCTGCTCTTTACCCAGTTCATTCCAGCTGCAAACCAGGGTTTCGCCGTCGATCGCCACCACGGTCATCTTTGGGCCGCCGGTGGTGCGTTGTACAAAATCACCGATATTGAATGCCATGCGTTCCTCTACAACAGATTAAACCTCACCTATTGATAACACAGAATGGCGCTACCGTTGGCAGATGTTTCGTTATGCATTAAATTATACAACGATTATCACCAGGGAGAGCAGGCTAACATGCCGGGATTATTGATGTTTTATGTGGGCGGTACGGCGCCGGGCGCCAATATTGAGTTGCACGACGTGCAGTTCGCGGCGGCGGATCGGCCGGATGAGGCGTATCCGCTGCTGCGCGAAAAGTGGTTCGGCGATAAGCGCAAGGTGCATGTCGACGGCTATGCGCGCATCGACTGGGCGGACGGTTACGACGTGAGCCTGGAGCCTGCGCCGTTCGCCGGTGAAGAGAAGCTGTTTTTCGTTAACGTGGGCGGTTACCGCAGCGATGAGCTGGCGGAACTGCACCAGTTCGGCCTGTTTGTGGCGCGCTCTGCCGGCGAGGCGAAAGACAAAGCCAAACGAGTGCTGCTGACCGATAGCGCGCAGCAGCACAAGGATGACCTGGCCGAGGTGGACGACTGCCTGCTGCTGCAGGCGCTGCAGGGTTATCACGTTCATCTGCGGGCCAACCCGCACGGCAAACCGGCCCGGCCGCTGTGGCAGGGGTATCTGCCGATCGGCGAACCCGCGTTATAACGCCGCCAGCGCCTGCAGCTGTTGCCGCAACCAGCGGCAGGCCTCCGGCCGGCCGTTCTTGCGGTGCAGGTAGATTTTAATCTGATACGGCGGCACCGGAAACGGCAGGGGGTGGATATCCAGCGCCGCCGCCTGCCGCAATTTTTGCGCGGCGTAGCGCGGCATGCTCATCACCAGTTCGCTGTCGGCGACGATGAACGGCGCTCCCAGCAGCGAAGGCGTGCGGATGGCGATATCGCGCTGCAGCCCCAGCTTATCGAGCTGGTAGTCAATGACGCCGCGCTGTTCGTTCCACGGCGTCACCACCAGATGGCGCGCCCGCAGATAGTTTTCCAGCGTCAGTTCGCCGTATTTTACGCTGAAGGCGGGTGAACAAATCGCCACATACTCATCCTCCAGCCAGCTCACCTCGTCGATCTCCGGGTAGCTTTCGCCGTCGGTTTCGGTAAAGCCCAGCGCGAAGTCGATGCGCCCCGCCAACAGATCGTTCAATGCCACCTTGCGCTCGGAATAGCGCAGCTGGAACGACAGCCCCGGCGCCAGGCGCTGCATCTGCGCCATCAGCGCGGGAAACACCGCGAAGGCGGTGTAATCGGTAATGGCGAAGGTGAAGCTCTCCCGGCTTTCGGCGGGAACGAAGCGCGGGCGCGGATGCAGCCCTTTGGCCAGCAGCGCCAGACTTTCGCTGACGGTCGGGGCCAGGCTGTCGGCATACACCGTCGGGTGCATGTCGTTGCCGACCCGGTAGAACAGCTCGTCCGCCAGCGCCTTACGCAGCCGGATCAGCGCGTGGCTCAGCGCCGACGCGCTGAGGGCCAGCTCCGCCGCGGCGCGCGTCACCGATCGCAGGCGATAGATCGCTTCGAACACCAGCAGCAGGTTGAGATCGAGGCGCTTCAAATCCAGATGCATGATATTCATTACCTGTTGATGAAAATGCAGTTCATACAGTATTTGAGGCGCGATATGCTGGCAAGCACAGTCATCAACACACTCAGGATTTGCCATGACCATCGAGATTTACCCGGCGCAAAAAAGCGACGCCAAACTGATTCTGGATATGATTATCGAGCTGGCGGTGTACGAAAAGGCGCGCGAGCAGGTGCTGGCCAGCGTGGAAGATATCGAACGCAGCCTGTTTGGGCCTGGCGCCTGTTCCGAAGCGCTGATTTGTACTGTGAACGGCGAGCCGGCGGGTTATGCGGTGTTCTTTATGAGTTACTCAACCTGGCTGGGTAAAAACGGCATCTATCTGGAAGACCTGTACGTGGCGCCGAAGCATCGCGGCGCGGGCGCCGGTAAAAAGTTGCTGCGGCACATCGCTCAGTTGGCGTGCGAGCGGCAGTGCGGCCGCCTGGAGTGGAGCGTGCTGGACTGGAACCAGCCGGCCATCGATTTTTACCTCAGCATCGGCGCGCAGCCGCAGGGCGAGTGGGTGCGCTATCGCATGGAGGGCGAGGCGCTGACGCACTTCGCGGCGCACGGGGCGGCGCTGCCGGCGCAATAGCCGTTGGGGGGAGGCGGCCTCCCCAACTGTGGTGGTGTGAACGGTTTACTGCGGGTGAATCAGATCAGAATCAGGCGGGTTTGCCGGCGGCGAGAATAAAGATCATCGGGCGTTCCTGCTCTTCGTCCAGCGCCGGGGTAGCGGCGATTTGCTGTGCGCTGGGGCCCCATTCGTTCAAATGCTGGATGATAAATCCTTGCTGCGCCAGCGGGTTGATATAGCTGCCGAGCGTGCGGTGCTGCTTGATGACGCCTTCCGCCAGCCAGTTGGAGACGCGCTGGCCTTCCCGCTGGTAGCCGTTGACCGGCCAGGATTTCTGCCCGTTGCCGTCGGTCAGCCAGCCCTGCTGCGCAGGGGCGGTGTAGATCGGGTGCTCGGCGGTGAAGATGAACTGCCCGCCGGGTTTCAGCGCGGCATACACCGTGGCGAACAGGGCGGCCAGATCCTCGAGGTAGTGCAGCGTCAGCGAGCTGTAGACCAGATCGTAACTTTCCGGCGGCAGCTGCAGCTGCGCCAAATCCTGCCGACGGTACTCGATGCCCGCGTCGGCGGTCATCTCCCGCGCCTTGGCCAGCATCTTTTCCGAGACGTCCAATCCCAGCACGTCGGCGGCGCCCTGTTCGCGCGCGCTGCGGCAAAACCAGCCGTAGCCGCAGCCGAGATCGACCACGCTTTTGCCCTGCAAATCCGGCAGGATGCGGCGGATGGCGGCCCATTCCGGCGCGCCGTCCAGGCCGTGCTGCGAGCGGCTGAGCTGCGCATAGCCGTCGAAGAAAGCCTGATTGTCATAGATGTTTTGCGTCATGATGACTCCTTAGTGAATGACGGCGGCGGAATGCCGCTGCCATACCCTGCATATTGCTGCATAATTCTACGCTGACAACATGGATAACGGGAATGACGATGGACATGATTTCGGTGCGGCAAGCGCCCGAGCTGGCGCCGCGCGCCATTGCGTATTTTCAGCGGCACTGGGCCACGGCAGAGACGCTGATGATGTATGAAGACGCCATCAACCGCAGCCTCGGCGCCGCCAACCCGCTGCCGCAGTGGTACCTGCTGATGGAAAATGACCAGATCCTCGGCTGTGCGGGGCTCATCACCAACGACTTTATCAGCCGTGGCGAGCTGTATCCCTGGCTGTGTGCGCTCTACGTAGAGGAAACGCAGCGCGGCCGGGGCTACGGCGCCAAACTGATTGAGCATGTGGCGGCGGAAACCCGCCGGTTGGGCTTCTCGCAGCTGCACCTGTGCACCGATCTGGAGGGGTACTACGAGCGTAATGGCTTCGTTTATAACGGGCTCGGCTATCACCCTTGGGGAGAAGCCTCGCGGGTCTATTCGCGGGCGCTGTAAACCGCTCGTTGTTTGCCAATTCGGTCCGATGGTTATCCTGATGGGATTGCGGTTGTGTTTCATCTGCCGTGCCGAATATTTTCAGCTCATTCCCGCAATGAGAAAACGGCGCAGAGAGAAACGAGAGCCTTTGTCGTTACATCTGAGGGGGGGGAGTGACGGCATATCATCATTCATTTTTTGTTGGTTCTATATTAATTATTTATGTGAGTTATCATTCGGGCTGTTTTTCGGTTTTAATGTGCTGTGTATATTTTTAATGTGTGGCTGTGGCGGTTAATTAAATGTAATTATCATGGGGCGTTTGTCTGTCTGTTGGTATGATTTTATTGTTTTTTAGTCGTCTTAGCCTATTTTTTTCTACTTATTCTGCTATATGCTCTGAATTTTCCTCCGTATTTAGCTTTATATTTCAATTGTTGTTCCGGGACGCTAAATTGGCATTTCCTGCATCGTCGCTGGCATTGATGCAGGCGAAGCCGTGCTGAGAAATAAAACTTGATGGTTATCTAATGAGAGAACGTTTATCGCTTCTGCGTCAGGGGAAGTGAGAACTATTTATCTCATCGATGGCTTGCATAATTGCAAGCGTGCGGATTAATGGGAATGGAAACCACGCTGGGATGAAAAAGAGACTGTTGCAAACAAGCCTGATCGCTTTATGGGTTCTTTTTTCCGGTCAACTTATCGCTGCGCCTTCGGCTGAGTTGAAAGTATCCGGGAAAATAAAACATTCAGGATGCACCGTTATCGCCGGTAATGACGGCGTTTATGATTATGGCGCCGTGCGGGGAGGCGCTAGGGGTGAGGCGCAGAGATTACCGACCTTGAAACAAACCTGGCAGGTACGCTGTGAAGGCGATACCTATCTGGCCATCATTCCGACGGATAACCGCGCGGCCAGCCGCAATGAGCCGGATCTGCGCCGTTTCGGGCTGGGCAATGCGCCGGATGGGCAACCCGTTGGCTATTTTCTGTTGGGGCTGTCTCACTCTGCCGTAAACGGCTTCCCGGCTACGTTGCGTTCACGCAATGCGTCAGTGCCGCCGAACACAGAAGCCGCGCTGATTTCCGGTGAGCGTACCGATTGGTTGCTGGCGGATGCGACGCGCGCCGCCGGCCAGACCTACACCATGGATATTTCAGTGACGCCGGTTCTGGACGCCAATATTCTCGCCGTCGATAAAGTGGGGCTGGACGGCTCTGTCACGTTGAATTTCGTTTTTGGGCTCTGAATAACAAGCAATAAGTGCGCAGCGTCAATTCATGCATTGTTTTTACGCCAGCAAGGGTAACGACAGTGAATTTGAGTGGCAAAACGGGGTTTATCTCCGCTTAACATCCTGTCATCTGTTTTGAACGGGATAATATTAACTATGAGTATGGATATTCATGATGAAAAAAACAGTAATCTCTGCAAGTATCGCCGCAATCCTGATGATGGCGAATCAGGTCTCTGCGGCCTCTATGTCGCCGGAATTGAAAGTGAAAGGGCAAATGGCGGTGCCATCCTGTGAGGTGTCCATCACCAATGACGGTGTTTTCGATTTGGGTAAATTGTCCAATGGGCTAATCAACTCAACGGCGGCCACGGCGTTAGCCAAGTCGCAAAAGCAACTGCTCGTTAACTGCGAAGCCGAAACCTTCCTGAACTTCACCGTGGTCGACAACCGTGAGGGGACCGCCAGTGCAACCGGCAGCGCTCACTTTGGCCTGGGGAACGTCAATAGTACCGGCAAGCTCGGTTATTATAAGATCAACATTCTTGGCGCTGGAGTTAATGCCATACCTTCGGCGCTGTTCAGCGTGAAGAAAGGCACCACGGCGTTCGCCACCGTCAGTTCCGCCTATATCGATAAAAACAACGTCACCGGCTGGGCAAAGTCGGGCAACGTACAAAGCAGCGGCAAGCTGTTTACCGCCACGCTGGAGGTTGAACCTTATTTGGCCTCGGCCAAAGACATGAACGGCCCAATTACCGACAACGTCAAACTGGATGGATCCTCCACCCTGAGTTTCGCGTACGGCATTTGAGTGCCCGAAAAAGTTCTTTGGATTGAAGCGATATAAGGATGTCGACTAAATGAATAAAATTGCATTGCGCGTGATGGTAGCGTCCACGCTGCTTGTCGCCGGGGGCAGTCTGGCCGCCGGCCCGAGCGCGGAAATCAAAGTGGTGGGTGAGCTGGTGGCGCCGACCTGTGAGGTGTCACTCCCTAACGACGGGGTGTTTGATTACGGCAGCATCAACCATACGAAAATCAGCAGGGACAAAGCGGTCAGCCTGGGGGTAAATGGTAACGGCACCATGAAGGTGAAATGCGATGCCGAAACGCCGATGACCTTCAACGTTATCGACAACCGTCTGGGCACCGCCAGCGAGGCGGGAAAAACCTTCGGTCTTGGTAACATCAATAATACCGGCAAGTTGGGGTTCTATGCGGTAACAGCCTATCACCCGCAGATTGATGGCAAACTCGGTCGACTGTTCGTGACTCAGGACAGCACGATCACCTCCCCAATGGGTAGCGTACAACTCGAACACGGCAAGCGCGTGGGCTGGGCCTCAAACGCCAATACGCTGGCCATCGGCAAGACCTTCACCGCAATACTGAGTGTGGAGGCCTTCCTGGCCAAAAGCGGCGATATGCACGGCGGTATCGGCGAAGGCACCAATCTGGACGGCTCCACCACGCTGGATTTCGCGTTCGGACTGTAATGTCTGATGGGTAACGCAAGGGGGAGGACTCTCCCCCTTTTTCTGAATCTGTCGCTCCCGGCATTAACCCAGAGAAGATGACGTGTCTATCAGGCAAAGGGCATCGGCATTGCTGTTTTTGTTGGTCTGGCCGATGACGAAAACCGCTGCCGCCGGATTTGATGTCAAAACCCTGGCGCAGCTGGGGTACAACGCGGATATCGCCGAATTTTTCAATACCGCCCGGTTTTTGCCGGGCGTGCACCGGGTGACGCTGGAGGTCAATGCGGCGCAGCGTTACCAGGAAGAGGTGCGTTTCGATTCGCAGGGGGCGCTGTGTCTGGATGAACGGCTGGCGCAGACGCTGCGTTTGCGGGTCACGCCGCCGCCGGGGGTCTGCGAACGTTTCGATTCGCACTGGCCGCAGGCGGTGGTGCAGGTGTTTCCCGGCGCCTTTCGGGTGGAAATCACCCTGCCGGAGGCGGCGTTCGATGCGGACAAACTGCGCAGCGAGCAGTCGGGCGGCCATGCGGTGCTGCTGAACTACGACCTGTACGCCAACCGGCGTCAGGGGCGCTACGGCAATCAGCAGACGCTGCAGGCGATGCTGGAGCCGGGCGTCAACCTGCGCAACTGGGTGCTGCGCAATCGCTCAAGCTACAGCAACGACGAGAGTGGCAGCCGGCTCGAGGTGTACGAGACCTCGGCGAGCAAAGACTTTCCCGCCTGGGGGGCGGTGGTTCAGCTCGGTGAGTTCAGCGCCGGCGGCGCGCTGAGCGGCAACGTGCCGCTCAGCGGCGGGCAGCTGCTTTCCCTGGCGGCCGGCGCGCCTGATGCGGCGCTGACGGTGCCGCTGCAGGGCAGCGTGGCGAGCCCGGCGACGCTGGAGGTCAAACAGCGCGGGCAGGTGATGTACCGCACCCTGCTGCCGGCCGGGCCGTTTTCGCTGAGCGAGCTGGGGCCGGTGATGGCCGGGGTGGAGGCCGAGGTCACGTTGACGGAAACCGACGGGCGGCGGCAACGCTTTACGGTCACCCCCGACGCCGGCGACCCGGCGGGCCGGGCGGGCGGCTATCGGCTGGCGGCGGGGCGCTACCGCCCGTACGGCGCCGGGCGAGAGGGCGCCTCGCCGCCGGCGCTGCTGCTGGGTGAGCAGGCATTTCGTCTCGGCCGGGGGCAGATAACGGCGGGCGGGCTGCTGGCGCGCACCTACCAGCGGCTGGGCTGGCAGGGCAGTGTGAGTGACGACGCCGGCAACTGGCTGTCGGGCGGCGCGACCTTCACCCGTGGCCGGCAGCCCGGCGTGCAGCTGGAGGCTCAGGGGCAGGTGGCGCTGGGGCCCCATCTGGCGCTGTCGCTGTCGTCGCAGTACCGCACCGAAGGCTTTCGGGACGCGGACGAAGGGCTGAACCCGCCCGCAGAGGCGGAAGGGGCGGCCCGGCAGCGCTACAACGGCGGCGCGGCGCTCTCCTGGCGCACCCTGAGCGCCGGGGCGCTGACCTACTCGCTGTCGCACGAACGCTATTACCGCGACAGCCGGCGCAGCTGGACCCATGCGCTGGCGTACGGCGTCAGCCTGGGAAGGGCGACGCTGAGCGTCAACCTGCAGTCTTCCGCTTACGACCGTGCGGCGGTCTACGCCGGGCTGAGCCTGCCCTGGGGGGCGGGCAGCGTCAGCAGCCGGCTGCAGTCGCGGCGCAACAATCAGCTGACGCTGGGCGGCAGCTGGCAGGGGCCGGTGAGCGAGCGGCTGAACGGCTATCTGGACGTGACGCGGGACGCGGACGGCGAGTACCAGGGCGCCGGCAACCTGAGCGGCGAGACGGCGTATACCCGGCTGTCGCTGGGGGTCTCGCACAGCGGGCAGGGCAGTTCCTCGCTGTCGCTTGCATCGTCTGGCGGGCTGGGGGTGGCCAACGGCACCTGGGTGACGTCACCGCAGCGCATTGGCGACACCTTCGCGGTGATGAGGGTGGCGGGACAGTCGGGGGTCAGGGTGTCGGGCGGCGGCAGCGGCATGACGGATTTTGCCGGCGACGCGCTGCTGCCGATGCTGATGCCTTATATGCCGTTGCGCGCGCAGGTCGATACGCTGTCGCTGCCGCTGAACCTGCGGCTGGACAGCACCGAAGCGGCGTTCGAGCTGGCGCGCGGCACGGTGGCGGAGCGGCGTTTTCGGGTGACCGAAGTGCGCCAGCTGCTGCTGACCCTGCGGGATGAGAGCGGCGCGCTGCTGCCGACTGGGGCGTCGGTGCACGACGAGCGGGGGCAGCTGCTGGGTACGCTGATAGGCGAGGGCAACCTGATGCTGGTGAATGACGATATCGGCAAGGCGCTGCGGGTGCGGCGTCTGAACATGAACGAATGCGTGGTGAGTTACGCGGTGCCGGCGGCGTTCGACCCGTCGGTGTTGTACGAAGAGGGCGATGGCGTCTGCCGTGCGGCGGGCGGCTCGTCCGATAATGGATGAGAAGAGAGGAGCAATCATGACGATAAAACGGAGACTGGCGCAGCTGCTGGGCGGGCTGTGGCTGACGCTGGGGCTGGCGCATTCCGCCGGGGCGTCGTTTCAGCTGGAGAGCATGGGTATCGTGCTGGAGGAGAACCCGGGGCGGGTGAGCTTCAGCATCAGGAACAGCTCGTCGGAGCCGATATTGCTGGCGACGAAGGTGGAGGATTTGGATGGCAAAGGGTTCAGCAAGGCGGTGCTGCTGTCGCCGCCGATAGCGCGCATCGAGGCGGGGCAGAGCCAGCAGGTGAACTTCGTGCTGAAGCCGGGTACGGCGCTGCCGCACGAGGTGATGCTGAAGGCGTCGTTCGAGGGGATAGGGCAGGCGGTGGACAACAGCGCGCGGATGCCGGTGCGTCAGAGCATCGGGCTGATATTGCAGCCGAAATCGGTGGCGGTGAGCAAGACGCCGTGGGACGACCTGCGGTTGAGCGCGGGGGCCGGTCGGCTGACGCTCACCAACGGCGGGTTGCACGTGGTGCGGCTGGCGCCGCAGCTGACGCTGCAGCCGTCGGGCAAGGTGGTGACGCTGGAGAACTACTACCTGATGGCGGGCGAGACGCAGACGCTGGCGGTGGAAGGGCGACCGACGTCGGTGATGATCACGCCGCTGAGCCGCTACGGCTTCAAGCAGGACGCGGTCACGCTGGCGGTGAAGTAGCGTGACGCAAGTTAAGGAGCCCGGTGACGTTTACCGGGCTTTTGGGCTTATTTTTTCGCACCGCAGCACTTCTTATGCTTTTTACCGCTGCCGCATGGGCAGGGAGCATTGGGTTTGGCGCTGCCGGCGCCGGCCCGCTGTTCCTGAGCCAACGCGTACATGATGGCCTGTTCCGGGTAGCCGTTGGCGAGCAAGTCCTTCATCACGTTCATTTCGCGAGAGATATGCCGGAAGAAATGCTTGTACCCCGGGCAGAGATAGTTATGCCCCGGATGGCCGGACGGCGACACGGCGAAGCGGTGTTTGGGGCATCCGCCGTGGCAGACGAACCTGAATTCGCATTGGCGGCAATCCGGCGTTAGCGACGTCTTTTTCGCGCGGCCGAACACATGCGCCTGCTCGCTGTTATTCAAGGTGCGGATATCTTGCTGATGAATATTCCCCAGCCGATGCTCCGGATAGACGAAGTGATCGCAGTTATACAGATCGCCGTTGGCTTCCAGAGCGAAGGCGTGCCCACAGGTTTCGGCGAATACGCACAGCACCGGCGGCTGTTCGCACCAGGCGGATAGCGCCACGTCAAACATCTGTACAGAGACGCGCCCGACATCCCGCCGCACCCAGATATCGAAAATCTGATTGAGAAACTCGCCGTATTGCCAGGCTGGCACAGTCCAGGGCGCCAGCGTGGCGGCGCTTTCGCCCGGCATGACCAGCTTCAGCGCGGCGCTCTCCGCCGTACTCAGGCGTTCAACCAATGGAATGAATTGAATATGGCGAGAGCCTGCGGCCAAAAGAAATTCGTAAACCTCGCGCGCCTGGCCGACGTTATGCTTACCGACGACGGTAAGCGTGTTGAATTCGACGCCGTGTTCTTGCAGCAGAGTGAGGGCGGCCAGTACCTGGGCGTGGGTGCCTTTGCCCGAGCGCGAGGTACGGTAACGATCGTGCAGCGCTTGCGGGCCGTCGATCGAAATGCCAATCAGGAAGCGGTGTTCGGCGAAAAAGCGCGCCCACTCATCGTTCAGCAATAGCCCATTGGTTTGCAGCGCGTGTTGAATGCGCTTGCCGCCGGCATATTTTTGGCACAGTTCGACGATGCGACGGAAAAAAGGCAGCCCCATCATGGTGGGCTCGCCGCCCTGCCAGGAGAACATCACCTGCTCGCCATCCTGAGCTTGGATATGCTGTTGAATATACAGCGCCAGCGTTTCATCTGACATGCGCCAGTTCTGCTGGCGTTCGGGATAAAGCGCCTCTTTTTCAAGATAAAAACAGTAGGTGCAGTCGATGTTGCAAACCGATCCGGTGGGCTTCGCCATCACAAGACAACCGTGGGTAGCCGTCATTGAATACTTCCTTCCGATAACAGCATGAGCGCACTGTGCAGCGCGAGACCCAGCGCATTGAACAAGAGGGCGAGGCTGAGCAATCTTTTAAACCACGCCGACCAGACAAGCGGGAGCGCCATCGCGCCCATCAGCGATTTTTGCCGAACAAAAGAGCCAAATACCAACAGCATCGCCACGAAAAAAGAAGTGCAGCCCAGTGCGGCGAGCACATACTCTTCGCGGTAAAGGCCGGTACGCGCGGTGATAAGCGCCAGCAGCAATAGAGAGAATGCGGTTCTCTGCCACGCCAGCGCCGTTCTTTCCGGCTGCAGGCCAGGATCGCGCTGCGGACAAGCGGCGTTCATGGCCGAACCAA
The DNA here is from genome assembly GCF_049065515.1 of Serratia sp. SA088. NCBI lineage: Bacteria > Pseudomonadati > Pseudomonadota > Gammaproteobacteria > Enterobacterales > Yersiniaceae > Serratia > Serratia sp. SA088. The sequence goes on from NZ_JBAKGW010000013.1 coordinate 54,454, forward strand.
TGTGGCCAGCGTCAGCAATATCCCTGCCGCCAGACCCGTGCTGAGCCAAATCAGCAGGCGTGGATAGCCTAAGGCTTGTTCATGCCGCATCGCTTTCTCGTTGCCCGCCCAGCGATGGTAGGCGTAGCAGGCCAGCGCCGCCGCCGTAAGCGCCAGCACGATGATCAACACCTTCAGCGATGTTGAGTCCGTCAACTGATCCAGGCCGACAGCGGCGGCCATAAAGGTCAACGCGGTGCGGATCCAGGCCAGAAAGGTGCGTTCATTGGCTAATGTAAACCGGTAATCCGGTGATTTTCCCTGCGTCCACCAGCTCATTTGCTGTTCTCGACGATGTATTGATAGTAACGCGCGATATGCTTGGCGATGGTGTATTCCACCAATTGACCTCGTTCGTTGTATCCCTTGCGGGTTTTGACCAGCAGCGGCACCGAGGGGGAAACGCCGAGGATTGCGCAGTCTTCCGGCGTCGGAAGTTCGGCCGTGATGATGTCCTCGAAGGCATCGATGTTTTCGTTGTGCTGTTCCAATGCGCAGTACAACCCTTTTTCCAGATCCGACAACGTCAGCGTGTTTAAACGCGGGGTCAGATAGATATAGTTGACCTGCGCCGGTTCCTCGTTTTGGCGGTAAATGGTGCGCGTCAGCAGTAGCGCGTTGTCGGCGTCGAACAACTGCGCGATAGGCTCCGGCGGTTGCACAGGGGCCAGGGACAGATTGTTGCGTGCTATCGCCTCCGTTTGCTGGCCGTCGATCAAGCTGATTCGGGTCTTGACGCTCTGCTTTTCCGACGTGCTGATGACCATGGTGCCGATGCCGGCCTGACGTTTGACCAACCCTTTGGCAACCAGTTCGGCCAGCGCCCGCCGCGCGGTGATGCGACTGACGCCGAACATTTCTTCAAACTCGGCTTCTGTCGGCAGTACGTCGTTCTTCCGATATTCGCCGTTTTTCAGCTTCTCCAGCAGGATGTCATACAGCTGGGCATACAGCGGCTTGGCGCCGCGAGAGTAGTCCAGTTCTTGTCCCATCGTTAATTTTCCTTCTGTTCTGCAGTCGCCCCGCCGAAAGGGCGGGGCGACCTCTCAATCAAGCCGCATTTCCAGCGCCAGTTTATAAAACACGCTGGCGTGCTGTTCAGGTGGGACTTCTTGCTGCACGAAGGCCCACAGATCGGCGGTGGTCCATGAGGATTTGGCGGAAGCATTCAGTTTATCAATTATTGCCGTTTGATGAGTGCCTTCCTGATGTTGCGTCAGGGCCAACATACCGTAGCGCAGTTGCGGCGCATAATCTTTGAAGGCCGGCACCCAGTCCGGATCGGCGCCCAGCAGCGGAGAGGCGGGCGCCGACAATTGATAGCGAGGCCAGAGTTCCTGCGGTGCGTCGCTTTGTTCCAGTATGCAACGGATGGCGGACAGCAGGCGTTCGGCGACGGCGGCGTCCCGGCACTGACGATCCTGCTTCGGATTTTCCGCCAGGTCATACAGCCGGTGCCCGAAGCGATCGGCACCCCGGGTCATCACCGAAGAGGCGGGGATGCGCAACACCTGGCAGCCCTTGGTGAAACGGAATCCCGGATGCAGCGTCATGTGCCGGAGTTCTTCAGGGGACAGCCGGCGGTTGATGCTGGTGGGCATCAGGGTGTATTCGAACAGGTTCTCGGCGCCGTGTACCTGCGGTGAACGCATATAGACATAGCGGCCGTCGGTAATATTGATATGGCAGCCGTGGTAGCCGAACAGCGCATAGTCGCGTATCGGCGTATCGTCGCAAATCGCCGGCACCAGAGAGGCGCCCTGCATATCCGCCGGTTTGTCCAGCTTGAAGAAATCCAGCAGCGTGGCAGGAATGTCGATGGTTTGCGCCAGCGCCTGCCGCGATTCGCCGCGATAAGGGTGCTCGGGATGCCAGATGAAGAAGGGAATATTCGCCACTTCATTATACAGCGGCATGATGTTTTTGCCCCACCACTCATGCTCCCCCAGCAGGAAACCATGGTCGGTGTTGACGATCAGCAGGGTATCCCGCCATAAATCGTATTTGTCCATGTAGTCCAGGACCTTGCCGACATAGTCGTCCACCATGGTCAGCAAGGCCAGGTAGTATTTCTGAATGGCGTCCTTGCGTTCTTCGCTTTCGGTGACGAAGTAATAGGGCGGCCAGCCGTCAAAAACGCTGGCGTCGTCAATGCCGTACATCCGTAGGTATTTTTCCGGCACGAAAAACGGCTCGTGGGGATCGAAGCACTCCAGTTGCAGGAACCAGTTATCGGCCGCGTGGTTCTCGTCGATGAACGCCAGGCCTTTCTGGATGGTTCTGGCCAGCGGATGATCCTGCTCGTCCTTCATAAACTGCACGTTAATTTGATGCTGCGTGCGGCTGGCGATGCGGCGCTGTTTGATCTCTTCCGGCTCGCCGGATTCATAATGATAAATCGGCTTGTCGACCACGCCCTTCCAGGAGTCGCCCTCTTGCCCGCGCACGAACTCATAGGTGTTGTAACGGGAGTGGTAGGTGGCGCCGCCGTCGCGCCAGTAATGCTTGTGATCGGTAACCAGATGGGTGTGGATACCGTGCTTTTTCAGAATTTCCGGCATGGAGTCGTCAAAGGGCTCCAGCGGCGACCAGGACCGGTGCAGGAAATTATAGCGGCCGGTATGGATCTCGCGCCTGGCCGGCATGCAGGGCATGCTGCCGACGTAGAAATTGTCGAAACGCACCGTTCTTTCTTTCAGCCGCTGGAAGTTGGGCGTGATGGCCCGGTCGCTGCCATAGGCGGACAGCAAATGTTTGTTCAGTGAATCGAACATCAACATGATGGCTTTCATTTTTGCTCCCTTAACTGTTTGTCGTCCCGTCAGACGCTTTCCCGATCGTATTTGCGCAGCTTGCCCGTGATGTAAGTCAGCACAAAGGCCGCCAGGCAGCCGGTGAGCCAGGCGAAGATATACTGCAGATATTTGCCGTCGGCGATCAGCGGCAGGGCCGACAAACCTGCGGCGCCGACGCCATTGGTGGAGACGCCGAGCAACACGACCATCATGCCGCCGAAGCCGGCGCCGATAGAGCCGGTGATAAAGGCGAATCCCGCCGGAATATTCACACCGAAGATGGTGGGTTCCCCTACGGCGAGGATCGAGGTGGGAATGGCGCCTTTGGCGATCTTTTTCATCACCGGATCGCGGGTCAGCAGCAGCACCGCCGTGGCGGCGCCGACCATGCCTGCATTGGACATGATCTGGATGGCGAACAGCGGGGCATGTCCGGTCGCATTGATCATCTCCAGATGGATCGGGAACAGGCCATGGTGCAGACCGAGCGAAATCAGGAATGGGAACAGCGAGGCCAGCACGAAGCCGGCGGCCAGGCCACCCGTGGCCAGCAGGCCGTTCAAACTGTGCAGGATGCCGTTGGACAATAGGCCGGCGACGGGCATGATGGCGAACAGCAAGGCGCCGGCCATCACCGTCAGCACGATCGTCGGTGTCAAGACCACGTCCAGAATGTCGGGCACGATGCGACGTACCTGTTTTTCCAGCACGCACATTAGCCAGACGCAGAAAATAACGCCGATCAACCCGCCCTGGCCGGGGATTAACCCCAAAAGCGGCAGTTGGGGCGCGATGGTGATGGCGCCCAGCAGGCCGCCCATGATGGCGTTGCCGTTGAACTCTTTCGCCGTGGTGACGCCGGTATAGATGGCCAGGAAGTTGAACAGCGCTTTGGAAACGATATCAAGGAATTGGCTCAGGCCCAGCAGATGGCGCTGATCCAACACTATCTGGGCCGGAGAAAGCTCGCCGCTGGCCGCAATGGCGTGCGTCAGCGCATAGGAGGCGGCGGAGTTGACCAAGACGTTGTTCAGCCCCATCAAAATCCCGGCGGCGATCAGCGGCGGCAGGATGGGAACGAAAATGTTGGCGATGTGCTTCAACACGGCTTTGGTGCGCGTGGGTTTGCGGGATTTCTCGCGTGCCAGCGCCGCTTTTTGTTCTACGTCGCTCAGTGGCGCCGTTTGCCGGCCCGAGGCCAACAGTTCATTGATTACCGTCGCCACTTTAGACGACTTGCCCGGGCCGACAATCACTTGCAAAGTATCGTCTTCCACCACGCCCAGCACGCCTTCGATGCCTTTAAGCGCCTGAATATTCACTTTTGCAGGATCGACCAGGGTCATGCGAACCCGTGTCATGCAGTTAGTGACATGGCGTAAGTTATTTAAACCGCCGCTGTGCTCAACAATGGCGCTGCCAACAAGAGGGTAGTTCATCCAGAGGTTCCTTTTGGTTGTTGTCGCCATTTGTTATAACAATATAATGTTATCATGTTTGTGAGGGCGATCATACAATGCCGTTTTTTTATGCAGGAACGGAACAAAATAATGCGTGTGATGGGTTTAAAATTTAATTAAATCAGTATGTTGTTTTTTTTTCGGGGAGTTTGAAAGGTTCGCAGGGAAGGAGGAAAGGTGTTCAAACCAGGGGGAGCAGAGATTTGAGCCAGGGGCCGTTGACTGCGTCAATTTTCGCTTGTCAGTGTATTTAACCTTCGGTATGAAGAATGTTCTTATAAAAACCATTTGCCATTTTGAGGGTGCGATGAATAAAAAGGTTATTCATATGTTAATTGGCGTGTTTATTGGCGCAGTCGTCAGCACCCTCTATTTTAAGCAATTCGCTAACCAGAACCGGCAAAATGTGAATGAATTGTCACTGAGTATGGCGATAGAACGCGCGCTCCCATCCGTTGTATATATATATTCTAAAGATTGTAATGATGTTGTTTATGGTTGCCCGTTGGGCACCGGCGTTATTATGGACAATCGTGGGCATGTGGTGACGAATTATCATGTGGTCAATGGCGTCAAGAACATGGTGGCGTTGCTCAGCGACGCGACGGTAAGAGAAGCGATCGTCGTGGGCTACGACAAACTGACCGATTTAGCCGTGATGAAACTGGATCCTGCGGCGACCACGCCCATTCGTATCGATGAAGAAAAGAAAATCAAAGTCGGTGATTTTGTTTTGGCCATCGGTAATCCTTACAATCTGGTTGGCTCCGTTTCACACGGTATCGTTAGCGCTATTGGCCGCAGCGGCTTCGGCGTCATTGGCAGACAGACGTTTATTCAAACCGATGCGCCGATCAATAAAGGTAACTCCGGCGGGCCACTGGTTAATGCATCTGGAGAAATGATCGGCATGAATACGTCGGTTTTCTCGGTAGATCAGGATCTGAATAGCGTAAAAGGCATCAGTTTTGCTTTGCCGGTGCGCCTGGTGAATAAGGTAATGAAAAAAATCGTGGCGGATGGGCGAGTCATTCGCGGCTGCATCGGCGTGGAAGCCGCTAATGTCTCCGCTATCCATGGAAAACTGGGGGGGCGATATAATGTGCTGGTGACAGGTGTAAAACACTCGGGGGCTGCGAGCGACGCCGGCTTACAGGAAGGCGATATCATTAATAAAGTTGCAGGGAAAGTGATTGATAATGCCCAGGAAGCTTTGAATATCTTTGCAGAGACGCCGCCGGGCCAACATGTTGAGGTTACGGTGGAAAGAAAAGGTAAAAACAGGGTTTCATCGCTGAAGGTTGAGGATTGTGATAACGAATAACCCAAGGAGATTCTCTGACAGAGAAAATAATATGATTTTTATAACCTTCAAATATAACCTCATGTATTAAAAGGTTAATTATTTTTATTAAGAATATTCCTATAAAAATTGCGTTGTGATATCATTTTAGCGTTCAATAAGAGGTGCGCTATGGCTTATGTGATAAACAACAGAATTATTTACCGGGATGATATCTCTGAGCTCTGCGTTATTGATGATGAACAATCTAAAGTCTCGTTAACGGCGACGGTTAATAGATTGTTGTTATTGTTTGTACGGAACGATAACAAAGTATTAAGCCGTGAATTTTTGCTGAGCCAGGTTTGGGGCAGCTATGGCCAAATAGAGTCGGGCAATAATCTGAATAATGCGCTTTCTCAGTTGCGCAAGGCGTTTACCGAACTGGGAGAAGGTGAAGTGTTGATCACCTTGCCAAAGCAGGGGGTTTTGCTTCAGGCGGGGGTTGCCCGCACGGATGAGACAGGAAACCAAGAAAAGCCTGAATTGAGTAAAATACTTATTGGGAAAGAGAATTCCCGGCGGATGGAGTATTTATGGCTCTGCGTGGCAATGGCTGTTTTTATCGGCGGCCTGGTGATGTTGGCTGTGGGGATGCGCCAGGTTTATATTCCGACGGCGAAGTTTATAGCCGCTCAGCGTATTGAGAATTGTGAAATCGAAATAATTAACAGTCACCACAAGCTGGTGCGCACGAATATTTCGGTGCAGGATGTAAGGAACACCATCGCGGAAGGCGGCTTTGACTGCAATAAACCAGCAACGGTTTATTATTATAACGGCGGTGCGTTGGTTCTTAGCGCCTTGCACTCGATGGCGACCTTTTTCGCCTATTGCCCAGAAAATGAAAAAAACATTAACGCGGCCTGTGAGAATGTCTATGTTTTCAAAAAATAAAAAAACAATAAAAGGGGTGCTTGCATCACTGATAATTATTGGTGGGGGATTTATATTTTTCGGTATCTGTCTGCAGTTTTTTGCTCCGATTATGCCGGAATGCAATGCGGTGATCCGCACCGATTATCATGATGAAAAACATTCGTTATCCAGAGTGTTGTTTGTCAGTATTGTCAATATAAATGCAAGAGAGAGCGCATTTATTATCAACGGCAGCGTGGCCTATAATAATGAGCGTTTTACCATAGCGCGCACCATTAGCATGACTTATACCGCGAATGAAGGGCGCTTCTTGCTGCGCCCGACAAACATCGTTCGACGCTCTAATGACGATAGCCACAATAATAAAGAAGTCGACAAGCTGTTCCCGGTGGTGGGGAAGGACATCTTGTTTACGGTCGAGAAGATCAATGATCAGCAGTACATCTTTGCCGACAATCGTTCTCCCAATTTTATTTGCAACAAGCGTTGATGCCCTAACAAGGCTCTATTTTGATGCCAGAAGAGTCTATGCCTACTGTTGCAGCTTTACCGTTTTGCACGCAGACAGGCCCTGTCTGGGGCAGTAGGTCATCACGGCCGCTGTGCTGTCGTCATCGGCAACCTGATTGTATAAATATACGCTGGCGCTGCTGTTGCAATCATAATCAAACTCGCTCAGCAGCCGCCTGGCCGAAGAAATATCCTGCGCACTGTCGATGGCGAACACGTTGCAGCTGCGATATTTACCAATAAAGCTCAGATCATTATTGGCAGTGTAATAATGCAACGCGACGCCGATGGCGACAAGGCCGGCGGCCAAAGGCAGGAGAAGCAGAATGAGCGGTTTTATACGTCGGGTGTTCTTTTCCGTTAACGGATGCGCTTTCGGCGTTTCGCCATTATTTTCATCCTTTTCCTCCCCTAAAAGGGTTATCGACTCGGCGACGAACTTGAACCCTTGCCGTGGGTAAGTAACCAGAATGTCATCCTGGCCTAACTGAGCCAGCGTCTTGCGCAACCCTGAAATATAATTGCTCAGGTTATTGTTCGATGCCGTCAGGCCATGATTATTCCATACCTCATCCAGCAAACGCTCCCTCTCTACAATTTCATTATTGCACTCAATAAACAACGACAACAGTCGCTGTGAAGGTTTTAATAAAACCACGTCTTTATCATCGTTGTTCTTGTTGAGTGATAATGTCCCTTTATGCGCATCATAAATGATGGCGTTATTTATAATGTATTTCATGTTGTTCCCTGTAAATAATCTGTCCGTGCTTAATACTGTGGCTGCTGGCGTTTTTTTTCAACTGTCTCATGGCTATTGAAATTAGAATTTTCTTATATTGCATGGGTAATTGGTTAATTAAATATGAATCTGTCGGGTTTTTTATTTACAGGGTGGTTAATTTGTGACTTAAATTGGAGTTAAAATCTATTTTTAAGTAATTTATTTTATATATATTCTTAATTTTGTTTAATTTGCAGTTTTATATTTCAAGAATTGGGTTGTGGTAGTAGATTGTCCTCACTGGTTTGAAGGCCAGAAACAGAAGGGTTCCTGTGCTGATACGGAAATGGCAGTAAGCCGGGAAGCATTATCTTCTGCAGATAAAGTGAGTCTTATTTAACTCTTTCTACTTACTAAGGAATGTAAGAACTATGAAACTGAACAACATCATGATGGCGGCAGCGCTTGCCTTTGGTCTGTCTTCTACTGCGTTTGCGGCTGACCAGGGGCACGGTAAAGTGACTTTCACCGGTTCTATTATTGATGCGCCATGCTCTATTTCCCCGGAAGCTATCGATCAGACCGTTGAGCTGGGCCAGATCTCCAAAGTGGCGCTGCTGAACGGCGGTAAATCTACGCCGCGCAACTTCGCTATCGATCTGGAAAATTGCACCTTTGAAAATGATGCAGTCACTGGTAACCCTCTGAAAAACAAGGTTACACTGACCTTTACCGGCATGGAATCCAAAGCCAATAACGGCCTGCTGGGTATTACCGGTACCGCGCAGGGTGCCAGCGTAGCCATTACCGACGGCTCCGGCCAGGTGATCAAACTGGGCAAGGCAACCAAGGCGCAGGAGCTGCAAAATGGCTCTAACTCCCTGAATTTTGCGGCCTACCTGCAGGGTGATGTGGCTTCTGGTGCAGTACTGACTGAAGGTGAGTTCCAGTCAGTGGCCGACTTTACCCTGGCGTATAACTAAGCCACGTTAATTTCTTCAATATTGAAGTGAATTAAGCATGCTAATGCATGCGGGGTTCCCGCATGCATTTTTCAGAAACGCTTTATCAGGAAATAACGTTATGTGGATTAAAATCAGGCTATTTCCGCTGGCGGCTTGCCTATTTATCTTCACTGCTTTCGCACAGGCAGGCAGCGCTATTCAAGGCTGGGGCAGGGTAAATATGCAAGGCGCTATTATCGACACCGCCTGCGCCATTGCCGTCGAGAGCCGCTATCAGACCGTGGATATGGATATCGTGCCGATAGCGGATATTATTCGCGACGGGCAAAGCCAAATAAAAACTTTCGCCATCGAGCTGGTTAATTGCACGCTGGAACGCGCCAATAATAAATTGCCAGACTGGAAACAGTTTCAGGTGACCTTTGACGGCGATGCCGAGGAGGGGTTATTTGGCGTGCGCGGCGAGGCGTCGGGCATTGCGCTGCAAATCACCGATGCCGCCGGCAATATCGCCACGCCGGGCCACCCTCTGCCGCGCGGTGACATTATTCCCGGCGATATGCGGCTGAATTACGCCCTGAAATTAGTCGCCAATAATCATGCGCCGAAGGCCGGCGATTATTTCACGGCCGTCCGTTTCAAACTGGATTATTTCTGAGGCCGGCGATGGGGACTAATTGCAAGAGCGCAGGGACAAGAAATAATTATAAGGGAACGGGGACATGAGGAAATCACCAGCAGGAAAAATGGTGCGTATCAATGCGCTGGGATTATGCATTGCCCTGGCGCTCGGCGCCCTCCCGGCACAGGTGTATGCCGCCGACGAGATCCAGTTCAACACCGACGTGCTGGACGTGCATGACCGCAAGAACATCGATCTGAGCCAGTTTTCACGTGGCGGTTACATCATGCCGGGTACCTACGGCATGGTGGTGCACATCAACAAGAACGATTTGCCGGAGCAGCAAATCCCGTTCTACCCGCCGCAGGACGACCCGAACGGCAGCCGCGCCTGCATCAGCCAGGCGCTGGTGGCGCAACTGGGGCTTAAGGAGAGCACAATGAAGGATTTGCGCTGGTGGCACCAGGGCGAGTGCCTGGACGAGAGCAGCGTGGCGGGCATGGAGATGCGCGGCGACCTGGCTACCTCGTCGCTGTACCTGAACATCCCGCAGGCGTTTCTCGAGTACACCGCCGAGAACTGGGACCCGCCGTCGCGCTGGGACGAGGGCATTCCTGGTCTGCTGTTCGACTATAACCTCAACGCCCAGAGCCAGCACCAGCAGCGCAGCGGTACCCGCAGTTACAACCTGAGCGGCAACGGCACCGCCGGCGCAAACCTTGGCGCCTGGCGCCTGCGGGCCGACTGGCAGGGCAGCCTCAGCCACCAGACCGGCAGTGGGCAGCCGACCGACACGCGGCTGGACTGGAGCCGCTACTACGCCTACCGCGCGCTGCCGGCGCTGCGTTCGAAGCTGACGCTGGGCGAGGGCTACCTGGACTCCGGCATGTTCGACAGCTTCCGCTTTGCCGGCGCCAGCCTGGTGTCGGACGACAACATGCTGCCGCCCAACCTGCGCGGCTATGCGCCGGAGGTGGTGGGCGTGGCGAAGACCAACGCCAAAATCATCATCAGCCAGCAGGGGCGGGTGATTTACGAAACCACGGTGGCGGCCGGGCCGTTTCGCATTCAGGACATCAACGACGCGGTGAGCGGCGAGCTGAACGTGCGGGTGGAGGAGCAGGACGGCACGGTGCAGGAGTTCGTGATGAACACCGCCAGCATCCCGTACCTGACGCGGCCGGGTTCGGTGCGCTTCAAGCTGGCGGCGGGCAAGCCGTCGGACTGGGAGCACCACGCGCGCGGGCCGCTGTTCGGTACCGGTGAGTTCTCCTGGGGGGTGAGCAACGGCTGGTCGCTGTACGGCGGCGGCCTGTTCGGCGGCGACTATAACGCGCTGTCGCTGGGGCTGGGCCGCGACCTGATGGCGCTGGGCGCATTGTCGTTCGACGCTACCCAGTCGCGGGCGCGGTTGCCGCAGGAAGACGGCGCGCTGAGCGGCGGCTCGTACCGGCTTAGCTATTCGAAGAGCTTTGATGAGTACGACAGCCAGGTGACCTTCGCCGGCTACCGCTTCTCGGAGCAGGATTTCATGAGCATGAGTGAGTACCTGGACGCGCGCTATTACGGCAACCGCAACGGCAGCGGCAAGGAGATGTACACCATCACCTTCAACAAGCACTTCCGCGACTGGGGGCTGAGCAGCTACCTCAACTACAGCCATGAGACCTACTGGGACAGGCCGGCCAACGATCGCTACAACCTGACGCTGTCGCGCTATTTCGATATCGGCCGGTTCCGCAATCTGAGCCTGTCGCTGTCGGCCTACCGCAACCAGTACAACGGAATGAAGGACGACGGGGCCTACTTGTCGCTGTCGATGCCGTGGGGTGAGCGCTCGACGCTGAGCTACAACACCACGGTGAACCGCAACGATACCACGAACCGGGTGAGTTACTACGACCGGCTTGACGAGCGCAGCAACTACCAGCTGAGCGCCGGCACGTCGCGCAGCGGCGCCAACGCCAGCGGCTATTACAACCGCGAAGGGGACATCGCGCGGCTGAGCGCCAACGCCAGCTACCAGGAAGGGCGTTACAGCGCGGTGGGGTTCAGCGCCCAGGGCGGGATGACGCTGACGGCGGAGGGCGGTGCGCTGCACCGCAGCGGCATGGCGGGCGGCACGCGGATGTTGATCGACACCCAGGGGGTGGCGGGAGTGCCGGTGCGCGGCTATGGGCGCACCAGCCGCACCAACGCCTGGGGCAAGGCGGTGATCGGCGACGTAAGCAGCTACTACCGCAACAAGGCGAGCATCGATCTGAACCAGCTGGGCGACAACGCCGAGGCGACCACATCGGTGGTGCAGGCGACGCTGACCGAGGGGGCCATCGGCTACCGGCAGTTTGACGTGATAGCGGGTGCCAAGGCGATGGCGGTGATCAAGCTGGCGGACGGCAGCGAACCGCCGTTCGGCGCCACGGTGTTGAACGGGCGTAAACAGGAGACCGGCATTGTCAACGACGGCGGCAGCGTCTATCTCAGCGGCATCCAGCCGGGCGAGGCGATGACGGTGCGCTGGAACGGGGAGGCGCAGTGTGAAGTGCGCATGCCGAGCCCACTGCCGGCGGAGATGTTGATGAATACCTTGTTGCTGCCCTGTGATAAAACGGGGCTGCGATGAAAAAAAAACAAATGGGGAATAAGAAATTGCGGCCTGTTATTTTCGCTTTGTTATTTTTTATCAGCCATGCCTGCTCTGCAGCTATTGTTGAAGCCAGCTATTCAGATTGGTATTGGCTTAATGGCAAGCCTGCAGTGAATTATAGTTTCTTAAAGGTGGAGGTAACGAAAGCAGAATCTATTGGTAATGGTGCGAATAACATATCGGAGTACGGAGTATACTGCTCAGATACCTGGCCATGTCGAATCTCTATTTATACAAATAGCGATGGCAAGCGTTGCATTATAAATCCATTTCCAATGGGGTATTATAAAGGGGTCGAGATTTCAAGGGCAAATCGCGAAATTCCGTTCGATGAGTTTAATGCCATGGTTAAGAAACGGTTGCCAAATCTCAGTGGGGTTGTTAATGCTGAGTATGGTTCCTGTAAACCTCGTTTATGGTTAAGCTTGAATAATGGATTTGACCATATATTGGCTTCTACCGACGATGGCAATTTACCATTGGACCCCCTTCCCCCCGTTAACGTATTTTGCCGGGTCGATGGTTTAAGTAACGGTGAGATTGATTTTGGCGTAGTCAATCAGGAGTCCAAAACAGCAAGCATCACCGCCTCGTTGATCTGCGATGGCAATTATGCTGGGCAGGCGACGGCGCGCTTAATATTTACCGATGCCAATCGCAGCGGCGGCGATACCATCGTATTGAGCAATCCGCAAAATAAACAGCAGCTCAAAGTGAAACTGTCCGTTGATGCACCGGGCGCCGGCAATAAACGGGATGTGACCGTCAAGGTCGGTTATAAGGGCAGCGTCGAACTGTTTGCCTCTCTCGATGAGTCGGAACTGAAAAAAGAAACCTCGGGTGACTTTACCGGCAGTGCGGTGATTATTTTTAATGTTATCTAAATGAACTTTTATTGATTGGATGAGTTTTTATATTTATTGAGTTGAGGTTGTTATGAAAAATACGAAACGTTTATTTGCGGCGTTTGCCGAAAAACACATTGTGGCGGCAGTGGGGGCCGTGCTGATCGTATCTGCGTCGCTGCCTGCCCAGGCGGCAATTGCCCTGGATCGCACCCGCGTGGTGTTTGACGGTTCGCTGAACTCGGTGAGCCTGAGCGTCAGCAACCAGAACAAGCAGTTGCCGTATCTGGCGCAGGGCTGGATTGAAGACGAGCAGGGTAACAAGATCCAGAGCCCGTTGACCGTGCTGCCGCCGGTGCAGCGCATCGAGCCGGGTAAGCCCAGCCAGGTGAAGATCCAGGCGCTGCCGGCGGCCAAACAGCTGCCGCAGGATCGCGAAACGGTCTACTACTTCAACCTGCGCGAGATCCCGCCGAAAAGCAGCAAACCGAATACCCTGCAGATCGCGCTGCAGACGCGCATCAAGCTGTTCTACCGCCCGGCGGGGCTGGGTATCGACACCAATGCGCCGCCGCCGCAGGAACAGCTGACGCTGACTCGCCAGGGCGACAAATACGTGGTGAACAACCCGACGCCGTACTACGTCACCCTGGTGGATGCGGGCAGCAGCAAGAGCGCGCCGGTGAAAGCGTTCGAACCGATGATGGTGCCGCCGAAGGGCAGCCTGCAGCTGACGGCGAGCGCGGCGGTGGTGGGCAACAGCCCGGTGCTGACCTACGTCAACGACTACGGCGGTCGCCCGCAGCTGAGCTTCAGCTGCAGCGGCAATATCTGCAAGGTGGTGCCGGAGAAGAAAGGCGATTAACCGCTGCATCCAGATAAAAGTAGACAGGAGGATAAATGGCAAAGGAGCTGATGGCGGAACGCGCTTACTGGATAAGCGAGCTGCGATATTACGCCGTGCTGGCGGCGTTGGCCTTGATGGCGCCATTGAGCCTGACCGCGCTGCTGTGGCTGTTGCCACCGGCGCAGGCGGCGGACAACTGGCAGGTAGAGGGTGCCAACGGCGTGCTGTATGTGCAGGGCGCACTGACCGAGAGCGCCTGTCGGCTGGAGATGGACAGCGTGCGCCAGGACATCGCGTTGGGTGAAGTCGGCACCGGGCGATTGAAGCAGACAGGCGATCGCGGCACGCCGGTGCAGTTTGAGCTGCGGCTGGCGGACTGCCTGCGCAGCCCGGCGGGCAGCCGTGACCTGCGCACCGGCGGGTTGGTCTGGGCCAATGGCCAGCCGGCGGTGACGGTGAGCTTCCGGGCGCCGCGTGATGCGAATAACCCGCAGCTGGTGCAGGCGCGCGGCGTATCCGGCCTGGGGCTGCGGCTAAAGGATGCCCACGGGCGCGATGTGCGGCTGGGCGAAAGAGGTGCGCCGCTGCTGTTAACGCCGGGGCGGAACAGCCTGAGCTACACCATCACGCCGGAACGCACGGCGGCCGGTTTGCTGGCGGGCAGCTACCAGGCGGTGATGGACTTTTATCTGAGCTATGACTGAGGCGGAGCTGAACATGGATGAAACGATAACGAGAGTAAGGAACCGACAGCGAATCGGCTGCCTGAGCGCATTGTTGATTACCGTGCCGCTGATGCTAGAGGCGGCGACCACGGTGACCGTAAGAGTTACGGTGGTGGCGCCGCCGCCCTGCGTGATTAACGGCGACCGGCCGATCGAGGTGAATTTTGGCGAAGTCATGACCACTCGGGTAGACGGCAAAAATTATCGGACGGCGGTGGGTTACACCCTGTCCTGCAGCGGCCAAAGTAAAAATGCCATGAAGTTACAGGTGCAGGGCACCGGTGCGGCCTTTGACTCGACGGCATTGAAAACCAATAAAACAGCGCTGGGCATCCAATTACAGCAAGGCAGCAGTAAGCTGGCGCTCAATAGCTGGCTGAATTTCACCTACCCGAATGCACCGGAACTATGGGCGGTGCCGATTAAACAGAGCGGTACTACGCTCAGCGGCGGTGAGTTTACCGCGGGCGCCACGCTGAAGGTGGCTTACCAGTAAGGGAACGGAAAATGAATAAAACGATGCGAGCCCTGTTGTTGACAGGCGGCCTTATAGGGCCGCTGAATACCGCGCTAGCGGCGGAGAATATGACTTTCCGCGGCACACTGCTTACGCCGCCGCCGTGCCGCATTAATGACGGCAACCAGGTTGATGTGGACTTCGGTCAGCGCGTCGGCATTAACAAGGTGGACGGGGTTAACTACCGCCAGGTGCTGAACTACCAAATTGCCTGCGACAGAGCGACCAACGGCAATTGGGCGCTAACCCTAAGTCTGAAGGGCGGCGTCAGCGGCTTCGATAAACAGGCGTTGGCGACCAACAAAAGCGATTTGGGCATCCGCATATACCGGGACGATGAGCCTTTCACGCCGGGCAGCACGTTGAACATCACCTTGGATAACCCACCGCAGCTGGAGGCGGTGCCGGTACAAAAACAAGGAGTCACGCTGAGCGAGGGGGCATTCGAGGCCTGGGCGACGTTGCAGGCCGATTATCAGTAGGAAGGGTTAGCGATGAAAAAGATTATTGGCACATACTTGCTGGCCACGGTTTTAGTGTTGAACGCTGGCGCGGCCTTGGCGGCGGCGAATAACCTGCGCCTGCATGGCGCGCTGGTGGCGGAGCCGTGCGTGATCGCGCCGGGCGATGAGGAAATCGCACTGGATTTCGGCACCATCATCGACAAATACCTGTACCTCAATACCCGCACGCTGGGGCAGACGTTTGAAATTCACCTGACGGAATGCGATGTCAGCCTGGGGAAAACGGTGGCGATAACGTTGCTGGGAACGGAAAGTCTGGCGCTGCCCGGCCTGCTGGCGATTAACGCCGACAGCCAGGCGAAGGGGATTGCTATCGGGCTGGAGACGCCGGAAGGGAAAGCGCTGCCGATGAATAAAACCAGCGATAAATACAGTTTGCGGGCCGGCGGCAATAGCGTCGCGTTGCAGGCCTATGTGCGCGGCGAACCGCAGGCGATCGAGAGAAAAACGATTGGGCGCGGGGCGTTTGGTGCGGTGGCGACGTTTAGGCTGGAATATGAGTAGGGGCTTAAATAAGCGGCTATGAGTTTGGATGTGTTTATTATTTAGTTTAGTGAACTTTCTGGTGTTATGAGTGGATTATAACTGAGGGTGATAATAATGATAAGATGCATGGTCTTCATCTTTTCTCTTACGGCTTTCTATGCTTCTGGTGCGGTAACTTTAAATGAGAAGTGGGTGAAAAAAGCAAATGGGGCATCTGTGTTATCTATATCACCGACAGGGACTGTTAAAGATAAGTATTCTGCGCAGAAAAATTTTAAGTGCTATCCATCTGAAGGAGCAGGGCTTACTACGTGCACAGCTTATTGGATGATAGAAGTAAGCGGCTATCAGTCAACCTATTGCTCGGCTACTGTGGATGTTAATAAGGGAACTACGCTTGATTTTATGGCATCGCAGATCGACAGTAAGCTAATGACAGCATGTGAATCAAGAGACTATTGGTTATCAGGCGGTGAGCCAGTATGTGTCTGGATACGAACCTGGGGAAATTATAGTGATGGTGTTACCGGTTTGACACCCTATTTTGCATCTTTTGGGGGCACCTGTTCTAGTGCTCAGGGAGGGGGGAGCAGCGGCTCAGTAGAGCCGCCGATTGAACCTGTTAGTTGTCAGATAAATAATCAAAACATTATTATACAGCATCCCGCGTTAAGTCAGGAGAATGTTGATGGCAATTATAAAGAGAGCAACTTCAGCGTCTCCTGCACCCGGAAGAATAGCATGAAATTAGCCGTTTCCGGGTTGGATGCATCAGGGCGCTTGGTTTTGAGTAGTGCCAAAAACCTATATTCAAAATTAAAAATAAACAACTCCCCTGCAGGTTCAGGGGTGACGATAAATGATGTCGGGAGTGATGGTAAGAACGTTACGATTTCTTCCGAGCTTCAAAAGAATGGTGACATACCCGGTGGTAACTATAGTGCTTCGGCAGTATTAACTCTGGAGATACTTTGAGTTCGTTTAATTGGTTGTTATTTCATCGGGTATCGTTCTTTAATATAAGATGTTTATTCCGTCAGGAATAACGCGCCCCCATCTGCCCGAATACCTGGGAAAGGCGAGTGATGTTCATGTGAATTGAGGATGAATTATTCTGAAGCTGGATGTAAGGTGGTATATATGAGGTCGCAGATCTATATCGGTTTGTTGGATGGGGACTGTTTTTTCATCCAGGGATTGATGTTTTTCTTAAAGGAATACTTTGATGAAAAAAATAATAACGTGATTTTTGTCAATAAGGACAGGCTAGAGATCGCTGATGTTATATTTTATGAGTCGAGTAACTACATGGCCTACTTTATTGGTAAGGCTTTACGGTCATCGACCAAAAATACCATTCTTTTTTCACTGGGTGGGGGGAAAAACAGCCTTGCGACATGGCGACTGGCACGCCTCCAGCAGGCATTGTTAAAAAAAGAAAGTTTACAGCAGCTGCGTTTCTACCTGGATACCTTATGGCGTGAGCGAGAGAATTTTGGTTATCAGCGCCGGGTTAACTCGCCTGAAGATGATTTGACCCACCGTCAGCAACAAATCATGCGTCTGTTGGCCGAAGGTCTCACGCCGGCAGAAATTTCAATGCGGCTGAATATCAGCATTAAAACCGTCAGTTCCCACCGTGGGGCCGTGATGAAAAAATTCGGTTTTAACCGAAAAATTGAACTCTATAACTGGCTGATTTTGCGTGGCAATGAGCTGTAAATGGATTTTTGAATACAAGGTGCATTGATGATTTTATTGTTTTTGGCGTTATTGCTGTTGTTGCTGAGTTTGTTTTCATTCTATATGCACTATAAAACAGTTAATAAAAAGAGGCTCAATATAAACACCCAGGGCATGATTGGGAGGGCAGCAAGAAAGAAGCGTCGGCCGGCAATCCCTCGTCGTGTCGAGAGCCTATAGCGGATATCAAATCGTTAGCGGGAGATCTCCCTGATCCCACACGTTTCGCTTTTCATTCACCTCACCGTTCATTGAGGTTACACTGGCCGCTTGTTCGCAACCGACCGGGTTAATTCACCGCTGCGATGAGAGTGCCACGCCAGCTACAGCAACGCTTTGCCGCCTGCATCGCCATTATGGCGGTGCTGTTGCTGTTTGTTGCGCCGGTGGTGTCGAAATCGCTGATGCACCATCAGATGATGAGCGGCATGGCGCAGCCGGCAGCTACCATGCAGCATGAGATGCACGGAATGGTGATGCCCGCCGCCGAACATGCCGGCCACCATGGCATGGATCCGGCAGAGATGATCTTCTGCGGCTATTGCGAGCTGCTGATCCACGTGCCGCTGCTGCTGTGGGCATTCGTCCCGCTGCTGTGGCTGATGACGCGCATCGCGCGCCTGCCTTGCGCGCCGCGCATCGTCCCCCCGCCCCTTCGGCGCCTTACTCTGCGGCCGAGCCCGCGCGGGCCGCCCGGCCAGCCGTTTTTCCCTAATGCTTGATCATGGGTAACGCCGTTCGTATCGCTGCGGACGGTTTGCCTGCGCGCACAGTTTGAAAAACGAGAAAGGCCATGTCTTCAATAACCAAAACTCCACCTGCCGCATCGCCGCGTGGCGCGATGCTGAACCTGATCAGACGGCTGCATTTCTATATCGGCCTGCTGGTTGCCCCTTTTATTTTTGTCGCCGCACTGACCGGCACGCTGTATGTGCTGACCCCGCAGCTTGAAGAGGCGCAGTATCGCGATGCGCTTTTCACCGAACCGCACGGGCAGGCGAGATCGCTGGCTGATCAGATCGCGGCTGCCCGCCGTGAGGCGGGTGCCGAGGCGCGCATTTACGCCGTGCGCCCGGCGCCCAGCGCAACGGACACCACTCGCGTGCAGTTCGTGAGTGCCGATCTGGGCGCTTCCGAGTCGCGCGCGCTGTTTGTCGATCCTTACACGTTGGCGATCAAGGGCGACATGACGGTGTACGGCACCTCCGGCGTACTGCCGCTGCGCACCTGGCTGGACAAGCTGCACAGCAGCCTGCTGCTTGGCGATCTGGGCCGCAACTACAGCGAGCTGGCGGCTTCCTGGCTGTGGGTGGCCGCGCTGGGCGGCGTGGCGCTGTGGCTGGCGACGCGGCCGAAGCGCAAGCTGAAAAGGGCAAAAGGGCGTTTCGCCGCCAATCGGCAGTGGCATATCACGCTGGGCGTAGCGCTGCTGGCCGGGCTGCTGTTCTTCTCGGCCACCGGGCTGACCTGGTCGCAGTGGGCCGGCGGCAACATCGACGCGCTGCGGGCCAACCTGGGCTGGCTAACGCCGCAGGTCAACGCCAGCCTGCAGGCCGATGCGCCGCAGACGCCGGCCGATCCGCACGCCGAGCACCGCGGGATGATGCCTGGCATGAAGATGAACCCTGCCGCACAGGCCAATGCGCTGAACGGTGATTGGGATCGGGCGCTGCATGCCGCGCGCGCCGCCGGGATCGATGCCGCCAAGATAGAGCTGCGCCAGCCGAAAGGCGAGGGCAAAGCCTGGACGGTGACCGAAGTGGATCGCAGTTGGCCAACGCAGGTGGACGCGGTCGCCATCGCGCCGCAGAGCTTCGCCGTCGTCGACCAGGTGCGGTTCGACACCTTCCCGCTCATCGCCAAGCTGACCCGTTGGGGCATCGACGCCCACATGGGCATTCTGTTCGGCTTGCCGAATCAGCTGCTGCTGGCGGCGTTCGGCCTCGGGCTGTGCCTGATGATTGCGCTGGGTTACCGCATGTGGTGGATCCGCCGCCCGGCGGCGGGGGCGCAGCATCCGGTGCATACGCTGATTGCCGCCTGGCTGGCGCTTTCCCTGCCGGCGCGCGCCGTTACGCTGCTGGTGGCAGCGGCGCTGGGTTATTGTCTGCCGGTGATGGGCGTGAGCCTCGCGGCGTTGTTGCTGGTGGACGTATGGCGCTGGCGCGGCCAGCGGCAAGGCTTGCGGGATGAAACGCCAGAAGCGGCCGCCCGCCGCGCCGAGGTGCGCAAGTTCCGCGCGGCGGTGGCGACGGTCGCGGTGGTGGTTGGTTGCGTGATGGGCCGGGCGATCCTCGGCGGCACCGTCGAGCAGTTTCAGCTGCCGATCGGCGCCTGGAGCGCCCAGATGGTGATCATGCAGAGCCTGATGGTGCTGCTGTATACGCTGGTGTTCACCCTGCTGCTTTCCATTCCGCTGTGGTATTTCTTCCTGGGGGAAAAAGAGGGGCGGTGAGGTATTTTGCGCTGATGTGATGCGTTAAACCCCGCTGTGGCGGGGTTTTTTTTTGGCTATATCAGCCGGTGTGCGTGCAGTTTGACGCTTTCCATGATGCTGTCCATCGTCACCTGCACGCGGTGCGGCAACACGCCGCGCCGGCGGTAGATCAGGTAGGCCTGCATATCGATGCCGCGCTCGCGCGCCAGGCAGGGCAGAAGAGTGCCGGCATCGAGCTCGGCGGCGACGGAATAATATGGGGCGTAGACGATGCCCAGGCCCTGTTTGGCCAGCTCGATCGCCGGCAGAATGTTATCACAGACGCTGGCGCCGTTGATCTCGACCTGCACCAACTCCCCCTGCGCACTGTAGCCGCTCCAGGTATTGCGAATGCCGCCCAGCATGCGCAAGGTAATGCAGCGATGCTGCGACAGTTCATCCAGCTCATTCAGCGGCGAGCGGGCGATGTAATCCGGCGCGGCGAACAGCCCGACGCGAAAACGGGTAAAGGGCCTGGCGATCAGGCTTTCGTTTTGCGGCTGGAAGAAGCTGATCAGCAAATCGCAGTCGCTGTCGAACACCGCACCATACTTTTTTTCGCGTTCATCGGGATTGCGGGTCACCAGATCGACCGTCAGTTCCGGTGCGGCATGCAGCACCGGCGGCAGCAAATAGCTGGCCAGGAACGCGTGGATACCGATCGGCGCGCCGAGCGTGACCATGCCGCTCAGGCTGCGCTTATAGGTGCCGGACATATCGAGCAGATCGCTATGCTCGTCCAGCAGCAGTGCGGCGCGGCGCAAGAATTGTTCGCCGAACTCGGTCAGCGCCAGCGCACGCGGGCTGCGCAGGAACAGTTCCAGCCCGAGCCGTCGCTCCAGCGCGGTGAGGGCGCGCGACACGTTAGACTGCGGCATATCCAACAGCTGTGCCGCTTTGCTGACGCTCGCCGTTTCGGCAATGACGCGGACAATCCTGAGTTCTTCAATGCGGAAGTCTTTCTCTTTCACTGGCCGGCTCGCATGAGTTTGTATATCAAAAATGATATACACCTTTGGCGGCATTGTCATATGACTTATCACGGGTGGGTGGGTATCATTCGATTTGATTATTTGCTATCCACAAAAATAAAGAGAAATCCGTCAATGAAAGTGACAAGAGCGGTTATTTTACCTGCGCTGTTATTACTGGCCGCGTGCTCGTCCGCCGTGACCGAAAAAGAAAAATACTCGACCTTTCTGACCAATTATGACGATATCAATAAAGGTCAATCCGCGTCCGGCAAAGACGTTTTATATTGGAAAGATCAGAGCGTCGATTTTTCCCGTTATCAATATTTGGTTTATCAACCGATGATCTATTTCCCGCGGCCGAAACCGAGCGAAATGGTGAGTCAACGCGCGCTCGACAATATCCTGAATTACACCAACCAGCAGTTTAAGCAGGCGATGGGCACCCACTTTACGCTGGTGGACATGCCGCGCGAGCATACCCTGATTTTCCGCGGCGCCATCACAGCGATCGACACGCAGAAGAAAGGGCTGCAGGTCTATGAAGTCTTGCCAATCACGCTGCTGATCGCCGCGACGCAAAGCGTAACCGGGCACCGTACTATGGAGAGCGCGGTCTATATGGAAGGCGAGTTTATCGATGCCGCGACCAATCAGCCAGTGATTAAAGTGGTACGTAAGGCTTCGGGAGAAAATCTTAATAATGAGAAAGCACAGCTGAAAGTCACCGACGTGAAGAACGCCATCGATACCATCGCCAACGACATCAGACAATATAACACGCTATAGAGATTATTTATTTCCATTATTCTCAACCAGGACTTTACATGTTTCTTAACTATTTTGCTTTAGGCGTACTGATTGCGGTATTCCTGATATTATTCTACGGCGTCATTATTATTCATGACATTCCTTATTTGCTGGCGAAAAAGCGCCGGCACCCGCATCAGGATGCGATTCACGTTGCCGGTTGGGTCAGCCTGTTTACGCTACACGCCATTTGGCCACTGCTGTGGATCTGGGCGACGCTCTATCGGCCGGAACGCGGCTGGGGCATGAGTGAAAGAACGGAATCCTCAACGGATCTGCAGGCGCGCATCGCACTGCTCGAAACCGAATTACAACGCCTGCAGGAAAAGCCGACGGCGGTTCCCGGCCCCACGGTAAGTTGAGCGTAGCCTATGGATTTGCTCATTATTCTCAGCTACGTGGCGCTGAGCTACGGCGTATTTAAACTGTTCCGCATTCCGGTCAACAAATGGACCGTGCCGACCGCCGTACTCGGCGGGATCGTTATCGTCGGTGCGTTGATTCTGACGATGAACTACAACCATCCGTACAGCGATCGGGCGCAGAAAATTGCCGTGTCGGTGCCGATGGTGCCGCAGGTCTCGGGCATGATCGTTGAAGTGACGGAGAAAACCAACGTGCTGCTGCGCAAGGGCGAGGTGCTGTTCCGTCTCGACGACAGCCGTTACCGCGCGCGGCTCACCAGGCTGGAGGCGGATCTGGCCGGGGCGGAGGCGGAGATCAGAACGCGCCGGGCGGCGCTTAGCGAGTCCGCCGCCAACGTGCAGCGGGCGAACGCGGAATACGAGCGTGCCCGTAAGGATTACCAGCGCTACGCGAAAGGGGCGGCCATGCCAGTCAATCCGTTTTCGGAGCAGGACGTCAGCCATGCGCAGCAACAGTACCAGGCGCAATCCGCCGCACTGCAGGCGGCGAAAGCCCAGTTCCAACAGGAACAGGCTCGGTTGTCCGGGCGCTATGACGGCGAAGACGCCACGATAGCCAGCCTGAAATCGCAAATAGCTGAAGCGCGTTACAACCTGGAACAAACGGTGGTGCGTGCGCCGAGCGACGGTTATGTCACGCAGGTGCTGGCGCGGCCGGGCACGGCGGCGGTTCGCTTGCCGTTCAAACCGGTGATGATCTTTATCCCGCAGCAAAAGCGCCAGGTGGTGGCGGTATTCCGCCAGAACGCCATCCTGCGCTTGGCGCAGGGGGATCAGGCTGAAGTGGTGTTCAACGGCTTGCCGGGACAGGTTTATGGCGGCACCGTGAGCCGGGTGCTACCGGCGATACCGGACGGCAGCTACCAGGCCAGTGGCGCACTGCAGGGCCTGAGCGCCACGCCGGGCCGGGAAGGGGTGTACGTAATGATCGATCTGGCAGCCAACCCGGATCTGGATCATCTGCCCGACGGCGTGAGCGCCCAGGCGGCGGTCTATACCGGGCACTTCGAGCACGTCTCCGTGATGCGCAAAGTGCTGCTGCGCATGACCAGCTGGCTGCATTACCTCTATCTGGATCACTAGCCCGCATTGGCCCGGAACAGCCCGGGCCAAGGGGCGAGCCTTCGGAATACGACAAAAACAAAAAAGCCCGCAACCGAAGTTGTGGGCTTTTTCGCTATTATCGCCGGGTCTATCTGGTTCACTGGCGACGTATTTGGGCTGGCGGAGTCTGAATAACTCGATTAACTTATTGTAATTATTGATAATAATCGAGTTCAGATTTGTAAGGTATACCTAAGCGTATACCAATGCAGAAAAGTAAGACCGATTTAGAGGGCGATTTTAGAATCCGGCATCAGTAGTTAGCGCATTTTTTCCCATGCTTGTTTGATGAGCTGCACATCAGGTTTGAAGCGCGACATGTGGCGGATACCTACCACAGGCACATCGAATTGCTTAAACCGTGCCGTAAAGCCGAATGTGGAGTAGTAGCGGTTTCGGCTTATGTACTCGGGCTCATCGCCATCGCCGAATGCTTTTAAAAGCAAGCGAGCTGCTGAGTGAGAGTTCATTCCGTTACTGTAAGCAATAATTAGCTCAGGTTTGCATAGGGGGACGGTAACGTTTTCAAAGAAACCCATCGATTTTTCAATCAGTCGATCCAAACTGCCAATCGCGCTCTCTTGAGCCCTTTTTTTGAGCGACAGGGCATCCTTAGAACACATGAGTAGCGCATTGGTGTAGACAGTCTCTTGCCATCTAAAGCCTAGCTGTTCAGGGACGGATTGCAGGCGGTTTGCCAAATGTTTGATACCCCATTCACCTTCCGTACCAGCCTGAACATTAGAGAAACAAGGTGAATTAAAACCGTTTATCACTGCTTGAGCATTTGTAAAACCGTCATCTGCTGATGAGCCGTTGAACCCGACCATGATTAAGCGCTTTCTTGCTGGTTTAGCTGCTAACAATTCGAAGGAACAATCATAAGGACGGCCGGGTAGTTCGCTTAAATCATGCCGTCCTAAACCTTCCAAAATTATTTTCTTGGTCGTTTCCATCTTAACGGTTATCCCATCAAAGAGTCTGTTTTGGCTCTGCCACATGATAGAGCCAATCTGCCATTTTGCTCAGAAAAAAAAGATTTATAGGAAAACTGTTCACCCTATACACCTTTTGAATTTATCATTTTATTTCAATGTGTTAATGGGTGTATGGCTATCTTCTAGGTGTACATCCCTGTTCACCTACAGGGTGAACAGCCTGAACCGCAGGCACAAAAAACCGGCCGGAGCCGGTTTGGGTAGCGCTTGTCGTTATGATATTGATCGTTCAGCGGTCGATAGGATGCCTTGGTGTTGCTGCGTGTATTCGGGTCACTTCCTCTATAGAAGATGGTGTGGCGATTGAGCGTCCAATGGATTCAGCAGCTCAATAAGCTGCCCGGCCGAGCGACCCACTCATCGTCACACCGCCCCGCACTTTGGCAACCAGGACACCTCATAACTTTAATTAAAATCCTGAATCCCCTACCTCGGCCCAGGCCTACACAACGAATGCCAGAACACGTAGTCGTCCCCAGACAAACAATGTTCTGGTTTATGTGATTTTGATAGCCTCACATTATTTAATCGACAGAATTTGACACCTCGTTTTATATTTCCAGTGAAACTTAAATCTGGCGCCTATTATAGAGGGATAGAATTACTTTAATTTATCTTGGGCTGCACGCAACCCATATGTATACGAGGTGCTTTAGAAATTTTTATGACATCGACACCGTTTTAAATGGGTGCTGTTTGCGGAGGTGTGTGTCACTTGCATGTTTTATGGTTTCGTATGAATTTAACTCTTTCATGTGGCTGATTATTTTTATTCTTGATATAGGATGGCTTAATGTGATGGTTTTAATTGTTTGGAAAAAATGGAATAAAAATATGATATTGCTTGCTGGCCATTTTACTGGTTTCAATATGTGACTTATATCTGTGAGGTCACATTCTGTATGATAGATGGTTTTTTTGTCTGTCAAGTGATGTAGATACCCATAGTCATTGGTTTTTAAAGGCTGTCTTTTGGGCGTTAACAGGGATTAGGTAATCACAGAAAATATCTTCACTTAAATTTAAATTCCTTCCAGAGATATGGAAAATCTCTATATCACAATCATCTCTTCTTACAACTCCCAAGAGCGGTAGGCAAGTATTATATATAAACGCCACAAACTTTTGGAAATCAGCTAACTTTCCGTGGAAATTAAATTTAATAAACGCGCCGCCATTGAATTTAAAATAATCGCAGTCTGTTTTATTATTAGTGTGTTCTGCCTTAACCTGTGCGATTGAATACGAGTTAAAGGCCTCATGCTGAAATTTTCTCATTCCATACAGTTTTCCTTCTGTGATGTTGTGTCTTTTTAAATAGTTATATAAATAATCAGCGTGATGCCCGATGCTTTCCTCAGTAAAATGATCTGGACGAAAAAAATATGAATGTGTAACATCTGAAAGGTCCATGTCTGGCATGTAAATAATAGCGGGGGACGGTATTTCCTTTCGTTCAATGTTAAATGGTGGGCATAATTCTTTCATCGACCAGTCATTTGTACGCCTATAATATCCTGGTGCCTTCCCAAAGAGCTTTTTAAACGCACGAGTAAAGGATTGTTGTGATTCAAAATTATACAGAACTGCAATGTCTACAATTGATATTTTTGTCATTCGCATGGAAAAGGCAGCGCGAGTTAGTCTGCGTTCACGAACATATGTCCCAATTTTGCGTCCAGTGACAGCCCGAAACATACGCTGAAGATGCCATTTTGAATACCCTGACCTATGCGAAATTGCATCAATTGATAAATCATTTTCTAAATTGTTATCAATCCATAGCAATAAGTCTTTAATAAAATTGCAAGTATCCATCACGGCATCTCCACGTTGTCTGGGTTAACTCTCAAATTACCATGGTCCGATTTTTAAATGGCACTCATAGAAAATAAGTGAAATATAAAACAAACGATGGTTTATTACGGTGCACAATTGCATTGTGACCAACACTCTCGACTAATGAGTTAATTTATTAGAGTTTTAGGAATGTGATCCTGAGACGGCTGATGAGTTCCCCTTTGAAACTATATGGGATAATTCTATTGTCATTGCAGTTCAGTAATCGCCACTCATCACCCCTCTAATAAATTGGGCTGGCTAATTATAATATTCTGTTAATTCTAATAGCCAAGATGTATTGACATTGGGTACGAACCTTTCTCTAAGTTGTTTCTGTATTAATATCTTTATTCATTATCTTTGAGACTGACAGTTACCGTACGTCCCGCAATCAAATCGACCCCCTTAGGGACGGTGTCGATCGCAATGCGCACCGGGATGCGTTGCGCCAGGCGGATCCAGCTGAATGTCGGATTGACATTGGCGAGCAGATTGCCAGCGGCGGTGGTGCGTTCACTGTCGTTGATGCCGGCGGAAAGCCCGTCGACGTGGCCGTACAGCGGCTGCTGCTCCCCCATGATGCGGATCACCACTTTATCGCCGTTCTGGATGCGGCCCAGCTTGGTCTCTTCGAAATATCCGGCGATATAGAAGCTGTTGGAGTCCACCAACGCCATGATCGGCTGACCGGCGGTCGCGTAAGCGCCGGGGCGCAGCGAAAAGTTGGTGATCACCCCATCCACCGGCGCATAGAGATCGGCACGCTGCAGGTTGATTCGTGCTAAAGCCCGATCCGCCAGGGCCTGATCCAGATTGGCTTTCGCCAGCGACTGGGCATCGCGGCGGTTGTCGCGTTCCTGTTGTGAAATCGCCGACTGCAGCGCTTGGTAACGCCGGTTTTCACGCTGGGATGATGCTAGCTGAACGTTGGCGCGCTCCACGGCGGCCTCGGCCTGATCCAGAGCATTGTGTAGCCGAGCTTTGTCCAGGCTGAGCAGCAGTTGCCCTTTATGTACTACCTGGTTGTCGTGAATGTGCACGGCGTCCACCTTGCCGGAAACATCCGTGGCCAGCGGCACCACGTCGGCGCGGATCTTGCCGTCGCGGGTTTGCGGGGCGTAGGTGTAATAGAGATAAAGCTGCCACAGTACGCCTGCTGCGAGCAAAACGGCAATCAGAGTCAGCGCGGGACGCAGCAGAGCAAGGGTACGTTCACGAAACATGGGGTCCTCAGGAAGTGGTAAGCCATTTCAGGCTGTGGAAAAACAGCCCGGCCAGAATAAGAAACAGGGCGGTGTCGAACAGCGGGCGCTGCGCGACCCAGCGATAGATGCCCGCCGCGTTCAACGTCCAGGAAAGCGCCATGCGCGCGAAGAACGCGCACACCAGGCACAGCAGCAAAGGCGAGATAAACACGCCGTCAATGTTGATTTCACCGATCATGTCAGGGGTTCCAGTGCAAAGCCGTGGGGAAGTGCAACAGCCGCAGCCGGGTGAGCGGCCGCAGCACCCGCCGATCATTCTGCCGCCAAGCCTGTTGCAGACCGGCGTCGATCTGGCCCAGCAGCGCTGATGGTGCTTCGGCGTGCAGAGAAAGTTGGCGGAACGCCGCCGGCAGACCGGCGTTCGGCGAAGCGCCAGGGGTGAGCCCGCCGGCTTGCTGCAGACGAATCAGATCGATACCCGTTTTTAAGCGCATCAACAGCTGTGGGCTGCGATCGGCTTGCCCAACGGCGGCCAGGCGGCTGCCCAGCGCGGTGATGCGATCCAACGCGCGCGCCTGATAGCGTTGTAAGTCGCGCTCCGTGACGTGGCGATTGAGACGCAGCATTTCTTGCGCATCCTGCCGCATCAGCCGCGCCACCACCTGATCGGTGCCCCAGCGCCGGAACAGTGCTGCGCACAGGAACGCGAAATAAACGCCAATCAACGTGCCGGTGGTACTTTCCAGATATAACCCCATGTTGTTCGGCGCGTAGTGTCCCTGAAAATTGACGTTGCTGAGCGACAGCGCGATCGCCAGCGTTGCCAGCGGGTTGCTTGCCGCCCACACACCGAGCGGTAGCAAAAACAGTCCCATCACGATCAGGAAACTGCCGTAATCTCCGGCCAGCGGCAGCAGCACGTAGCTGAGCAGGGCACCGAGAGCCATCGCGATGACGGCGAAGCGCCCAAAGGTGGCGATAGCTGCGCCAGGGTTGTCGCCGGCGCCAAAGAAGCCGATGGCAACCACACCTAACAGCACCATGTTGGCGCCCTGTTCCCAGCCGGTGAAATACCAGAGGCCGCACAGGAGCACGTAAGTAGTCAAAATCCCGGCGAACATGCGCAACGCCATACCGGTATCCGGCGGCGGTGAGAAGACGCGGCTGCGCATCATCTGTGTCTGCAGCGCCGCAGGCAGCGGTTCTCCTTCGAGGAACGCGTTCAGCTGCTGTACCTCGCTCCACAACGTTAACCACTGTTCAATTTGTTCAGCCAGCTCGTCAACGATCAGCGTTTCCCACGGAGATAGAGTTATCTCAGGCGGGAGTAAGCCCGCCGAGGGCGCATAGCACGGTACGGGTTCAACTGCCTGACGCCGCACTTCATTCAGCCACGGTTGCAACCGGGGCCGTAGGTCGGCTGACAATGCGGCGATGCTGCTGCCGATGGACGAGAGTAGCGGCACGATTTGCAGCACGCGTTGCTGTATCGAAATCGCTGCCTGACGGGTGATTTTATCTACCGAACTGTCATAGCTGAGGGTGGTCATCATCTGGTTGAACGACGCGATGTCGCCCAGCAAACGGATGCGGTCCGCTTCAGCCTGGGCGTCACCGTCCTTGCCATCAAGGCTGTCTTCTTGCCAACGTGCCAGGTCGGACAGCCAGCCTTTTAGCCGCGTGTGTAGTACCGGCGCCAGTGAAGAAGGAAACAGCACGCTGTCTACCAGTGTTACTGCCAAAATGCCCAGACAGATCTCTGTAACCCGTGTAACGACCATGGTGAACATTGTGTCCGGGTGATTGATGTAGGCGATAGCGACCAACATCATGGTGATGGCCCCCAACTGGAAAAAGTAGGCTCGCGGCGTACGGTCAAGATAAGAAATGCCCAGCATCAGCGACGATGACAGCCCGGCAGCAACAATCAGCAACACCGGCGTATTGCTGAGCCAGGCCGAAAGAGCCAGCGTCAGCACGCCGGCGAACAGGGTACCGCAGAAACGGTAGGTGGCGCGGGCACGTACGGCACCGCTGACCGGATTACTCAGCACGCAGCAGGTCACCATCGCCCAATAGGGGTTTTGCAGGCCAATGCTTTCCGCCAGCGCGAAGGCCAGCATGGCGGAAATAAACAGTTTCGCGGCATAAAGCAGCTGCGATTTACCGATTTTCATGGCTCATTGCCAGCCTGTTGCAGGTATTGGCCGGCGCGCTCTTCGAACAGGCGCAAGATGCGCGTGGCGGTTTCGATATCCTCCAACGGCACGTCGTGCATTAGCTCGACCCGTAATTTGTCTGCCGCGGCTTCAATCTTTTTGGCCAGTTCGGCGCCGGTGGGCAGAATACGCAGGATTTTAAACCGGCGATCGCCGGCTGATTCCTGACGTTCAAGGAAGCCTAACGCTACCGCCTGATCCAGCAGGCGCACCAGTGCGCCGGGATTGACGCCGACCTCTTCCGCCAGATCACGCTGATAAATGCCCTGCGGATTACGGTGTACCCATACCACAACGGTGGCCAGTGACATGGAGATGCCGGATTTGGCGATCGCTAGGGTTGCGGCCTGTTTCCATACCCGGCGAACCGGTTGTAGGGCGTTGGTAAGGGCATAGAGGGACTTTTCTTTCGATGACATGGGATACCTCGGCAAACTGTACCCATAGGTTAAATGGCAATAGTTGCTTTGGCAACCTATTGTGTGAGGGGATGAGAAATGACAGGGCGTAATGGCCCTCGTTTCATGAAATCTATATTAATAGGCATAGGTAATTCAGTACCTGTCCTATACGCAGAGTTATAAGAACCTCGAGTTATCAGAACGACAGCCCTGTCAACCGCTGAATTTAAGCACATCAATGAGCAAGGAGAATGCTGATCCTGAGTGCTTGCGATGCGGGTAGTAGAGGTGATATCCCGGTAAATCCGGCGTGAACTTGTCCAGCACGCGAACGAGTTTTTTCTCGTCAAGGGCCGTCTGCACCTGGTCGCAGGGTAGGTAGGCCAGACCGTGACCGTCGATAGCGGCATCCAGGATCAGGTCGATGGTGTTTAACAAGAGCTGGCCTTCCATACGAACCCGAACTTCACGCCCGCCACGCATGAGCCGCCAGCGGTTGGCAGTGCCCGATGTAGGAAGATAGAGGTTAATCGCCTGGTGATCGATCAAGTGCGCCACCGAGGTTGGGGTGCCTCGCCGGGCAAGATAATCGGGTGCGCCAACGATCGCCATCGGAATGTCAGGCCCAATACGCACGGCAATCATATCTTTATCCATCTCTCCCCCCAGACGGACGCCTGCATCGAAACGTTCTGCGACCACATCGGTCAGACCGTAATCGATGATGAGCTGCACGTTAATTTCGGGGTGGGACTTCAATAGCATGCGCATAGCAGGCAACAAAAGGGTTTTTGCGGCATGCTCCACCGTGGTGATACGTATTGTTCCGGAAGGGCGATCGCGCAGGTCACCGAGCGAGGTCATGACCGAATCCAAGTCATGCAGCATGGGGCCAAGGGTCGACAAGAGCTGCTCCCCTGCCTCGGTGGGCACCACACTGCGTGTGGTGCGAGTCAGCAGACGAAATCCTAGCCGTTCTTCAATACGACGGACGATCTGACTTAATGCCGACTGCGCCATACCCAGGCGGGCCGCCGCTCGGGTGAAACTGCGCTCTTCAGCAACCACCACGAATGCCACCAGGTCGGCTATCTCATCACGTTTCATTTCTGCTCTTCGCTCGTCCGATTAATCATTTAAATGATAGGTCCAATCATAACTTAGGGGTAATCATCTTAATGATCAATGCCTATAGTTGTACAACAAACGCTTGACCAGGTGTATTGCAATGGCTCTAAAGATTAAAAAGACGCTTTTTGGCGATGTCGAAGTTATACAGATCGTTGAACTCGACATCAGCCATTTCATGCCGAACCTTTTACCTGATGCAACGCCCGAACGTGTTAAAGGTATCGAATGGCTCTGCGCTCCTTACCGGAACAATGACTATTCGCTCAACGCCGTTTCTCAATGTTTCATTATCAGGAAGGGAAAACGGCTGTTCGTTGTGGATACCTGTGTTGGCAATGAAAAAGAGATCCCCGGTATTCCTGAGTTCACCGACATGAATATTGATTTTATTGAGGCGTTGACAGCGGCGGGGATCGCGACAACGGCAGTGACAGATGTGCTCTGCACTCATCTGCATTTTGACCATGTGGGTTGGAATACTTATCGCAAGGATGGGCAGTGGTATCCGACATTCCCGAGAGCGAAATACCACTTTGCTGATGAAGAACTGTCTTACTGGATGAGCAATGCCGCGGATGAATCTGCTGCGGGCCTTGACGTCGCGCATGCCGTTGCTCATAGGCAGTCCGTTCAGCCGGTGCTAGATGCGGGTCTGGCCAATCGTATCGCAATGGAAGAGGATTTGGGCGATGGTTTCTCGGTCTTTCCCTCGCCAGGGCACTCAATCGCGCATGTTTGCCTGCGGGTTGAGACAGATACCGGGCTCCTGATCCTCGCAGGCGATATGATGCATCACCCTTGCCAAATTGCTCACCCGGAATGGGCTAGCGCGTCTGATCATGACCAGAACCTATCTACGGCAACGCGTCACAAAATCTTCGGCGAGCTGTCTGGTACGCAGACGCTCATCGCCGGCACACATTTTCCCTCCCCCTCTTTTGGTCGGATCTCGCAGACGCAGTCGGGGGATTTTGTGTTTAATGCTTTCACTTATCGGGAGCCCGACTGATGCCTGTTAGCTTCCGATAACTTTCTTTTGACCGATCCGTCAGCGATGGAAAGTTTTGCATCATCAGCAGACGTAGCAGGCGATATACCAGGGGCTAGAGCCACCACTCAATTGAGTAATATACGGAAGGAAAATTAATATGCAGTCACTACTTTTAGGAAAGACAGCCATTATCACCGGCGCCAGTCAGGGAATAGGTCTGGCAACAGCGCAACTCTTCGCGGAGGAAGGGGCTAACGTTATCCTGACCGCGCGCAGGCAATCAGAGCTGGATGAGGCTGTGAAACTTATTCAGGCTGCTGGCGGCAAGGCCATTGGTATTCTTGCCGATTCCGCCGATCCGCAGGCGCCAAGCAAGGTATTTGCTAAAGCGATTGAATCGTTCGGCCAGGTGGACATTTTGGTTAACAATGCCGGAGTCGGCGATATGGTTTCCATCGAGGAGTGCTCCGATGAGCACTTTGACACCGTCGTCCAGGTTAATTACGCGGGCGTATTTCGCTTTTGTCGAGAGGCCGTACGGCACTTTATGTCGCGTAATGAAGGTGTGATCGTCAATGTTACTTCGATTAATGGTTCGCTTCCCCTCGGCGGCCTCGCCTATACCTCAACCAAGGCGGCGGTGAACGCTATGAGCACCAATATTGCCGTGCGCTTTGCCGGGACCGGTATCCGTTGCAATGCCGTTGCCCCCGGTAACACCGACACTCCGATGGCACAGGCTTGGGCCAGCGGAAAGCTCGCCGGCGGCTCCACCATGGTGCAGTATGTGGGCAAACACTCGGACCAGGAGCTGGCCTACACTCAGCCAGCAGATCAGGCCAACGCTATTCTGTATCTAGCCAGCGATATGGGCAAAGCGGTCACCGGGCGCGTACTGGTCGTCGATAATGGCGCCTATATCGGCGCCTAGGTTCAGTACCAAGAGTTTCCGCTTGTCCGCATCGGACGGCGGTGGCTCGCCTTTCGCTTCAGCCTGCACCCTCAATAATCTCTTCCGCGACGTGGGGCGTATCGTCACCACACACGCATGGTTGGTGCAATGGCGCTTTTATGAATAACAGGAACACATCAACATGAAAAAAGAATTCAATGCGCAATCCACAACTGATGAGGTACTCGCGGGCATTGACCTGCATGGGAAACGCTTTTTGGTGACGGGGACCTCTGCGGGGCTGGGAGTGGAGACTGCTCGTGCACTCGTTGCTCATGGCGCCGAGGTTGTTGGCGCAGTGCGGAACCTGGCTAAGGCTGAGGTTGTCACCGCTCCGATACGTGAAGCGGCACAGGTCAGCGGAGGCGATTTCTCGCTGGTCGAACTGGATTTGGCCTCGCTGGCCAGCGTACGCGCTTGTGCCGACCAGTTGCTTGCAGACGGCCGCAACTTTGATGCGGTGATTGCCAATGCCGGCGTGATGGTGACGCCTTTTGGTCATACTGAGGACGGTTTCGAGACCCAATTCGGTACTAACCATCTTGGCCACTTCGTACTGGTCAACCGCATAGCGTCCTTGATTGCTGATGGTGGACGTTTGGTCAATCTGTCCTCCGCTGGACATCGGTTAGGCAATGTATGTCTGCAGGATCCGAACTTTGAACATACCCCCTATGACCCCTGGATTGCATATGGCAGGGCCAAGACTGCCAATGTGTTGTTCGCCGTGGAGTTCGATCGTCGTCACTGCCACCGCGGCGTGCGTGCCACGGCCCTGATGCCCGGCGCTATCGGCGATACTGAGTTGGGGCGCTATGCGCAAGAGGGGGTATTTGAGGCGCTACTGGACGATATGAAGCGTTCGGGAGCGCCAGACTTGGTTTACAAGACGATCCCCCAGGGGGCGGCAACCTCTGTGTGGGCTGCTGTGGTCGCTGATATCAATGATATCGGTGGCCAGTATTGCGAGGATTGTGGCGTCGCGCCTATCACTGAAGGTGCCAGCGTACGCTACGGCGTGATGGCTTATGCTCTTGACCCGGAAAGTGCCAAAAAGCTCTGGGTAAAGAGTGAAGAAATGGTGAGTGAACGTTTCTGACCGTACTACAGGCCATTTTGAGTCTCTAAATCTCAACCAGGGACTTCATCATGCACCACTTACTTGAGGGGAATCGCCCCTCTTTTTTAGCAGTGTATCGCCAGAGCAGGTGAGCACCCCGTCATCTTAGGTGAGACATATTTTACCTATGGGGCGGTTTTATAAGTGGTTTATGGGTTAAATAATATAAATATATCAAGGTATTAGTCATGACTAAATTCCGACAACAAGGTAGTGAGGATCCGATCGCAACACTGTGCCGTATGGTGTTACAGACGCAATACGATGATTTTCCAGATAAAGCTATGACTCACGTCAGGCATACGCTGCTGGATACCATGGGGGTCACCATTGGCGGCTCGGCTATGGATGGGATTTCTGCTGTCGTGTCGTTGGTAAAAGAACGCGGCGGCGATCCTCAGACACCCATCCCCTTCTACGGAGGGAGGGTGCCCGCCAACGAGGCTGCACTCGCCATAGGCCCTATGACGCGTGCGACGGATTGCGGCGACCAGCACGAAGCTGCTGGCCACGTTACTGAATATGTACTTCCCACACTGCTGGGGGCTCTCGGTCTCTGTGGTCCTGTGTCGGGTAAGGCGTTTTTGACGGCAATGGCTGTCGGGCAGGAAGTTCTCGTGCGTTTGGGCACGGCCTACAGAGTGATCAACGGTGCAGTAAAGAACAATGAATGCGGAGGGCACTATATCTTTGGTGCCGTTGCCGCGGTCGGCCGGTTGATGGGGTTGACGCAGGAGCAGTTGGAGAATGCTCAGGGCATTGCACGCACTATGACGCAACCTAACACTATGAGTATCTACTCCCCTGCCACGTTGATGGTTCGAGTACATCATGGGTTGGTAGCCCAGTCGGCCATCACTTGCTGCCAATTAGCCCTGCGTGGTATTACGGGGCCGCGTAACGAAGTGCTACTAGGACCTAAGGGATATTTTGCCACTGCTCGTTGGGAGACAGATCCCGATTTTATTCTTCGTGAACTCGGCACTAAGTGGGAACTTGAGACCATCACAACCAAAGGATATAGCGCGTGCTATTTCTCACATTCGGCCATCGAAGCAATCCGTGATCTGATTAAGGAATACCACTTCAGCGCGGCGGATATTGCCAGTATACACATTCAGGTTTCCCAGTCGGGATGGCGGGCTGTATGTGAACCACAGGAAAAGAAATGGAACCCGATTACGGTGCCAGATTGCCAGTTTAGTTTGCCTTACGTCGTGGCTCTGGCTGCCTACGACGACGAAGTGTTTTTGGCATCATACAGTGATGAGAATCGCGCCCGGCCAGAGATACGTGAGTTGATGACCCGCATTACGGCTGAAATGAGCCCTGATATTTCCGATTGGGGTGCACGCCTCTCAGTGAAATTACACGATGGACGTGAATTGCATAAAGAATGCACTCATGTGAAAGGAACCCCCGCAAATCCGTTTAGTGAAGAAGATTTCAAGGCCAAATTTAAGCTCTGCCTGCCTTTCTCCGCACTTCCGTTGACGCAGGAAGCTTCAGATAAAATGATCCATGAAATTATGCATCTCGAAGATATTGATGATGTTTCCAGTGTGCTTCTGGAACCGCTTCTACCAGATCTTATGACCAGGTAGTCGTCATTTCTAACGACAGATTGATTAATCATTTAGGTGATAAGTCCAATCATTATTTTGGGTCTAATAATCTTAATTTCTAGCATCTATAGTTATCTCATCAAGCGCAACAACAAACCGATAACCCTTTATGAGGAACCGGATGATGAACCAGAAAATCAGCTTCACGAATAGCAATAACCCAACCATCGATCTTTCCGCAGTGCTCTACTTCCCGCCGGCCTTCGACGCGGGCCGTCAGTATCCGGCCATCGTCGTTTCTCACCCGGGGGGCGGCGT
>NZ_JBAKGW010000014.1:0-85922 GCF_049065515.1 Serratia sp. SA088
CGCCGCCGGCACAAGGGTACGCGTTGCCGGCGTCCTCACCCGTTCGCACTCCCTTCCTCCCTGCGGTCGTCAGGTCGCTTGCGCTGCGGCCTGCGGCGCCGCCCTTGTACCGTCAGCTGATACCCCGTCTCGGTCTTGTTGTCACGGCGTCAGGCTCCCCGCGCCGGCAAAAGCCAAAAGGGGAATACACCAGAAAGAAGCCGTTGCGGCTTCTGAGTTACTGACTAACGGGAGTGGTTATGTCAACGATCGAGCAACAGCAACAGCAAATGGTTTTTTATATTCCGGGAACAACGTGCCCACTGGATGTCGCAATCTGGCTGGAAGATCGCTTTGTCACGTCGTCAGGCAAAACGCTTGAACAGCTACAGCAGCGTAATCCTGCATGTATTCTGGTGTCGTATGAAGAAGCGAAGCGCGGTATGTATGAGGCCGCAAGTCTGCCTGTCCGTCGTATCAGCAAAGATGAGTACATGGACAAGTTGGAGATGTTGCCGCCGCTCGATTGGAAGTATTTTGATGGCCAAGAATCTTTCAAGATGATGGAAATGTATTGCGGGAATATTACCGATATTTTCGCCCAGCTTGGCAATAGCTATTTTGCGATGCGCGATCATGTTTCGTTACCACATGCTGAGATCATGCAGCGTGTGCGTACATTTATCGATGCCGAGTCTGCGGCCGTAGCAGCCTGAATAGTTTCCCTCGGTGTTAAGCAACACCGGGGGATCCTCGATAAGAAGGAAATCGACAATGATTATTGATGACTATATCGCGGCGATCGGTCGTAAAATTTTGGAACAATGGCAAGAAAATAAACCAGTAATTATTCCAGCTCTTAAAGGTTTTGAGTGGACACAGTTGCTCCGCTACTTAGAACTAAAGCGGGGCTATGCGTGTTGATACATGATATGAACTGAGCCACCCAATTGGGTGGCTTTTTATTCCGGCTGTCGCCAGTCAGCGGCGTCGAGCCGCAGACTGGCGAACAAAACGCTTGCAGCGGGCTGAGCCCGCGCCGCTTTTGCAGTTTCCATCAAGATGAAAACTGTAAGGCTATCAGGCTCCGCCTGATGTTACGTTTTGGTGTTTCCATATCCTCTTCGGTGCTTAGCGGCATGTCTTGTGCTGTGACAGACCTTGTGCCGGGGCACCTACATCGCAAGGGTTCGCTATCGCCGGCCATCCTCGCCCGTTCGCACTCACTCAACGCAGTTTCGTTCGCTTGCGCATGCGGCCTGCGGTGTCGCCCATGCGTTGCAGGTTTATACCCCGTCACGGTCATTGCGTCACAGCACAAGACGCGCCGCTCCGGCAAAACCGGAATAAATGGCAACACCGAAAACAGACTGAAGGGGATGAATATGAAGCGATTGTATAGTGGATTTCGCCAGGCAAATGTGATCCGTAAAACTCGACCATTAACAAATGATGAGTTATTCCGTCACGTACCAAGTGTCTTCTCTGAAGAAAAACATGCATCACGTAGCGAGCGTTATACCTACATACCAACGATTTATTTGTTGGATAGACTCCGCGAAGAAGGTTTCCATCCATTTTATGCTTGCCAAACAAAAGTTCGCGATGATGATAAACGTGGTCACACGCGGCACATGCTAAGGCTTCGTAGAAATGGTTTCGGTCAAAATGATGAAGTTCCTGAGATTATTTTACTCAATAGTCACGATGGGAGTAGCAGCTATCAAATGATTCCTGGCATATTTAGATTTGTTTGTAACAACGGTTTAGTGTGCGGCGACACGTTCGGGGAAGTCCGTGTTCCCCACAAAGGAGATGTTGTTGGAAGAGTGATAGATGGTGCTTATGAAGTGCTAAGTTTCTTTGAAAAAGTAACGGATTCTCGTGATGAAATGAAGGGGATTTTTCTTGATAAAGATGAACAACATGTTTTTGCTGAAGCTGCATTAGGTTACAAATATTTTGGAGATCACCAACCAATTACCGCAGAACAGGTTCTGAGTCCGCGACGTTGGCAAGATAAGAAAGATGATTTGTGGACGACGTTTCAACGGGTTCAAGAAAACATTATAAAAGGCGAAATACCTGGAATCAGTGCCAACGGAAAACGAAACAGAACACGGGCAGTCAATAGCATAACTGGTGATGTAAAGCTCAATAATGCCTTGTGGAAAATGGCTGAAACCATGAAGAATTTGAAATCTTAGGGGTAGGGTTATGGTGGTGATAGTGCCGCCAGATATTAATAAATATGAAAAGACAAATTGAATTTAAACGATGCCTTGTTTGCAGTACAGATCACTTGACGTATGAAGATAATTTGATTTTAAGTAAGGCCAAAAGTGAGAGCTGGGTTCTTGGTTATGAC
This sequence comes from Serratia sp. SA088, assembly GCF_049065515.1. Taxonomy (NCBI): domain Bacteria; kingdom Pseudomonadati; phylum Pseudomonadota; class Gammaproteobacteria; order Enterobacterales; family Yersiniaceae; genus Serratia; species Serratia sp. SA088. The sequence continues at coordinate 2,348 of NZ_JBAKGW010000014.1, forward strand.
TACGGATTTGTTATTGATTTATGGAAAAGGCATCATTTTATATTGCATGCAAAACGATTCGGATTATCTAAATATTTCAGAAAGCTAGTTCTTAATCTTATAAAAAGTATGATATAGAAATGATACAATTAGATTGCGACGCTGATGTATTAGAGGGTGTTAAACTGCATAAATCTGATTACTGATGACTCGGTTTTAGCCGGTATCGGCATCGAACCGATACCGGCTAATCTAACGACATTGTGCTAAATAAAATTAAATCACATTTGTTGTTGTTCTGTCGTGTTTTTGTCTTTCAATTGACCCTTTTTTTTTCTTCCTGATTTAATAGAGGTTGTGTTTTTTATAATTTCATTTATTGCTCTTTCACTGACTACGATTTCACAGCTTTCGAGTGCTGACTTGATATCCTTTGCTGTGTACCCTTTTTGAGTAGCTAGCAATATTATCTGTTCCTTGAGTTCATCTAAAACTTCCTTACCACTTAACCTCTCTTTGCTCAAGTCTGGCAAGTCTGCCAGTGATACTTTTGCCAACTCAACTTGTTCTTGACTGTATTGGTTCTTCGTAGCCATTTCTCTTTCCTGTTCTAGTCATCAATCAACTTGTGTATCAATGATATACGTCAGTGTCATCATGACACAACAGGCAAATTTGTTCTCTCATGGTGTAATGACAATCCAGGCAAAGTAGGCCATAATACGTAAATCCGATCTCGAACACGGGACAGGATATGTTTTGTAGCACCGCCTGCACGCAGTCGGTTCTACAAAACGTCCTGGTCAGGGCAGAGCCCCGACACCCCACGAGACTGTAAACTGACGAGACTGATAGGGATAACATCACCATGAGCAAAAGCGAGCGCCGGAACAGAACAGCCCTGCTGCCCAGCATTCGTTGCTTCCCAGAGGAAAAGTCAGTGATCCAGGAAAAGGCGACCGCGGCCGGTTTAAGTATCGGGGCGTACATGCTTAAGTGTGGCCTCGGTCGCCGAATAGACGCTCGTTGTGACGTTGAGCTCATCAATGAACTACGCCGTTTAGGCGGCCTTCAAAAACACCTCTTCAACGAGGGGAAGGGGAATGTAAGTGATGCTTTCAGCAAGCAGTATTCGGATGTGCTTATTGCGATAAAGAAGGCCATCATCGCAATCGATATGGACATGACCAATGAAGGTGATAAGGCATGATCCCTATTGTTCCTGAGAAGCGAAGAGATGGGCGCTCCAGCTTCATACAGTTGGTCAGTTATCTGACGCTGCGCGATGAAGATAAGCCTGAATTACCTATCTCTCCTGAGAATCCCTATGTTCGTCCATCGCGTTCAAAAGCTGCAATTTTTGACCGCCTCGTAGGGTATCTTGATCGTAATGCCGGGGGGGACCAGCAGACCCTTTTAGCTATGTTTGCAGACGGTACGCAGCAGGTAAAATCAGGTGAAGTGGTGTGTGAAACGAACTGCTTCAGTCTGGAAACAGCATCGGCGGAGATGAACGCCGTGGCTATGCAAAACACTCGCTGCGTCGACCCGGTATATCACTGCATTCTTTCGTGGCGTGAAGAAGATACTCCGACCGATCAGCAAATTTTCGAGAGTGCACGTTTTTGCATTAATCAGCTGGGAATGGCTGAGCATCAGTACGTATTTGCTGTCCACCGGGACACCGACAACGTCCATTGCCATATCGCGGTTAATCGCATTCATCCCGAGTCCTATCGTGCGGCCAACATGTATAAAGATGTCGACACTCTTCACAAGGCCTGTCGTCATCTTGAGTTGAAGCATGGGTTTACGCCTGATAACGGGGCATGGAAAGTGAATGATCTGCAGCAGGTTGTTCGTAGCCAAAATGATTTCAAATCTATCCCACGTAAGGCTCGTCAGCTGGAGTATTATGCAGATTCAGAAAGCCTCTTTAGTTATGCCGTAGGTGAATGCCGTCAAGTTATCGGCGACATCATGGCAGATCCTGAACGCCTATCCTGGCAGAACCTCCATAATGAATTGAATCGTGCAGGTCTTGTGATGAAACAAAAGGGAGAAGGATTAGCCATCCACTCGATTCAGGACTCGAGCTTGCCACCTATTAAGGCTAGCAGCTTGCACCCTGATCTAACACGTTCCTGCTTGGAACCGTATTTGGGCGAGTTCACTTCCACGCTTGATGTTGATGCTGTGGCATCTCCTAAGCAACCAGAATACGTATATGACTCGCGTTTCCACGCACGCGACCTGATGGCTCGGGTTGAACGTCGCCAGGCCAGGGCTGAAGCAAGAGAAGATCTCAAAGCCCGTTATCAGGCGTATAAATCGGCATGGGTTCGACCAAAATTGGATGCTGATGAAATCAAAGCTAGGTATAAAAACATGTCCAAACGTTTTGCCTGGCGTAAGACTAAAGCGCGCGTTGAATTACGCGATCCGCTTCTGCGTAAACTGACATATCACATTATCGAAGTTGAGCGAATGAAGGCTATGGCCGCATTGCGATTGGCCATCAAGGAAGAACGACAGGCGTTCAAAGCTGCTCCGGAAAACCGACGTCTGTCATATAGAGGATGGGTTGAAAAACAGGCGTTGATGCACGATCAGGCCGCAATTGCTCAGTTGCGTGGATGGTCCTATAGGTTGAAACGATCATCCCTGACTTCGAGTGTTTCTTTGAACGGGATCCGTTTCGCGGTATCGGATGACAGCAAACCATTAGCCATAGACGGTTACCAGACCCGAATCATGCGAGACGGTGTTGTTCAGTATGTTCAGAATGGGGTTGTTCAATTGCAGGATCGCGGTGAGCGTATTGAGGTTGCCGATCCACATGTTGAGGATGGACAGCACATTATTACCGGGCTGGTGATAGCGCAAAGTAAATCGGGTGAGGAGATGGTACTGGAGGGCGATCGTCAATATGTCCAACAATCTTGCGAGCTTGTCTCTTGGTTTAATGAAGTGTCAGGAACCTCTCTGCCGTTAACAGAAACCAGTCAAAAAACACTTGCAGGGTATGGCTCATTGCCAACGGAAAATTCTCATGGAATAACTGATGCAAGTGTTAACGATCGGCATGAACTGGATGGTTATATCCAGCGGCCAACTGGTCCTCGTTCTCACTAATTTTTTTGAAAAAAAAACCGACTGCAGGCCTGATAACCTGAGTCGGCTTTTCATTAATGGAGGCGTGTGTATAACGTCTTCAGCATGGGTTGGTAGGCTTGCCAACCGTCGTCATCGTTCCCTTCAAGCTCTGTGAACATATCGATAAGGCGGTGAAAAACGTTATCATGCTTTTCCTCTGTAAGGATATCGGGAGCTGGAAAATGGTTGAGTAGCCTGGCAGCTTCGTCATACAACGTTTCGATGTGAGTTTGTGATTTTTTATCTTCTGTATTCTTTAATTTCTTCTCTGCCAGGACAATCAACAGGGTGGCGCATAGTCGGACCATCTCAATGTACCCGCGTTGATAGTCCATGGTGTCTTCACTCATTTTAGTGCCTCAATATCCTGGGATTAACGGTTGGCTTTCTTGCCAAAGTCGTTCGAATTCTTTCTGGTATACGGCGACCAGATTGGGTTGCTTGTGAATGACCAAAACGTTCTCAGCATTATCGCGATCGGCGGCAGTTGAATAGTTATAGCTTCCCAACTGCACAGAATTATCGTCGATCAACATCTGCTTAATTATGCATCATTGCGTATTGGCCATTGCTACGTAAAGAGATACCTTTGTTGGTAAGGTAAGTGGCAACGGTATATTTTGCGTTAGCTTTGGCTTCTACCACAATGCGGATGTTTACGCCTCGGAGTTTTGCTTCAACGAGGCACAACTATTGCGGCAGCCGTTTGGTATTTACGAATAAGGCTCCTTGCGATGGAGTTCGGACGTGGCGAGAGCTTTAGCTATGTCCTTTGACACTCTTATCGGCTTTGGTGCCGTTGGTTGTTGCTTCCAACGTCGCTTGTGTTGCTGTAAAGCCGCCCTGGCGGCTTCAAACAGTAAAATACCGCGTTGTGCTGGCGTATAACTGACGTCTGCCCGGTGATTAAGATCCAGAGATAGCGTCACTACGCTTTGCAATACAGGGTCCATCAGGCCGTTGCAGGTTGTTTGAGATGGTGGCGACTCCAGGCGTGTTAGGATGGTTTCGACCTCTTGTGCGGAGGGCGGCAGCTTTTTCTTGAGCGTGGGGTTCGCATCCAATAGTTCAGCTTCTGTTGGCATATCGAGGTTCACAAACCGGTTAATACGCATTGGCAGTGCTGAAGTCATCTTATCGTCATCTTGGATGTAGATGGCATTACTCGGGATCAACGCGCTTTTGAAAGAGATCATACCTTCGCCAGGGTTCATATCTTTCAAATCGCCCAAATCGAGCCGGTCCTTTTCCCTAATGACGTTACTGCCAGCATCCTCGAAATGTGGCGTGATCAGCCCGCCTTGCTGCTCTACGGCTCCTAATTCAGAATAGTACCCTTTACCGCCTGTAATCCGTGCAAGTTCGAAGGTATCCTTCTCGTCCTGCAACGTCATGAACCACTTTGTCAGCAGGTTGGCGTTTACGGTCATGTACTCGCCCTTGTGCTCGGCGATGAAGCGTTGAATGTCCTGTGCAGATACGATGAGCATATAGCCCAGACTGCGCATCTGGCTTGCCAGATTATCCATGCCAGGACCGAAATAGGCGCCCAGCTCGTCCATGGCGATCGGGAACGGGAAATTTCCTTTGTATTTTTTGACGATCAACACATCGTTAATCATGCCCTCAAGCTCAAACCCCAAATCCCTGGCCATGGTCATGCGTATCGCCGAAATGTAGAGTTTGCCAATATTGGCAGCTTCGCCTTTAGATAACTCCAACGCAGGAATGGTGGTGCAGAGGATGCGGTCGTTATGCAGAACGTCCTCAATATCGACGTCGCCGGCGTCAGTAGAGAAAATATGGCCGTAGAGATCGTTAAACATGGTCAGCATGCGGTTGAATTGCTGAATGAGATAGCCATGCTGGTCGTAAACGCCTTGTTCCCACTCAGAGGGGCGGCTGATAAGTTCGATTCTAAAGCCTGCCAGCGTGTTGAAGTAGTTTTCCAGCGGGTTATAAGCCTCCTGATGCCAACCATCTCTTTTAGCTTCCAGATAGAGCTCCGCCAATTTTCTCAGGGGCAGGTATTCCTGAATGACCCGTTGGGAGATCCGCCGCTTTTCGCGTTTGCACTTGTAGTAAACCGCATAGACCAGCGCGGCTAGCATTGATTTGGCCTTGTCTTGCCAGCCTTGATCGCCGCTGCCGGCAGGCGGCAACATGGATTCCATCAACTGAATGATGAACGTGGTATTAGCAGTGCCGAACAAATTTATGGTGTTCGAAGGCTGGCGCTTTTTGTCATTCAGTAGCAGCTGCAGCAGCTTATCGGAACCGCCAGTCATGAAGTTGAGGACGTAGAAATCATCCTCACGCCCAAATCGGCGTGCGAGTGACCACATGGCGAATGCCAAGGTATTCTGTCCCTTACCATCAGAATAACAAATCCCCCGGCCCCAACAGATGGCATTGAGGAAGACTGATAACAGCGCTTCCGTTTTCCCGGAACCTGTAGTTGCCAATAGCAACATGTGCCTCAGTGCATCATCGAGCGTCAACCACAACTCGCGTGCAAGGGCTTTGCCTCTGGCAAAACCCAGGCACATTACACCTGCCGCGCGCTGGTACTTACGGGTTCGCACCACATAACGGAAAAATCCGCCGATACCGTTCCGATATTTTGGCATTTCACGTTCTGTGGTCAGATCCATGCCACCTATATCAGTAGGTAAACGGAGCGGCATGCGAAATGGCTGATCGCCGAATAGCATCAACTGAATTAGCGCAGCCGGCGTTGTGAGCAGCAATGAAGCAGGTGAATGTATAGCGAGTCCAATGGCGCCGGCGAGAGAAAGCTGAACGCCTATCGGTGAAAGTAATGCATCTTGAATGATGGTTTGGCCAAGGGGGCGCCGAACTCGACGGACATCGACTTCTACAGGCTTAGACATAGGTGTTCCTGGTGGTCTAACGGTGATGGGGCCCGGAGCTGAGTCCAGGCGAACAATTATGGGGTGACGATGGTTTGGCTGAGGAATGCATCTAGAGCTTCATCGCTTTTCAGGGATGACAGCGGGATATAGCGTCCATCATCTGCGATCAGTGAGGGGGTGCCCGGCAAATTGTAGATATCGAAGGCCTGATCGTTTTTGGCGATCGCCTGGTTACCTGCATCACAGATTTTATTTGATACAGTGTTTTCACCAGGTGAAATTCCTGCGTCGGCCTGGAAAAGTTGTTTCCATAATTGGCGCCGATATTGCGGTGCCTGGCAAAGCACAGGGCTCACTTGGTCGACGGTTTGCTGTTTTCCGACGAGAGTGACCGGGAAGATCTCAATATTAAATCTTTCGGAGAGCGCTTCCAGGGCCGGCTCAATAATTTGGCAGTTGTGACATAACGGATCGGCAAAAACGTAGAGAGTACGCTGATGCCCACTGGATAGGGGAATGGTGTACTGCCCTGCTTTTGCCGCATTACGTAGTGCCTTGGCAACGGCCTGGTACTGATCTGCTGTTACTTTCAATTCTGGCTGTGGGGTTGCGGCAACGGTATTCGAAAGCGTGTTTGGCGTAACTTGCTGCGTTAGTGGTGCTGACATATCCCCCGGTTGATTCGAATACCAGAAGCCTGCTAAAGCTAAGCTGAGGGCTATGGCGCTCATCATGCAACCTAATCGTTTCCAGCAACGGCGATATGCTTGGCGTCGGTGTAGTAACGCTGCATTAATCGCGAGAAGCATCTCAGCAGCATCCTTCGTTCCAGAACCCTGTAGGATTGCCGCTGGGCCAAGATCACGATTATCGTGCCAAATGGCGTCATCTTTTAGGTAGAAACGAGGATACGGACCGGGATCGAGTATGGCGACCACTTGGTCGTTTTCTTGTTTGTGATTAAATACGGACAAGGTTCTGCCCTGCAGTGAAGCAGTATAATTCGATTTCATTGTCATTGACTCTATGGTGTGGGCTTATCTCGCCCGAGGGATGAAGTGGGCGCGGCCTGGTTTTTGGGGGGAGGTATTCGCTCCAGGGATAGTGGCTTTCGTCTGTAGCGGTGCTGTTTCGCTGGCAGTCTTCTCCGTAGTGTCCGTTAGAGGCTGCAATATCACGATTGGAGCATCTTCATCTTCATCGAAGATCAGTTCACTGAGGACAGAGGTATTCGTCGTGCGATTATCGATGATCAACCCGACGCTGCGGAGTTCGTCCTCGAGGCCTTTAATGGCTTTATCCATCCTGTTTTCCGGCACGGGGATTGATGCATGAAGGCGTTCTCCCATTTGAGCTACCACGGTTTCCCAGTTAGCGGCTGCAATGACTCCTGCGCCTTCAATAAAGGCCTTCGGGCGTCCCGTTGAGGCCAGGGTGTACCAAAGCGGCCGATCGAGACCTTTGAGCCAACGAAACCGAGCGCATGGCAGGCGCATATCCCGGTTATGTAAGGCATAAAGTGCAGTACGTGTTGTTGAATGTTGGTGAAGCCAATCTTGAGCAGCTGGTGTCTGCGTTACTCTTTCGAATGCCTTGCTGGCGAGTTGGAGTACGGGATATCCCTTTTGTCCTTTGTCCCGCCTGCTTTTGATAAGGCATGAACGGTTCAGGCTATCGAGAAGAGCTTCAGCGGCTTTACGATCGTTCAGAAATGCGACTAGGCCAAATATGGCAACCAGAGCGCGCTCATGGGCGCTAAAGCTGGAAAAGTTTTCTAACGGAGTGCCAAGTTGACATTCGAACGCAGTTTGCGTTCTTTGGGTATCAAGGCGATCACCAATAATCAGCTTGTGTTCAACGGCAAATTCTTCCGGCCACTGGGCGCTGCGATGTTCTGGCGGATCAACGTTCAGCAACTGTGTCTTTTTATCGCCATAGCAGAGTGCTGGTATGATGCTTGGAGAAAAGCGCGCCATGATATGGGGCAGGGTATAGACATCAATATGGCGCCGGGTCTGGTTCCGCGGATGGTTGCGCACCATGAGCAGCCCACCCATAACAATCAGGACCATCGGCGCCAATAAGATCCCCGCAGTATGATTCATAACGTCGATAAACTGACTCCATGACAGTTGATTAACTTGACTGCCTGCCCAGGCAAGGAGGTTTAGCTTTTCTGCGACCTGGTTATGGACACGGGGAAAGTCGCATAATGACCACAGTTGGTAAAGTAGCCAACAGCATCCGTACATTACAGGGGGTTGATAGATCCAAAGCAGAAATGCTGCCAAAGCGGCAACGAGTAGCAACATAAGACCTTGCTCGTTACCGGCTCTGGGCTGCAGGTGACTTTTGGCATTCATGAATTACTCCAATATGTTTAAACCCAGTCATAAGGAAAATGACTGGGTTTAAACAAGAGGTTGCACCAAATAGGGATGTTGGAAAAGAAAGAGCGCCTAGAAAGGCGCTCGATAATATGAACTGAGTTAAAAAATTAAAAATGAGTTAATAAGCCAAAGATTTTTGTTTCACGAACTTGTTGAAAGTGTTGCCTGAGTCTTTTTCTGGTCGATAAGATGATGACAGTAAAGCATCCAATTTGCGACCAAAGTTCATGCATTTACTTTCCGTTCCTGCACTGATACGGAAGTAGGGGAAATAAACGTCATTAAACTTCAGCGTTAGCATATTTCCATTGCACTCATACCCTGAAAGTTCGAGTGTCGTCTTTCCTTGGTAAATGGACTCAGTAGTTGACACCAACAGTATGGTTCCGCTTCTTACATCAATACCTAAGTATTTACCTGCATCCAGGATTTTGAGTTCATACTCTTTGGTTGGAGAAAACTCATTGCACTTGAAGGCTTCGATTGCGTTACGTGTTTTTGATTTTGATTTTTCTTGCACTTTCGCAAATGCATAAATGAACGTTACGCCAATTGCCAGGAAGATGTAAGGCCACGATGGGTTGCTTCTTGCGTCGGATACGAGAAAAAGAACCATTGAAAAGAGTAGGCAGCCTACACCAGAGATTAATGTAAAAAGTAAAAAGAGTGTCCTTAAGTGATTTTGGTATTTCGTCATTTTATACCATCTCCATTTCCATTGTTGTTACTTCTCATATTAGATCTTACACCAGGAGATCTTTGTAGTCCATTTGAAAAGCCGGCAAAGATACTTTTTGTTGATTCAACCATACCACCAAGAATGCTTGCAGCTTCACGACCGCCGAGCCATGAGATGATGTAGTCAGGCATGGTCACTTGCAACCCGAATACACGGGTAACTGTAGTGGTACATATGCGAGCATAAAGAGTGAGAATACCAATTAAAGAGAATATTCCGGTAATAGAGTTTGCTTGAACGTTAGCAATGGCTGGCCCTAGCATGAGGTTGAGTAGTGTACCCATTACGATCAACGTTATGCTTGCAAAGATAAATCCGAAAACCATTAACATTGGCCTAATCATAACGTCAATGAGAAATATATAGCCATATGCAGAACGATGGCCCCTATCTCCTTCTGTTCCGATATGAGTTGCCGCCCATAAGGTACCACCAGTGACGCCAACAAACACACTGACTATCCAGTTAGCCGCCGCTGTTAGCCAATAGATGAATGGTATAAATGGCAGGTAGATTGACAAACTAAAACCAATGCCAAACAACATGAACAGAATAAAGTATACAATCGGAGAGAGGGCATCTAGCCCAGCCGCGATACCTTGAGTAGCATTACCAGAAAAGGCGCTGGCTAATTGACCCCAAAAACCTTCAGTGGAAACTGCAGCAAGAATTTTCGCACCAGTGAATATGCCGAGTGCAGCTTCGGCTCCGCCTAACGTGATATCACCAACATATTTCATTTTCAGCATTGGGTTCATTTGGTTTCCAGTACCAAAGTCACTGCCTAACTCAGATGTCGCGATAGCGTTCGCTAAATTCTGCATGGGGGAGTTCAAGAAACCGACAAAAACTGCACTGGCCTCAGATGCATCTAAGGATTGCTGGGTATCTTTAGCGCTTTCTGTCCCGAGTGGAGGTACAAAAGAAGTATTTTGCTTTTGAGTTCGATATACGGTGAATACATTATTAAATAGATCGCTTACGCCAACTTCTCCAATTCCAGAGCGACCAGTAATCACGGGTTTTAGCTGTACGGCATCGTTAATTTTATTATTTGCAGTGGCAAATGTTTGATACCACGACCCGAGGGCAAGCCACCCGCTTTTCTTCAACTGAGCGGCCAATACATCAGCCAGTTCGCTGGTTTGGCCTTGAGCGTTTAGGGTTTGATTGATGCGATTTTCGTAGGCCTGTGCGGCCCTTTGGATGTCAGTTTCGGCGTCCGGGAGCGCGCCAGTCCCACTGTTCTGCTTGTTGACTAATGCCGTTACAAACTGAGCGGCGGCTGTCGACAGATTGTTTTGCATTTCATTCATGGCGCTCCGTTGTGCGCTGATAATGCTTTCTGTGTTTACAGGGGCAGGGAACAACCAGCCAGTGGTTTTGTCGGCGAGGCTTTCCGGCAGCCGAGCTGCGCCGCACAATGCACTCCCGTTGCCGATCTCAAAACCATCGGTCAGGGCCTTGATGCCCATTAGTGGTGTGCCAGCTTGGCCGTATTGCTGATACATGTCACGCAGTTCGGTGTTGATACTGTACATGCACAGGTTCATTTCATAGATGGCTCGCGCGGCACTGACAGTTTGCGGTGCCACGGGCTGTACGACTAGGCTGTAGCCGTCCTTGAGAAGATCGACCGTGCGGTCGGTTACCACGTTCGCGCTGCCAATGCCCATAACGGATGCCGCCCACAAAAATATCAGTTGAGCGATAGACCAGCCTGACACGGTTGGCACCAAGGTCATGAACCCTGCTGCTGTGCTGACGGGACCGACCATTGAGCTCCCTTGGCTGAATACTTTGCCGCGCTGGCCGGCCTTGACCAGGTGCGTGAGGGTGACCACCAGGAACCACACCACGGCGATCGCCATGACGATACCGTTAAAAACAAAGAACAGTTCACCGACCATGCTGGTTTCGGTAGATAACGGATTGGTGACAACGTCACCAAAAATCATAACCAATGCCTGACGAGACAGATCATCGGTGCGTTTAGCTGCCTGCTCGATCGTGCTGAAGCTGACTGCGGAATCCGCGTGCGCGCAAAGGCAGAACAGGCCCAACAACAGGCCTGCTGCAAGTTTTCGAAGGGCATTCATAAGATTTCACCAGTCGGAGTGCCTGACGTAAACAGGCAAGAGGAAGTTATTGGATCGGGCGTTCGTACCGTAGAAGAACTTGCCACCAGGTGTTTTCCCGCAGAAAGTCGGTCAGGCTGCCGGCTTCCTCCTTGGAAAGGCGTTGATTGCGTAATTGCCATAGCCGCCAGGTGGAAATAAACGCTTGCAGTAATGGTATCGCTGCCAAAGCGAACAATGTAAAACACAGTGTTGCGGTCCGGATCAGCAGAGTTGGGGTAAATACCTTGCTGGCCAGAACCAGCAGAACGACCGACAAAGCGATCAGTATTGGTACTGCACCCAGAACGAGACACAGATGCTTGCGGCGCCTGAATCTGTTTATCAAGGTGATCACTGACTCGCCGCTGGCGGCCACTGCCTCCTCAAACTGTAGCGCGGGGAGTGTCTGTTGATGTTCAATCCGGTAGCCGTAAGCAAGCATCAGACTGCGCTTCAAGTTATTGGCGAGTGAAGGGCCAATTTTAGTCGCCGCGTAACGCAGTTCCGATAACGGTAGGAACAGATTTGCAGTGAAATACAGTCCCTTGCTGGCGCGCTTCCAAGACGTTTTAGATTTCGGGGATTGGTCAGTCATTACGAGCCCCTCCGGCGCTGAGTTCGTGCAGCTTGGCTTGCAGTTGTGGACGATAAACCTCGTTGGCATTTAGGCCCAGTTGTTGGCCTTGCAGGACGTTGCCTTTTTGCAGCTGCTGCTTTATCCCCAACAGCAACCAGTTTTGTTGCGCTTGCACACGGATAGATTCGCGCGCCAGGTTGTCGCCGTCCATCGCCTGCAGGTCGGTTTGATAGTCGGTGTTGGCATAGCGCCGACCTACGTCGAACTGCTCAAACTCCCGCTCCGACATCATCCCGGTACGCCGGGCTTCATCAGATGCTGTCTGGTTGAAGTAGGCGGCAGCTGATGGGGTCTGCATCACTTCTTTCAGCGCATCGCGTGTTGCTTCACTGGGTTGACTGGAGGCCACCATGGCCAACATGGGTTCGCGTGCCGCTGTGTTCACTGCTTCGTACTGCGTCATCAGGCCGATATATTGGCGGCCGGAGGCGCTTTTAACTTCGCCTTTACTGAGCTGTTTCCCGGCCGAGGCTGGAGCACTGTTAAGTGCGTAAGCCATTGCTGCGTCGGTCTGTTTCTGATCAAAGGTTAAATCAGGCGCTTTGCCTTCAGCGCCGGCACCATCGAGTAGAGACGTAAACCGCTTATCACCCCCCGGCAATTCAGATAGGCGGGTGCATACTCCCGTGCCGCCGTAAGCAGCCATATCGGTGGCATCGCAGTAATCGGCATGTACGCCTGCGGCCCGAAAGGCTGTCTGTTCTGGTGCTGGAGCCGGGGCGGTCCATCCTTGGCGGATCATGGCATTGTTGATTCCCTGGCCCCGCGACAGCGCACTTTGTCGCGCGCGAGCGCGATTTTGAACTTGTGTGACCATGCCGGAACCAGATTCAGTACACAGGCTATCCGGTATGGTATAGGTTCGGCGCGATCGCTCGAGGCGTTCGGTTTGACGAGCAAAAATATCTTGATCGCGTTGTGCTTGTGCTGCCTGTTCGATTTGCGTGGCGATCTTGCCGCCGTTTTGGTTGATGGCGGCACCGATCTGCTGCTGTGTAGCAGCCATCCCTGTCAATGTACCGCTCATCTGCCCAAGGACCGGAGCGACCTGTGTCTCAATGGGAACGCTAGAGGTTACGACAACGGAGACAGCGTGCGCTGGAGAAGCTAATGTGGAGAGTACCAGCACGACCAGAGGGGAAAGCCTCATGGCAGGAGGGTATGATTTCATTTCAAAGCGTCCTCAAGAAAATACCGGCAAATAGCGCGGCCCAAAAAATAGTGTTGTAAGCGAGGATGTGGAGGTTAGGTCTGCGGAGGAAAGCACGGATATACCAGTGATAAAGGCGCATGGTTGCTCCTTATGCTGCATCCCCCTGCACATAGCCGAGGCTTGCCAGCATGTCGTTGGCCAGTTGACGAATGGCGCCGCTTTCATCGTCATTGCCGGCGCGCTTTTTCATCATCGCAATATGTTTTTCTGCTGAACCGCCTGGGAAGGTTTTGGCCAACAAACGTCGGGCCGTTTGGCCATCCAACGCGTCATACAGCATGTTGCGTAGAGCGCGGTTTACCGGGGTCGAGTTTAATGCCCAGAGCCGCAGTGGCCCTGCGGTGTTTTTGAGCAGCTGAGCCACGTTGCCATTGGTGGTTTGGAAAACGGCCAGAAACGTGACGCCACTTCCATCCGGCGCGGCGCCGCGGGTTGTGTTGAGCAACCTATTTAGTGTGGTACGCGGCACCTTGAAAGTTTCCTGCAGAATAGGGAAGTCCTTAGTCCTTACCCGCATCAGGTACAGGGAGTTGGCGGATTCCAGGATTGCCTGCGGGTAATCATCCAAATATTGCGAAGCGAACACCGTGCGGATACCGAATTTTCTTTTCTCGCGATCTTCGGTTTCGAGTGCATCCCACAAAATGTCGATACCTCTGATGTTATGCAGCTCATCGATAAAGATGAGTTTGACCTCCTGATCCAGTTGTTCGATGCGTTTTCGATGCAGAGGTACATAACGTGGATCCAGATGATTGTAGAGTTCATCTTGGTACTGTGGCAGATAGAAGTCGTTAGCGCCGGCCAGATGGCGGGCGAACTGATACATGATACCTGTCTTGATTTTACCTTCCGGAGTTTGATTGCCGGCTACGTTGTTAACGTCGACGATACGAATGCGCGTATTTGGGTTGATGGAGTACCGCGTGCGCCCCGATATCAACGGGTAATCGAACAGTGCCTGTGTCAGACAGCGTGACACATAATGCAGTAATGACTCATCCGATCCGGGACGGTTGACGTTAGCGAAGACATTGCGCATTTCCTCGCTGTTTAGCGCCCCCTGCAGGTCGTTGAGCTCAGGTACAGCTTGAGCCTGTGCTAACGCAGCCTCGGCAACGCAGCCGGCAGTGAACAGCATATCGCGGACTTCGTACCAGGTAGCGATCTCCCACCAAGCGGCATCATAGCGATTCAAACAGCCGCTTGTTTCCAGCGCGGCATCAACCTCCGGAACCAATGATGCTCCATAACGTACCGGTTCAATGTCGCTGTTCTTGCGGTACACCATCTCAATAGCGCGTGTCAGGATCTGTCTGCATGATGGGGCATCAGGTGCAGTGCCCAGCTGTGGATCGATACACAGGCTGGTCAACAGGCCGAGCAAGTAGTCACGTTCAGTACTAATTGGGGCTTTAAGTCCAAGTTGGATATCGAACGGATTGCGGCAGAAATCTGCTGTATTACGCAGAATAATACTGGCAATTTTGTCCTTTTGTCCGTGGGGTAGGCTGTCATAGACCAGATCGTAAAAGCCCTGAGCGGTAAAGCCTTTGTCAATGAAAGCCATAAACGGCAGATCAGTATTACCGTTAGTGAGAGCATCGAGGTGAAGGCTGTTCGCTAACAGGGATTTGCCCGAACCTGGAGGCCCTGCGAGCAACTCGGTGTGCTTTTCCTGCAACGAACTGCCCAAGCCGATCGGATAAGGCTTGCCGTCGACGGTCTGGAAAATTGCGTTACCTTCGTTACCCCAGGGGCTCGCTGGCCGTTGCAGCGGCATCAGTTTTAACGCTTCAGACAAAGGGGGGTACATTAGCGTTGGCGCGCTGAAACTAGACACCATAGGTAGAGTGTTGACCCAGGCACGAATGGGATCGCCGAAAGTACGGGTCACTGTTGTAACACCCCAGCTCTGGATTGCTTTTTGCAGTAACGTCAGATTGCGTTTCAAACGGCTTTTGTCTGCGTCCCAGGTACTGGCGGTGATACTCATCATACAAACAGGCTCTTTCTTGTGCTGCGCCATCAACCATGAAATGGAGTCGTAAATATCTCGTAGTTTAGGGACGAAGGCGGCAAACGACAGTAGCTGCTGCTTTTTTTCCAAAGCCTCACCGCCGCCGGGCATCAAGTCCAGACGCAAGCGCCAGGGTAGCTGCCGTGGTACTTTGGTGAACAGCTGGGCAAAGGATTCGGGGCGCTGAGGTGCCAGCATCATGGCCAACTGACCGTGATAGAGCCCGTCGACCTCGATCAGACTACCGTGGGTGTCGACCTCGGTGTCGCAGAACTGGAAATTCAAGTGCGGCGCCAGGGCTGCGCTGATATCGTCGCCGCGCAATTTTCCTTGAGGGAGCACGCGATCGCCTGGCAGCAGGGGGCGCCACTCTTCATGGGTACTCAGCCGCTCTATTTCATCGCGGATCACATGGCCAGCTTCATGTGCGTCAAGCAATCGAACCATCACGCCGTCGTTGCCGTCGGCCAAATCAGTGGCCAGCTTATCGATAAATGCGTCGTGGCGCAGCTTAAGGCCTTCAAACTCGGCGTAAATTGGGTTTTGCCCGAAACGGGCTTCAGGCAGATCTTTGAATTGAGTATTTTGCCGCTGTATTTCTTCTCTACGCTCACTGAGCGGCAGGGCGCCAATGGCGGAATACACGGTAAGCCAGACTCGTTCGCGGGCGACATACGGCGTGAGTTTGACGATTTGCTCATCGACCAGGTCATCGAGAGCCAGACCAAGCTTTCGGTAGGCGCGTCGTTGAGGTTCGACGAGACGAGTGATTTCTTCGGCGCTGCGCGTTGGATCGCGTTCGAACACGATGCTGATTTTATGACCCAGGCTTTTGAAATCGCCCGTCAATGCATCGCGTAATTTCAGAACGAAGCGCAGGAAGCTGTCCGGCGCCGGTGTTTCATTTTCGTGCTGGGGTACTGTCTCACTGAACTCGCGAAAAGCTCCTAGGATCTCAAAAGTGCTGGCATAGTCGTTAGTTTTAGTGACGTGTATGTAGGGAGCATCAAGTGAGGGGTGTCGGATTTTGTCGTCTGGTGTCAGGCCTATGACGGTACGCAGATCACAATACTGAGCGAAATCGCGGCCTAGAACATAACGGGAGAAATAAGCAAAGAGATCTTCGATTTTATCGATAATCACAGTTAACTCCGGGACAGATAGTCGTGATAGAAAGCGCGCCACCAGGTTGTTCCAGCTTCAAGACCGTCAGTGGCCAGCCGGTCTTTTATACGTGCGGGATGTAACACCAACGCGAGATGTTGCCAGCGCCCCGCTGCAGTTTGTCGACCTTCCTCATCCAGTCTGCTCAGAGCCTGGGCGAACGCTTGCGGGTGTGTGGTGCCCCAAGCTTGTTTGACGGGACTGTCGTGGGTTGTCAGCCAGTCCAGTAACGCTTGTGCGTCGCTGCGATATTCATCGTCGGTGGAAGATAATGCCTGCACGATAGCTCGCTGCAGATGATTTACATCTTCCGGAGCCAAAGCCGGCAGATAAACCATCACACCCGCTTCGGCAGAAACAGAGTCGAGTTTTTGCCAGGCTTCGCAAATTGGGTCTGCTACCCCCAGATTGTCCTGGGCAGTATTCAATGGATTGGTGTCCCTAAACACGGCCCTGTTATGTGGGGATGAATAACCGCAATAGTCACAACTATGACCGCCACGGCGAGCCTGAACATCCAATATGCCGCGCTGCGCAGGTGTGAGAGCATGCCCGGTAACTCGCCGGGAGATGGAGAAAATAAGCATGAATTTTTCCAGAGATCCTGGTAGCAGGAAGGCCATCCCGAACGGGATGGCCTGGTACAATTAACCAGCAGTTACGGGCTGCATTCCCAGCTGTTTCTGACTGCGGTTTGCGACCTGGTCAAGTGCCAATAATGCAGCGCCGGCTACAATTGCAATCATGATATGAGAAACTTTAATCTGAGGACTATTCTTCTTAGAGATCATCATGATAATTCCTGCAGCTATACATAGCAGGCCGACCACACCGATAGATTTAACAAACGGGTCTTTCAGGGAGGTTACTCCGTTAAGCATGGCTTCGATTGACCCAGCAAGATCATCGTCAGCATGAGCTAGCGGGGCAACGACCATGCTAACCACAGCGGCCAGAATACTGGCGATATGTCGACGAAGGACATCGGTCACCATATAGATTTTGACTGCCGCGTGCAGGGGTGCATTTTTCAGGGATTTCAGAACGTTCATTTGTACCTCGTAGTTTTACCAATGGATATTAAGAGTGTTTTGCAGTGCATCGAGTACACGCGGATTGGCGGCGAGCATAGTGCCGATGATCAGGCGTTTTGCGCCGCTAACAACGTCATCACCGGCACTGAGCCCGGTGTGGCCGTCTTTCTGTGAACGCCGCAGGCGCAAAAGCCCCTGAAGCGCGTAAATCACGCCGACCAGTTGTAACAAGGTCAGGGTTGCGTTGATGGCCGTGGCGGCCGGGCCGTATTTTCCTTCGGAGACATAGGCGATGGCGCCAAAGGTCACGCTACCGAGCGCCATCTGGTTCGATGTAGCGTTCATCACTTGGTGAAGGGCGATAGTGGCTCCGCACATCACGACAACGGTGACAATTTTGCCGGCGCCGTCCTGTACCTGCCCGCGTCGGGCTTTGCCAGCGATGCTGCTCAAGTGCATGGCCATCATGACCAACCCGCCAACTAAACCGATCGCCAGCACCAGGCGAATACCGACGTCTGTCACATTGTTGACTGCGTTGGCCAGCATCTGGACCAAATCCATAGCGTTCCTTACCGAATGGTTCCGGCGGAGGTGATCACCTCACGTTTTTCAGTATCGATACGCAGTACTGTTGCGCGCCCCAGGGAATCGCCTGGTCGTAATGCCCAACTGCTCCCCTGATAAGTCACCCAAGCCAGGTCCGGATACAGACTGGTTATCGAGGCTCCCTTGAGGCTGTGGTTCGCGTTTGAGCGACGTGAAGCAGTATTTCCGATTGGCTTAGCGGCAGGCATAACCGCAGCAGGTTGGGGCTGTCTTACAGCTTGAGCAGCAACTTGCTGCTCAAGAGCGCGTAAGCGCTGATCCAGTGATTTGAGACCTTCTCGATTATCGCGAGCGTATACCCACACGTTGTCTAGAGCTTGTGCTGTTGCCTGCTGCGCATTGTTCTCGACGTTAGTTAGCGATGCGGTTTCACCGAGAGGTTCAAGTTCGCGATCTGCAGATTCGATATGCACTCCTGCTGGGGGGGGCTGGGGTGCTGCTGGCGCTGGAGCTGGCGTGGGCTGTATTGGTGTTTCTTGAGTCACGAATTGGGTGCTGCCGTTACTACCACTGGACTGTGGTGTGTTGCGTAGCACACTGTAGGAGACTATGGCTAACAGCACGATTATTATGGCGATCATCTGAAGACGTGTAACTTTTAAGCCCAAGGGCAATGTGATCAGCCGTGGTTCTGAAGGCTTACGAACGATCGGAGTCTCTGCCTCGATTGGTTCATCCAGTTGTTCGTCCGGGGGCGGGTTATTCAGGTCGAAATGAGACTTAGACATTAACGCTCTCCTGCGAGGGATGTGGTAATAGCATCCCGATTGATGCGATCGCTGGCGTATACGCCTTTCATGAAATGAATCGCGATGGTTTGGTTTTTGAAGACTTTCACCTGTTTGACCGGTAACCGTGCAGCGTCGGCCGCCATCACCTGTCCGGCTTGAGTACCGATACCGCCGGCGATGGTGCCCGCGAGGGCTGAACCTTTCACCTGTCCTGTACCGCCGCTGATGGTGCCGGCATTGGTGGCAAGGATTTGGGTATTTTGCTGTTCGTACAGCTGACCGGCTTTTCCTATGCCCATGGCCAATGCAGGCAGCAAGATACGACTGACGTAGCGATTATTGACGTCGCTGGAGACGGTAGATTGCAGGGTGTCGTCCTGCAGCGCGTAGGCATCAACCTGGTAGTCGACGCCATTAAGCGTCATTCGAGTGAAGTGGATCACGACACCATCCCCGGCCAACTGTATGCCCTTAGCGGTGAATTCTGCACCGGCCAACTGGCCGGCGGGTATGTGGGCCAGCACCAGTGAGTTGAGGTTGTCAGAATCGATGGCATTGTCGACTACCGCCGGGCGGCGAGTGTTTGGCGGCACAATGACGGCATCACCAGATGTACGAGCTGAGGGAGGGACTTCCGATGCTACAGTTGCCTCTCTTCCAGGCAGACTCTGCGACCACTGACTGAAAGCGTTATTGCCGACCCCGGCTTCGTTTTCCCCAGCAGCAGGTGTCTGCCCAAAGGTGCCAGCTAACTGCATGTTGCCCGGTCGCCAGCGATCGTTGAGCAGCTTCAGATAGCTTTTTAACGCTGCTTTTTGATCCTCTTGGATGGCTCCGCCAGACTGAGGAACTGAGGTGGTGTCGGTTTCCGCGGTTGTTTTAAGGACTACCGGCGGAGGCGGCTCATTTGGTGTTTCGATTTGCACATCACTCATGCGCAATGAAGCGATAAAACTACCATCGCTGGCAGCTGCCGCTTCTGAACCAATACGGTTACCCGTTTTGATCAACTGCTGATATTGCGCTGTTTCTTGAGAGGTAACCGGCGCGCTATTGGCTAGGTTGTTAATAGCGTATTGCGATGGGGTCGGTGCTGGCTGGTTCAAATAGCCCCAGCCCACAAATAACAACGCGAGCAGGCCGATGCCTCCGGATAACAGCAGGAGCAGGCTTTTTTTGCCGTCGCTCGCCGCATCTTTTTCGATGGCCATAGGGTTACTCCAGATTGATGGTCAGTGGTGTATTGCGGCCCTGTACAGAGAACACCACCTCCGGAGTGAGCGGCAGTTTCCACACATGGGTGCCGTCAGCCGCGGAAGAGGTTTCAACAAATGCATCGCGTAATTCGCTTCGTGAGCGGATATAGAGGTCGTCTCCAATCTGCCAAACGGCAGTCAACGGAACTCCGCCGCCAGTTTTGAGATGACGGGCGCCATCGGGCGGGACGCCGTCCAGAAACGCCTGCAGCGTAGGATTATCGAGGCTGATTTTCTCGCGTGCGATCGGCAGGGATTTTGCCGATGGTCCGCGAAGAGGGATCCTCAGGTTTAGGCTGCTGTCAGTGATCTGGGCCCTGCCGGCGTTGTCCGGTTCGCCACTGGTCAGTGCTATGACGACGGGAACCGGTAATCCCTTCAGATAGACCGTTACGCTGCCGGTGTCGTAAGCGCGCCGGGCCTGAACGGACATGGCTGGGCTGTCGGGAATGTAATTCACCTCAAAACCAGCGTTGTTGCCATTAAGAGGTGGTGCGGCAATCGGCCACGGCGCGCCGGTTTCGTCTGTAAACGAAACAGAGCTCGGGAAATTCGGCAGGGCGCGGAGCATCGGCAATGAGGCACCTGGCGACAGGTTGACGGTCAGAGAGCTAACCCGCGGCACCGCTGTTACCGGTGAACGGCTTTCGCTGCGTTGAAGTTGGTCAAAAGTATTACGCAGGCTGTCCACCTCGTGTGGTGAGAGCGGCGCCATTTGTTTTTGGGCATAATCCAGCGCAGGCAAAGGCAGCGGTGGCGAGCCATCCTCCGGTAAGGGCGTTGTTGGCTCTGGTGTTGTTGTTACAGGGGCATGTTGCGGGGCATTGACAGGTGCCACGCTCAACGTTTGTGCCGGTTTCCAGGCGGGGGCAGGCGCTACTTCGGTTGTAGCCGCGCCTGCAGCTTGCGCCAGGGTCAACAGAAGCAAACCGGTCAGGGGGGTTTTCATGTTATTTAGCCTCGAAAGTAATGAGCTGGGACACTTCCATGCCGGTGTGTTTAAGACGGGGGTCGGTACGCTGGATAAGTAGTGACATCACAAACGACTGTTCGGGCAACGATGTCACTTGGCCGGTGAGCTTGAGTTTTATCGGATATTGGATCTTCCAGGCATAAATGCCGTTCTCGAGCGTTCCTTTGCTAACCACTACGCCGGGGGAGGTCATAATCGACATGTTCATCTTCTTGTCTTTCACCGCTGTCAAAACGTTGGAGGTGGTCAGGGCGGTGTAATAACTGCGGAACCCATCGTCTGAGAAACGTGCCTGTAGCGCATTCATTTGGCTGCGGTAATGTACAAAATCGAGCGTGAAAGCCTCTCGCAATACCTGTGCGCCAAAGTCGGTCACGTTGATATCGCTGTAGGCCGGTTGATCAGTGGGATAAAGCGGCGTGATCTGCCCATCTTGTGTGGCGAAATACTTCACTGGAGGATGCAAGGCGACATACGCCAGTAAAGCGATAATAAGCGCGAATACGACGAGAGTGACGCTTTGCCACAAGTTAACCGCCAGAGAACGACGGGCAAAATCGGCATTGAGCTGACTGGCAATATGCTGCGCCACGGCAGCTGCGTAAGGCGTTTCACCTGCAGACGCAGGTGGAGTAACTGGCTTTTTCATGGTGACTGTCCACGGGGGAGCCCCGCCGCAGGGGAATACTGGGCGGGGGATCGCGTTTATGGCTGAACATCGCGCGAATGCGCGGTGGATTATCGGGAGAAAATGTACCCATCGGAATTGCCGCTGTTGCCGGCCGATGTTGGCGCGACGGTAGCAGGCTGGCTGTAGGCGGTTGGCGTGTAGGTTGGCGCCGCGTTCATCGAACGGGTTGTCACCAAACCGCCAGTTTGGGACGACAGGTCACCCCATGGGTCTATTTTACTGGGTATATAAGATTGGATCTTGTCACGTACCGCGCGGCAAACTTTGTCCTTGATGCCATTGAGGATCCCACTGAGATCACCAAATGTCGGTACTGTTATGGCCGTGCTGATACTACCCAGGCATTGCTGCAAGCCACCGGATACCTGGTTTTCACGCTGCGACCAGGCCTCGGCAGCTTTACGATCTCGTTCATAGCCCGCTTGCGCCCCCACCTGCGCGGCAGATACCGCCCGGCAGTTGGCGGCGTGCGCCGATAGAGAAACATTGCCAATTAATAATGCGACCAGGAAAAGTTGACGGATCATGAGAGCTCCTATGCCCCTGGGCGAGGGAATGCGGTTGCGGGTTTGACTGTATTCTCCGGCACGTCGTCCCGGCGCTGCGGGGTGTGCGCCGGAGGCGTGTACTCGCGCGTGAACCCCAGTTGTTTATGCAGCGCCGGCGGACACTTTGCCGGCTCAACGAGAGGGGCATACAACCGCTCTTTTTCGCCTTTGAGATTGAACACAAAAGCGTTGCTAGCACCTTCCTCATTGTTGATGGCATTACCATGACCGATCGGTGTTAGGCCTTCAGGAGTGATAATGTTGAGCGTCAAATAGCGATGGCCATTGGTATGAGTACAAAGTTTGCCGAGTACCGGGTGATATGCATCCTGATATTTCACCATTCCCTGTACATAGTCGCCGAGCCCTTTGATCAGAAGCAATTTGAGTTGTTTCTCCGTATCCAGTGTTTTAATTAGCGCGGTGCCTGCATCCTGGGTGTGGGCCGGTAGCGGTGTAACTGCAGGACGTGTTGACGGAGGTTCGGTACCTTCCCCATTAGGTTTTAACCAGACCAGCTCGTGTTGCAGTGTTGGCATTGGAGGAATAGGCAGTTTTGCCTCGGTTGCCATCTGGATCACCTGTTGCTGCAGTGCGTGATAATGCGTCATATCATAAGCATACAGCGCCGCCGGCGGCACCAGCTGCTGTTCGTTCCGAACTAATAATGAAGGGTCGATAGCCGGCTTTATTTCCCAATGGTTGCGGTGCGTGGTGATCTGCTCCGTTTGTTCTACGCCGTGTTTGTCTACCACTACCTTCCCTTGTGGGTCGCGCATTTTTGCCTCTACGGTGACCTCTTTGCGGCCGAGCCAGATTAGCTTGACGATATCGCCTTTGGCCAAGCCACTCTCCGGTACTACCCGAGACAGTTCTTTGCCCCAGACAAACTTCTCTCCGTCTGCTGTACGCAGTTTGATGTAGTAACTATTACTCTCAGAGTTATCGAAGTTGTACTTGGCCTGTCCATGATCGAGTAGTGTGCCGGTCAATCCCGCTTCGCCTTCAGCACGACTGGCATTTTGCGCCGCCTCTTGTGGCAGCGTCACCGGTTGAAGCTCTGGCGGCAAGGCGTTTGCTGATTGCATCGAAACGGAGGATTTATTGGGTTCCGCTGCATCAGGGACAATCGCGGATATCGGTGATCCCACCGGTGACGGTTTGTCAGCGGGGGCGGGTTCGTCGGTGAGGCGCTGCCTTGCCTCCTCAAGCATCACCTGCTGCTGGGCGTTCTTCATTTTGAGGTCGAGGTTGTATTCCGCAATTAATGTGATTGCTCGTTGTTTGAATTCGTCGCTGCCGGTGAGTTCAATACGACCACGGTACTGCTCTCGCGCAACCAACAGAGCACTCAGGATCATGGCGTCGTTCTGGCTGGCTTGGGCAGTCGCCATCAACAAGCGATCACCGTGGTCAACAAACGCCGCTTCGCCGGCAAAAAGATATTTCACTGAACGACCGTCTGCTGCCATTTCATGAGTGATCTGTTGCATTAAGGCATCCAGATCTAATGGTTTCGCCGCGCGCGTCTGGCTACCAATAGGCGTCTCAATGTGGATACCGTCGGCTTCTTCAGAGGATGAAGTTGGAGCCGCCTGTTCCTTTTCTACCGCAGGTCGCGGTGCCAGACGACTGGCAAAAGAAACGGGTTCCTCCGTTACGGAGTCTTCTGCCTCCGAGCTGGAGATTGTTGCAGTAGCCGCCTGTTTTACAGGTTCTTTGTGTTCTAGAGATGCGGACTGCTCATCTACAGAAGGAGGAGATGGAATAACGGTAGGGGCAATTTCTGCCGTTTTTGATAATTCTATAAGAGCCTCATTCTCCATGACGGCGTCTGCTATATGGCTGTAGTCGGTGAACTCGTTTTGCACATTGGCAGCTACGTGATTGGGCAATGCCTGATCTGATACTGATTCAGCGACGTTAGGCGTAGGTTCAGAAGGTTCATCGGTAAGCACTGGCGGAATAGCTACGGTTTCTGTGTCGTTAGCCACATGATCTGGTTCCGGGTTGGTCATCTCTGGTACGACCGGAGTATTTGGCATGGTTGCCTCTTGTTGATGAGTAGGTTTTAGCATTGCCTGCACCGGGGATAGCTGTTCGCTCAGTGCCGCCAGTCCGTGAGCGATATGCAGATCATTGAAGTCCGTTAGCTCCTGCTGGCGCTCCTCCGGGCTGAACGTTGGTAATAGAACCATGCCACCGGTTAGTGCCGCGGCTTCTTCTGCTTTTTCTTTACCTGGATTACCCGGACGTTTCGGCTTAGGCAAGTCGTCATCTGCTAAAAAAATCATGGGACTATCGGGGTATTTATTTTTCAGCGCGCCAGCGACTTTAACCAGATTGCCGGAGTCGACGGTCATTACCACTGGGTGATGCAGTGCCATTGCGCCGCTGGCTGCGGTGGCGTATCCCTCTGCCATTACAATGGGGGAGCCATTCTTAAGCGTACCCCCGACGACGAAGAAACATTCCTCTTTCTGACCGTTTTTGGTCAACATCTTGGCGCCGTCCGGCTTTATGGTTTGAAGAGAACGAATCTCACCGTCGACGTTGCTCAGGGGAATTTTCAGGTTACCTTGGCGATCGAGGCGCACTCCCGAAGATGCCTTGACCATTTTTCGTTGAAGATAAGGGTGATCATGGCTGGCTTGTGAGAGTTGTGCGTAAATGCGACTCTGGGTTTTAGCGACAATATTTTGTTCGTTTTTTATTTCTTCGTTACGTTTGTAGCGTTCTTGAGCTGCCAGCGCTTTTTGATGCGCCAGAACGGCCGGATCGGGTTTTTCCGTAGCCAATGACCAAGTGTGCCTCATTCCTCCGTCTCTGTGGTCGGCGAACCATCCGTTAATAAAACCGTTGAGGTGACCAACATATACACCGGATTTTTTTCCCGGCTTGTCATCCTGCATGGCAATTCGGTGTGTCTTGCCATCCATTTCCAGCATGTCTCGTCTATCAAAGACACCGCCTAGAGACTCAATAAAATCTTGGAACTCTCTTTTTGCATCACCTTGCTTTGCAGGTTTGGCCAGTGTGGGATCGATGCGCCACTTAGCGAGTTTGCTGAGGTCGGCCCCAGGGTTTGCATACCAGGATTTAGCTTCATCATCGAAGGTGAGGGCGTTGCCCCCATCCGGAAGTTTTCCCGCTGCGCGAAACGCTTCTTTGCGTTGTTCAACGGGGATCACCAAATAGGTGGGTTCGGTAGCTATCATGAGGTTTCCTTACTTATTCGAAAAACTTGCGATACCACCAGGGACGGCCGGTGACTGAGGTTCCGCGGAGTAGGTGGTGGAGACGCTGAAACAACACCGTTGGGGTTAATCCGAACAGGGACAAAATTTTGTAAATGCCGAGTGCGAGTAGGCAAAACATGAAAGTCATCATGGATGGCCAAATGGCGCAAAGCAGAAACAACAGGTACACCAGAACGGGAATGCCGAGGATCGTTGCCGGCCGACCGCTGTCGAGCCAGGGTGAATAGTCTTTCCCACCGCTGTCGATCCAGGGGGAATTGTTTTTGCTCATAAACCCTCCTTGTTTCTCGCAGTAAACAGCGGGTAGCCCATGACCTGTTTCGCGGTCTCTTCATCAACACGCCCGGCGGTAAACAGTCGCCATGTGTGGTCAACAATGCGATGTTCCCGCGCAGCAAGTTCACCGTTAATCATTTCTGGCCAGCGCGAGTAGTGAACTTCACCCAATTTTCGGCGCCATGCTTCATCAAGCAGAACGTATTCCCGAACCGCTTGGCGTTTACCGTCGGTGGTCGGCAGCAAACGCTGTACGATCAGGAAACGTAATGCATCGAGAAGGTCGAAGGCGACTTGCTCGCGAGCATCGGCCGGCGCCATGAGAATGCATCGAGAAAATGCATGGCCAGGAGAAAATGCGTGCAAAGTGCTGAGTGTCAGGTGACCGGACTGGGCGCACGCTACTGCAGCTTGCAAGGTCTCGAGGTCGCGAATTTCACCAACTCCGATAAGAGTCGGTGCCTGACGTAATGAGAGACGGAGCCCGTGGGCAAAACTTGGAACGTCGCGGCCGATTTCCGACTGCTGAGGTCGCAGCTGCCAGGAAGGCCCGCCGAAAAGGTATTCGACCGGATCCTCGTAGGTAACAAGCTTCCCGTGCGGATGCGTTTCTCCGTAGTGCTGATATATCGACGCCAACAGAGTGGATTTTCCGGAGCCGGTCACGCCACAAACCAAACCGAGGCCATCGAGGGGCAACAGGTTTTGGCGCAAGTCGTCTTCCAATCCCAGGCTGTCCAATGGTGGAATAGCGGTTGGAATGACACGCAGCGTTACGGCCATAGCGGTATTAAGCGCGCCGATCGTAGCCTGAATGAAGTTGCTGCGAAAACGGACTCGCTCCCCGCGCTCCAGTCCGTACCGGCCAGTATTGTCCCCTTCAAGTTGTAATGGCCGATCTGCGCCTTGGCCGCTTTGCACCATGGCCTTGATATCAGGTGTATAGATACTGTCGATCAGGTGTAAGAGTTTGGCGTGATCCAGAGGGAACTGACTGGCAGTAACCTTACGGCCATAATGATCCACGATGATTTTGCTGCCACTTTGCAGATGAATATCGGAAACTTTATGGCGGTAACAATGGATGAAAAATTCACGGAGTTTGTCGGGGGAGAGTCCTCCGCTGAAGTCGAAATCGGTGAGGGCTGTCATCGTTGCACCTGTTATTTCCCGATGTTAATCGTTGGCTTCCAGCGCTTTTTATCCAGCTCGAATCCAGCGTGTTGTTTGAGCACGCGGGTTCGATCGCCGATAGTCACCTTGTCGCGGGAACCCGTGACTGTCTGCAGCTGTTCACTGACGACCGGCGGGGTAATGATCCCTTGCTGCAGCAGTGTGGTGTAACGCAACATGCCTGTGTAATCGCGAGTCAGGCGGTTGAAATTGCTCTCGAGCGTGCGATCAGCGCTCTCGCGCCCGTCTTGCCAACCTTTTTCTACCGCCGCGTGCCACGCCGCTTCCTCATTTCTGTTCTTTGGGCGAATGTCAGTGGGAATATCAGTATTGATGGTTAACCCAGCCAGCAAATACTGCCGCCAGGTGGGCGGATTACTGACGAACCGTTCTGGTAGCAGGATGCTGTAAGTCTTATTTGCTGTGCGAATCTGCCTGTCAGTAATGTGTGCCAACGATTCTGAAGCAACTATGACCGGCGGTAACCAACCCTGACGGCTAATCAGTGGTGCGAAGGTGTACATTCTGTTCAGTGCGTCGTTTTGGGCGTTTAAAGCTTGCTGCAGCTCCCAGGCGCGCTGCGCTTTGCCGCCGCGGAACCCCACGGTCTGCCCAGCTTCGTTCATCAGCTGCCAGAGGGTGTCGTTCAATCCATGTTTATCCGGCGCCTTTGGCGACAAGTAAGCCCCGATATCTGGGGGCGGCCCCCCTTCCAGAACGGCCGCACCGGCCGCCGTGCTGAGCAACCCCAGCCCGAGGGCAAGAGCGATTTTTTTCATGCCAGCATTCCTTTTTTAAGGGGCAACATAAAGAACAGACGCAGCTCATGCGATTGCTGTTCAAGCTGTGCCCGCCAGTCTATTTGCGTTCGCACAAGGCGCAGTACTTGTTCGAAGGTGACGTCGCTGGCATGCAATGTAAGTGGCAACGGAAGTCGCACGCCGGTATAGGCGAATGATAAGCCGCGCATGTGAGCCAGTTGGCTGAGCAGTTCGATGGCATCTCCATCCCAATCGACAGTAATGCGTTGTGAATTGGCGGTGATCTTGGGGGTGAATAAAACTGGGCGCACTTGGTTCAGCGCCTCAGATTGATAGAGCGTCGCTGTGATGTTCTGGATTGACTGCGCCGCGGGAGTGACGGCCGCTGTTGGAGTAACAACAGAATGTGGCGCCGGCGTACAGACGCACCCGCTTAAACCGAACAAGGCGGCGAACATAGATAAACGCTTCATGAGAGGATGTCCTGCGAGATAAGAATTATTGATAGCTGAGAATGTTAAACTGTCCCGGCCTGCAGCTAGGAGTTGTTGCTGAAATACAAAATGCCCGATGAGAATCATCGGGCGTTATCCGGCTGAAAAGTGTCAGCCTATATCAGGACTAGTCAATGCCGCTTTATGGCTTACTGTTTTTTGTTTTCGTCTACTTACTGGCCTTTCAATAAAAAAATATGACAAGTAAGCTAATCCGATAGAAAAAACACATGACAACAAAAATCGTGGTATACCATCAACCACACCTATATCTTCAAAACGCTTACCTATCCCTCCGTTCATTAAAGTATGAATGAGATACAGAGAGAATGATATCTCTCCCAAAGTAACGAAGAACCTCGGCATGAATTTAGTTATCAGCTTGTCATTCAGAACCACAGCAATAAACAAAATGGAAAGATACCATCCAGACATCGTTATGCCATGATTTAACAATGGTGTATACAGAACGCAGTAAACTGCGATAGACATCGCCACAACTAAGAAAATAACTCTAACATGGTTATTTAAATTTTTTGTATAAGGATGGATAAGCCCAAAGGCTACCCCTACCAAAAACATCCATATTATTGGGTTGGTGATTAAGTTCATGTAAGCAGAGTTGAATTGATAGCCACTCACATCCAAGGTCGGAGAATGCCCTGCCAACATAGGGAAAACAACCAGGCTTAATGAAAATCCACCAAACAAAAGGAACCATCGATATCTTGATAGCAGACAAAATGCCATGACCACGTAGAATAACATCTCGTAATTCAGTGTCCACCGAATACCATAGAAACCACTATCATCTATATAGAATGGAGCATGATTCGGATTAATTGGGGAGAAGGTGATTGCACTTATCAAGTTACTTACTTTTTCTGGGTAATGAAAGGTACTCATAGCCCCAGATAAAAGGAAGGAGATTAGCAGGATAATGAAATAAGCTGGAAATATTCTCCTTACGCGGTGTTTCATAAACACTCCCGCAGCCGACAGCCCTGGAGTTAACTTCTTAGCTGAAAGCGTGATAACAAACCCACTAATCAAGAAGAAAACATCAACACCAACAGCCCCCCACCCGAACAATTTATCTCCTAAACCAGGATGGGAAAGATTAATATTCCAACGAAAGTGAAATAGCATTACAGCAAGAGCCGCAAGCCCTCTCAGAGCTTGAACACTAGCCAGTTTATCTTTTTCCATAAAGACTCATTAAATTAAAAATCAAAAGCCCATTATATTACACCGAACCGTGAAATTCCACTTTGCAAACCCTTATTTCATTTCGTGCAAATAGCAATAGACTGAAAACATGTTGTACGCCATTCATTATTAGGCGTAACTACAATCCAGCTATTTGAAAAGACGTCAGGATAAGCAGCATCAGGGGAGTTATGTGCTGAATCATTAGATGTCCAACGAGACAGTCGATATCCTCCAGAGACTAATTTTGTTCCCGCAGGGCAATAGGCTCTTGCTTCTTTTAGGTTTTGGCATTGCTCATCGCTCGTCACATTAAATGTATCTAACGCCCCCAAGGACTTCCATATGCCATTTTGGCAAGAGAGCAGTACGCCTTCCGGTGTCCTACCTACAAGTCCATTTGGGCCGCATCCCCAACCAGCATTTGCCGTGCCATCAAGCTGCAGATATTCACCGACAGATGCCCGGCCGTCTGCACGAACGCTCCCACCTTTCAGTTGGCCACCGGTATAAATACCTTTGTTATTCACCGAACGAATCCAGTCGTTGTCATCCATATAAAACCCGCCGCCGTGGTCTTCGTTGAGCCAACCCTTACCATGTTTTGTTACCAACCAGCCGTAATTACTACGAACATCCCCTGCAGCGGCAATTCCACCTCCCGCAACCACACCATCCCGTGATACAACGTTTTGAGCATTTACATTCTGCTGGTAATTACCTGTTTGTGCATTGATATCATTAGCGGCATTCAGGTTGTTCCCCCCCATATCAATCGCAGTATGCATCTTATTAAGATCGGGACGACCATTAACCTGGAAGCGATACAAGCGATCGCTCTCTTCAGCCCCACCTGCCAATACATCGGACGTCAGGTAAGCGGCCAGGTGTCCACTCTGTCCACTTAGCCCCATATTCGTCAGGTTGACTTGCCAGCCACCGCCGGCGCCGTTGGCAACATTGACGGGGTCGATATACCCACCCAAGCCAGACGTGTTCTGAGCGATATAGCGTTGGCCCTTGAACGTAATATTTTGACCGCCGGCAGTCAGTACAAAGGCGACCAGCTTGTCGGTTTGCGAAGGATTGCGTGTCACGGCAAGAATATAGGTTTGGCCGTTATTGTTGGTAAGGGAAAACCCCGCCGGCAAATACCCTTTATCGCGGAGGGTCTGGCCGGTTACCGTGACGTTGCCGCCCCCTTTAACCTGATTCAGCAACGTATCGTAGTTATCTTTAACGTATCGACGGGCCCCCCCGCTTACTGTGCTCAGGTGCGTCGCGGTCACGACCCAGCTCTGTTCTTCTATGTAATTGGAATATCTTTCAAGCCCGATAGGGGCGGCAATCAATACGATCGCCAGAACGATGGCCATAGAAACCAGCGCACCCCCACGGTTGATACGATGAGTGGCAATTTCAGCAGTCATAGGGCACCTGAAGAGAGCAATTGAGGGGAGCTACCGGCTACAACTGCCAGTAACATGAATAGCCAGGGAGCATAAGGTTGAGTCTTTTTGTTCATCAGTAATGCCCCTGCGATAAACAGCAATAATGCACATCCGCTCAGCACGCTGGCGAGCTGCCAGGGAAACCAGGCGCTCAGCGCGGCGATCAAATGCACATCGCCCATGCCGAACCCTTCTTCACCCCGCAGATGCTTGGCGCCGTAGTGAAAGGCATAGAGGAACAAAAACATGCCGATACTGCCTGTAAGTGCCTCAGTCAGGGTAAGTGCACTTCCTGGCATCACGGTAAACAGCAGGCCTGTCAGCCAAAAACCCGAGGTATATCGCAGCGGTAGCCAGTAATTGCGTAAATCGAGCAGTACCATGGGAATGCCCCAGGCCAGCAGCCCCAGAATTTTGACGGTACCTAACCAGGGATGGCCCACAAGGGCCGTTGTTGCGATCAGTGCAGTACCGGTGCCGACGAAAACTATTGTGACGCCTCTGATCTGCAGCCGAGTGAGGGGCGGGCCATCATGTTCAAGCAAGAATTGTTTCGCTCGATGAACCAACGGCAGGGCGCCAATAAACAGAGTGGCGCCGGCGCATGCCATCAACAAAGAGAACTTCAGGAGATACAAAGCCATCAGGCAGCACCTCCTTTCAGTTTCATGTACATCGCATACACTTTCCGCGCGTAAATCATACGCCGCGGACCGTTGTTATCTGCGAATCCGGCATTATAGGAGCCGAGGCATTGCCAATTTACCCCGCATTGTTTGAGGTGCTTTGCCAATATCCAGGCCCCGATCTGCACGTTGAGACAGCTGTTGGTCAGCAAATCCTGCTCACTGCGGATGAGGCCCAGCGCACGCAGCTGGGGAATATGCCGGTCATTGATTTGCATCAGCCCGAAGTCACGGCTGGTAACTCGCCCTGCTTTATCGCGATTTTTTCCAATGGCTTGAGGATTTAGGCTGCTTTCGACAGTCGCCATTGAGCGAAGTAATAACGGGTCAACTTTATAGCGCGCACCCGCCTCATTAAAACAGAACGCCTGTGCCGGCAACGAGAACAATAATGCCCAGCCCAGCACCAGACAGGCCAGGGCCCGTTGAAAGGAAGACAACATGAGAATGCACTCCAGATGGAGGCCGGCAACAGAACGTTGCCGGCAGGATGGGCATCAGGTGTTGCTTGTAAAGGTGAGGCTGTTCTGACCAACAGAGCCTTTATCGGCAGTGCACTGCGCCCCCACGGCGCTGGCAGCGATCGGGCCATTCGTCGATGTGCCGTTGACCATGGTGGTAACAACACTCGGCGCCGCACTCAGTTTGGTGGCCAGAGTAATACACGCCTCTTGAGGAACGGCTGCGTAAGTCAGAGAGAAGGAGGATTTCTGCCCACCGGCCGTTGCCACGGGTTGCACGGTGACAGCGCCCCCCCACAGGTTTTGCAACTTGGCGCTACCCGAGGATTTGGTACCGACAACCGACATGTTGGCCGGCGCCCCCCCGAACTGGATCAGCGCACCGGTCATGGCGTCGGCGGCGGCAAAATTATAGATGCCGGATGTTTTCAACATGGTGCGGGTATTGGTCATTAGCTCCGCAGCATTACTGTACTCTGTGTTGCCATCGTTACGATTAAACAGACCGCCACCTTGTGTGATAGCGACAGCCAATACAGCAAGGACAAGAACAAACCAGATCATTGCTTCAATCATAGTTATTGCCCCACGGTTGACAGCCGAGCGAGTGTTTTGTGTGAGTTCCATTACTATTTCCTTTAGGTATCGTAGAGAGTGGGCGGTCTAGCGTGTGCCCACGAGGTCGTTGAGGTTTTGTGTGGCCAGAAGGATCAGGATCATGTAGCCAGCATTGGTGCCCAATGCGATGTAAGAAAGCAAAGACGCCGTCCGCTTGATCCGGGCTACAGTTTGCACAAGCCAGGCCCGTGCAAAATTTTCAATAATGATTTCAGCGTTATCGCCGTCGGTCAGCAGGACCAGTTTGTCGATAGCACGCGGGGAGGGGAATCCGTAGCCGGCATTGCGCAACGCCAACCCGAGGTGATCACCTTGCCTAACCTGACGCTGGGTAGCGGCCAATCGCTCATACAACCAGGGGGGTGCATAACGGCTCAGCATTTCGATGGCGTCCTCCGTCTTCACCTGAGCACGCATCAACGCACTGAAATTAAGTAAAAAACCCACTCCCAGCACGTCGCGATACACGCTCCAGGGCAATAGACGGTCCAAAACATGCTGCCGCACCGTTCCAGTCAAGTTCGGCATTGACCAGACGACAAAGCCAATCAGCAGGAGTATCAACCCACCGAGAATAATTGCATGATTGACAAAGAATTCTGAGATGGCGCTGAGCCACCACAGCGCCCCTGTCCAATTATCTCGGGCAGACAAAGTCTCCAGGCGGGGAAGGAAATAAACAGTGACCATCTTCATCATGGCAAACGAGATTGCCAGCAACAGCATCGGGTAAGCCAATGTGGACACCAATGCTGACTTCATATTCGCCATGCCCTGTACCACGGTGATCGCCCGGTATAAGGCAGCAGCCAGGTTGCCGTCCTGAACGCCGGAACTGAGGATGGCGGCCTCCTGCCTGGGTATCCAGGACGCCAATCCCTGGTCGACTGACCGACCCTGACGCAGGGCACTGAGCATATCCTCCAGGCAATAGACCACCGGCGGGCGTTTCTTGTCGAAGCTCCCTATCATTGAGTTGATGGCTTTCTCAACTTTGAGGTTGTTGTCGAGCAGGAAAGCCAGGTCCTCGTAGAGCGTCAGGCGGTCAGCGGTGGAGAACGTCTTTTGTGCCAACCAGCGCCCGACCACTTCATTCATTCTTTCCGATGACGGCATGCAGCCCCGTAGCGCCGTCAACAGTTTGCGCAAACGGGAAATCATGATGCAGCCTCCGGGGGTAACAATGTCAGGCTGTCCTCGTCCAGCGGGCTGATATAGTCCGCATCAATCGGGTCGACCAGTCCGTCATTGAGATAACGCATCAGGTGCTGGCCGCGAGTGATACCGCCCAGCGCGTTCACCCAATAACTGCGCGCAGCCAGTTTGCCCTCATGGCGAAACAACTCCATGAATCTGGCATCGGGACGGATGACTTCCGCAATGACCCGCCGGCCGGTTACGCCTTTGTAGCAGTGCTCACATCCCTCAGGATGACGAAAAGCCAGCTTCTCGACCTGACAAAAGCGTTCAAGCAGC
Organism: Serratia sp. SA088; assembly: GCF_049065515.1. NCBI lineage: Bacteria > Pseudomonadati > Pseudomonadota > Gammaproteobacteria > Enterobacterales > Yersiniaceae > Serratia > Serratia sp. SA088. The sequence goes on from NZ_JBAKGW010000014.1 coordinate 36,349, forward strand.
GCTCTTTTCTCCTCTCCCAGATTTGCTCTGACCGCCTCCCAGCGTTTCTTGCAGTGAGGGCACAACAGCTGCACCAGCCGCTGCGCGATTAAGCCAATCATAACTTGAGGATCGGCCACCTGGCCCATGGGGATACCCAGAGTATCGGTCAGGCGATCAAGAATGCCGACCGCATCATTCGCATGCAGCGTGGTTTCCACCAGGTGGCCTGACTTGGCCGCCGTCAACGCAGACTTAACCGAGTTGGCATCACGAATTTCGCCGACAACCATGGCATCAGGGTCCAGCCGTAATGCGGCAGAAATAGACCTGACCCAGGCACGGCTAACAGCGTCCGGATCGTTTTTATCGGCAATGATGGGGGTTTGTACCGCGCCTAAAATCAATCCTTCTGGAGGGTCTTCCAGCGTCATCAGTCGTTTTCGATGCCCGGTAAAGGACAGATACATTTCGCTGAATGTGCGCAGGGAGGTACTTTTCCCAGAACCGGTAGGGCCGGACAGGGTGATGACGCCTTCAGGGCGCGCCAGCATACGGCGAATAAGCGTTTGCTGTTCCGGTAGAAAACCCAATTCGTCCAACGTAGGCGGCGTTTTACCCTCATCGGGCAAAATGCGCATGACCACATACAGACCGAATTCTGCCGGCGTATGCGCATAACGCGCGCCGAAGAGCTGAAGCCCTTGCAGAAACTCTTTACGAAGCCGCCCATCCTGAGCGCGATTGGGGTTAAAACTCTTCTCGGCCACATCGCACATCGACATCACTATCGTTGACGCCAGCGTCATCCCTTCCGCGCAATCCAGCGTTGTCACCGTTTCAAGATCGCCATGAACACGAAACTGCACCACCGTCACATCATTCATCCCGATCAGCAGATGAATATCACTGGCGCCTTTCATCTTGGCATCCTTGAAGAAGCTAATAATCTTCGCCTGTTGATCGGAATATTCGTTAGCGTTGGGGTTCTCAGTGAGCTGGCTTTGCTGCATCTCTTTCAGCTTATCAAGCTGAACCCGCTTAACCTGCAGCCTGGGGTGTTTTTTAAACGCGCCGGCAATCTCTGACGTGACGGCCAGACTGTTATTGTGTGCGTCAGACACATACAGCGTCGGGGCATCAGTATTGGCCAGATCTAAATGGATATAGGTTGAACCACGTTTCTCATACATATGGGTTACCCCGCAAAGGAAAGAGAGACCAGTGTTTGGTTCTTCCCGGAGACCACGACTTCATTGATGTTGATCCGTTTAACAACGAACTCCGTACCCGGGATACGATTCCCAACCTGCACAGTAACCTGATTGCCGTTGCTGAGTGCCAGCACGGCCGTGAAGCCTTTACCCGCGCCGGTGATCTCCACAATCTGCGGTGGAGCAGCATCTTGCACCGCGCCCTTGACCTCGGATTTGTTGTCCTGAGAAGGTGGCGCCGGGTTGAAAGGCTGATCCAGTGCACGGTCATACCCGTTCTTTTGCAGTTCATTCAGCGCCTTGGCCCTGGCCAGCTGGGCCTCGTACAGCACTGTCTCTGCCTGGATGGCTTCCAGTTGCCCAAGATTTAACGCACGCCCAGCCTCCGCGCGCGCGAACGTGGTCGGCAGAGGAAGATCCGCTGTCGTGGGTGGCTTCACCGTCGGTGAAGCGGGCGGGGCCGCCGGTATGTCAGCGACCGGCGCGGCGAAGACACCAGGTGAAATCAGAACCAGGCACAACGCCCAGGGCGTTACTCTGGATTTAGCGGTTGGCATACAGAAGTCCCTCAATGGTGTATTCCAGACGGTTATTTTTTAACGTGGTCGTGATGCTGGACGCCCTTATTCCACTGCTGTTGAAGCGCGTTGGCGCAAACAACCGATCGGGCGGAATATCGGTAATGAACGTGAAGCTGTAGGTACGCCACGGCAGATTTTGTACGTCGCCCTGTGTTAACTGCGTGCTTACGTCTATTTCGCTTAGGCGCAAGCGCGCATTGATACGCTGGGCATAACTGGTTAGGTGCTGAATTTGCTGGCTGCCCGGGAGAAGATCTTCGGGATGTTCTGGAGGAGAAAGTGGCACCGGTAATGCGAAAGAGGCGTCGTCGGCGCTACCGGGAATATTAAAAACGGGTTGAATATCTGAACCATAGAGCACGGGTAACCGCAAGGCAAAATCCCCTACGGTGCCACCGTTCGGCAAGGTGTAGTGCAGTATGATTTTTCCCTGCGCATCACACGTTGCCGTATTGAAAACCCAGCCTGCAATAGAGATCTGCGCGTCTTTCCATACGCGACTGCAGGCACTAAGCATCGGTGGAAACCGCGGTTGTGTAGCCCAGGGTTTCAGGGTGTCGACCGGCGCCTGTTGTGCCATCTGTTGCCTGGCCATCAGCGCGGCCTGAGCTGCTGCTATGCGCGCATCTTCCTGGTGTTTCTCCCAGACTGAATAACCCACATACCCGGCCCCCAGGGCCACCACTGCCATGCCCCAAAGCCACAGCACCTTCGGATCATGAGTCTGACTCAGCCGGGCCCGGCGCAAACCGACCTTGCTATCGACCAACTCGGTGAGCGATTTATCTTCCGTGTCTTCCCTGGGAAAGAAGCCGCCAGGAGCATATATCATCCACCCCGCAGCAGGCGCTGAGGTGATCGCCAGAAAATTGGAAACCGCAGTGCGTATAGCCGTTTCATCCCCGACGATATCACCGAACGGGGAAAGCATGCCGTCACTGACAGCGACGAACCAGTATTGCCCATTGGATAACGGGAAAACGCCATAGCAAGCCTCTGGCAATGCCGGCAGAACCGCCAACGCCATCGATGCCAGCCCGCCTCCTTTTCGAACAGCCTTGCCGGCGAGATTGACAGTGCCTAATAAGGTGCCTTGTGCCTGGCCGTCACCGGTTGGCAATGCTGCCCAATGCGTAGCCTTGGCCTCCTTCGCACGCAAACGCATGCTGCGGCGCCCACGCAGCGGCAAATACTGCCAGTGCAACCCGGCCACAAGCCAGGCGTTCCCATTCTGCAGCGTGTAGGTAGTCTGTTGTTTCATGGCTTATCCCAAAATGACAGGCGTGATAAGAATGACCAGCATGGTTTTGTTATTTTCACCGTTTGCGCCGCCGCCGAGTCCAAAGAAGCGGAAACTGCCGACGCCCTGGCGATTTGCGGTGTTGTTGAGAGATTGGTAACCACTGAGCACCAACGTTTGTCCGGATTGCATAATGACGCGCTGGGTAAAGGTTTTGAGCCGTGTTTTCATCAACTCAACTGACGTTTTTTCGCTGGTGAACGTGCGCATGGTCGGGTCATCTGACATATTGATCGCAAACTGCAGCTGCATTTTTGGCGACTGGGGCATCAGGAACGGCAGCACGGTCATGTTGAAACCGGTTGTGATCGTGGATTTGGTGATACTGCTCGATGAACCGACGTTGGCCGTGTTCTCCGTAGTGACGTTGGACGCATAGTCCTGCTGCAGTGCAACCTGGATCGGCACCGCTGACAGGTTAGTGGTCATGCTCGAGGCCTCTGTCATCACGCTGACGTTCGCCTGTTCCGACAGGGCTTTGATAAAGGCTTTGGTGCCCGCCCCTTTGCCATCAAGGATAGAAACCCCACCGTTCAACGCATCTGAAGCCGCGCCGGTAAACGCGTTGGTCAGTGACAAGCCGACGCTGCCACTGTTGAATACGGCGTTCCAGTCGATGCCGTACTGATCCTGAGTGCGTTTTTCGACGCTGTAGACCTGCACGTTGAGTACGACCTGGCGGTTGAGTTCTTTATTGCGGTCTTCCAGATAACGGCCTATCTGCTCAAGAACGCGCGGTGTATCCGTCACCGTCAGGACGCCGGCGGACAAATTCATGCGCCCGGTACCAGGCGTTAACATCGACTTAATGGTATTGGTGACGTCCTCGTACAGGCTTGATTTTATTTCCATCTCAGTCGCCTGAGAGGTATTGGAGTCACCGCTGAGCCCACCGCCACTGCTGTCACCCGTCGCCCCCATCGATGAAGTGGTGCCGCTCACGGTTTTGGAGCCAAAACTCGCTTTGCTGTCCATGAACATGACCGGGAAAGTCCGGGTGTCGAGATAGAAAATGGCGATCCGGCCCTGCTCATAGCGCCATGACAACCCAAGACGCGTAGTGACATTATCAAGCAATCCCCCCAACTCGCCCTGCCAGAACACGCCCCTGAGAGTAGTGCCACCACTGACGACCGGCGCAGCACGGGCAGATGAACCACCCAACGCGGCTAACGGCACCAGCCCATTCGGGTCTGGCGCCGGAACTGGACCACTTATCTGCTCAGTTTTGCCACCAGTCGGTGTCAAGATAGCCTGCGCATCAGGCGTCACCACCACCGGCAAGCGACAACGCTTGCTGATGAAAGCACTGACTTCCGCCAGCGTGATGCTCCCCGGGCGATTGATGGCCACAGCGCAAGGAGGCAGTAAACTATTGCCCCCAGTTTGAGCATTTAACGGGTAGGGGTTGATCCACTGAGAGGTCAAATCCCGCACCACAGAGCCCTGTTTGAGGGCATGCAGATGTTTATCAGCCTGATTTTCGTCCCGTGATACTTGATTATCGATCTTATCGATGCGCTCAAGCGGCGCACAGCCGGAAAGCAGCAAACACAATATCGCCGCCAACCCGGTCAAGGGGAGGTGTTTTTTCATTGTTAACCTTATTAGGGGAGATTAGTTGAGGTACACCAGGCTGCCGTCAGTAATGCTCACCGGCACATTGACCTGCATGTCATTACCAAAGCTGTCGATAAGGCGTCTTTCGACGACTTTACCAACCAGCGCGGAATGCCGGCTCTGCGCCAACAATGCCGCCATCAACCCAGGTTGATCTGGCTGATACACATACACACGATCAGCCTGCAGAACATTGCGCAACCCTCCAACGGATGACCAGCCGAAGGCGCTGTCGGGGATCACACCGTCTTTTTGTGCAGGGTGGTTATAGCGCCAGTCATTGATGTCATTGATGTAACGGATGGTTTGAATAGCGCGCTGACTCAGCGTGCTATCCTTCAGCTGAGTCCCAGCCTGGTCATGGGGAGAAATGTTGACCCATACCAGGAACCCCAGAAATACAGATAAAATCCAGTAAAACATCAGATGCCCCTCCAAAGCACTATCCAGAATATGGTGCATAGGACGATCACGCCGACGTTCACTTTTCCGCGATAACTCATGCAAACCTCCAGGAGATAAGGCTGCGGATGCAACCTCTGATCAGAAGGGGAAGGGATGTTACTGAATGCCCATCAATGGATTTCCTTGTCATCAACCGAAATGACACATTGGGCTTGGCGAATACCAGCATACAACGGCACTTTCGCCGTACCGTATAAGGTGAATAGGCTATTCAGCATATCCCGGAAACTGCCTTCAAACTGGAGTGGGGCGTCGATGCGGTAATTCACGGATGTCAGCCATGCAACCGTCCAGTGTGCGATCCCTGGTTGGTTGCATGTTTCGCTTGCTGCCCAGTTGAACAGGGTATCTTTGAGCGTGTTGCCGGCATCTATTCGCCAATGTTGCTTTTGTTGTACGACAGTCGCTTTCTTGGATGTTATGGCTGTTGGTGCTGGTGTAACCGCTTGCTTTAAGTCTGCTGATTTACCGCCATTGAAGGGGTTGCGGCCGCGGGTTACAGATTGCGGTGATGCGCTTGGGGTTACTGCTTTTGACTCGATCTTGGTTGCAACTTTAAATGCTGCTGTTTTGTTTGCAATGGATACTCGGCGCACGGCCGAATCGATCAACCCCACTTTTCCTTGCTTTTCTAACAACTGATTCAATGCATCAACCCAGATGACGCCGCCACGCCATTCCTGAGGTATTTGCTCATCAGGATGAAGATCCTGGGAAAAGCTCAGCGCCCAACCAGCCGGTACAATTTTACGTAATGCATCGCGCAATGACGACGCACTCCCGGCCCCCGCCAGGGTCGAAGGTGGTGGTGCATTGCCTACGAAACGCAGTGATGTCATCGACGCGCTCAACTTCTGGCCCGCCAGCGCAGAAGGGCTCGCTGATATGCTTTGCTTACCAGGTGCTTTTGTTTGTTTTACGCGAGTCACCGCAGCCAGCTCATTTTGGGCCTGTTTAAGAGGCGACACTTGCGCTTCAATTAGCGTAGTTACTAGCTGCTGGGCAGTGCCCGCAGACCTTTCTGGATGGTTGTTAATAGAGCATCCGCCCAATACTGCGGGTGCTAAAACGACGGGTAGCCATTTTTTCACGTTTATACCTCGCTATGAATCGCTTCCACGCTTGTTATCTGGTTGCGGACGGCGGCCACGACGAGGTTGCTTAACCTTGTCGAGTACGCACTGAGCCAGCCGTTGGCTATCTATTTGAGGGGCCAACTCAAGAATGGCGTGAAGGACGTCTCTGCAGGCTACCGGGCGTTCAAGGATCGCGGTGAGGTTTACAGCCTGCTCGTTCAACATGTTGTTATGTTTTGGCACGATGGAATAGGTCTGGCGCGTAGCCATGGCGCGTTGTGTCATCAGAGACCTCAGTTTGAGATGCAAGAAGCATAAAAAAGCCCCTTCAGATATCTGAAGGGGCAAGGAGCTATCTATGGAGTTGTAACAGAGGGACTATTTTAGAGCGTCGATAAATGCATGGAGCATTGCGCTACGTGTCTCACCATCATGCTCATTCGCGAGTGCTTGAATTTGTTGTCGCTGATGATGTGATAGATGTGCACGCGCAGCGTGTTTCTTTCTTTGTCTGCGTTCCGATGAAAAAGCTTGGACGCAGACTGGGAGCTCCATTACTTCTTCAATCGCAGCCTCTCGAATCGGGGTGATGGCTCCGGAAAACCGTACAAGGTGGCTGATACCGGGACAAGACTCCACTTTAGACGAGTGGAAAATTTCTGGGTCAAAGCAAACAAACATATAGCCAGGAAAAAGAGGCTCGATCACCTTTTTCCGCTGGCCAGGGCGGTCAGCTCGAGGACGAAAAGAAAACATCAACGGGCTGAAAGCCATGATGTTGCGACGTTCGAGCATCATCTGTGCTTTGAATATATTGTCTTTGCCTGGTTTTAGCGCGGCGAGATACCAGCCTTCCATGAAAGTCTCCCGTAGTACACGGTTAAGCTACAGATGATTGAATTGAACGTTATGTGTTTGGCAGGCTCCGCCAAAATCGATCCCAAGTGGGTTCAATTGGCAGTCGCTTATATTAGAGGGATTGAGCATTTGCTGTATTCCCTTATGGCTCTTTAGCCTGGACTGCACCCGACACCAATGGCAGGGAGGTGCCGATAAGATGCTATCAGATGCAGTCCAGGCTGAAGAAAACTTGTACGAGGGACCGAAAAGCTAGTTGGCGGACTGGCTGTTCTACATGAACCGTACTAAAGTATGCGAAGAAGTGTATTTGCAAATTTTAATTGTGTAAATAATTTTATATGCGATCTGAAATGCTGTAAAAGTACATCAGGACAGAGTAAAAACTCTGTTTAACTCAACTTTTTGAACCATTGATCTGGAAATGATCCTTTTTTCAGATCATTAGATCGATATGACAATTAAAACAGAATAATTAACTACCCTAACTATTCTAACGAGTGGTTGTTTTTTGCTCCGCTTTTGAGTGAATTTTATCTTTTGCAGCTTCTCTTTGGGGGTAATCCTATTGACTGTGACTGTTGTTTGCTGTTTTTGGTGGTTGTTTGCACAGTTTGTGGGGAGGGGGGCTGTTTACCAGGTATACTTAGCCATCAAAATTCGAGGTGTGCGCCCAAAAAATGATCTTCAGAGATCCTTTTGTTGCACCAGAGAAAAAATAGAGTAGTATTTGCGGATGTTTATGCTGTTTTCAGGGGCATAATTGCATTGCCTGAACAGACAAGCTTATATCCAATGTGTAGCTGAGGCTTCAGGTTGGGAAGGATCGAGCATATCCAAAATGCTCAGGGAAGAGGGTTTATCGAAACCCTGAATGCAAAAACCCCCCGAAATCTGTCATCAACTTGGCGGAAGAGTCAGATATCAGGGGGTCAAAAGCAGGCGCTGGCCTGTGAGAGATTATAACTCATGCAATTTAGAAAACAACACCTGTCCGCCATAAGTTCGGGACAGGGTGGCTGAACAGTCTAACATCCAATTTACTCATTATCGGCAGGTCAAGAACCCGAATCCGGAATTTACACCGCGTGAAGGGAAGAATACGCTGCCGTTCTGTCGTAAGCTGATGGCGAAAGCCGAAGGCTTCACATCCCGTTTTGATTTCTCTATGCACGTGGCCTTTGCGCGATCGCTTGGTAAACGGCGCCGTATGCCTCCGCTTCTTCGCCGGCGGGCGATTGATGCGTTGTTGCAGGGGATGTGTTTCCACTATGACCCATTAGCTAATCGGGTACAGCGATCTATCACAAATTTGGCCATCGAATGTGGATTAGCCACGGAGTCCCATAAAGGCAACTTGTCTATCACTCGGGCGACACGAGCCTTGTTCTTCATGTCCGAACTCGGGCTGATCACATATCATACGGAATATGATCCGCAGATAGGTTGTAACATCCCAACCGATATTACTTTCACGCCAGCGTTGTTTTCTGCTCTAGACGTTTCCGACGTAGCTGTTGTAGCTGCACGGCGTAGCCGCGTGGAATGGGAAAATAAGCAGCGCGAAAAACAGCACCTGCCGCGCCTCGAGATGGACGAATTGATCGCAAAAGCCTGGCGGTTCGTGCGCGAACGGTTCCGCAGCTATCAGTCCGAACGTAAGGAACACGGACTACGTCGCGCTCGAGCTCGCCGCGATGCCGAACGCACTCGCCGTGATATTGAAACTATAGTAAAGCGACAGCTGACGCGTGAGATCGCTGAAGGGCGTTTCATGGGCAACCAGGCTGCAGTCTTCACTGAGGTGAAACGACGAGTTAAAGAGCGCATGCTCATGTCTAGGGGAAACTACACCCGCCTGGTACCTGATCCCACCTGAACCACATTTTTATGATCCGGTTGACGCCGGAGGAATTGTCACGCCTGCCATACACAGCTGCCTCAAATTTGTACAAAACGGCTTCTCGCGGTCGTGTTATTCACCGCTAGGTAGGCGTGTAAATATAGAAAAAACCATCACCGACAATCAATTGACTCAATCAGAACAGTTATACACAGATAACTGCAAGGGAAAGTTCCACAAGGCTACAACCGATAGATACATAAAGTGCGAAACGAGTACGTTCTAAGGTGCGCGGTTCCTTTTAAAGAACTAATTAATACTTCTTTTAAAGAACTTTCTTTTCTTCATATAAAGAAAAAACCTATTCATCGTCTGCCCTCTGGACAGACTCATAAAATGCCCGCCCTTGCAGCGGGCATAGCCCGCGCCGGTTCGGTATCAAAGTACCTCCCATTGCTTCGCAACGGGCCCCATGAAGAAACACGAGCAGATACCCTACATAGCTGTCATGGCTATAAGATCAAAATACACGCCCGTAACCAGCCCTAAAGGGCTGCTAACGCGGAGATACGCTCCAGCTGCGGCCAAGGCCTTGCTGGACCCACTCCGACGGCGCAAAGATACTCCTGAAGCGCTGTAAGTTTGATTGGTCTAGCAGGACGAGGGGAGGATTGAGGCTCTATAAGAGTATCGAACCGGCTTCGCCGGGCTACCGGCGACCCTAACCTCTAGTTGTTATCTGTTAAGCTCACTTGTCGCCTATCTGTTTCCCTCTTAATCTGATCGATTAGTGATCAATCAAATTTAGAGCTTGCTCAAAGTCAGAGTATGTTGGCGATTGATTAAAGGGGTTTGGGATGCGGTCAGGATAAATCTTAAGTATATTAGGATTTTAGCAGCTAACTTAACCAGACAGGCATTTATGGCGACGTTGTTCATCGATCTACTTATCAAACCACGCAAAAGATTTCGAGTTAAAACAACGTCTCAGGATGAACTGACGCAGCGACTGGTGTTGTATGTGCAACGTCACTATCTGCGTGTGCCTGGCTGGGAGCTCTACAAGTATGGCCGTAGCTGGGGTTGTTTGTGCCAGGTAGTACCGCTTCCGTTCCTAGACTGGTTATCTTCGAACGAGAACTGCGCAAAGGCTAAAGAGATCGCTGAAACCTGCCGGCCGTTCTTTGAAGATGGCCACCGTACTGTCGTTCCACCGATCGCTGTATACATTCCGTTAAGCTGGTTATGTATCATAATCCCTCCCCTGGAGCTCATGCTTCGAGAACATTGGCAAACTCAACTCGGAACAACGCAGACAGTGCCGGATGTTGATTACGATACTTCCCTCAAACCATCTGATTACTATCTGTTATGTGAAGGGCGGGCAATTCCAGACGTTTGGCAGCAGCATTTTGAAGAGTGTATGAAAAGAAGTATGCCATTCATCGTTTTGTGGCATTTCCCACCAAAGCAGGCGCGATTCACTTCTCGCTACGATATTCTTTTTTCATGGGAAACTTTAGCCAAAAGTCATGGCCATATATTCGATAACCCAGAATTTCCTGATATCACAACTATCGTGACTAAACGCGTTATGCAACTATTGAGAGAACGACGTGATGAAGAAGGCTTTCAGAAAGTATCTTTTCAGAATGTGCTTGGAGAAGGTCAAATTAATATTTTGAAGCTAAGTTTTGAAGCTGCGGAACAGCTTACTTTGGACTTGGTACGGCTGATCACGTTGTTGATTAATGAAGCGGAAGCAAGTTTGAAGAATAACTTGTTAGGATAAAAATAAATTGGGGTTGTAGGCGGGACTTACCGAGTTCTGGCGTACAACACCCTGTTAGGTGTGGGAAACACCTAAAGTATGGGAAACAGCAAATGTTTTTTTTCTTTAGCATATGGGAAAAGCCTAAAGTGGAAGAGAAGGTTCTGGATTCTTGGTTACGATCGTGAAGATTAGCTTGCCGTCACCGGTTTCAGCCATAGTTGCCATCAAAGGAGTTTCTTTGCTGATCTTTTCCAGGGCCGGCTTGATAAACGTTCGCTTCATCTCGGCGAAGTTATCGCGCTGAGACTGAGGGAGTTGATACCGTTCTGCTAGCCAATCCGCTGTGGTGATCCAGATCCCGGACTTTCGATACTGGCACAGGCTTTCGTACAAACGGATAGCCCTTACACTGTTGATGCGGCCGCAATCATAAAGGTTGTAAGTCGTAAATTGGCTGCTTAGATCTAGTAAATACGGCATTACCTTGTTGTTAAACTCAATGTTCCATGACCCCCTGCCACGCTTCAAGCCTGCCTCTGCAAGCCAGGGCCGTTTACGTTCTTCATATTCGCCATCCGAAGGGAAAAAGGTAACTGAACTATTGGAAAGCGCGTCAATCCCCTTCCTAACATCAGTGCTAGCTGTTGCCTGGCTAACCTTAAACAGACGCTGATAATCTGCGACCCTAACAGTGAAAGTGCCAGGATGATCGTCTTGTCTGTAAGTCTCCATAAGGCACAACCATAGAACTCTCTTAGCCTGTAATGACAGATAATAGGCAGCTTCCGTTAGCTCGTTTGATTGAGCTATGGCAGGTCTACTAGTTTTTACAATCCCTTTATTTTCAGTCATATATAATTCTATGGGTGGTTTTTATTTCTCCCATAGTTACATTCGTTTTATGTCATGGTCAAGGCAAACCTTTGGTGATTCCCACACCTGAATTAACTTTAGGTGTTTCCCATACAAACTTTAGCTATTTCCCACACCAACTTAAGGTTTAACCCATAATAACTTTGGCCGTTTCCCATGTTTGCTTTACCTGTTTCCCATATTGACAGGCCTGAGAGGCAAGTGTGACAAGGCTTTGGAGCATGCCTAAAAAGCATTTAAAATCTAAAAAAACAAAAAAAGCTTTAAAAAACATTGCTGTGGATATGTGTATATCTAAACTATGGGAAATACCTAAAGTTTCCTTCATAGAACTGCAGTACCTCCCACCGGTTACCCGGCGGGCCCCAAATCTCTACCTCAACAACGCAGATCGTGCCTCAAAACCCCATGGTAGCTCTTTTTCTGTAAGCCCAGCATCGCAACGGCTCGTTGCGATCTAAGCTCTTATGGTGCGTCCGGCTTCGAAAAAAGACTGGTCTTAGCAGGAGGGGGGGGGAGGATCCTTTAAGATCCTCTATAAGCCCCGATTTGTGTGCTGACGGTGAAGTAGAGAGTTATTTCTGGCATACGACAGGTTGGTTGTTCAGTCCGGCGACTGTCTCTGCCGTTTCATCTTCCAGCCGTTGACTCGAGTGGGAATACCCTGCCAGGCTAACTACACCGGCGCCCGGCCGTCCTTCCCTTGAGCTTAGCTGTCGCCTTCATGCGATTATGCCAGTTTGGCAACAGGGATATCCTGGAGTCGCGTTGTGTAGCGTGGTGACAGCATTTCTCGGCGCATTGCCCAGGCTGTATTTGTACCCTGGCCGGCAAACCAGACTTTCCCCAACCCAGAGTGATTTATGCCATCGACCGCTTTCATCAATTGTTCGCTACCGGCGCGCGGTGGATGTTCGTCGAACAGATCGATCTGCCCGGGTTTGTCACAGAAATCGTTAAGCATTATGCCCGCTTTTTGATAGCGAAAACCGTCACGCCAGATCACATTGAGGGCTTTCACAGCCGTCGCAACAATGTCGCGGGTGTCTTGCGTGGCCAACATAAGCTGAACGCTGTGGCTGTTGGCGTAATAAGGCTCATGAGGTGCAAATGGGCTGGTTCGTGCAAACACCGAAATGTGTCGGCAATATTGCTTCTCTCGGCGAAGTTTTTCGGCGGCCCGCTCGGCGTACTGACACACCGCCTGGTGCATGTCCTGCAGCTGCGTGACGCGCTGGCCAAATGACCGGCTGACGATGATCTGCTGCTTTGCCGGCAGCGCATCGATCGAAATACACGGCACACAGTTCAGTTCACGCACGGTGCGCTCGAGCACAACCCCGAACGTCCTGCGCATCAACGCCTGGTTGCTGTCGGCAAGCTGCAGTGCAGTCGTGATCCCCATCGCCGCCAGCTTTTTTGTCAGCTGGCGCCCACATCCCCACACGTCGCTGACCGACACCAGTGCCATTAACCGTCGTTGCCGATCGCGGTTTGTCAGATCAACGACGCCGCCGGTAGCCGGCCAGGTTTTTGCGGCGTGATTGGCAAGTTTGGCAAGGGTCATTGTCTGGGCAATACCGATCCCGCTGGTGAGCCCGGTTTGCTGAAGCACTGTATCACGCACTCGACGTCCGTATTCTTCGAATGACTCTGTGGCATCGATGCCGGCAACGTGAAGAAATGCCTCGTCGATGCTATAGATCGTCATCGCCGGCGCGAGGGATTCTAAAATCGTCATGCAGCGTGCCGACATGTCGCCGTACAAGGCATAATTGCTTGAAAATACAGTTACATTTTGATTTTTAATGATTTCTCTGGCCTGAAAAAACGGCATGCCGCGTTTCAGACCGAGCTTTTTTCCCTCGCGGTTGATTGCCACCAGGGCGCCGTTGTTGTTCGAAAGAACGGCCACTGGACGCCCTTTCAGATCCGGACGGAAAACCTGTTCGCAGGCGCAGTACATCGAATTGACATCGGCCAAGAGAAACATGATCACCCTCCGAATGAGTGCAGGGCGTGGATCACCACTCCGAAAATTTCCAGTTCTTCGGGGTAAATTGGGCTATAGGCTGGATTCATCGGCGCCAGACAAACCCTAGGGGTCAGCAGCAGCCGCTTGACGGTAAACTCACCGTCGACCGCGGCGATCACGATGCTGCCATGCACGGGTTTTTCAGCCCGATCGACGATCAGCAAATCCCCTGAGAGTATGCCACCATCGCTCATTGACTCGCCCGTTGCGCGGATGAAATATGTGGCGGCCGGGTGTCGAATAAAATCATTTAAATCAATTGATTGTTCAATATAATCGTCGGCAGGGCTGGGGAAGCCTGCCGGGCATGGTGTCCCGTAGAGTGGGAGTTTTACAGGTTGGACTGGTGAAAAAAAATACAATTCTCGCGTGTTCATAATAGGCATAATTTATCTGTATATATATACAGTAAATCATAAACGAAACGTGCAGCCATGCAAGCCTGAAACCGGGTCTCGTAGCGCGATCCGACGTAATATAATAATTTTCTGAGTGATTTTCTCTGCAGCTTTTGACGTTCTTCATGTGTGTTTGCACACATGATATCCACCAAAACTGTGGATAACGCGCCGCTCAGACCGTTGGTGCCTCGATGGCCTGGATGAGTGAGGGATTGTCATTGCGAACGGCGCCCACAGCCGGCGAGACCGGTTGCCAGGTGAAATCCTCCGCCTGCAGGCTGTACACGTCAGCCTGCATATGGCCAGAGGGCGGAACTAAGCTGGTATTGAGCCAGTCGCGCGCGGCGGCCGGTGGCAGCGCCAAAGGGCGCCTGTCATGAATATCCGCCAGACCGGCATGACTGGCGGCCGTGATAATGACAAAGCTGCTGCAGCCGTCGCTATCTGCTGCGTACAGCGCCGCAAAGAACAGCGGCTGGCGATCGGCGCCACGGATAAAATAGGGCTGCTTCAGCCGCGGATTCTCCGTCGACTTTTTCCATTCGTACCAGCCCGACGCCGGCACCAGCGCGCGGCCATGCTTCCAAAGCGGGGCGAACATCCGGCTGTTATCCGCGGTTTCAACGCGGGCATTGATGAGCGGCGGTTTTCCCTGTTCGCGCCACCATGCCGGTGCATAGCCCCAGTTAACTGGTGTTAGCTGCAGCAGGCCGTCGTGGTGATGAAACACTGACACTGGCGTGCCTGGGGCGACGTTATACCGTGCATGCCAGTCACCGGCGGTACTAACCGGTGTATCAGGCGCCAGGGCGGCGAGAAATTCGTCGCGGCTATGGAATTGTGCGAAACGGCCACACATAGGCAGGTGCTCTTGTTGTCGACATGGCCAAAGTATAGCTTCAGCGGCGTGGCAGGAGTTTATGCAAAGAGTTAATGTTGTAAGCTTTTGAAAATGTTAAATAAGTACAAATAATGCGCATTATGTTAAATATGCTGGGTTTGTAGCTCAACTATACGGTATCTCAGTGACTCCCGGTCACTTCATTATATCCTTAGCTCATATAAGTCCGGTAGCTACTTGTCGATCGGACGTGCGATCCAATAACTCGAAGAACATGGTGTTGGGGTTTGACGGTCAATGATGTAAAAAACCACGTTAAGATTGTAATTTATTGTTTATAAATAAATTTAATTATCCTATCCACCCCTTTTGAATCTTTCTCTGTACTGTGATTAATGACACAAATGCGAGTAATTCTCATCTATTGACTGGCTTTTCTGATTGCTTTAGTATGCTCATGCTGTATATATAAACATTGTTATATATACAGTACTTTGTTGCCTAAAAAACTGAAAGGAGATCATCAATGGTAAATCATCCGGATAGTGTCACTTATGATGCATTTAACTGTAACAGCGGTAAACCGCACGAACCCAATACTCACTGGGATGCCAGTACCAATGCTTGGGAATGGAATGACCTTAAAGTTAATACAGGAAGCACACCGGGGATATTTTCTGACGATGTGAAGGAAGCTCTGGAGAATAATATCTGCCTTATCTGCGGGAAAAAAAACTGTCCATATATTAAAAATAACAAAGATTACCAGAAACTCACTGATGCTATCAAAAGAGGTGATACAGCTCAGGCGAAAAAAATTTATGTCACGAGATTCGCGCAGCTGAAGGGACAGAGTGCTGGGGCGGTCAACCTCGGTTTGCAGAAAGCCCGTGAAGCACGTAAAAATGGATCTTGCTCAGGTACTTATAATGGAGCTTTTGATTCAAAGCGGGTTATTGCTGCTCCAGGGGTGTGGAGCGAATGGACTGAGCTTGAAGGGTTTAATGGAAGTTTAGAACATCCACAACCATCCACAATAAACTTTTCCCCCTCATCAAATATGGAGTCATCTTTCGACGTAGAGATTAAATATCCTGAGCATGATAAGATGAAAACAGTAACAACTATGGGGCCGGGTTCTTATTCATTTACAGCTACAGGAGCAGGAGTTTCTTATGTCAGGGTGAAATCTCATTCTGCTCCTGTAACCGTAACGGTAGATTTCCCTAAAAGAAATTAATATTCCATATTAACAATAGGTAGAAAATCCATCATAGCTCTAGAGGCTGTGCACCATATGCTCATGATCCTAACCGCTCACTAACTTTTTGATTATCCTAACAGGACTGAGAGACCATCAATTGGCCTTTCAGTCCTTTTATATTTGGTTTACCTATAAAAGGAAAGTATATCTTCAGCAAGCTCCTTATTGCTTACAGACATCCTAAAACCATTCTCAGTTTTTAATTCACTAGCAATATAAGCATCGATTAATAAATTTCCATTTAAATAAGTAAACAATCTTTTTCCAATATTTTCTTTTATTATATTATTTAATTTTTGCGAGCAATCTTCAGTGTTTTTCAATCTTAAACTCACAGAGTATATTTCTTTAGAGTTAAACACATAAGGATCCACTCTTACTCCCGCAACACACTTTTTACTTAAGATAAATTCATCACCACTACTCATATATACAATTTTGTTTTTTTTACTATCTGCGCATCCTGCCATGATAACTGATAACATAGTTATTATTATCATCCTGACCACTTGTCGATTCATTCCCCCTCCTGTCCATTGGCTATATTATCGAAAATTTATCCACACTCACTTAAACACTCCCCACAATAAAGCCAAATTCAATCGCAGGCAATCAATTTAAACCGGCTGAGTATCTGAATTGCAGTCATCTTTCGTCACTCATCGCAGCCTGAAAGCCCGGAGCAACGGGGTAGGTCTGCAATGTTTTTTTCAGCCTGAAATAGGTGGCTCTTGATATGCCTGTCTTTTCCATGACTGCCTTAAATGTATGTCCTTCGCGGATCATCGTCTGCGCAGAAGACGTTGCTGAATGTGGTTTTCTGCCAAAACGGACGCCGGAGGCCATTGCGGCAGCCCGACCGTCATTGGTCCGCTCCAGGATGCGTTCGCGTTCCGCTTCTGCCACAGCGGCCAGGATCTGGATCACCATCTTTCCCATCGTACCTTCAGTACTCAGACCGTTTTCCAGAAAACGAATGGCGATGTTCTTTTTATAGCAGGCGTCGACGATGCGGATCATGTCAGCCGTGTTACGCCCGAGGCGATCCATCTTCGTGCAGATGATGATGTCATCTTTTTCGGCCCGGGCAAGCAGCCGTTGTAACCCTTCCCGTTCGTCGGTGGCTCCTGTCATCATGTCGGTAAAGATACGATCTTCTCGCACACCGGCATTTTTCAGTTCAGTCACCTGGCGCGTCAGCTTCTGGTGACTGGTTGATACCCTAGCATAGCCCAGTAATGCCATTTTTAGTCTCACTTATCGTTTTTGATACCCATGGTATCATAAGGCACGAAATACGATTTTTGACACCTATTTCCGCGCCGGTTTTGACGGGTATCAAATATCATAATATATGATACCTTCATAAGGATTATGGAACAATGAATCGCGAAGGAATGTACCGATGAACGCTGATTTTCTCACCGACAGCCAGGTTCAGAATTATGGGCGTTATGCCGCCGAGCCAAATGAAGTCCAGCTTGCGAGATATTTCCATCTTGATGAACGTGATCTGGATTTTGTTAATCAGCGCCGGGGCAGGCATAACCGGCTTGGAATTGCTCTTCAGCTCACCACAGCCCGGTTTCTGGGAACATTCATCAATGATGCCATGCAGATCCCCGATGGCGTCCGGCATTATGTGGCGGCACAAATGGGTATTCCCCGCCCGGAGATATTGTCCCGTTATGCACAGAGAGAGAACACGCGCTGGGAGCATCAGGCGCTCATCAGGCAGCACTATGAATATCATGATTTTGGCGACCAGCCCTGGTCATTCCGGCTTAAGCGCCTGCTGTATGTCCGTGCCTGGCTCAGTAATGAACGTCCCGGCCTGATGTTTGATTTTGCCACAGCATGGCTGCTTCAGCACAAGGTGCTGTTGCCCGCCGCGTCCACCCTGACCAGGATCATTGGTGAAATCCGTGAGCGGGCAAATCGCCGCCTGTGGCGAAAGCTGGCATCTCTGCCTGACAGCTGGCAGACCGCACAACTGGCAGGGTTACTTGAGATCCCCGAAGGGCAGCGGGTGTCGGTTATGGAGCAGCTACGCAAAGGTCCTGTAACGGTCAGTGGGCCGTCTTTTACTGAAGCGCTGGAACGTTATACCCGACTGAGAAACCTGGAATTTTCCCGGCTGAATTTTAGCGGGCTGCCGGCCATACAACTGCGTAATCTGGCCCGCTACGCCGGCATGGCATCAGCAAGGTATATCGCCAGAATGCCGGAAGCACGGCGGCTGGCGGTGCTGACCGCATTTGTTAAAGCGCAGGAAATATCAGCCCTGGATGAAGCCGTTGATGTGCTTGATATGCTGATCCTGGACATCGCCCCTGAGGCAAAGAAAACGGGGCAGAAAAAGCGGCTCAGGACGCTGAAAGATCTCGATCGGGCAGCACTGCTGCTGGCGCGGGCCTGTGCGCTTCTGCTTGACGAAAATACTGATGAGAGTGCGTTGCGAAAGACCATATTCAAAAGCGTGCCGGTCGCCAGGATTGCGGAGTCTGTTGATAAAGTTAATGAGCTGGCCCGCCCGCATAACACAAATTTTCAGGATGAAATGGTGGAGCAGTACGGCCGGGTGAAGCGCTTCCTTCCCGCGCTTCTGCGCGACCTGCACTTTTGTGCTGCTCCTGACGGTGAGCATACCCTGGCTGCTGTCCATTACCTTACTGAACTGAATGGTTCGAAAAAACGCATACTGGACGATGCGCCTGAACACATCATCACCGGCCCCTGGAAACGTCTGGTCTATGATACTGATGGCCGGATACAACGCGCCGGTTACTCACTGTGCCTGCTGGAACGTCTTCAGGATGCACTGCGTCGTCGTGATATCTGGCTGGAAAACAGTGACCGCTGGGGCGATCCGCGCCGGAAGCTGCTTCAGGGCAGGGAATGGCAGGCTCAGCGTGTGGCCGTCTGTCGTGCGCTGGGACACCCCACTGACGGCAGAAAAGCGGTACAACAGCTGGCAGCGCAACTGGATGAGACCTGGGAAACGGTATCGCGTCGCTTTGACTGTAACGATGCCGTGAGCATCTGTCATGACGGTAAGTATCCTTCCCTGACCGTCAGCAGCCTGGAAAAACTCGATGAGCCGCCTGCGCTGATACAGCTGAGCAGCCGGGTGAAACAGCTTCTCCCGCCCGTGGATTTAACCGAACTGCTGCTCGAAATCGACGCCAGAACCGGTTTTACCCGTGAGTTTACGCACGTCAGTGAATCAGAGGCCAGAGCAAAGGATCTTCACGTCAGCCTGTGTGCTGTTCTGCTGGCTGAGGCCTGTAATATCGGACATGAACCACTGATAAAACACAATATACCGGCACTGACCCGCCACCGGCTCAGCTGGGTGAAACAGAATTACCTCCGGGCAGAAACACTGGTCAGCGCCAATGCCCGGCTGGTTGATTTTCAGTCGACGCTGAAGCTTGCCGGCCACTGGGGCGGTGGTGAGGTGGCTTCAGCTGATGGCATGCGCTTTGTCACGCCGGTGAAAACGCTCAACGCCGGACCGAACAAAAAATATTTTGGTTCAGGACGTGGCATCACCTGGTACAACTTCATTTCAGATCAGTACACCGGGTTCCACGGTATTGTCATTCCCGGCACATTACGCGACTCCATTTTTGTGCTGGAAGGCCTTCTGGAGCAGCAGACAGGGCTGAATCCGGTCGAGATTATGACGGACACGGCCGGGGCCAGTGACATTATTTTTGGCCTGTTCTGGCTGCTGGGATATCAGTTTTCTCCGCGGCTGGCTGATGCCGGCGAAGCCGTATTCTGGCGGATCGACAAAAACGCCCATTACGGCGCACTGGATGAACTGGCAAGAGGATGCGTGGAGTTACCCAGGATTGAAAACCACTGGGATGAAATGATGCAGGCATCCGGTTCCCTGAAACTGGGCACCATCCACGCATCGGAGCTTATCCGTTCTCTGCTCAGAAGTACCCGCCCGTCAGGGCTGGCGCAGGCGATCATGGAGGTCGGGCGGGTCAACAAGACATTGTACCTGCTTAATTATATCGATGATGAGGATTATCGCCGCCGTATTCTGACGCAACTGAACCGGGGAGAAGGCCGTCATGCTGTGGCCAGGGCCATCTGTTACGGTCAGCGCGGCGAAATCAGAAAGCGCTATCGTGAAGGGCAGGAAGACCAGCTGGGCGCGCTGGGACTGGTCACTAACGCTGTGGTGCTGTGGAACTCACTCTACATGCAGGAAGCACTTTCGCATATAAGAACAACCACGGGCGAAACACCGGATGATGAACATATTGCCCGGCTGTCACCGCTGATGCACGGGCATATCAATATGCTGGGGCATTACACATTCACGCTGCCGGAGGATATTCTGAAGGGAGAGCTTCGCCCTTTAAATGTTAATATAAACAATGAAGTATCTTCTTAACGTGGTTTTTTACATCATTGGCCGTCAAACCTCTTAACCGAAGCGTTCGACGCGGCGCAGGCGTTGATGTTGAAACGACTCGAAAGCGTCACCCTGGCAGAGTTAGCCAGTGATTTTGAATGCCGCTATCTGACGCGTTGAGTGTGTCTGTGGGAGCGGGCTGAGGGCCTATCGATGTCTGCTCCTGACCTAAACCGGTCAGAACTCCTGTTTCCCCGGGCGCTTGCCGTTTTAACTGAACCCCGTGAATCAGGATCGATGGCCTTGGACAGCATCTGGCTGTACGGACAGACCGGATCGCCAATCCGGCGAAAAAACCACCCGCCGAGCAGGGCGGCATGGCTGCCAGCGGCTGATGACGTTCTTCTGACGCGCATGTGCTTTTTGAGTGAACATGATCTCGCGCTTATTAATAAACACCGCTGACCCGAAAACCGCTTTGGCTTTGCTGTTGACGGTAAACTTGCCATCGACCGCGGCGAGCACGATGCTGCCATGCACGGGTTTTTCAGCCCGGGGTTCTACGCCGGAACCGCCGAAATTTCCGCCCTGGGGTTCTACGCCGGAACCCCAGAAAATTCCGTCACCAAAGCTAAAGACCTACTGATTTGCATGACTTTGAATAAATTACAGGTTGTGTGACATGATTTGGCGTCAAATTAGTTGTTTTAGTGATCGTCACTCAACCGGTCGTTTATGTGACAACCCCGCCAACCCTGGTCGCGGAAAAATCTAGGTTTCCGGCGTAGAACCCCGAGATGAGAAGATCGAAAGACCGGCGGCAGCTGACGCCCGTCGAACCGCCGTCGGTGGCCAAAACACTGTATGTTGTGTTAAAAGACAGAATCACTATACCATATCTGGTATACTCACAGGAGTGGGAGCTACGTCTGTGGCGGCTCGGCTTTCCTCGCGGAAAGCCGAGCCGGAACAAAACAGCAAGAAGATGGACAACAAGCGAAAATCCTTAGGGAATATAAGATGTATCGGTAAGCGATTACTTTACCCGTTTCGTTGCTGGCGGTGAGGGAAAAACGCAAGGAATGTGGTAGAGCCAGGCCTTGTGCCATCCTGCTCTCACAAGGGTATTAATACCGGGGATGGAATGCTAAGAATTATTATTAAATGTACTCAAAACTTGTCACATAAAAAATAAGGCATGGACAGTTCATTGAACAAGTAGGCTTGTCCATTAATGGATGTGATACTCACATAGCTTATATTGGATACTTCACCAAGGATAGCGAACCTCTTGCTTAATGACGTGGGGAGGCTATCATCATTCCTTTTATTTGTTTTTAGACGTGTAACGGCATGCACGTCTTTTTTATCCAGTTTTTTGTAAGAGATATTAATTTCACGGTCAACGATGTAAGTTTTATCATCTGCCGATAATTCACCTTGTAGTACACTAATCCCATAACCATTCTTCTTTATAAATGTGGTTATTTTTATTTTTAATTCCGAATTTCTTCCATCTTCTGTCATTTTCCGTGCTGTGTACTCCCCGCTGCACCTGAGCTCAATCACGGGTTTATGATAATAAATATGATAGGTTGCGGTAGCCGCAAAGCCTATGACTAAACAAGAAAATATAAATAGGTTTTTTTTCATCTTATATATCTCCGATATTATTTATCGAACGGCAGTTTTTATAATCTCCGTTTTTATCCAACATGCAGGAACCTATAAAATCGGTTTTAAACACTTTGTTTTTTTCACCACGTGCTTTGAAAAATACATCAGTTTCTTTTTCACAATCAAAATTTTCACTGGATAAAATTGGAGCGAGCTCGTCCTTTGTTATACTGTAGTTACTTAATGTATATGCGTTGCATTTTTTAAATCTATAAACGAAGGTTTTGCTTTCTTCTTTTACAATTGATTTTTTTATGTCGAACGTCGCCTCATAAATAATGTACGCGATAAGCAGTAAGGCTAAAACAGAAAAAGCTAATTTTTTTAATGGAGGTATTCCCCAATTCTTTTTCTTCAGGAGGTTATTACCGACAGGGCTGTGATGATTAATGTAGGGATCAGGTTCTTTATTGGACTGATTACCATCCGGGATGACGGCAACGTTACCATTAAACCGAAACCCGACTTTGTGAATGGTGGTAATGATCTTTGGATCAAGACCCATGTTCGCGAAGGATTTTCTTAGTTCGCTGATAGTGACATTCAGGCTATTGTTAGAGCCAGAAAATCCATAATCTTCCCACACTCTCTTTAATAATTCCTCTCTGTGCAGGATCACATCTCTGTTTGATACCATCTCTAATAGTAATCTAGCGGCTTGGTTTGAAAGCGTTAGTTCTGTATTGAGATCGCTAATCATTACCAATGCGTTGTCCGAGGGGGAAAATATAATAGTTGTTTCTATCGAGTATCTCAATGCCTTAATCTCCTACTATTACAGTAGTTATTACTGCAAAAAACGGTAAGATATTTATATATAATATTGGAAAATAGCATGTACCAATAGCTATGTCACTTTTTAATAAAAATCAAATCTCTGTTTTTTTTGCTGTTTTGGTTGAAATTTGGTTGTTTTTTATTATAAATAAATTTTTTGTGGTATAAAAATCTTTATTTTTTGCAAAAACAGAATAATGTTTTGTTTAGATTTCTGTGCTGATACTATGTTTCTCGTTATCAAGGCGTGTCTCTTCCTATGCGTTGTAAGCCGTCTATGATGGCACACCTGCTTAACTAGGGTCTTAAATCGGGCGGGCTTTTCTTTTGTTATTAATATTACGTTAAAAGGAACTTTTAACATGAAACTGAATAAAATCATGATGGCGGCTGTAATGGCTTTCGGTATGTCTTCTGTGGCTGCGCATGCAGCAAATCAGGGGCAGGGTACTGTGAACTTTTCTGGTTCCATCATTGATGCACCTTGCTCCATTTCTCCTGAGTCTGTGGACCAAACAGTAGAACTGGGCCAGGTTTCTAACGCCTTGCTGAAAAAAGGTGGTAAGTCGACACCTAAAGCTTTCACTATCAATCTTGAGCATTGCGAATTGGAAAAGGGAAAAAATAATGTCTCTGTAACTTTCAGTGGCGTTGAGTCTACTGACGGTATGCTGAGTATTTCCGGTGAGGCGTCTGGCGCCAGCGTCGCGATTGCTGATGCCGGTGGTAAGTTGATCAAGTTGGGTGAGGCGAGCCCGCTGGTTGGTGTTAACGAAGGTAACACCGCACTGCGCTTTACTGCTTATCTGCAGGGTGATGGTGCTTCTGCCGCAGTGGTTCCGGGCGACTTCACTGCCGTAGCCGATTTCACCTTGGCCTACCAGTAATAATGTAGCCGTTATTTTGTAACGTAATTTGGCATGTGGGGATTTCCTGCATGCCATCCTGAAATACGTGGAAAATGAGGCATGGATAATGCGCGTGTGTTTTTTTATCAGAGTGTTTGCTTGCATGTTTATCACTACTGTAACGCCTTCCATTGCGGGGAATACCTATTTGGGGTGGGGGGCGGTAAATATGCAAGGAGCCATTGTTGATACGGCTTGCGCTATCGCTATTGAAAGTCAGGATCAATCCATTGATATGGATATTGTTCCTGTTTCCGATATTAACCGCGACGGCCAGGGGCGTGCTAAACCTTTTTCCATCGAACTGGTTAACTGTGTGGTTGAGCGTCAGGAAGGTAGAAAGGCGGACTGGAAGCAGTTCCAGATAACTTTTGACGGTGATGCGGAAGGGGATTTATTTGGCGTGCGCGGCGAGGCATCAGGCGTTGCCCTGCAAATTACAGATAAGGGTGGAAATATTGTCGCGCCGGGTCGGCCACTGCCGCGTGAAGATATCACATCAGAAAATATGCGACTGAATTATTACATTAGTCTGGTTGCCAATCAGCATACGTTGAAAGTCGGCGAGTATTTTTCGGCGGTTCGTTTCAAACTGGATTATTTCTGACTGGGGCCGTTACAGCCCTGCGGTATAAAAATAGGTTTAGGGATATGAAAGAGTCACATGCTGGGAAGCTGACGCGTTTTCAGGTCTTGAGTTTGTGTATTTCTCTGGCATTGGGAACGCCGTCCACGGCTGTGTATGCTACCGGAGACATTCAGTTCAATACCGACATTTTGGATGTGCATGACCGAGATAATATCGACCTGAGTCAATTTTCCCGCGGTGGCTACATTATGCCGGGTACTTACGGCATGGTGATTCATGTCAACAAAAATGAACTGCCTGAGAACAAGGTGCCGTTTTATGTGCCAGAGGACGATCCCAATGGCAGCCGGGCCTGTGTCAGTAAAGTGCTGACAGCCCAGCTGGGGCTAAAAGAGGCGGTGATGAAAGACCTGACCTGGTGGCACCAGGGCGAGTGTCTGGATGAGGCCAGCATTCCGGGGATGGAGGTGCGGGGCGACCTGGCTACCTCCGCACTGTACCTGAGCATTCCGCAGGCGTTTCTGGAATACACCGCGGATAACTGGGATCCGCCGTCGCGCTGGGACGAAGGTATCCCGGGGTTGCTGTTTGACTACAACGTCAACGCCCGGACGCAAAAACAGCTCAAGACCGGCTCCAATAGCTACAACCTGAGCGGCAACGGCACCGCAGGCGCCAACCTCGGCGCTTGGCGCCTGCGTGCCGACTGGCAGGGGAATATCGACCACCAAACAGGATCGGGGCGGGCGACTAGCAAAAAGCTGGACTGGAGCCGGTACTACGCCTATCGCGCCATCCCGGCCCTGCGCTCGAAGCTGACGTTGGGAGAGGACTACCTCGATTCGGGGATGTTCGACAGCTTCCGCTTCACCGGGGCCAGCCTGGTGTCGGACGACAACATGCTGCCGCCGAACCTGCGCGGCTACGCGCCGGAAGTGGTCGGCGTGGCGAAGACCAACGCCAAAGTGGTCATCAGCCAGCAGGGGCGGGTGCTGTATGAGACCACGGTGGCGGCCGGGCCGTTCCGCATTCAGGACATCAACGACGCGGTCAGCGGCGAGCTGAACGTGCGGGTGGAAGAGCAGGACGGCAGCGTGCAGGAGTTCGTGATGAACACCGCCAATATCCCGTACCTGACGCGGCCGGGCTCGGTGCGCTTCAAGGTGGCGGCGGGTAAGCCGTCGGACTGGCAGCACCATTCGCGCGGGCCGCTGTTCGGCACTGGCGAGTTCTCCTGGGGCATCAGCAACGGCTGGTCGCTGTACGGTGGCGGTCTGGTGGGCGGCGATTATAACGCCCTGTCGCTGGGCCTGGGGCGTGATCTGATGGCGCTGGGCGCCCTGTCGTTCGATGCCACCCAATCGCAGGCGCGATTGCCGCAGGAAGACGGCGCGCTGGGCGGCGGTTCGTACCGTCTGAGCTACTCGAAGAACTTTGACGAGTACGACAGCCAGGTGACCTTCGCCGGCTATCGCTTCTCGGAGCGGAACTTTATGAGCATGAGCGAGTTTCTGGATGCCAAGTACTACGGTAGCCGGACCGGCGGCGGCAAGGAGATGTACACCATTACCTTCAACAAGCACTTCCGTGACTGGGGGTTGAGCACCTACCTCAACTACAGCCACGAGACGTACTGGGACCGGCCGGCGAATAACCGTTACAACCTGACGCTGTCGCGTTATTTCGATGCCGGCTCATTCCGTAACGTAAGCCTGTCGCTGTCGGCGTACCGCAACCAGTATAACGGCACCAACGATGACGGCGGATACCTGTCGCTGTCACTGCCGTGGGGCAACAGCGCCTCGGTGAGCTACAATGCTACCGTGAAAGGCAGTGAGGTGACGCACGGGGCGAGCTACTACGACCGGGTTGACGAACACAGCAACTACCAGCTGAGTGCGGGTCATTCACGCAGCGGGGCCAACCTGAGCGGCTATTACAACCATGAAGGCGATAAGGCACGGATGAGCGCCAACGCCAGCTACCAGGAAGGGCGTTACAGCGCGGCGGGGATGAGCCTGCAGGGTGGGATGACGCTGACGCCGGAGGGAGGAGCGCTGCATCGCGCCGGCATGCCTGGCGGCACGCGGATGCTGGTAGACACCAAGGGCGTGGCCGGGGTGCCGGTGCGCGGCTACGGCAGCACCAGCGACACCAATGCCTGGGGCAAGGCGGTGATTGGCGATGTGAACAGCTATTACCGCAACAAGGCGAGCATTGATTTGAACAAGCTGGGCGACAACGCCGAGGCCACCAAATCGGTGGTGCAGGCCACGCTGACCGAAGGCGCTATCGGCTACCGCCAGTTTGACGTGATTGCCGGCGAGAAGGCGATGGCAGTGATCAAGCTGGCGGACGGCAGCCAGCCGCCGTTCGGCGCCACGGTGCTGAACGCCCGCAAGCAGGAAACCGGCATCGTCAACGACGGCGGCAACGTCTTCCTGAGCGGCATCAACGCCGGCGAATCCATGGCGGTGCACTGGAACGGCGCGGCGCAGTGTGAAGTGCGGATGCCGAGTCCACTGCCGGCCGACATGTTAATGAACAATTTACTGTTGCCGTGCCACCCGCTGAGCGTGAGCGGCGACAAGCAACCCTGAATTGAGGAGTTTTACCATGATGAAATTTCATAACACGGTCGGCCTGCTGGTCACTACCGCGCTGTTGACCGGCGCACTGGCCCCGGTGGCACAGGCGGCGATTGCCCTGGACCGCACGCGGGTGATTTTTGACGGTAGCCAGAAGTCGGTGAGCCTGAACATCAGCAACCACAACAAGCAGCTGCCGTACCTGGCGCAGGGCTGGATTGAGGACGAGCAGGGCAACAAAATTCAGAGCCCGTTGATGGTGCTGCCGCCGGTGCAGCGCATCGAGCCGGGCAAACCGAGCCAGGTGAAAATCCAGGCGTTGCCGGTGGTGAAGACGCTGCCGCAGGACCGCGAGACGGTGTACTACTTCAACCTGCGGGAGATCCCGCCGAAGAGCGACAAGCCAAACACCCTGCAGATCGCGTTGCAGACGCGCATCAAGCTGTTCTTCCGCCCGGCGGCGATTGCCATGGCGAAAAACGCCCCGGCACCGCAGGAGCAGCTGACGTTGACCAAACAGGGCGATAAGTACGTGGTGAACAACCCGACGCCCTATTACGTCACTCTGGTGGATGCCAGTACCAAGAAAGATGGCCCGGGGGTGAAAGAATTTGAGCCGATGATGGTGCCGCCGAAGGGCAAGCTGCCGCTGACGGTGAACGCGGCCCGCGTGGGCAATAGCCCGGTGCTGACCTACATCAATGACTACGGCGGCCGTCCGCAGCTGAGCTTTAGCTGCAATGGCAGCACGTGTGCGGTGGTGCCGGATAAGAAGGCGTAATCCCTTCGGCAACCCTGACTGCCCGGTTGATACCGGTTAACAGCACGGCCATGAAGTGAGAGCGCGGAGGACATATGGCAAAGAAATACACCAACACCGTGGAGTGCGCCTACTGGCTTGGTGAACTGCGCTACTACGGTACCTTGGGGGCGTTGGCGCTGATGACGCCGCTGAGTCTGGGAGCGATCATCCTGTTGCTACCACCATCGCACGCGGCGGATAACTGGGCGGTGGACGGCGCCAGCGGCACGTTGTATGTGCACGGCGCGTTGACGGAAAGCGCCTGCCGGTTGGAGATGACCAGCGCACGACAGGATATCGCGCTGGGTGATATCGGCACTGGTCGTTTGGCGGGAGTGGGCGCACGGGGCAAGCCCGTCGGGTTCGAGCTGCGGCTGACCGACTGCCTGCGCAGCCCGGCGGGGCGTCGGGATGTGCGCACCGGTGGCATGGCCTGGGCGGATAACCAGCCGGCGGTGACGGTCAGCTTCCGGGCAATACGAGATGCGGACAACCCGCAGCTGGTGAAGGCGCAGGGGGTCTCCGGCCTCGGGCTGCGGCTGGAAGATGGCCAGGGTCAGGACGTGCGGCTCGGCAGCAGGGGCAAGCCGCTGCTGCTGACGCCGGGGCAAAACACCCTGCGTTATACCGTGACGCCGGAGCGCACCCCGGCAGACCTGGCGGCCGGCTACTACCAGGCTGCGGTGGATTTCCACCTGAGCTATGAATGAGGTGGGCAAGGATGAAAGAAAATCTGATTAGGCAAGGGTATGTGCGCTGTGGCCTAGTTACCTTGTGCGCAGCCATGCTGGGCGCGCCGACGGTTACGCTGGCGGAGAGAAGGGTGACGGTCAAGGTAACGGTAGTGACGGCACCGCCATGCACTATCAACGGCGACAGGGTGATAGAGGTGGATTTTGGCGATGTGATCGTGCCGCGTGTTGATGGCAATCAGTATCTGAAAACGGTCGACTATAGTTTGGAATGTAAGGGGCAACTGGCGAATGCCATGAAACTGGCCGTTCAGGGGATCCCTACCGCCTTTGATAACACGGCGCTGCAAACCAATGTGATGGACTTTGGCATTGCATTGCGGGCCAATGGCCAGCCGCTGGCGATAAACAGCTGGATGAATTTCACCTATCCGAACAAGCCCACGCTGCAGGCGGTACCGGTAAAACGGGCTGGGGCTGATTTGCCGGGCGGTGAGTTCAGCGCCGGTGCCACCTTGATGGTGCTTTACCAGTGAGGGGAATGACAATGAAGGTAATGTACTTATTCACATTGGTTGCTGCCGGAGTGAGTGGTTCCTCGGCGCTGGCGGCGGAGAATATGAGCTTCCGGGGTACGCTTTTGGAGCATCCCCCGTGTGAAATCAACGGCGGTCAGCCGGTGGAGATTGATTTTGGTGAAGTCGGGGTGAACAAAATCGATGGTGAAAACTACGCCCAGACCTTCACGCTTACCTATGACTGCGAAGGCACCAGTACCGACAAGGTTCTGCGTTACCTCGGCAATGCCACCGCTTTTGACACGGCGGCGGTACAGAGCAATATCCCGGATTTTGGTATCCGACTTATGCATCGAACCCGTGAAGGCGTGACGAATGCTTTCGAGGTGGGAAGCACTTTGCCGATTGCGTCGAGTGTGGGGAGCTCGACGTTTGTTGCCACTCCAGTGAAAAAGGCGGGGGCCGAGCTGCAGAAAGGTGCATTTACCGCCGGCGCGACGTTGCAACTGGATTATCCGTAGAGAGGCATTATGCATATCAAAAATGTGGCATGTGGCGTACTGCTGATGGGGGTCGGAGGCATGAGTACGGCGCTGGCGGTGAGTTCTCCCCCAGAGATCAGCCTGAAGTATACCGGTAGCCTGGTGGCGGAACCTTGTGTTATTGAGCCGGGCGATGAAGAGATTCGGCTGGATTTTGGTGCCATCATCGACAAGTACCTGTACCTCAATACCCGCACGCAGAGCAAGTCGTTTGAAATCCGCCTCTCGGAGTGTGATCTGAGTATCGGCAAAACGGTGAAGGTGATGTTCCAAGGGACGGAAAGTATTGAGCTCCCCGGCCTGCTGGCGGTAGACAGGAAAGGCATCGCGATAGGGCTGGAAACGCTGGAAGCCAAACCGTTGCCAATTAACAAAGAAAGTGATGAGTACCCGCTGCACGCGGGCAACAGCCTGATTGCACTGAAGGCCTATGTGCAGGGGGAACCGAGGGCAATTACGGATAAAACCATTGCGCGCGGACCGTTCAGCGCAGTAGCGACATTCAGCCTGGAGTATGAGTAACCAGACAACATTTCGCGTAGGTCATATCATTCAGAGGCAGGAAACTCATGATTTTAACGACCGGGGAAATATTGGATCTCGTTAATGAACTAACGATGTTTGCGCACAAACACTAAATGGAGTTTAGCATGTTAATAAAAATTATGTTTCATATTAAATGTAACGATCGTGCTGGCTTATAGTAAAGTATCTTATGCTGGAGAATATCCTTTTATTAAAGAAATAAAAACCTATGTTGGAATACTTGGGGTGGCTAGCTATACAATAAAACAAGGCATTGTATTGTTGGATGATGCAGGATAGCGTATGTCGCGATCTTTGCCGGCAAAGGTTGTATTACAGCGTTGATGCCGATTCGCTAAGTCTACGTATTAGGTCACGCTTAACTACCGTGAATGCCGAGGGGGGGGTTACCATGCAAACCGGATTATTACCGTGTCTCCGTGGTAGGCGGTTCAGTGAAAATAGTACCTCTCGGAGGAAATTGTATTCTGGAATTCTATTGTCATAGGCAGAGCCGTATTCTGTGATAAAAAATACGCTTGTACCGTGGATTGAGTCTCATTCATAATTTGGATTTGCGATAACAATGGCATTATATTTTCTTGGGGGTTAGCGTCTATTTTTATATTTTATTGTCAGTGATGATTTTAAACCTAATTAGGTATCGCTCTTCATTGTTGCTATTGCTTTGGCATTTAAGCGTTCCACGTAGAGCTATGGGTCATCAATATACACTAATAGTGTTATGGGTTTATGGCGTCTGACGCCCCTATTTTCTAATTAAATCCGTGTGTTTATTTCCCGACGATGCGTTCGAAATAAGTTGGGGACAGCAGCGGCCATGAGGCTCGATGATGAGGAGCAGAATGATGCCCGAGATGACCGTCGCCATTTATGACAGCAACCGATTTTTTGCCCTGGGCGTTCAGCATATTTTACGGGCCTCTTTTGCTGCTCGTGGCTGGATGGTGAATTTCGTTGCTGCGGAACGGAGCGTCGCCGCTGATTTTGTGATGCGAGACGAGTCCCATTTGGAGGGAGTCTATCCCTGCCGTGTTTCTGCGAACTATTCTCAGGCGCGCACCACGATGATTGTGGTCAGAGAGGCGACTCTTAACCGGCGGCGACCACAGATATATTGCAACGGCGTGCAGGGAGCATTGACCCGTCGTGATGCGCCTGCGGCGCTGGATAAGCTTGTTGAAAGGCTGATAAGCGCACAGGGGCAGATGCCGGCCATGGCGGTGGCATGCCGACATTGCCGGCCGCCTTTCACGGCGCGTGAACGCTCGGTGTTGAGGGGATTTGCCTTGGGAGTGGACCCTGCCCACATCGCTGGTCTGTTGAATATGCATGTCAAAACCGTCAGCACCCATAAACGCAGCGCTATGCGCAAGCTAGGCTTCCAGCTCAATACCGAATTGTACCACTGGCTCCGGCAGGGTGGGTTGAATGATGAAAGGGGAGAGCCATTGTGATGTTACCTAAATTATCTGGCAGATCATTCACCGTGGCCATATTGGCCGGTTGCATTATGTTGCTGAGTGGTTGCGGGGGGGCAAAGCGCGCCGATGTGACGGTGAAAAAGAACGTTGTCGGGATGCCTGCGGATACCCCGCGTGCAACAGAAGCAACCAACGTCGTTCAGTCAACGCCGGAAGCGGCCAGCCAGGAGTCTGCGCGCTTAACGGCCTGCCAGCGGGAGCTGGGTATCCTGAAAGGGGTCAGCCCGGAAAAGTACGCGATTTACAAACGGAAGTTCGACAGCCTGATGGGCGGGGCGGCGCAGTATGCCGGGCTGCGTAATCAGGTCAATCCGGGCATTCAGGAAACGGTGGATGCGCTGTACCGCTACAAGGTTAACCGCCTGTGTGCGGAGGTCGGGCAGGTGGCGCTGACGGCATTGGTGAAACGGGGGGAGCAGCTTGAATGACCAGGATGGCACGTTCCCGCTGTCTGCTGCCGCTGCTGCCGTTTTTCTGGCTGGCGGAGCCGGTAAGGGCCGATGACGGAGTGCCGGCGTTGTTGCGCTTCGCCGAGCAGTACCACAGTCAGGCGCTGTCGGGCGATAAAGCGCCTTTGTCGGAGAAGACGAGCGCGAACGTTGCCCCGGTCACTTCGGGGGAACTGGCGTTGCGGCAGGCGTTAACGGCTCACGAGGCGCAGCTGGCGCGGCAGCGGGCAACACTCCAGGCGCAGGAAAGGCAGTTGGGATTGTTGAATAAAGCGTTAAATCAGGCGCAGGCACAGCTGCGGGAACAGTCAGTTCTGAAACCTGCCGAGAAAAACGCCGATGCTCGGCACACTAAGCCGGCAGACTTTACGCCGTTGATGCAGCTGGTCGCCCGCTTGCGGCAGGCGGCAGGTGGTACACCGGATGAAGCGCGAGCGGCGGCTCTGATAAAGGAAGCGCGTGTGGAAACGGCCCAGGCGCAGGCTGCACTGAGCAACAGTCAGGCGCAGGTGCGAGCACTGGAAGCGCACATGGTGGTGCTGAAGCAGCGCCTGGGTGTGAAAGAAAGGCAGGTGGAAAAAATGCGTGATGAAGAAAAAGGCATTCATGAAAAAAACGTGAGTGATCTGAAAGCGCAGCTCGATGCGTTGCAACGGTTGCGGGGTGAGAGTGATGCACGTGTGGCGACGTTAGAGCAGGAACGCTTGCATCTGCAGGAAGCCACCAAACAGTTGCGCGAGCGGGCGAAATTTCTGGCCAGACCGGAGGCGCTGAAGCAGCTCTCAGGGCAACAGAACTACGCGGCAGGCGCCGCGCTGGGGCGGGAAATTATCGAGATGCTGGATGAGCGAAAAGGGTGGGGGGTTGATGCTGATCGTCAAACCATTCTAGCGGGCGTTATCGATGCTTTTATCGGGCAGTACCAGTTGACCCCTGACGTGCTGGACAAAGCGTTGGCAGAATCGGAGGTGCTGGTCAACAAGGCACGGGTAAAAGCCGGTGCGACGCAGAAGAAAAAGGGGCAGGACTTTGTCGCCGGTTTCAAAAAGCTAAAGGATACCCAGCAGTCGCCGTCGGGCTTTTGGTACCGGGTGGGATATGTCGGTGACAGCACGATCGCAGCGGATGCGATTGTTGACGTGGTGGTCAAAGAATCGCTGACGGATGGCACGGTGATCCAAGATATGGATTTGAGCGGCAAGGTGCTGTCGCAGCCTCTTGAGGCCTATCCGCCGTTATTCCGGGAGGCTATTGGCTACCTGCGCAATCATGGCTCGGTGACCCTGGTTGTGCCGCCGGAACTGGCATATGGCGAGGCAGGCTATCCTCCTAAAATTCCGCCACACGCCACCATGATTTATGAGCTGCGTGTAGAGGATGCAAAAGCGTCGGCGGGTAAATAGGGCGCGACATGAGCGAATGTCGCGCTGCAGGTGAAATAACATCACCCATAACCCATAACCCATAACCCATAACCCATAACCCGGGATACAGGCATGTGGAAGGATTCGTTTTTAATCGGCAATGAACGGGTGTCACTCAGGCTGTATCACCCAGGTGGATGCCGGGCGCCGGTGATTATTCTGTGCCATGACCTGTGTGGTGTGCAGGCGTGGATGCTGCCGGAGGTGGCCTGTTATTTCGTGGGCGCGGGCTTTGCCGTGGTGACCTTCGATTACAGAGGGTTTGGCGCCAGCGAGGGTGAGCGTGGGCGGCTGAGTATGGCGCAGCAGGAGGAAGACTTGTGCGGCGTTATCGATTGGTTACAAGAACTGAAGCACATCGACAGTAGTCGTATCGGCTTATGGGGCGTGGGGTTGGGGTGCAAGAGCCTGATAACGGCGGCATTGAAACGACCGACGGTCAGAGCGCTGACCTGTCTGCAGCCCTGGGGTAGCGGGCAGGCCTGGTTTGCCGAAAGCGAACGTGCCTGGCGTGATCTGCTGCATTTGCAGACTTACATGGAGAGAGAGCGAAAAACGACGGGCTCGGAGCTATGGCTGACACTGCCGCAGTTATTGAAAAAGCGTGAGGCGAGGCAGTTCTACCAGTTGTGTCAAAAACGTTTTCCGGACATGCCGGGGCGTCTCCCCATCGCGATTATTCAGGATATAGCGCAGTGCGATATTACCGTGCTGGCGCCGGAGGTTAAGCAGCCGACCTTTGTGGTTTTGCCGGGAGTGCAAAGCCTGTCTGAAAGAGAGGAAAGCCGGTTGTTTTATCAGGCATTGGGCGGCAGCAAAGCCCTGAGCGTGGTCGAAGGTGCCGGCTATTATGACCTTTATGCGCAGCCCCGCTTGGGGGAGGTGTTGAGAAGCCAGTTGGTCTGGTTTGAGTTCCGGTTGAAAAACGCCCGCTAAGCCATCGGCGTGCGCCGCGTCTAATGGCCCGTATCGCGAAGAGGAATGCGAGATGAGAAAATTGAGTGATTTTCCCTACCCACCCATGGGTTGCTGGGGCACGTGAGTTATTTAAAGAAAGACAATGTGCATCAGCAGATGCTGGCTTGGAGTCAGGAATGCGGCCCCCTGTACCGGCTGCGCGTCGGTGCCACATCCGCGCTGGCGGTGACGGACGTCGATATCCTCAAGGCGATATTGAAAGCCCGCCCGGACGAGTTTCGGCGCATCTGCAACATCGATTCGGTGTTTGACGAGGTGGGGATGAACGGCGTCTTCTCCTCGGAGGGGGAGCGCTGGCGATACCAGCGGGCAATGCTGCCACATCACCTGAAGAGGTTCCATGCCAACATGCAGGCCATTACCGGATGATTGCAGCGGCGCTTCGACGCGCTGGCAGAGAGCGGCGAGCCGGTTTTCTGGTGGATGAGTTCAAGCGCTATACCGTCGATATCACCACCTTCCTGGCCTTCGGCGAGGACGTGAACGTCATCGAGCGGGGCGAGAACGCCCTGTCTGCGGGTTTACGGGAGATATTCCCCGTTATCCATCAGCGTTGCCGTTCCCCCTTTCGCCGTTTGGCGGCGGTGCTAGGTTGTGTCCGGGGCGCGCTGGCGATAGTGGAAATAAAGATGGCGCTGCATGCGGTTTATGGCCGCTACTAGGTCATGGCCTTACAGCATCCTGCAGTAGTGCGTGAGTGCTTTGCCTTCACGATGTTTAAAACTTCAAGGTCAAAATCAGCAATCGTTAGCTTTCCAAGCATGGGAATGATCATGCGCTATAGTGAAGAGGAATCCGCCTGTAGGGGAGGTAATCTTTTCAGACGGTTACATCGGTTTTAATGTAGAGGGGAGATAGCATGAGTGAGCGAATAGTTCACGGCAATACGCGCCTGCTGGCGTGGTTCTGTTTAATGGTGGCGATCGTGGCGGAAGTGGTGGGAACTTCATTTATGGCCTCGGCAGCACGCGAAGGCGGATATATGGGATATGTGGTCATGGCAGTGGCTTTGGCAATTTCCTATTACTTTCTCGCTTTGTCGATTCGCAAGATAGGCGTAGGGGTCGCCTATGCCATCTGGGAAGGGCTGGGATTGATGTTATTAACTCTGGTCGGCGTTTTTATTTTCAAAGATGATATGTCCATTCAGGAACTCATCGGGCTAGGTATCGCGGTCGTGGGCATTGTCTGTGTTGCGTTGGGCGAGGAGCATTGAACATGACGGCACTCTCTATTTTTTACGTTATTATTTCCGCATTTATAGATATTTTTGCCAATGTGATGATTGCCAAATCACAGGGGTTTCGCCGCTTGGGCTGGGGTATTGGCGCTATTATCTTGGTGTGGATCGCCTTTGCTCTGCTAGGGCAGGCGGTAAAAACCATGGATCTGGCTGTCGCTTATGCTATGTGGGGTGCCATCGGCGTGACTGGCACAGCTGCATTTGGGCGAATCTTGTTTGGCCATCGACTGCGTCCTATCGGCTGGTTTGGTATTGCGGCAATCACGCTGGCGGTAATTGTGTTAACCGAGTAGCCCCTCTGCACAGCTTGCATGAGTTGCGATATGGAAGAAAGGTAAGGAGCATGTTTGATATTAGTGGTGGTAAGTTTTTACTAGTAATGATTATAGGCCTGGTTGTGTTAGGGCCCAAACGGTTGCCAGTTGTAGTTAGAACCTTTTACTGCTGGATTCGAATGTTACGGTTGATGGCCAAATCAGTGCAAACAGAACTTGCGCGTGATTTTAATCTTCATGAAATACAAGGTAGTTTAAAAAACATTGAGCATATTGACTTGGTGGATTTATGTCCTGATTTGAAAGAACCATATAATAAGTTGAAAAAAAAAGAAAAAAATATTGTTGTGGATAATAGTTATGCTGAAGACGACAGTAACCAGTTTACGGATAATGCGGTACGATCGAGATGAATAAGGTTGGCCCTAACTACTCAGGGCGCGCTGCTCTTCTATCTGGATACCAAGGCGACAAAAATATGGATGCCTTGATTTTTTCGATTGATAACTTTGAGGCTAAAATATTATGATTTTGAAATGTAAGTTCAAGATGATATTGGCATGTTTTATCTTTTGTTATAGTAGCATTGCAATTGCGCTAAATCCGATGGTTAGGTTTGGTGATTGGCGTGAAGAGCAGGGGGTGTATCGTATTGATGTAAATATATATCATTGGAGCTTAGGCGATGGATTTATTCATGATGTTATGTGCTATATAGATGATTGCTGGGTTGGGGTAGGTGCTTTTGATAGGAGAGTAAACCCCACTTCATCTCTTGGTGAAGTAATGTTTCGAGTTACTGAACGCTCGAGAACTGAGAGTTCAGCAAATATTCTTGAAAGAGATGTGGTAAATAGTAAAATATTTCCCGCTCGAGGTGTAATATCTTTAGATAAACGAGCTAATATCGAAAGAGTTTGCTTGGGAGTTGGTTTTGGCACTGCATATACAAAGTTGAATTTTGTTAGTGAATTGCAGTGCGATGTTATTCCACAACCACCACCGATCAATCCTGTTCCTGTATGTGAGATTGTCGGAAACATGACACTTGAACACGGTTCGGTAGCTAATGAAGAAATAAATGGAAATAGTGTTAAAAAAACTGTCGCATTAAATTGCAGTTCTAAAGCTAATGTTTTTATTTATATTCAAGGTGGTAATAAAATAGAACTATCTCAGGATGGGAAGCTTTTTTCATTGTTGAGTGTAAATGATCAAAATGGGGGTGTAAATATTACTGTTCCTGCAGGTAGTATGGATTTGAAATTAAAATCCACACTCAATTCAAAAGAGGCCTTCATTGAAGGAGGGGATTATAGTTCTGCGGGGATCCTTATAATGGAAGTAAGATAAAATTTTTTGACGGTAGCTCGCTACGTGATCATAATGGCAATGCAGGGAGTTTGGGACTGGATTATCGGTCGCAGATAGGGGCTATGACGATCACGCTCGGTAGCAAGGCGCGATTTGTGATGAATTACTCTGGTGCAGCATTGCCACCAGAGGCATCAGGTGATTTTCTGTCAAAGGTGCCAGTAATACCGATTGCGTGCTATTATAAAGAACCAGAATGCATCCATAACATGATGACTGCTACAGATTTAGATGTAGCATTATGGAACAGCAATGAAATTCTTTCATCTAGAATAATTATTGTGATAACTTCCTGTTAACAAATAGCCAAAACACTTTAATGATGCTATTCATAAGATTGACTAGCTCTTTCTATTAAATTAAAAAGCCGGGAGTTATCATGCTACACACAAGAGTCTGTTTTTCTATGATTTCTTGCGCCATCACTATTTTTTTTACCTCCTTACCTGCCGCAGCTTATACAGGCTGGACCTCCCCGCACAAAACCACCAAATCACAGGTGTCATGGAGCTGGACTATCTCTGATAATCCCTCCACCCCGGGAGTTGTTGATTGCAACGGCAACTCACCATATTGTGCCTTCGGGCCATACGTGCGAACCGGCCTTGGCCCCTCCGGTTCGATGTGTGATTCTGGCGGTGTTTGCTCCGTATTTGCAGAACGCTACAATGGAATAACATCGGTAAAGGTTCCTCGCGGGACAAGTTATGATGAGGCTTTCGAGGCATATGTAAAAAGGTGGGGGTGGTCGGGGACGAGCTATGCATCTTTGAGCGCATCGGATCCAAATATCGCATGGGGAAAATTATGCACAGGATTTGCTACGCTTCCCTGGGGACAGACGAGTGTTTCTAAACTGATCCCCGGGGCATCATGCGCCATGGTTACACCACCTGACATAAATTGTGAAACCAGCATCCCCGCAGAAATTGACCTGGGTACTGTTGCTGTAGGTTATATTGAAGCTGAAACAACCGTTGATGGCATCACTCAATGCAGTGCAGATAATACAGTATCAGTAAGTCTTGCCGTTCCCCCCAGCCTGGGAGGTGTTCCTGTGGAGCTTTTTATCAATGGTAAACAACTCAGCACTGCCGTTACTGCCGTTGGCAAGGGGATGAGCATTCCCCTGAAACTCCGGGCCAGCCTTCGCGGTACCATCTGGGAAGCAGGGGAATATACGAGTAATGCCGTCCTGAATATCTCATATCTTTAGATATTAACCTGTCATCGTAAGCGTCACATTTAGACCGTCTGTGCAGGCGGCTCCGGTTTCGGGAAAATAGTGTCCATCATTTTTAATGGACACTATTGCGTGAAACACAGGACATGGCTTCTCGAGGTACTTTTGAACGTTGATAACCTTTCTCCCATTGGCTATGTTACGAACATATTAGCCAAGGAAACGGGTATGGATACTGTTGAAGAGTTAGGTGGCTCATATTTCTACGCTGGAATGGAGCGCCTTAGCGCTGGTGAGCTGTTCTTCTGGGTTTTTGTGGATAAAACCATGCAGCAGCTGGGCGTCGGTGATGTGGGAGCTGTAGCGGCCATCGTCTCAGGCATGGCTATTTTACCGACCAGGCAGAAACCTGCCGGAGCCAAAAAAGGAACATCGCTCGCCAGTGTGGCTTCACGCAAGGTCTTTGGGAACGCCAAATTCCCGTATGGGATTCAGCTACCGACATTTATCGGTAATCCCGTGGAAGGCGTGAGGCGAAAGATGATCTCGAACATCGGCACCTTCGTTGGCCGGACAGTGCCGGTCGTTGGCTGGCTCATTCTTGCCTATGATGTCTCACGGATCGGCGTTGAGAGCGTTGTAGCCTATAACAAAATCGCCCGTGCTGAGGATCGCTTATGGTAACCGAGACGCTTGAAGAGCAGGTAATCGCCCTCGTCAGAAAGCATTATGGTACGGTCATCACTGGCCGCTCACCAGAGATAACGCCAGACTCTGATATTGATGCTGACATTGGCATGGAATGGGCTGAAGCAGAAGAACTGATGGAGGCGTTTTTTGAAAAGTTCTCAGTCGATAAGGCTGACTTCAATATTAAAACCTATTACCCCGATCCGCCAATGGGGATATTGATCAAAAATTTGTTCCGGCGTGAAAAGGAGCTTCCCGAAGTACCTCAATTTACCGTCAATATGCTGATCGAGTCCGCCAAGGCAGGACGTTGGTTGTACTGACATCAGCTATGCTGTGTTCAGTCAGGGAGTTGCATAATCCTTCCTCTCATTCTTCTGAAAATTTAGGAACTAAGACTTTCCCGAACACGGCCTTCGTTCACCTAGATCTGCACCGGCAGCCCGGCATCATACGCAGCCTGATACCCGTCGGTGATCTGCAGCGCATCCCCCTCCAGCCGCACGGCCGTGCCATCCGCGCGCCACAGTTGCAGACAGGTAGCTGCATGTTCGGGGCGCGCAGGGTGCGCAGCCAGCCCGTGGCTTCCATGCGCCGGCAGGAGGCGCGCAGGTTCGGTCCGTACACGGGGCGTCCCCGCCCTGCTCCAGCACCCGCCGCTGCAGCGGCGACGGCCGGCGAACCCGCCTAGTTAAAGAGGATGGGAAAGATGGCGTTCTTGAGTTTCTCAAGAGAGCCGCGAATGATGAAGCTGGATCGGATCCGAATGCAAGCTAAATAATCATGGGCGGGCCTTATTTAGGCCCGCCCTTTACTTATTGATTTTTTTCCCTTTTTGGGGTCGAAAATTACGGGTGTTTCCCTGCCGGGCTTGTCTCGGTTGACTAACCGGCTGAGGGATGTCAAGGGTGGGAATCAGTGGCGGAGCTGCGCCAAATCGTCGGTAGTTAGCCCGGTCATTTTCATTACCGAATCTCGATCAAGCCCGCTGGCCAGCATGGCGCGGGCGATTTTTAACGCCGCTTCGCGTTCGCCTTCTTGGCGCCCTTCTTGCCAACCTTCTAAGCGACCCTTTTCCAGCCCGCGTTTTTCGCCCTCAAGGCGCAGTTTCTCTGCAATTGTCATCAGCGTGTCCTCGTGTTCCGGCACTCGTGAGGCTAGGGTTGATAGTAATTCGCCCGGATTGCGGGTTTCACCAACCTGCAGCATGTAATGCATCAGCGATGTCAGCTGCTCCTGAGTAGTGTAACCGGCCAGCAGCAACGTGACCAGCTGTTCCATCAGATCGGCGAGATCGCGCTGGCGAACGTGTTTTTGCAGCAGTTCCAGAATGGCGACGCGGCGATGCTGCATGATTTGGTTGTCCGGAATGACCGTGACATCGACCAGTGGAAAATTGCCGCCGTACAGATGGCGGGCCAGAGCCGTATCGCTGAAACCCTGCAACCAGTTCATCGGATACGGGTAGGGGGTTACCTGACCATGATAAAACAGGATCGGGATCACCAGTGGCAGCTGTTCGTGGCCAGCGGTCAGATGGCGTTGCATGGCGGCAATCGCATAGCGCATCAACCGGAAAGCCATGTTTTTGTCCGGCGTCGATTGGTGCTCGATGAGGGCGTAGATGTAGCCGTCGCCCTGCCCGGTCTTCAGCGAATAGAGCACGTCGGAGTAGTAGGCGCGCAGATCGTCCTCGACGAACGAACCGGACTCCAGACGCAGGGTGCTCAGGTCGCATGCCTGGCGTAACGCCGGCGGCAGGTGTACGTCCAGAAAGTCGCGGGCGGTTTCCGGGTGCGTCAAAAACTGTTTGAACAGCGCGTCGTGCGCGGTGGGTGTCGTTTTCATCGTGGTATCCTAGCACGATCCCCTATCTTGCCCTACCCTCAGTGAAACGGTTGATAATTTCACTGTTCCTGGACTGATACCGATCCAGTGACTATGTTGGCATTGATGTCAACGCCAAGATTATTGGCAATTCTTCGCCATTTTTAATGTCTGTGATTGGTCATTAATATTGTCCGCTTTCCGCCATTTCATCGTCACTGATTGACCTGGCGTTTTTTACCAGTAATCCGGTTTTGCGTTTTTCCTTTATCCTTATGAGCATTGGATTTATAAAAACACTTAAGTGACTGGCATAATGCAGCGATGCGGGATTTTTATTTTAGTAGTTAACGGAAAATGGTCATGGCACCATGGTTGTTACAAAATTCGGCGCACCAATTAGGATGACGAACAGAAGTATGCTTCCAATGGTAATTGCTGTTGCGAGTTCATTCTTCATAGTGACATTCCCCCCTGTTATTTTGAAAGCGTACCTACAAACTCCAATGTGTCGCGATATAACTGGAATTCATCGTTATCAGAAGCTTTTTCCATTTCTGCGACTATTTGAGAAAGAATATTATCGGTGTTGACCATTTTTTTGCGAACAAGAAGACCTATGACGCATTTTCCCAGAACCATGCTCACCTGTTCTAAGTTATGCGTTTCACTATCGGTAAGGTAATGAATACTCATAAGCCCTCCAATCAATGATTTTTCGGATGTAGCCGCTAGTCCAGATGTCGTCTTTAGAGCAGGCATTCCCATCCTTAGTTTGGTTGAAAAAGCCCACCGAAGCGGGCAAAGATTCGTCTCTGGTGTATCAAGTGTTACAAAGGTTGTTATAAGGGATTGCGAACCCTGAATAACGTTTTCAGGTTAGGAATGTTCCGAAATCATGGCAAGTGATTACGCACGGTAAGGAACGAATTTAGGATTAATGCTAAAAAAAATGCCCGACAGCGGGGCGAAATTTCGTGATGATAGCTACATGAACTATTTGCATGTGACGATGAGAGGCGTGTGTCGTCTATTGGCGACACTATACCACTTTGGAGGGGGAAACAAGAAAAAAGTGCTGAAGTGAGAAATCTTAGGAGAAGTGCCATTCGAAAGCCTATGCTTTCGAAGTGATGCCGTTAGCACCATGAAAAAGCCTGCAGTGATGCGAAATACCCGTCACTTAAGCATTTTTATGAATAAAAATTCATGCCAATGCTCTAATGATAACGAAGGCATCAGGCTTACAGTTCTGTTTTGTTCTTCCGAGGCCTGAATTTTCAAGCCTCGATTCCTTAAGTGAACGGCATTTTCGCCTTACGCGGCCTTTTTATTTCTGAGGAGCAGAGCGGCAAACCTAGATTTTATCATGTCTTGATCCATGGGTTAAAAATGAGCGGTTGCTACAAGACCGCGCCACGGCGATCGCCCCTAACTATAGGACAAATCTGACAATATTGCGTTTCTGCGGCGATCACAGATCCCCGTACAGTGCGGCGAGCTCGGCCAGCGCCGCGGCGGCCGCCGGGTGCTCCAGCTGCGTCAGCAGCTCGGTCTCGAGCGCGGTGAAGGTGTCCGGCGCCAGCCGCAGCCGTAAATTCGGCAGCACCAGACCGATGTCGCCGCTCTCCGGCACATGCAGAGAGACATGCCGCCCCTGATAGCTGCGGGTGCGATCGCCGTGCTGGCGCGCGCGCAGCATGCGGCGCAGCTCGGCGAACACCGGCCAGCCGAAGGTCGACTGGAAGAGCGCGCCGCTGAGGTGCAGGGACAGGTACGGCGGCAGGCTGTCGTCGGAGCCCGGATAGGCGCCCTGCCCGGCGACGATCTCCACCGTGGCGCGGAGCTCGCCGGCGGCGGCGGTAAGCTGCAGGCGCTCCACGAAGGGCGCGGTCAGCGCCAGGTACTCGGCCAGCGCCGGATCGTCGGCGCGCTGCGCGGCGACCGCCAGCGGGAAGATCGCCCGCAGCCGCACCGGGGTGCAGGCGCGGGTCAGCGCCTCGTCGCTGAAGTCGTCGAGGTTCAGCACGCCGCTGGCCAGCGGCCGGGCGAAGAACTCGGCGCTGCCGGCCGGCGGGGTGCGTGTCGCCGTAAAGCGGTCACGCATCGCCTGCAGCCAGTCCTCGCCGCGCAGGCCGAAGGTGCGCCGGTAATAGTGGGGATCGACATCGAGCCCGCCGCCCACCGCCGCCTCCAGCAGCGCGTCGGTGATCAGCAGCAGCGCGGACAGCGGCGCCCGGTTGACCGGCCCGCGGCCCTCGCGGTAGGCGATCTGCGCCTGGGTGAACAGCCAGCGCAGTTCGGCGCGGCTCAGCGCCTGACCGTCGACGGTTTCCGCGCGCACGATCTTGTGGTACAGCTGGCTCAGGGTGGTGTACGGCGCCGCGCAGAGCGCGCGGTATTCGTCGCCGGCGACCGAGGTGGCCAGCGTTTGCTGCAGCAGACGTTCGGCCAGGGTGTTGACCGGCACCGCTTCGGCGGCGGCCCGGTTTTTCAGGGCGGCGATCAGGGATTTCGGAAAGCGTAGGTTCATCTGGCTTAGCATGGTGGCATCCTGCTGTTATAGGGATATATTGTGATGATAGCAAAATACTATAAAGCAGAAATGAAAATTACACTGCTATGCTAAATGTAGATAGCTTCATTTTAATTCGATAGCAACAATGACCATTGCTAACCATTTGGCTGGCCTGCTAGTGAAACTCCGGTCGGCGTTTTTGCGTCGCAGATCCGAAAACTCCCATTCTCGGATCTGCGGATCGTCACCCTGCCCCGCGGCGCTGGCTGGCACAACATGTGGTGACTTAGTCAGCTGCTATTGCTACCAGATGTTGTGTTTTCGGGGGCAGATCGTCAGCGCGCGCGGCAGGCGAAAAACGGGGATGCCGGCGCCCTGCCCCTGTGCTACCCTACCGAAAACCCCCTGTCAGGAAAAAGTCGGATCAGGACGGGCGGGCGTGTAGTAATTGCGGTGAGTGGTTATTATTACAGTTATTATTTTATAAGATATTTTTGCGATAGGTGATTTTTCCTGTCGGTATTATCGTGCAGTGCATCATCCGTGAGTTTACCGGGTGACGATTTCAATATGTGATAGTCACTAAAAGGAATATTACGCATGACATCCAAACCGTCGCAGGAATTTGGCACGTCCTGGGCCGTGCTCGCGGAACTGGAAAACAGTGGGCACACTCAGGACTGTCTGTGGATCAAGGCGGGATTCGGCAATGGCAATACTGGAGAGTGGGATTTATCCGAACCGGTGGCGGTCATCAGCGGCGAC
Organism: Serratia sp. SA088; assembly: GCF_049065515.1. Classification (NCBI taxonomy): domain Bacteria; kingdom Pseudomonadati; phylum Pseudomonadota; class Gammaproteobacteria; order Enterobacterales; family Yersiniaceae; genus Serratia; species Serratia sp. SA088. Next base: position 80,700 of record NZ_JBAKGW010000014.1, read on the forward strand.
AGTCGTACACTGGCGGTCAAGGGCAGTGACGGTGCCTGGCATACCACGTCGGGGTACGACATACCGAATGCGCCCGGTGCACCGACACCTACCGTCACTCCGGGTAACGGTGTGTACTACCTGCCGGACTGCGTGCCACAACTCGAACTATTTCAGCCCCGATAAACAGGACGTTAAATGAACCGCGTAGCGGTTGGCAGGCACGTCCGGCACCGACGGAATTGAAGGAAAGATAATGAGCAAGGTACAACAGCATTTTATTGACGAGACGGAGGCGCTGGCCATGTTTGATCCGCAGGAAGGGCCCGACCAGGAATCTCCGATGGTCGAGTGGATTTTGGCGACCTATCCCGGTATCGAGGAAGGGACAGAGGAATGGGAACAAGCCGAACAGGAATATTGCGACTGGAGCGATTTGAGATCCGCTATTCTTGAACAGGTCTGGTTTGAGGACTCGCTGAATGACATCGGCGATCGCTATGCGCATGCGCTTGCTGAACTGGATAATCTGCAGCCATTACAGGCTGACGAACAGCCGGGTATCGTGCGGCGCCTGGCGTATGCACATTGCGTAACGGTCATGGAGGCCTTCCTGATGTATGCCGCGTGCGCATTGCTGAATTACCCTGCTCTCCTGGCGCGGTTCCACGAAAAAAAATCGGCATTTTTACGCGAGGATATCGTTAAGTCCCTGGATGCTGCATATCGACGTGAGAGGGATAATCACGAGCCGTGTATATGGCACGGGCGTGAAGTGCCAGATCAAAACGAACTGGAATGGACCGGTGAGACCTTGGCAGACCGTCAGATTTACAAAAGCAGGGCACAGGCAGCAATCGGCGCGCTGGCATTTCATAACCTCAAACGGATTAAAAGCTATTTCACCGCCATGCTGACCACCCCGCCCGACTGGCCATTGGACGAAATACTGGAGGATCTGATCACTACCCGCCAGGATCTGGTGCACCGTAACGGCGTGACGCGGTTCAATCAACCCATCACCATCGCGCCGGGTGATGTGGCCCGTGCCGTGGATACGGTGCGCCGCGTCATTACGCTGGCGCATGACGACTTACAGGCTGAAGTGGCGCGCTACCTCAAAACCGAAGAGGGATTCTGACCGGCATGCGGTGGCAGAATTGAAAGGGCAACTTTTGCCGGTTATTGAAGGAGTAGTAGGAGATGGACAAGGCATTACGTATCACGTTGGGGCAGCGCACCTTTACCAGCAAGAAAGCGGGCGTGGCATATTTTATGGATCAGCGCGACGCGGTCAGGGCGGGCGGCACGCTGACCGCCGGCGAACTGTTTGAGGAGCTCCGGGAGCTGTACACGCGCTATTGCGACAGCAGCCCGGAGTGGGCGCTCAATGGCCGGGAGATCACCGGTTTCGTCGTGGATCTTGAACGCCGCAGAAACGGCGCCACCTGGGCACAACACCTGTGCTACAAGGTCTGTTTCTCCAACCGGGAAGTGCGGCCGTTCTCGATCGACAAGGCGCTGTCGGCCCTGTCCCGGAGCGGCGTACCATCCCAGCCAACACAGACAGTAACCGATGAACGCTAAGCGGCTTGCCGGCCGGCCGCGCCAGGAGGTCACATGACGTTTCCGAGCCTTCCCGGTCACCCGTTCGCGCCGTTGCCGCTCGCCGGCGCCCCGGCGATGCCGGTGGCCATCGATTATCCGGCGGCGTTGGCGCTGCGCCAGATGGCGCTCGAGCACGGCGACTACCCGCAGTACCTGCTTGCCGTCGAAGTGATCGCCCTGCTCCACTATATTCCCGATCTGTATCAGCACAGCCTGATCGCCACGTTGTGGAACAGCGGCGCGCGCATCAACGAGGCGCTGGCGCTGACGCGGGCGCATTTTTCGTTGCAGGGCCCCTACCCTTATGTGTCGCTGGCGACGCTGAAGCAACGACAGGCGAGCGCCCAGCGCGGCGCCGGCGCGCCGCCGAAGAAGGAGCCGGTGCGCCGTCTGGTGCCCCTGTCCGATCCGCAGTATGTCAACCTGCTGCACAGCCTGTTCGCCACCTTCAAGATCCCGCTGGCGCCGCGCGACAAATCCGGTCGCGCATTGCCGGCCGAGCCCATCTGGCGCGTGACCGATCGCACCGTGCGCAGCTGGCTGAATGAGGCGGTGGCGCGCGCCGCGGCCGACGGGGTGCAGTTCTCGCTGCAGGTCTCGCCGAAAACGCTGCGTCACAGCTATGCGATGCACCTTCTGTACGGCGGCGTGCCGCTCAAGGTGCTGCAGGGGCTCATGGGGCACAAGAGTCTCAAGTCGACCGAGGTGTATACCAAGGTGTTCGCCCTGGATGTGGCGGCGCAGCAGCGCGTACAGTTCTCGATGCCGGGGGCGGAGGCGGTGGCGATCCTTAAAGGTCGGCGCTGAATGGCCGATAGGTGAAAACAGGCAGGCCGGTCAAATGACCGGCCTATTTTTTTCCCTGGTGTTTTCTGGCGTACTGCATGGTTGGTGTCTCAGATGTTTAGTAACTCTAAACAAGTTTGATGTTAAGTGATGCTAAACATGTCGTCAATCCCTTATCTGACGACAGCCTATGGTTCCTCAACGACTGAAAGCCGCGCGCCGGCGAGCCGGACTCACCCAGGAAAAACTGGGGGTGCTGGCCGGTATCGATGAGTCCACCGCACGCTCGCGGATCTCCCAGTACGAAAGCGGCACCTACACGCCGGCGTTCACGACGATGTGCGCCCTGGCACGTGTGCTGAACGTGCCGGAGTGCTATTTTTATATTCTTGATGATGAATTTGCAGATAAGGTACTGGGATTATATGATTCCGGGAGTATATGATTTCATGCTCACATGATTCCATAATCACATGATTATAGAATCATGTGATTATTTGATTATTCATTATCTTTCAGCCAGTTACTGATTAGTTCTATAGTGATTTCGGTCATTTCTTTATCTTGCTTCATACAAGCCAGCTTAAACCTTTTATGCAGGTCTTCATCGATGTTCATCTGCAGCTTCTTTGTCAGTCCTTTTGGTGTCTGTATTGCATGCAAAGCAGTGTCCAGCTGCTTATGTTTTCCCAGTTTCATCTTCATTGGATCAGCTCCAGGATTTCTTTGGTCATTACATCAATTTCTCCTTTCGCCTGGCTGTCTGTCGTGTCGTAGACGGTGCCGCCATCCAGCATGGTTCTGATGTATGCTTGCCGCTGGCCAGTCCCTGTTTTCAATGCCGGAATGCCAGTATCGGCAATGGACTCTTTGAGGACTTCAAGCATTTTTGCAGACGACACTTTTTTGGTTATCAGGAACCGGGCAGTTATAGGTTGTAGATTCTGTCTCGCTTCAATAACAGCAATAATTGCGCTGCAGGCTGCAAAGTCTAACGGTGAAGGCGTTACCGGGATTAAAACGAGGTCGCTAACCATCACAGCAGCAGATGAGATTGCCGAAATTGCAGCGGCCCCATCAATGATGATGAAGTCATAACCTGTGAGCTGTTTCCGAACTGTGTAAACTTCCTTCTCGGAAGACGCTTCCGCCAGGTCGAACCTGCATTTATCTTCCTCATACCAGTTGCCAATACTTGCCTGTGGGTCAGTATCGACTACAACTACGCGGAATCCTTGCCTCGCCAGGCAGGTTGCAACGTTGATAGACGTCGTTGTCTTCCCGACCCCCCCTTTACCATTCAAAAATGAAATAACGTTAGTTTTCATACATAACCTCACTGTAGAATAATCCTGTAATCCTGTAATCCTGTAATCCTGTAATCCTGTAATCCTGTAATCCTTGGCGGATCTCCGATTAGAATCACATAGTTATTTGATTATGTAAATATGTGATTACATGATTATGTAATCTTGTGATTATGTAATTCTTCCCTCCTGCCCTCCTGCCCTCCGCAATATTGCAATCACGTAATCATGTAATCATGTAATCATGTAATCCTGTGATTTTATGATTCTGTAATTTTTTAAGGCTATGGCCAAGAACCTCTGTGTTGCCGTTGTTTCCATTGCAGCGTCACCCATTAACTCGCCGCGCCTAACATAGCCTCGCCTTGGTCTGCGGCAAGTATTCGCTACCGCCGGCTGCTTTACCCGTTCGCACTCCCTCCACGTTGTTCCAGTCGCTTGCGCATGCGGCTTCAGCAGCCGTACCTGCCTCATCCCTTGCCGGCGTGGCTAGTTCTTGCGCTATGGCGAGAAATGGGTTCTCGCCTCCATAGGGAGACAACACCGTGAACAACCAACTTTCCTTCGATGCTTTGCTGACTACTGAAGCGCCTGTGAAAAATGAATCAAGAACCACGCCCAGTGAAGCCAGGAAACTATTTATCAAAACATTCTCGTGCGTTGCTACTTACCACCGGCGCCTCGATGTTTTCCGCGACTTTATTCGGCTGGCTGCTAATGAACTTGACCTGGCACGCGTGCGATCGGAGGAGGGGAGGGAAGAGGCAATGCAGATTTGTAAACGGTATGAGGCTGCTGATTTAGAAAAGATGCAGCATTTGTTCTGTTTCTTGGTCGATGCGTTGGAAGCCGGAATGCATGACCTTTTGGGCGGTGTATTCATGGAACTGGAATTCGGCGCCGCATCAATGGGGCAGTTTTTCACGCCGCTTGAACTTTCGCGCTTGATGGCAAGGCTGACAATCGGAGAACACATTAACGAGCTGAAGCAGCGACCGTTTATTACGTTGGATGAGCCGGCCAGCGGATCGGGAGGAATGGTGATTGCTGCGGCTGAGCACTTGTTAACGCAAGGCTATAATCCTCAGCAGCAGTTGTATATTCGTTGTACGGATATCGATCCGATGGCAGCAGATATGTGTTTTGTACAGCTCGCATTATTGGGGTTACCTGCAACTGTTTATACCGGCAATACCTTATCCATGAGTATGACAAAGGTCCGTCATACGCCGATTTATTACATCAATGGATGGGGTGAGAAACTTCGTCTGGTTGATATCGCAATGAGATTCCGAAAGGTGCTGCAGGCGGTTTAGTTTTAGGGAAGGGGGGCAATCCCCCTTTTTGGCTTTTGGTTTCCGGCGACATTGGGTCGCCAAAAACCAACGTTCAGTCGCTTGCAGCCGGCGATGCCGGCGCCGCTCTCACTGCCCGGCCGCTTATGCGGCCGTTCGCTAAGGCAGCCAGGCTAAAGGCCTGGCACTTTCTGGTGTATCCCCTCAGGCCCGGCATCCGCGCAGAGAGACTGTCCCCGTGACAGACG
>NZ_JBAKGW010000015.1:0-43444 GCF_049065515.1 Serratia sp. SA088
ACGTCATCCTGATCGCCACCGGCTCCGAAGTGGGCATCACGGTGGAGGCGGCGGACAAACTGACCGCGGCGGGCCGCAAGGTGCGCGTGGTGTCGATGCCGTCGACCGACGCGTTCGACAAGCAGGATGCGGCGTACCGCGAGTCGGTGTTGCCGGCGGCGGTGACGGCGCGCGTGGCGGTGGAAGCGGGTATCGCGGACTACTGGTACAAGTACGTGGGGCTGAACGGCGCCATCGTGGGCATGACCACCTTCGGTGAGTCGGCGCCGGCGGAGCAGCTGTTCGCCGAGTTCGGCTTCACCGTGGACAACGTGGTGGCGAAGGCGCAGGCGCTGCTGAAGTAAGCGGTCTGGCGCAAGCGGGTCATCACGATCTCATGCCGGTTAGCTAAGCCTGACCGGCATTTTTTTATCCAGTTTCTGGGTGTGCTGTACAGGGGAATTGCCGTAAAGATGCCGCATTTCTCTGATGCCGTAGCGAACGGCCATTCGGGAGACGAAGGCACGCCCCCTCAACCGGCCTTCCATGCCCGGTTGCCCCTGACAACGCCGTCTTGTTCGGCTCGGCGATGCGCGCCCAGGGTCAGCATCAAAACCTGTAGCCATCGGACCGCTTACCCCCTCGGTCTGACGTCGAGTGGTGCAAGACAAGGGAAATAGTGAGAATGAGCAAAGTATTCGTCATGACCGGCTTTTTTATGGGCGAAAAACGAACCCGGCATGCATAAAAAAACGACCGCCAAGGCGGCCGTTCTCATCAACATATTGCAGGGTTAAACAATAAAGTCGACTTGTTGCAGCGGATGGCCGACGATTTTCACCAGGAAATCCGTACCGGTGAAATCACCGCCCATATTGATGGCCAGATCGCTGACGTTGCTCGCTTGATCATAGGTCAGCATGGCCTCACCCGCACGACCGCTGAAAGCATCGACAAAGGCGACCTTTTGCGCCCCTTCGCCGGTGTTGAACACCGACAAATCGATCTTGTCTACGCCGCTGACAAAGTCAGTGATCCAATCCGGCGTCGCCGCCCGCGATTCATCATAGCTATTGAATACAAAGGTATCGGCGCCTTCTCCGCCGGACAACCGATCGATGCCGAGCCCGCCAATGAGGATATCGTTGCCTGTCCCGCCAAACAGCATGTCGTTTCCGGCGCCGCCGGACAGGATATCGTTGCCGGCTTCGCCTTTCAGAACGTTGCTGCCGTCATTGCCGGCGATAAAGTTGTTCAGTTCATTGCCGGTGCCGATAATATTATCTTTGCCGGTAAGCACCAAATATTCGACGTTCTTGGCCAGAGTATAACTGACGGAGGATTTCACGGTATCCAGGCCCTCACCGTAGTTTTCATGCACTTCATCGCGAATATCGTCGACAATGTAGGTGTCGTTATTCCCGCCGCCGTACATTTTGTCTGCTCCGGCTCCGCCGTCGAGGATATCGTCGCCGTCTTTTCCGTACAGCCAATCGTTGCCTCTTCCGCCGGAAATATGGTCGTTGCCGTAGCCGCCATACAGATGATCGGAGAAGATGCTGCCTTTGACCGTTCGGGCTTCATGAACCGGATCGAGAATGCCGGTCAGCAGCAGATCCAGCGTGTTCGTCACCAGCCCGTTTTTGTTCAACACGATATCCACCGCCAGACGGCCGACCCCGCCGACCAGATTGGCCGTCAACGCCGTCGCTAATCCGCCCAAGAACGGCAGCAGGCCGTCAGCCGGATCGGAAACCTGCACATAGTTGTCGCCGAAGCCGAGCGGCGGCGGAAACACGTCCCCCAATACCCCCGCCCAGCCGGCCGGCGGCAGCCCCAGGTTTTCCAGCGCCTGGCTGACATCCGTGTTCACCACATCACCGGCGGATTGCATACCGCCGTGAGACAATGCATCGTTGATCACCGTGATTGCCAGTGCGTCAGACGCCTGTTGGAAAGTGGCTTCAGAAATCGGTTTACCCTGCAGCAACGAGGCAATCTTGGTGGAACCGCGGACGAATTCGCTATAGGCCGAATTGTCGGAAGCGTTGATGCCCACCACGTCGCTGATCCAGGTTTCCAATTTAATCAGCTCTTTGGCGTGCTCATCGCCGAACAAGTACACGGCGGTCGGTGGCAAATTACCGGTATAAGCGACACGCGCTTCATGGACGATATCGCGAATATAACGATAGCCATCGGCATATTGCCCCGTGTCACGCAATTCAGCCAATTTTTTGGATTGTTCTTCGGTAAACGTCACCAAAACATCACTGTTTTGAGTCATATATTTTTCCTTAAATATAACTTGCAAGAATAACCGGCCATTCAGACAATCATGGCCGGTATAGGCGAAATAAAATTAGCCGCGGCCCCATTCGGCAGTCACATGATAAGGTTGGCTCAATTCATAAGTCGCACCCAGCGCTTTACCTACGCCAGCGCTGACTTTCAGGCCTACACCAATCAGCGTGTCGCCCAATTCATGCACTGGCGCAACGAAAGGAATGACGTTCAACGCCTGCCCGATCGGCGCTACGGCGTTAAAAAACGCATTGGTCAGATCAACCGCCTGTAAAATATTATTGCCTACAATGCTGCTCAGCAGACCGGCGCCCGTTACCTGCTCAATTTCCTTCTGAGAAAGTTCAATCATGTTTATGACTCCAATTAAACATCGATAACAATTAGGGTGTCTGACGGAAAGGAATAGACGTAAACAAAACAATCCCATTCACTGGGTTCTTGAAAATCACACGTTCTTCATTTGCGCTAATTTCCATGCTGAACACCTCAGTCCCTGTCCTCCAAATAAATTCCGCTACCCGGCTAACGCCCGGTCACAGACAACACAAGTGTAGAGTATTGTAAATTCGACAACTAGCCTCCCGGCTGCGAAAGCGAAGAGGCGCGCAATGTTCGGATAAATCGAATCATTGCTTAATTTTTTTCACGTTCGCAGAGGGGGGAAACAAGAATTAACCAAGAAATATTAAATGAAATGCAAAAATCACTGATAACACAATCGTTGAATTATAAAAAATTTAAGAAATACCGTAGAACGCAATGTTTAAAATAGGCAGGAAGAAATTATAAAAACAAACATATAGGCAATTCTTATGATGCAAAAAACGCGATTTCGCTTACATTTAATTACAATTTGTTATGAATATAAATAGGAGCCAAACTGGCGCGAGACGATAGAAAAAGACAATGCCTCCGGAAAATACCGGCATGACGCAATGATAGTATGCGGTGAGGACTTGATGAGACGTGCGACAGCATGAACGGCGCCGATTCCCCTCAGCGGACGACTCCGCTGCCGGAGCCGTCTCTTCATCGCCTGCTTTTCAACCCTGTACGATGAAGCCGCTATCGGGGCTCAGTATTCCATCACCCGATGAATCTGCAAATACTGCAGCAGCATGATGGTCTTGCCGTCTTTAATCCGGCCATCGGCGATCATCGCCACCGCTTCGCTAAACGGCAGTTCGATCACTTCGATATCTTCATCTTCAATGCCGCCGCCGGCCGCACGCCGCTCATCGTCATGGTATTCGGCGATAAAGAAGTGCACGATCTCGGTCACGCCGCCCGGCGACATGTAGGCTTCGAAGATTTTCTTGACCTCGCCCACCTGAAAACCGGTCTCTTCCACCGCTTCGCGGCGTGCGCACTGCTCCGGCGAATCGGCGTCCAGCAGGCCGGCGCAGGCCTCGAGCAGCATGCCGCTTTCGTTGCCGTTGACATAGGTCGGCATGCGGAACTGGTTGGTCAGCACCACCGTGCCCTTGGCGCGGTTGTACAGCAAAATAGTGGCGCCGTTGCCGCGATCGTAAACCTCGCGCATCTGTTGCACCGAACCGCCGTTTTTGCGTTTCAGATCGAACGTGTACTTATGCAGCACATACCAGTTGTCCGACAACAGCTCTTTCTTCACATTCTCAATTTTCGACGACATGACCCTTTTTCCTTGAGTTGCAACGTGAAAATCATACCGCGATTACGCTGCGCCGCAGCAGACGATTTGCAACAAAAATCACAACGCCTCTCCGGGCAAACCAGGATTAAAAATACATCTTGGGCGGATGCATAATCTGACAGACGAATCGCATCCGCAAAGACAAATCCTCAGTGGAAACCGAGCTACAGCTGAACATCGGCGGGCATTTCGCTATTCATTTGATTACACGACGACAATTGTTCCCGTTTTGTTGACAACTTGATACAAATCGCGGTGCAATTTAGTTGCAAAAGTTATAGTTTTGCTTTCGAATGAAACTGGCGCAGCCCTCACCTGAGAGAAAAGGATTCCGTGATTGCTTGTTAAACGTTCCGTGACCGGCAGCCTGGCCAGGGCGCTGTTGGGCATCGTGATACTGTCGGTGCTCGCCACCGGGTTGGCGTTGACGACCGTCGCCGGCAGCCAGAGCGATGCCGAGGCGATCAACATTGCCGGTTCGCTGCGCATGCAAAGCTACCGCCTGGCCTTTGATCTCGATCGACAGAGCCCGGAACTGGAGCTGCACCTGCAGCAGTACCGGCAATCTTTGCAGGCGCCGGCGCTGCAAAAGCTGGCGCGCTTTTACGTCCCGGCCGAGGTGCGCAACCACTATCTGGCGCTGCAACGAACATGGCAAGCGATGGAGCGGCAGATCCGTGACGGGCAAGCGGCCGCCTACCGGGCGGAGGTCGCCGGCTACGTCAACCGCGTCGATCATTTTGTTTCCGCTCTGCAGCGTTATTCCGAGTTGAAACTCACCCTGGTGGCCGCCGTCAGCGTGCTGGGCTACGCCGCCATTATCGGTCTGGTGCTGTTTTGCATTCGCTTTATGCGCCGCCAGGTGGTCATGCCGCTGCAGCATCTGGTCGACGCCAGCCAGCGCGTGCAACAGCGCGACTTTCGCCACCCGCAGCTGGACGTGGCGCTGCCGAACGAGCTCGGCGTGCTGTCGCAAACCTTCAGCGCCATGTCTGACGAGCTGGCCCGGCTCTACCAGTCGCTGGAACTGAAAGTGCAGGAAAAAACCCGGCGCCTGCAGCAGGCTAACGAAACGCTGGAGGTGCTGTATCGCTGTTCACAGGCGCTGAGCGTGCGCCAAATCGATCAGCAGGCATTCGAGAATGTGCTGCGCATCGTGCGCCAAAGCGAACGACTGCGCTGCATCCGGTTGAACGTGGCGGACGATCATGGCCAGTGGCAACTGAACGAAGGAGAGCCGGCGCCGGCGCAAACCTGGAGCGCGCTGCCGATCACCCAAGGCGATAAACTGCTGGGTGAATTGCGATGGCAGCCCGAAGCGCAGCCACCGCATCCTCACCTGATGCAGAGCCTGGCCAACATGCTGGGGCGCGGCGTCTACTTCAACCGGGCGCAAAAGCAGCACCAATATCTGCTGTTGATGGAAGAACGTGGGACCATCGCCCGCGAGCTGCACGATTCGCTGGCGCAGACGCTGTCGTTCCTGCGCATCCAGCTGACGCTGCTCCGGCGCGCCGCCGACGATCCGGCGGCGCAGACGATTATCGACGATTTCGATCGCACGCTGGCCGATGCCTATCGCCAACTGAGAGAATTACTGGCCACCTTCCGCCTCAATATTCAGGAGGCGGATCTGAATGCCGCGCTGGAGCAACTGCTGCAGCCATTAAAGGCGCTAACCACCGCGCGGATTCAGTTACACTGTCGGCTGCCCTCGCAGGCGCTCAACGCCCAGCAGCAGGTGCACGCGCTGCAGATCGTGCGCGAGGCGGTGCTCAATGCCGTCAAGCACGCAGGAGCGAGCGAGATCGCGGTGTGTTGCGAGGTCAACGCCGCAGGCGACAACGTATTCAGCATTACCGACGACGGTTGCGGCATCGCCAGTCTGGAAGAACCGGAAGGGCATTACGGCTTGACCATCATGAGCGAACGCGCGGCGCGACTGGGAGGAACGCTGCGCATCCGGCGCAGAAGCCGCGGCGGCACGGCGGTCTGCCTGACATTCTCGCCCTGACCTTGCGGCTGTTCACTCTGCGTTACGGTTGCCGCCGGGCAGAAGGCCGCCCGGAGAGGTTTGCGGTGCAGAATGCCGCTATTTTTGAAGAGACAGTCCCACTGTGAAGCACGCCTCCGGGCGCGTTTGAGTGGCTTTACTTGCTACAGGGAGCATATTTCATGGTGATGAAGCAATACCGAGTCATGATCGTTGACGATCATCCGTTGATGCGGCGCGGCATCAAACAACTGCTGGGACTGGATGCGCGATTTGGCGTGGTGGCAGAGGCCGGCAACGGCAGCGAGGCGGTTGCGCTGGCGCTGCAGCACGCACCGGACGTGATCTTGTTGGATCTGAACATGAAGGGCATGTCCGGGCTGGATACGCTGCTGGCTCTGCGCGACGAAGGCGTGGACGCACGCATCATCGTGCTGACGGTCTCCGACGCGCGCAGCGATCTGTATGCGCTGATCGACGCCGGCGCCGACGGCTATCTGCTGAAAGACAGTGAACCGGAGCAGCTGCTGGAACACATCAGCGCCGCCGCCGAGGGGCAAAACGTGATCAGCGACGCCATGGCCGACTATTTGCTGGCGCGCAGCGAGCAGCGCGATCCCTTCACCGCCTTGACCGAACGCGAACTGGACGTCTTGCAAGAGGTGGCGCGCGGCCTGTCCAACAAACAGGTGGCGGCGCAATTGCATATCTCTGAAGAAACCGTGAAGGTGCACATCCGCAACATACTGCGCAAGCTGGACGTGCGTTCTCGCGTGGCGGCGACGGTGATGTACCTGGAGTACAAAAGCCACTGATCGCCCCGCCCCGCCCCGGCCAATACGCCGGGGCCGCTTACTCGATGGCGCTGAGCAGCGCCTGATGGTGCTGATGCACCCAGCTCTTGTTGAACGGCCCCCAGCTTTCCAACTGATAAAAACCGTCGTTGTTGCGCACGCCCTGCTGCACGAACTGCAGCTCGACGCCCATGCCGGGCAGCGCCTTCAGCACATCCTGCAACGTGCGGCGCGGCCAGCCGGTCAGCGCCATCAACCGCGGCACATTGGGCCGCTCACTGTGGCTGATCAGCCAGCATAAATAAAGCCGACGGGCAAATACCGGGTTAATTCCCATGCCAAGCTCCTGCTGTAAGGTGGATCCAGTTTTTATTTTTCGGCTCCCTGCGGCGAAGACATGCGCAAGGCCTTTGATAGTAATAAAAATGTCTTAATAGCGTACAATTATCGACACCGGGGCACCCACGCCGTTTCCCGCTACCGTTATTTACACTATCTCCTTTTTTTCTCCACGCTTTCCTCGACTATCCCGAGTAAAGTGCAATAGCGCCGGAATCCTTCCCTGCCGCTGAAATGCATATTTCCGATGCGTTTTAAAGATAGAACAAGTCATAACGAGGTTCGCGCTGCATGGCCAATTTTTTTATTGATCGCCCGATTTTCGCCTGGGTGCTGGCAATTATTCTTTGCCTGACCGGGGCATTGGCGATTTTTTCTTTACCGGTAGAACAATACCCGAATTTGGCGCCGCCGAACGTGCGCATCAGCGCAACTTACCCAGGCGCCTCGGCGCAAACGCTGGAAAACACCGTCACGCAGATCATTGAACAGAATATGACCGGCCTCGACAACATGATGTATATGTCGTCGCAGAGCACCAATACCGGCCAGGCGACCGTCACGCTGACGTTCGAAGCCGGCACCGATCCCAACGAGGCGATGCAGCAGGTGCAAAACCAGCTGCAGGCGGCGATCAAACGCCTGCCGCAGGCGGTGCAGAATCAGGGGGTCACGGTCTCGAAATCCGGCGACACCACGCTGATGATGGTGGCGTTCGTCTCCACCGACAACAGCATGGACAAGCAGGACATCGCCGATTACATCGTCTCCAACCTGCAGGATCCGCTCAGCCGCATCAACGGCGTCGGCAGCATGGACGTGTATGGCTCACAATACGCCATGCGCATCTGGCTCGATCCCAACAAGCTCAACAGCTACCAGCTCACGACCCAGGACGTGGTCAAAGCCATTCAGTCGCAGAACGCCCAGGTGGCGGTCGGCCAGTTGGGCGGCACGCCGTCGGTCGATAAACAGGCGCTGAACGCCACCATCAACGCCCAGTCGCAGCTCCAGACGCCGGAACAGTTCCGCCAGATCACCCTGCGGGTCAATCAGGACGGTTCGCTGGTGACGCTGGGCAACGTCGCCACCGTCGAACTGGGCGGCGAGAACTACAACTACCTCAGCCGCTACAACGGCATGCAGGCCGCCGGCATGAACATCAAGCTGGCCTCCGGCGCCAACGAACTGCAGACCGACCAGTTGGTGAAGGACAAGATCGCCGAGCTGTCGCAATACTTCCCGCACGGGCTGGAGGCCAAAGTGGCCTATGAAACCACCCCGTTCGTCAAAGCCTCGATCAAGGACGTGGTGAAAACGCTGCTGGAGGCCATCCTGCTGGTGTTCCTGGTGATGTATCTGTTCCTGCAGAACTTCCGCGCCACGCTGATCCCCACCATCGCCGTGCCGGTGGTGCTGATGGGCACCTTCGCCATCCTTTCCGCCTGCGGCTTCAGCATCAACACCCTCACCATGTTCGCCATGGTGCTGGCGATCGGCCTGCTGGTGGACGACGCCATCGTGGTGGTGGAGAACGTCGAGCGCGTGATGAGCGAGGAAGGCTTGCCGCCGCGAGAGGCCACGCGCAAATCCATGGGGCAGATCCAGAGCGCGCTGGTCGGCATCGCCCTGGTGCTGTCGGCGGTGTTCGTGCCGATGGCGTTCTTCGGCGGCACCACCGGCGCCATCTATCGCCAGTTCTCCATCACCATCGTCTCCGCCATGGTGCTGTCGGTGCTGGTGGCGATGATCCTGACCCCGGCCCTGTGCGCGACGCTGCTTAAACCGATCGCCAAAGGGCACCATCACGGCAAGCGCGGCTTCTTCGGCTGGTTCAACCGCATGTTCAACCGCAATGCCGATCGCTATGAGCGCGGCGTGGGGCGCATTCTGCACGCCAGCGGCCGCTACATGGTGATTTATCTGCTGTTGCTCGGCGGCATGGCGCTGCTGTTCATCAAGCTGCCGACCTCGTTCCTGCCGCAGGAAGACCGCGGTATCTTCACCGTACAGGTGCAGTTGCCGGCGGGCTCGACCCTGCAGCAAACCTCCAAAGTGGTGGAAAAGGTCGAGCGGTACTTCCTCACCGAAGAGAAACAGGACGTTTTGTCGGTGTTCGCCATCATCGGCTCCGGGCCCGGCGGCAACGGCCAAAACGTGGCGCGCCTGTTCGTGCGGCTGAAAGACTGGGATCTGCGCACCTCGGGCGCCAACAGCTCGTTCGACATCATCGATCGCGCCACGCTGGCATTCAACAAGATTAACGAAGCCCGGGTGATCGCCAGCAGCCCGCCGGCGATCACCGGCCTCGGCAACTCCTCCGGCTTCGACATGGAGTTGGAAGACCACGCCGGGCTCGGCCACGCCAAACTGATGGCGGCGCGCGATCAGCTGCTGCAGCTGGCGGCGCAAAACCCGCTGCTGTCGCGCGTGCGCCACAACGGCCTGGACGACAGCCCGCAGCTGCAAATCGATATCGATCAACGCAAGGCTCAGGCGCTGGGCGTATCGATCGACGACATCAACAATACCCTCTCCACCGCCTGGGGCTCGACCTACGTCAACGACTTCGTCGACCGCGGCCGGGTGAAAAAAGTCTACGTGCAGGCCGCGGCGCCGTTCCGCATGCTGCCGGATGACATCAACAAATGGTATGTGCGCAACAGCGCGGGCGGCATGGTGCCGTTCTCGGCCTTCGCCAGCTCGCACTGGGAGTACGGTTCGCCGCGGCTGGAGCGCTATAACGGCAGTTCGGCGCTGGAGATCGTCGGCGAGGCGGCCAACGGCGTCAGCACCGGCACCGCCATGGCGGAAATGGAAAAACTGGTCAGCCAACTGCCGACCGGTTTCGGGCTGGAATGGACGGCGATGTCCTATCAGGAACGGCTGTCCGGCTCGCAGGCGCCGGCGCTGTACGCCATCTCGCTGCTGGTGGTGTTCCTGTGCCTGGCGGCGCTGTACGAGAGCTGGTCGATACCGTTCTCGGTGATGCTGGTGGTGCCGCTGGGGGTGATCGGCGCGGTCGCCGCCACCTGGCTGCGCGGTCTGGAGAACGACGTCTATTTCCAGGTTGGCCTGTTGACCATCATTGGGCTGTCGGCGAAAAACGCCATTCTGATCGTCGAGTTCGCCAATGAGCTGAACCATAAAGGGCAGGATCTGATGTCGGCGACGCTCGACGCGTCACGCATGCGTCTGCGGCCGATCCTGATGACCTCGCTGGCGTTCATCTTCGGCGTGCTGCCGATGGCTACCAGCAGCGGAGCCGGTTCCGGCAGCCAGCATGCGGTCGGCACCGGGGTAATGGGCGGCATGATTTCCGCCACCCTGCTGGCTATTTTCTTCGTGCCATTGTTCTTTGTGCTGGTTCGCCGCCGTTTCCCGGGTAAAGCGCATCCGGCAGACAATACGCCGGCCACCGGGGACTGATCCGCGAGATATAAAAAAGCAGCGTCGGGTTACCGATGCTGCTTTATTTCGAACGAAAATCTCGTTCCCAAGGTGTTTCAGTGACTTTCCAATGACTCGACCTTGCCATCTGCTTCAACGCTGTGTCAGTTGCCCAACATCTCATCAATGAAGTCTTTCCAGTTTCCTAATTCACGATCAACCATAATACTTTACAACCTCAATTATTTGACGAAGCGGATTCTACGCCTGTTTTTTGACCATGTGAAGGGAAACGGGAACGATGCCGGGCTCGGAAACCGGGCTTAGCGCACATTTTCGTATTTATCTGATCAATGTTCAGTGCAGCTATTCCCTTGTGATATCAATTTCTCCGCGGTAGCGTGTAAAAGGTATAAAAATACGCCAATGGAGTGTCGATCATGTCCAGCTCTTTGTCTCTCTCGCAGTTGAAAACGCAGGGCCGCTATCAGGAGGCGACCGCGCTGGCGCTAAGGCAACTGGCGGCAGAGCCGGAAGCGGCGATGTTGCACTTTCAGCTGGCCTGCCTGTATGACGTACAGGGCCTGGAGCAACAGGCCATTCCCTGTTACCTCGCGGCGTTGGCTCGCGATTTGCCGCCCGCCCAACGCCGCGAGGCCTGGCTGGGTCTCGGCAGCACCTACCGCGCCCTGGGAAAATATTCGGCGTCGCTACGGGCTTTCGACGACGGCCTGGCCGAGTTCCCGCAGGCCAACGAGCTGATGCTGTTTCGCGCCATGGCGCTGTACAACCTGGGTGAAAATAAACGGGCCGTGACCGATCTGTTGCTGCTGCTGGCGGAAACCTCGTCAGACCCCGACATCCGCGGTTATCAACGCGCCATTCGGCACTATGCCGCCGATCTCAGTCTTATCGGTTAGAGGAAAACGATGGAAATTATCACCGACCCGAGCCGCCGCGCCATCGACTGGCAGCGGCTGTGTGAATTGCTGGAGGCCGCCGGGCTGGGCAAGCGCGATCCGCACACCTTGCGGCGCGTTTACCAACACAGCCAGTTTTGCTATTGGGGGTTTATTGGCGACGAGTTGATCGCCACTGCACATGCCATCAGCGATCTGACATCGGTCGCCTACCTGGCGGACGTGGCGATCGATCCGCGCTTTCAGGGACAAGGGCTGGGGCGCAGGTTGATGGATCGGGTGATGCAAGATCTGGCGCCGCTCGGCAAGATTTTCATCTATTCGGTGCCGGAAAAGCTCGCCTTCTATAAAAAGTACGGCTTTCACGATTTGACCACCGGCATGGTGTATGCGGACGGCGCTGCGCTGCAGCGATTGCAACAAGGAGGCTACGTGCGTTAAACGTGCATCACAAGGTTTTGCTCATAAAGATACGGCGGGTTCCCGGCGGCAAGCAAGGCACTTCACCCATACGCTGCCAGCCATGCCGTTGATAAAAATCCGGCGCCTGAAAGCTGATAGTGTACAACACGGCGGAAAGGCAACCGCGCCGGCGGCCTTCCTGCTCGAAACGGCGCAACAGTTCGCTGCCCAACCCCGCGCCGCGCAGCGCTTCCGGCAGATAAAAGAGCTCGAGAAACAGCAGCCCTAACGATGAGCGTCCGGTAATCCCTCCCAGAACTTCCCCACTGTCGGGATCTCTTACCACCACCGCCAGCGGCAGACGATCGCCGTAGCCGATATGTTGATCATTAAAACGATCCAATCCCTCCGCGATACAGGACGTTATTTCCTGCGTTACCCGCTCGGAAATTTCGATATGACATTTTTTCACGCCGGCTCTCCGTATCAATCATCCACGTTCACACTCTGATTACAGCTTAAAACATCGCAGTTTCTTTGTTTAGAATTATCTTTGTCTCAATTTCAACGTTAATTTTTTCATGACCTCAGCGCCGACTCAGGTGACGTTCAAAATAAAGCCACTCATCGTGATAAAACCAAGAAAAATCTTAGTTATTAATTCGTTAAGCCCAAACAACCACCCTTAAATGATCGCCAAAACCGATCATTTTGAATATTTTGATAGTCTTTGTCTATGTTAATTCCTTTTAATTACCGAGGTATTAATAGAAGATGTCTATTCTATTAGCCTTACCTTGCTTAAAAATTCGGCTAAAAAAAAGATTTACGCTTTATAAATCATGCTAGTATATAACCTTCCCTTCAAAGCTCGCGCCCAGATAACGCTCATTCATTTGCGGCGCAAGAAAAGTTCAACATGAAATTATTTGGATTATTTCTTTTTTTATGTTTTAAGATAGCCATCCTCACCGGGAAATAAAAAGTAAAGGATTATAATAAAATGGAAATTGATATTTTCAGCGAGTGTGCTTATACCACCATCGGCATCCGGCAACTCATTAACCAAACCTGGGCGGAAAAACGCGCGCCGGCCGGCTTTAGCCGCAGAAGGGTCTGCTTTATCGATGTCACCATCGCCAACTTTGAAGCGCGTTACCGCGATGAATATGCCAACCCCAATACCTACAAAATAATCATTATCACCGACTGTCTGCATGAGATGGTGATTGTCGACAATAAGACCATTATATTATCAAACCTTATATCATTGAGCCGCTTCAGCCACCTGATCGGCGACTTATATAAGCGTTACAGTCACTATACCGAGCCGCCGCAACTCTCTCAGCGCGAATCGCATTTTCTCTCGGAGTGGTCGACGGGAAAATCGCTGACCGACATCAGCAATGCCATGAATATCAGAAATAAAACCGCCAATCATTACAAATCACGAATCATGAAAAAACTCGGCGCCAGCAGGATAAAACCGCTGTTGCATATTACCCGCGTACGGTGTTTGACCGAGCGTTTAAACATAAGAATCAATAAAGAGTAGTTCTCTCTCCCCCGCGCCGCATTGGCGTCAGAACGCGTTCGCCGGCATCTTTTAACAGCGCCGCCGGCGAAGATCGCCGTTTCATCAATTTGCCAACCTCTCTCCCTGGCGCCCAATCGTCTCTCTCGCGCATCGTTGTCTGGATCTCGCCGCCGCTTTACTGGCATTATCTCTGCTATCGCCGGGCGGCGAGAAGGCCTAAGACCGCGCCCGCCGCTCAGTATCGACTCGACGAGACAGGTAGCTTTACGCCATGGCAAATAAACCGCAACAGACAACGCTGACGATGTACGGCATCAAAAACTGCGACACCATCAAAAAAGCCCGCCGCTGGCTGGAAGATCAAGGCATAGCCTATCATTTTCACGACTACCGCGCCGACGGCCTGACCGAACAGCAACTGCGCGGTTTCGTCGCGCAACTGGGTTGGGAGCCGCTGCTCAATACCCGCGGCACCACCTGGCGCAAGCTGGATGAAGCGCAGCGCAACGCCTGTGATAACGCCGACGCCGCCATCGCGCTGATGCTGGCGCAGCCGGCAATCATTAAACGTCCGCTGCTGGACGACGGCAACGGCCACGCTCTGCTCGGTTTCAACGCCGACGCTTACCAACAATTTATCGCCGAGGTTGCCGTATGACTTGCCCGGTTATCGAACTGGCCCAGCAGTTGATCAAACGCCCTTCCCTCAGCCCGAATGACGAAGGCTGCCAGCAACTGATGATCGAACGCCTGCAGGCGATCGGCTTCACCGTCGAAGCCATGGACTTCGAAGACACCCAAAACTTCTGGGCCTGGCGCGGCGAAGGGCAAACTCTGGCGTTTGCCGGGCACACCGACGTAGTGCCGACCGGCGATGAAAAACGCTGGGACAACCCGCCGTTTGAACCGGCAATCCGCGACGGCATGCTGTATGGCCGCGGCGCGGCGGACATGAAAGGCTCGTTGGCCGCGATGGTGGTGGCCGCGGAACGCTTTGTCGCCGCCAACCCGAATCACCGGGGCCGCCTGGCATTTCTGATCACTTCGGATGAAGAAGCCAGCGCCACCCACGGCACGGTTAAAGTGGTCGAAGCGCTGATGGCGCGCAACGAGCGGCTGGATTACTGCCTGGTCGGCGAGCCGTCCAGCACCGAACGCGTCGGCGACGTGGTGAAAAACGGCCGTCGCGGCTCCATCACCGCCAACCTGCATATCCACGGCGTACAGGGGCACGTCGCCTATCCGCATCTGGCGGACAACCCGGTGCACCGCGCCATGCCGGCGCTGAATGAACTGGTGGCGATCGAATGGGATCGCGGCAACGAGTTCTTCCCGCCGACCAGCATGCAGATCGCCAACGTGCAGGCCGGCACCGGCAGCAACAACGTGATCCCGGGCGATCTCTACGTGCAGTTCAACTTCCGGTTCAGCACCGAACTCACCGACGCGATGATCAAGCAGCGCGTGGAAGAGCTGCTGGAACGCCACCAGTTGAATTACAGCATCGAATGGCGGCTGTCCGGTCAACCGTTCCTCACCTCGCGCGGCGCGCTGGTGGATGCGGTGGTCAACGCCGTCGAGCACTATTCTGAATTGACGCCTCAGCTGCTGACCACCGGCGGCACCTCCGACGGCCGCTTCATCGCGCAGATGGGCGCGCAGGTGGTGGAACTGGGGCCGGTCAACGCCACCATCCACAAGGTCAACGAATGTGTCAACGCCGCGGATCTGCAGCTGCTGAGCCGCATGTATCAACGCATCATGGAGCAATTGGTCGCATGATCACCGCAGAAATGCTCACCGGCCGTTCGACCGAACACCTGGCGCCGCTGAGCGGCAACCATCGGCTGCAGCCGCAGGCGGTCAATGCCTTCCTGGCGATGCAGCAGGCCGCGCGTGAAGCCGGATTCGATCTCCAGCCCGCCAGCACCTTCCGCGACTTCGACCGCCAGTTGGCGATTTGGAATGGCAAATTCTGCGGCCAGCGGCCAGTATTAGATAAGGACAGTCAACCGATCGACGTCGCGCCGCTGTCCGCCGCCGAGCGCTGTGAGGCGATCCTGCGCTGGTCAGCCCTGCCTGGCGCCAGCCGCCATCACTGGGGCAGCGATTTGGACGTGTACGATCCGTCGCTGTTGCCGGAAGGGCAAAAGCTGCAGCTGGAGCCGTGGGAATATGAAGAAGGCGGTTACTTTGCGCCGCTCAACCAGTGGCTGACGGCGCATATGGCCGAGTTCGGTTTCTATCGCCCCTTTACCGAAGACAGCGGCGGCGTGGCGGTGGAGCCGTGGCATCTGAGCTACCGGCCGCTGGCGCAAGAGGCTGAACATTTGCTGACCCCGGCGCTGTTGCTGGCGGCCTGGCAAGACAAGGAGGTCGCCGGTGTCGAATGGCTCGAACGCCATCTGCCCTCGATTTTTTCGCGTTTCATACGCAGTGAAGGAAAGGAGTAGCTATGCAATGGTTAGCTGATTACTGGTGGATTATTCTGCTGGTTCTGGTGGGGATGGTCGTCAGCGGCATCAAGGAACTGCGCCGCGTCGACGTGAAAAGCTATCTGGCCAACAAGCCGGAGATACCGCCGCACCGCGACAACAACGCCCAGTGGGATGACGAAGACGACTGGCCGAAAAAGAAATGACATCAGGGCGCTCATCGGCGCCCTGAGTTTTTAGCGAAAGGCGATCAGCTCGCCGCGCTTGCCGGACAATGCCTCGTCCCAGTAGCGCTGTGGCACGTAATAATGCAGCCTTTCCAGCGCGGCGTTCATCATGCCCTGATTGATCGCATGCCCGACGTTCTCTTCCACGTCGAGCGTGAAATCGGCGCCGCTGACCCGTAACGCTTCTGCCGCCGCGTGAGCGTGTTGCACCGCGATCACCGCGTCCTCTTCACCGTGGATCAAATGCACCACGCTGTCGCCGAAAGCCTGCTCAGGCAACTGGGCGAAACGCCCGCTGAACGCGACCACGCGCCCGGCCAGCCGGGTTTCCGCTTTTAACGCCTCAAGCGCCATGATCGCCCCCTGCGAGAACCCCACCAGAGCAGTGCCGGCATAGCCCACGCCGCTCAGCTGCTGCCAATGACGCACCACGGCCACAAACTGCGGCATCACGTCTGCGATGCGGGCCGCGCGGTTCTCTTCGTTCACGTCCTGTACCGAAAACCACTGGCGCCCGGCGCCGTTGCCAAACGCTTCGGGGCCACCGATGCTCACTACCTGTGCCTGAGGAAAGTCTTTGGCGAAGTAACTGCCGATCTCCCCCATCGCCACCGGGTTGTCGCCGACACCGTGAAACAGCAAGATCAGCTGCGCCGCCGGGGTCGCCGGGCTTTGGACAACGAAATGCTCATGTTTCATCGATGACTCCTTAATAGTAACCAAACCTGGTGCGGCGACAGTCGCCGCCGCACCGCTGACAGTGACTATACGCCGTTGAGAAATCGGGAAAATCGGGTTTTATTGAGCGAGTTATTCAATTTATTGCAACGACTGCGCCCAGTCGCGCCAGTAGCGGCAGTGTTGCGCATTCAACTGTTCCAGCGCCTGCGCCGTTTCGTGCCGCCAGTGGCGCAGCAAGGCTTTCTGGCCGCTTACGCCCGCCTGCTCCACGCAGGCCGCCGGGGATTGCCGCCGCTGCAGATGGCCGCGCAGCGCGGGCAGCGGCAGACTGCTGGCCAACAGCAAACGCTGCAATGCCCCCAGGCTGGCCTCCAGCGGCCGATGGGCGAAAGCGAACCCGGCCAGTTCGCGCCAGTCCTCTTCGCCGAGCGACGTGTCGCCGTCATCGCCCGGGATCGCCAGCACGAGTTCGATGCGCTGCCGCAGCCAGGGCCAGTCGCGCGCCAGGTGCTTGTGCGCCGCGTGCCGCAGCGCCTCCCCTTGCTCGCTCAAGGGTAAGATAGCCATCGCGGTATAACAGCCGCTGCTGGCCTCCGGCTTGCTGCCGATGCGCACCAGCTCGAAACCGCAGGATTGCCAAAAGCGCCACAGCGGCTCGGTATAGCCGAAGCTGACCGACAGGAAATCCAGCCCCTGCGCCTGGCGGCGTTGCCGATCGACCAGCTGACGCGCGATACCCTGCCGCCGCAACGTCGGCAGCGTCGCGATGCGGGTAATGCGCCGTGACCGCAGCGTCGGCGCCCACCACTGGCCGCCATGCGCCGCCAGCGACTGCGCCACCAGGTTGCCGCGCGGCCGGCGGCGGCCGGCCCACACGTCGTGCGCCAACTCGGCGCTCAACCCGCCTTCGTCCGCCAGCCACACGGCACCGACCACCTCCTGTCCGGCCTGCGCCAGCCCGAAATGCATGCCGGGCGCGTCCATCAGCCGGCGTAAGTCCAGCGGCGAGGTGCGGTAATGCGCGCTGCTCAGCAGAGCATAGAAACGCGCCAGCCGCTGCGGATCGGCGCACAGTTCACGCTGCTCCGCCTGGCTGTAATCGATCGCCTGACCATCCACCGGCCAGGCGGGCAGCTCGTTGAACAACAGCGCATTGTCCGTGACCCGTTCCAACGCATCGCCCTGCGCCCAGCGCATCGGCTGTTGCAGACTCAACGCCTGATAGGACGGCAGCCCGGCGCAAAACTTCAGCAGAAAACCGCGGCCGGTGCCTTCATAGCCCTGCACCGTGGTGGTCAGCAACACCCGCGGGAAATAGCCGATCAGCTGTTGCAACAGCGGCGCGGGGATCGCCGCCGCTTCATCCACCAGCAGCCAGCCCACGTCACTGACGTCCCCCTCCCGGCACTGCGCCAGCAAGGCATCGGGCGCCCAAAACTGTGCGCGCCCCTGCGCCCATTCCCCGGCCACCTCTGTGGCGGCGCGGCTCGGCCCGGTGATCCAGCAGGTCAGCGGCGACTGCGCCATCAGCATGCCGGCCAGCGTCGATTTGCCGCGGCCGCGGGCGGCGGTCAGCACCCACACGCCGGACTCGGCCTGCAACAACGCCGTCAAGATCGCCTGTTGTTCCTCGGTCGGCCCGCCATCCGGCGGCTGCCAACCCTCACGCGCCGGCAGCGCGGCCAGCGTCAGGGGCTCATCCTGCCGCCAGACAGTCACTTCGCTGTCGTCGGCCAAATGATGCTGCAGATGATGAATGAAATGCGGCGTGGTGATCGGCTGCGGACAATCGCTCCAGCGCAGGCTGTCGCCGTCCGGCAACTGAGGCCATTGCCGCCAGGGCGGCGTCAACAGCAGCAGCCAGCTGCCGGCGCGCAATGCGCCGCACAGCGCCGCCAACGCCTCCACGTCCAGCGAGTGACCGGCGTCGAACACCGCGTGCAGCCGCTCCTGCCCCAGCAATTGGCGCACCGCGCGGCTCGGCAAAGCCGTCAGGCCGGGCGGCGGGTTTTCCCCCACCCACGGCCAGTCGCCCGGCAGCGCCGCCGCCAGCCGCTGCGCCTGTTCGCGGCACCACTCGGGTTCACCGCTGAGCACCAGCAGGCGCCGGATGCCCTGCCGCCGCATGAGTTGTTGCGCTGCCTGTAGCATAAGGCTGTATCTCAATCCGAAAAAAATGCCGGAGTCAGGCTCCGGCACTTGAGGCGTTAACGGGATGCAAAGGTGTTGCAGGTATTGGGATCGCCGCTGTCGAAGCCCTGTTTAAACCAGGTGTAGCGCTGCTGCGAAGTGCCGTGGGTGAAGCTGTCCGGCACAACGCGGCCCTGGCTCTGCTGCTGCAACCGATCGTCGCCAATCGCCTGCGCGGCATTCAGCGCCGCCTGCAGGTCGCCCTCTTCCAACATCTGCTGCTTCTCGGCGTATTTACCCCACACGCCGGCGAAGCAGTCCGCCTGCAGCTCCATTTTCACCGACAGGCGGTTCACTTCCGCCTGGCTGGCGCCTTGCTGCATCTGGCGCACCTTCGGCTCGATGCCCAGCAGGTTCTGCACGTGGTGGCCGACTTCGTGCGCCACCACATAGGCCTGAGCGAAATCACCGCCGGCGCCCAGCTTGGTCTTCATGTCCTGATAGAAAGACAGATCGATATACACCGTTCTGTCGCCCGGGCAGTAGAACGGCCCCATCGCCGACTGACCGGTGCCGCAGCTGGTGCGCGTTACGCCGCGATACATCACCAGCTTCGGCGGTTGGTAGGTTTTGCCCATGCGCTGGAAAATCTCTTTCCAGTTATCTTCGGTCGAGGCCAGCACCACCGAAGTGAATTTGGCCAGCTCATCGTCTTTCGGACTGATGTTGGCGCTCTGTTGTTGACCCTGCGGTGCGACGTTACCGCCATTCAACAGCGGCGACAGATCGATGCCGTAATAACCGGCCACCAGCACCACCACCAGAATGACGATGCCGCCCTTGCCACCCACCGGCACGCGGAAACCGCCGCCACCGCCGCCCAAACCTGAAGACTGCCCGCGACGATCCTCAACATTGTCACTTTCCCGACGCCCTTGCCAACGCATAAATACACTCCAGATATTTCCCCTGCTCGTTGAAGTTGCGCCGCGATCGTAAGCGCAAAGGCAGCTTCAAGCCTGAGTGGGATAGGTTTTAGTCATCTCACATCCATCATTATAAATGGTCTGCCGCGGAGGAAATGTAGAAATTTTCTGGAAAAACGCAGAATAGCGGGACGATCCGGCCGGATCGCCCCGAATGGCGGTGCCGACGCTTAGTCGAGTTTCACGCCGATGCGGCGCGCCACTTCTTCGTAGGCTTCGATCAGGCCGCCCAGGCTTTGACGGAAACGGTCTTTGTCCATCTTGTCCAGGGTGTTTTTGTCCCACAGGCGGCTGCCGTCCGGCGAGAACTCATCGCCCAGCACTACTTCACCGTTGAACAGACCGAACTCCAGTTTGAAGTCGACCAGGATCAGGCCGGCGTCGTCGAACAGCTGGGTCAACACGTCGTTGGCGCGGTAGCTCAGCTCGCGCATGCGCGCCAGATGCTCTTTGCTCACCCAGCCAAAGGTTTCGCAGTAGGATTCGTTCACCATCGGATCGTGCATGGCGTCGTTTTTCAGGAACAGATCGAACAGCGGCGGGTTCAGCACCAGACCTTCTTCAATGCCCAGACGCTTCACCAGCGAACCGGCGGCGCGGTTGCGGATCACGCACTCCACCGGCACCATGTCCAATTTCTTCACCAGCACTTCGTTGTCGGACAGCAGACGCTCCATCTGGGTCGGGATGCCGGCTTCTTCCAGTTTGCTCATGATGAAATGGTTAAACTTGTTGTTCACCATGCCTTTGCGATCGAACTGCTCAATGCGCTGACCATCCAGTGCTGACGTATCGTTGCGGAACTCCAACACCAACAGATCGGGATTCTCGGTGGTGTAAACGGTTTTTGCCTTTCCGCGATACAGCTCAGCTAGCTTTTGCATCTTACTTACTCCAGTGATGTATCCCCGTTGTCTCCCGAGCGCGGCCCGAAATTAGGGGGTATAGAATTGACCTAATGAATTCTTTGGCGTGCCGGACACTATTGTGCCAAACCTGCGACGCAAACGATACCGTATAGACAAAACAAAAAGGGGCCGAAGCCCCTTTTTGATTAGTTAACGCTGGTTTTGCTGAAGGCTGACTGGAATGCCGCCACCAGTGCGTCGTTTTTCGACTGGGTGAGCGGTTTGCCTTTCGGATCGATGAATTGCAGGCTGGTGCGGTTGTTGAGATCGCCGACCTGCAGTTTGTAATCGCCTTCCGTCAGTTCAGGATCCTTGACGCCCAACGCATCCCAATCGCTGCTGCTCAGGGACTTGTAGGTCACGGCGACGGTGCCCTGCGGACGGCTTCGGTCACCCACTTTCATCCCCAGTTTTTCGAGCGCCGGCGGCAGGCGATCCCACACGACGGTGTACGGGCCGCGCACCACCAGCATCGGCAGGCCGGTATCATCGGCACCGCTCTGCACGTCCAGCGCGCCGAAACGGCTGGCCGTCTGGGAGCTTGCCAGGTTATCCTGCTTGTCCAGGCCTTCGATCAGGGTGTTGATCATCATGCCGTTGTAGCGCTGGATCTCAGACTGATCGGTCACCTGTTCGGTCTTGCCCTGCTGCTGCAGGCCAACGCTTTTCACCACCAGCGCCTGCTGATAGCCCTGCTGCTGCACGCTGATCTGATAACGGCCTTCGTACTGGTTGTCTTCGTCCAGACGGTTCCACTTCACCCAGTCGGTGGTCAGGGTCTGACCGGCGTCCTGACGGGAAGCGATCGCGATGTTCTTCGCCTGCAGCAGGCTGACCACGCGCGACCACAGGTTCTGGTTCTGCGGGCTGTTTTCCAGCAGCAGCGTGCCGCTGTCGCCGGCGTATTGCGCGCGTGAACCGCTCAGCAGCGCCAACGGCTGCACCGGCGGACGAATGTCCAGCTGCTTGCCGACGTTGCCTTGCACCGTTGTGGCCGGCACGTCATAGTTGCCGCTCTGCACCGGCAGGATCATGCCGGACGGCGCGTTCAGCGCCTTGAGCGGAGCCGCGTCGAGGTAGGCCTCGTCGCCGCTGACCTGGCGCTTGTAGCGCTGATCGCTGCTGCAGGCTGCCAGCATCATCACCAATGAGATGCCCACTACTTTTGCTACCGTCGACTTTTGCAATGAATAAGCCATCAAATTTCCCTTAGAGTTACAGCAAACCGACGCTTTTCAGCGCGCGCTCCACCACCGGGCGGGCGGCTTCGCTCAATGGCGTCATCGGCAGACGCAGCGTATCGGTTGCCATCAATCCCAACGCCTTACAGGCCCACTTCACCGGAATTGGGTTTGCTTCTACAAATAGATCCTGATGCAACGGCATCAAGCGCTGATTTAAGCGGCGCGCTTCGGCAAATTTGCCCTGCGCCGCCAGCGCGCAAAGTTGCGCCATCTCGCGCGCGGCCACGTTGGCCGTCACGGAAATCACCCCTTTGCCGCCCAGTTGCATGAAGTCCAGCCCGCTGGCGTCGTCGCCGCTCAGCAAAATGAAATCTTCATCGTCAACCAGCACTTGGATCTGACTAACGCGACTTAAGTTCCCCGTCGCTTCTTTTACAGCAACAATATTCTTGATTTTCGCCAGCCGAGCGATGGTCGGCGGCAGCATGTCGCAGCCGGTGCGCGAAGGCACGTTATACAGGATCTGCGGCAGTTCGGTGCTCTCGGCGATCGCCTTGAAGTGCTGATACAGCCCTTCCTGCGTCGGCTTATTGTAGTACGGCGTTACCGTCAGGCAGCCCACCACGCCGGTGTTGGCGAAGCGAGTGGTGAGCGCGATGGCTTCGGCGGTGGCGTTGGCGCCGGTGCCGGCGATCACCGGAATGCGGCCGTCGGCCAACTCCAGCGTCTGCAGCACCACGTCAACGTGCTCGTCATGGGCAAGCGTTGCGGACTCGCCGGTGGTCCCTACGGAAACGATCGCCGCGGTGCCACTGGCTACATGATAATCGATCAATTTTTTCAGGCTCGCGCGATCGACAGCACCTTTGTCGTCCATCGGCGTAACCAGTGCAACAATACTTCCCGTAAACATTGGCCGTCCCCTCCACAAACAAGTCACTCATGGTACTTTTGCTGCCTATCCAAAAGCAAGCGCACAACCGCGTTGTAAGCGCTTGGCAGGCGGTTTTTTTTATGTTTACCATGGTAACCCCATTAAGCACGACAGGAAGCGCTATTTTGCCTCAGTCAGACGAACACTATCTCGTGATTACCGCGCTCGGCGCCGACCGCCCCGGTATCGTCAATACCATCACCCGCCACGTCAGCAGTTGCGGATGCAATATCGAAGATAGCCGTCTGGCCATGCTGGGAGAGGAGTTCACGTTCATCATGCTGCTGTCCGGCAGTTGGAACGCCATCACCCTGATCGAATCCACCCTGCCGCAAAAAGGCGCGGAGCTGGATCTGCTGATCGTGATGAAGCGCACAAACTCGCACGAAAGGCCGCCGATGCCGGCCACGGTGTGGGTGCAGGTGGAAGTGAAGGACTCGCCGCACATCATCGAACGCTTTACCGATTTGTTCGACTCCAGCCAGATGAATATCGCCGAACTGGTCTCGCGCACGCAGCCGGCGGACGGCGACCTGCCGCCGCAGCTGTATATCCAAATTACCGCCCACAGCTCCGGCGATCGGGACGCCTCAAATATTGAGCAAGCCTTCCATCGCCTATGTACAGAATTGAACGCGCAAGGCAGTATTAGCGTGGTGAACTATCCACAGCATGACGAGAAAGATGGAGAGTAGTGATGAGCCCATTGAAAGCCGGTGACACAGCGCCGAAATTTAGTTTGCCTGACCAGGACGGTGAGGAAATTAATTTGGCCGACTTCCAGGGACAGCGAGTATTGGTCTATTTCTATCCGAAGGCGATGACGCCGGGTTGCACCGTGCAAGCCTGCGGCCTGCGGGACAACATGGACGAATTAAAAAAGGTCGGCGTCGAAGTGCTGGGCATCAGCACCGACAAACCGGAAAAACTGTCGCGCTTCGCCGAAAAGGAGCTGCTCAACTTCACGCTGTTGTCTGATGAAGATCATCAGGTGTCACAACAGTTTGGCGTGTGGGGCGAGAAAACCTTCATGGGCAAGACCTACGACGGCATTCACCGCATCAGCTTCCTGATCGATGCCAACGGCAAGATTGAAAAAGTGTTTGATGATTTCAAAACCACCAATCACCACGACATCGTTCTGAACTACCTGCAGCAGTAATTCTCACGAAGCGCAGCGGCCTGCTGCGCTTCGTTTCTTCCCTGTCAGTCGGCCTTGTCTTCCACCTCGACCCGCAGTTCATCCGGCCAGGCATGGATCACCGCCTTCACCAGCGTCGCCAGCGGTATGGCGAAAAACACGCCCCAAAAGCCCCACATCCCGCCGAACACGATCACCGACAGGATAATCACCAGCGGATGCAGGTTGACCGCTTCGGAGAACAAAATGGGCACCAACAGGTTGCCGTCCAGCCCCTGCACCACCAGGTAGGCGACGATCAGCGTCCAGAAATCGGCGCCGACGCCCCACTGGAACAGCGCCACCACCACCACCGGTATGGTGACCAGCACCGCGCCGATGTAGGGGATCAGCACCGAGAACCCCACCAGCACCGCCAGCAGCAGCGAGTAGCGCATGTCCAGCACGGCGAACACCAGGTAAGTCGCCACGCCGACAATCACCATCTCCAGCACTTTGCCGCGAATGTAGTTGGTGATCTGCTGATTCATCTCGTTCCAGACTTGCCCCGCCAGGCCGCGATTGCGCGGCAGCACGCGGCGCACCGCGTTCAGCAGCTGTTCTTTGTCCTTCAGCAGGAAGAACATCATCATCGGCACCAGGATCAGATAGATAGCCAACGTCAGCAGGCCGACCAGCGACGCCAGCGAGAATTTCACCACCGATTCGCCCATGCCGGACAACCGGCTGCGCAGGTTTTCCGCCATCATGTCGATGATGCCGGCATCCACCAGCGCCGGATAACGCTTCGGCAGCGTCGCGGCGAAGTTATAGAACTGATTGAGCATGCCCGGCAGATCGCTCATCAGATTGATGCCTTGCTGCCAGGCGGTCGGCGCGACGACGAACACCAGCAGCATGGCGACGCCCGAGAACACCAGCAGCATGATGCTCGCCGCCCAGGTGCGCGAACAGCCGATGCGCTGCAGGCGCGCGGTCGGCCACTCGAGCAGATACGCCAGCACGATGGCAACCAGCAACGGGGTCAGAATGCCGTGCAAAAAATAGAGAATAAGGAACCCGGCAACCAGGATCACCAGCAGCGCGATGGCCTGAGGATCGGTGAAGCGGCGGCGGTACCACTGTAATAACATCTCCAGCATCAGAGCGGGCTCCTTGAGATTTGGCGGGCGGGCATGGCGATTCCTGTGATGGGCCTGATTAAAGCATAGATAGAACGGGCGCACGCGGGATGTGCAAAGCACTCAGAGTACTCAAAGTTCGCCATACATCAACAGCGATCTGGCTGATTTTATCGCACGGGCAGACGATCGACGCAAAAATCCGCAGACGCGGCGACTGGCTCGATGAGCGGCCCCGAACGGGGCCGCGGAAGATTACAGCGAAGTAGCGACAGAAAGGGGCGAACCGACCGCCAATGCGAACAACAACACACAGCCAATCGCGATCGCCGCCGCCAGATCATTTTTCATTGTCCCGTCCCCTGATGCTTAAACTGGTTATCGTCACGAACTCTGTCGGTTCTACGTTCACGGCCTTTTCCGATGCACGTCATTAAAAACCCCCGCCTAAGCGGGGGAGAAAACGTTCTGGTGCATCAAGTGTTACAAGGAGGTCATGAGGGATTGCTAACCCTAAATGACTATTTCAAGCTAGGATTATTCCCAGAACATGGCAAGCGATCGCGTCGAGGTTATCCGCACTTTGGGATAAACCTCATAAAAAAATCCCGCACGGCAGCGGGATGAAGGGATGATAACGTCATGAATTTTTTATGCGGACAATGAGGCGGTATTGTCGTCATTTGGCGACAATACCGCGCCGGCACGGTGGTCACAAGGGAAATTTGGCCACGGTGAGGAAATCAGAATTTCGCCAATGCCCGCGATCGTGCGCCCGTCAGCATCAACGAAAAAATGGGATTTTCGTCAGACAGCCACCGGGAAAAAACCGGTAGCATGGCCGATATAATCCCAAATGCCGTAGGGGGAAAAATGAACAGCAAACCGTGTGAATTTGATGAAGCCATCTGTCTGGCGATCGGGCGTGGCATTTGCGAAGTCGTCAAGATAGGAGATGAAATCAGCATCTTCTCCCTGCTGGAAGCCATCGAGAGCTTCATCGAACGGCAGGCGCTCAGCGAAAGCGAAATCGCGGCGGCGGACGACGCGCTGGATTTGATCACCGGTTTGGTTCGCCGCCAGTGCTGACGCCTGTTACGAGGCGCGGCCGATGAGCCGTTGCTCTACCGTGACGCCGGGCATCATTTGCCGTAAACCGGCAATCAATTCGTCGCCCGCCTCGTGCAGCGCCGCCAACGGCATCGCCGGCAGGCTATCCAGGATGAACCACATCCGCTCGGCCTCGGCGCTCAACCGGGTTCTGACCCCCTGGCGCCAATCCCAGCATCGCCATCCTGTGCAAGCTCGCGGCGGCGCTGGGCCTGTCGGTGGCGGACATCGTCAACGTCACCCGCGCGCCCGCCGCCTACCTGATTGAAAGCCAAGATATTCCCACGCTGTGGCATGGCGATCGCGGCGGCTCGGCACGTTTGCTCGCGGGCACCCAAGGCCCGAACATGATAGAACTGTGGCGGTGGGAAATGGCGCCGGGGGAAGCCTATGCATCGGGCGGCCACCCGACGGGCACCTTCGAGCTGCTGCACGTTGAGCGAGGCGTCTTGAGCCTTGCCGTCGAACAGACCGAGCTCATGATTGCGCCGGGCTGTTCGGCGGTCGCCAAAACGGACGGCCCACATCGGTACGCCAACGAAGGCGAAGACACGCTGATTTTCACCATGACGGTCGCCGAACTGCACGCCTGAACGGCGACCCTGACCTGAACGCTTGCACAGGAGAAGAGCCATCATGACAACCCCTGCCCCACTGGAGTGGCAGCGTGCGGACTATCTCGTCAGCACCGATCCCGCTCTGCTGGATCTCGATGCCATCCACGCTTTTCTGACCCGTTCGTCATGGGCGGAAGGAATCGATAAAGAAACCGTTCGCCAGTCCCTCGCCCACAGCTTGTGTTTCGGTTTGTATCACGGCGCCAGGCAAATCGGTTTCGCCCGGCTGATCACCGATTACGCCACTTTCGGCTATCTGTGCGACGTGTACGTGCTGGAAACATTCCAAAAAAGCGGGCTGGGCCTGTGGCTGGCGGAATGTTGCCAGGCCCATCCGCTGATGGCGACGCTGAGGCGAGTCATGCTGGTCACCAGCACCGCCCCCTGGCTCTATGAGAAAGTGGGCTATTCGGCCATCAACCGCCCCGACTTTGTCTGGCAGATCGCCCGGCCGGACATCTACCGACGGTAATGCTATTTCAGCGCCTGCTCGGCCAGCAGCCCGAGGGCGATGACGATCATCGCCGCGCCGGAGATGCGCCCCACCACCTTTGCGGCCTGCGGACGCGTGCGCAGCACCGACTGCGAACCAAACCCCACCAGCAGATACACCAGGCCGCAGCTGATCAAATGCACGACGCCCAACGCCAGCATCTGCATCGGCACCGACCATTCGGCTCGGGCGTCGGTAAATTGTGGCAGCAGCGCCAGAAACAGCAGAAACACCTTGGGGTTCAGCCCGCTGACACACACGCCTTTGCCGGCCCAGCGCAGCCAGGAATCAGAACGCTGATCTTCACCGGCGCCGGGCACCGGCGGGTGCAACAGCATGTTGAAACCGATCCACAAGAGGTAAGCCGCCCCCAACAGGGTGAGCGCCGTCAGCGCCAGTGGGTTGCCGACCAGCAGCGCGCCGACGCCCGCCACCACGATCGCAATCATCAACAAATGGCCAAACAGCAAACCGGCGACGGCGGGCACTACCACCCGACCGCGAATACCCGCCGAGATCACATAGGCCCAATCCATACCCGGCGTGATCACCAACAAAATCGACACCGCCCAAAACGCGGCGAACAGAGCGAGCGTCATGCCGGCGCCCTCTCAAACGCACCGCGCCACACCGAACAGAGAACCATTGCGCTTTCCTCGTGGAAGAAGAACGGCCTCCGCCTGCCGCGGGGGCCGTCAAAACCGTTCAACAGATGGCAAGAATATCCTCATGACGTTAAAATGTGCTTTCAATTACTTGCCTTAAATCGGCATAAACGGGGAAATTTTTCCAAATGGATAAGATTGATCGCAAGATTCTTGCTGAATTGCAGACCGACGGCCGGTTGTCGGTGACCGAGCTGGCCGAGCGGATCGGTTTGAGCGTGTCTCCCTGTCACCGCCGGGTGCGGGCATTAGAGGAGTCTGGGGTGATCAGGGGTTACCGCGCCCAACTCGATCCCGGCAGCCTGGGCTATAACTTTTCCGCTCTGGTGTTCGTCACCATGCGCGAAGGCGATCGCCGCGCCGTTGAAACCTTCGAAAACGCCATGGTGGACATTCCCCAGGTGGTGCAAGCACAGCGGTTGTTTGGCGATCCCGACTATCTGCTGCACGTTATAGCCCGCGATCTGCCCGCCTTCCAGCAACTTTACGACGAGAAGCTCTCCGCCCTGCCGGGCGTGCAACGCCTGAGCTCCACGCTGGTGATGAAAACCGTGGTGCCGGAACGCTCGTTCCTGCCGTTGGGAAAATGAGGACGGGAACGTTGCCGCTCCCGTTTTGACGACCTTAAGGCACAATCACGAAATCCGGATTGGCGATGGCGAACAGCGCCTCGCGATCCGCCGCCGGCGGATAAATCCACTGCGTGTTGATCTCCTGCTTAATCTTTTTGCCTTCCTGGCGGGTAAAGCGCACCTGGCGCTGCCAGCCTTCGGTATAGAGCGCGCCCCAGGGCCCCAAATCCAGGCAGGTCACATACTTCGGCTGGCTGTACGGATGCGTCGGCAACCCCGCCAGCTCCGCCGCCGCATTGTGGCCGGCCACGCGGCCAAGGCTCATCGCATGCTGGCAGGTCATCAGGTTGTGATTACCGAGATCGTCGGTCGCCGCCTTCACCGTATCGCCGGTCACGAAAATGCCCGCCGCCGCCGGCGCGCGCAGGAAGGCATCGCCGATCACCCGGCCGCTGCCGTCGCGCTCGCCAGGGATCTGCTCGGTCAGCGGATGCGCCCGCACGCCCGCCGCCAGGATCACCGTGTTGGCAGCGATACGCTCACCGTTCGACAGCATCACCCCCTCGGCGTCGATGGCCGAGACGCGCAGGCCGGCCCGCGCTTCCACGCCGCACTCCGCCAACGCCTGGCGTATCACCGCCCCCGGCTCTGCCCCCATCCCCGCGCCTACTTCCGGCGCGGTATCGACGATCACCACGCGCACGTTCTCGTCTTTGCCCAGCGCATCCCGCAGCCGCTGCGGCATCTCCGCCGCGCTCTCCAGCCCGGTCAGCCCCGCGCCCACTACCACGGCAGTGTTGCGCGCAGGCGTCGAAGGTTTGGCCGCCAGCGCATTGATATGGGCGCCCAAACGCTGAGCGCTTTCCAGCGTATCGACGTTGAAACCGTATTCGGCAAAGCCCGGCACCGCAGGCACGGACAGCCGGCTGCCGGTGGCCCACACCAAACGATCGTAGGCCAACTCAAGGGGTTCCCCCGCCGTCGGCGCCACCGTGAGCGTTTTAGCAGCGGCATCGATACGCTCAACAACCCCGGCCAGGTGCCGCACGCCAACGGCGGCGAGCTGCGCGGAAATGTCCGGGTTCATGTTTTCCAACACCGCTTCATACAGGCGCGGGCGGATGGTGACCGTTGGGGTCGGCGAGACCATGAGCACCTCGATATCGTCATGCTTACCGGCGAGGGTAATGGCGCGCATGGCGGACACGGCGGCCCAAAAACCGGCAAAACCGGAACCGGCAATCACTATTTTTTGCGTCATGAGATGACTCCTTCATACAGGGTTAACCGGGCGATAAGGCTTGCCCGCAGTGTTTTCGGATGAACGATGCCGTTCCGCTCCCGTAACAGGGTGCAGAAGGCCCGCCCGCCCCTTCCGAAGAGGCGGGAAAAAGTGTGTTTCGCTTTTTTAAGGAAAGGCGGAGCTTAGGTTTTGGCCCGCGCCGTTTTGCCGCTGCGCGCGGTGCGTTCCGTCATGCGTTCGTCGAGCCAGAGGTTGACCTCACCGAAGAAGCCTTGCGGCGCTTTGCGGCCAAAGCGGGCCGCGACGTCGCCGAGGGTCTGCGCCGCCAGCGCATCGCGCATCGCCTTCTCCGCCTGCAGCATCACCGCATGGATAGCGCATTTGCCGGAGATCGCCCAATCCGGCGGGGAATCATCGAACACCGCACAGCGCCCGCGCACCTCCTGGCAATCGAACAGCGGCTTGTGCCCCTCGATGGCGTCGATAATTTCCAGAAAACTGATCTCGTCCGCCGGACGGGCCAGCCGGTAACCGCCGCGCACCCCTTCACTGGCGGCAACGATCCCCGCCTTTTCCAGCTTGGGAAAAATCTTGGCCAGAAAGCTGGGGGAGATGCCTTGCAGCTCGGCGAGTTCGCGGCTGCTGAGCGCGCGCTGGTTATCGCCGACCAGCCACAGCAGGCAGTGGATGCCATATTCAACGCTGGTTGTGATGTACGCCATATGTCCGTTTTCGACCGTCAGTGAATCTTCAATAACGCAGACTATATGAGTCTGCGTTTATCTTGTCAATAAAACACAGATCAAGTTTGTCCGCGTTTTATTCAAAATGCATGTCGCCAGCGACGAATAAGCGCCCTTCAAAATGAAAAATAAAACTTTTTTGCTCGATTCGCGCTCGGCTAACGTTTCCTTGTCGCCTGCGGCTGACTATGATGTGATGGGTGCCGCCGCCGCGGTTTGTGAGCCGCCGCACTTTCGCGCGGATTGCGCCGCGGGAATAAAGAACTCTTGTCTGCTGCTGACGTCTTAGAAATGATTATTTAAGGGAAACGCCTGACTATGACCAACCGGTTGACCAAAACCGCGTTAGCGGTGCTGCTGCTCAGCACGCTGAACGCCACCGCCCTGGCGCCAGCACAGGCGGAAAGCCAGGACCAGTTGCCGGATATGGGCACCTCCGCCGGCGGCACCCTGAGCATCGGACAAGAGCTGGCGATGGGCGATTTCTATGTGCGCCAACTGCGCGCCAGCGCCCCGCTGATCAACGATCCGCTGCTGAGCCAGTACATCAATCAGCTGGGCAACCGGCTGGTGGCCAGCGCCTATTCGGTGCGCACGCCGTTCCATTTCTATCTGGTGCGCAACGACGAAATCAACGCCTTCGCCTTCTTCGGCGGCAACGTGGTGCTGCATTCCGCCCTGTTCCGCGTCAGCGACAACGAAAGCCAGCTGGCCTCGGTGCTGGCGCACGAAATCTCGCACGTCACCCAGCGCCACCTGGCGCGCGCCATGGAAGATCAGCAGCGCAACGCCCCGCTGACCTGGGTGGGCGCACTCGGTTCCATTCTGCTGGCGATGGCCAACCCGACCATGGGCATGGCGGCGCTGAGCGGCACCATGGCCGGCACCCAGCAAGGCATGATCAGCTTTACCCAATCGAACGAACAGGAAGCCGACCGCATCGGCATTCAGGTGCTGCAGCGCGCCGGTTTCGATCCGGAAGCCATGCCCGACTTCCTGCAGAAACTCTCGGATCAGTCGCGCTACGCCTCCAAGCCGCCGGAAATGCTGCTGACGCACCCGTTGCCGGACAGCCGCCTCTCCGACGCGCGCAACCGCGCCAACCAGATGCCGAAACACATCGTGCAGTCTTCGCAGGACTACCTGATGGCCAAGGTGCGCGCCCTGGGCATGTACAGCTCGGAAGGCTACGGCCTGAACGAAGAGCTGCTCGGCTCACTCAGCAAGGGCAACGTGCGCGAACAGGCGGCCGCCAAATACGGCCGCGCCATTCTGTTCTATGAAGCGAAAAAATACGACGACGCGCGCAACATCATTCAGCCGATGCTGGCGCAGGATGCGAAAAACGTCTGGCTGATCGACCTGATGACCGACATCGATCTCGGTCAGAAACGCGCGCCGCAGGCCATCGCCCGCCTGCAGGCGGCCAACGCCGCCCAGAACAACAACCCGGTGCTGCAGCTCAATCTGGCCAACGCCTATGTCGAAGGCAACCAGCCGGCGCAGGCGTCGAAGATCCTGAACCGCTACACCTTTGCCCATCCGGACGATCCGAACGGCTGGGATCTGCTGGCGCAGGCCAGCGCCGCTCAGGGGCTGCGCGATGAAGAGCTGTCGGCCCGCGCCGAAAGCCTGGCGCTGACCGGCCGGCTCGATCAGGCCATCGGCCTGCTCAGCAATGCCAGCTCGCTGCAGAAACTCGGCAGCCTGAAACAGGCGCGCTACGATGCGCGCATCGACCAGCTGCGCCAACTGCAACAGCGCTTCCGCCAATACCAGCGCAGCTGATTCAACAAGGAATGAACGCCATGAAAAACGTCACGATTTACCATAACCCGCGCTGCTCCAAGAGCCGTGAAACCCTGGCGCTGCTGGAGCAGCACGGTGTCGATCCCAAGGTAGTGCTGTACCTCGATACGCCCCCTACGGTCGATGAGCTGAAAAAACTATTGAAAGAACTGGGCTTCACATCGGCGCGCGATCTGATGCGCAAAAAAGAAGATCTGTACAAGGAATTGAAGCTGGCGGACAACAGCCTGAGCGAAGAGCAACTGCTGGCGGCGATGACGGCGAACCCGAAACTGATCGAACGACCGATCGTGGTGAAAGGCAGCAAGGCGCGCATCGGCCGGCCACCGGAGCAGGTGCTGGAGATTTTGTAAATTCGAATTCGGGCGCGGACTATTGCGCCCTTTCTTTTACGGTAGCGGCTACAGCCCCAGGATCTCTTTAACGAACGGGATGGTCAGCTTGCGTTGGGCGGTGATCGAGGCGCGATCGAGCTGATCGAGGGTCATAAACAGCGTGCGCATCTCGCGATCCAGCCGCTTCAGCAGGAAGCGGCCCACGTCTTCCGGCAGCTCGAAGCCGCGCAGTTTGCCGCGCAGCTGCAGCGCCAGCAGCTTCTCTTCGTCCGACAGCGGCTGCAGCTTGTAGATCTGCCCCCAGTCCAGACGCGAAGCCAGATCCGGTAAACGCAGGTTCAGCTGACGCGGCGGGCGATCCCCGGTGATGAACAAACGGGTGCGGCCGGTTTCCAGGATGCGGTTGTAAAGGTTGAAGATCGCCATCTCCCACTCTTCGTCGCCGGCGATGCATTCGATATTGTCGATGCAGACCAGCGCCAGCTGTTCCATGCCGTCCAATACTTCAGGCACGAAGTAAGCGCGCTTGTCGAGCGGCACATAGCCCACCGCTTCCCCCTTCTGCGAAAGCTCGGCACAGGCCGCATGCAGCAAATGGCTGCGCCCGCCGCCTTCACGCGACCAGAAATAGATATAGCTGCCATGTTCCTGACGGACGGCGGATTGGATCGCGGCTAATAGGGATGGGTTCTCGCCCGGATAAAAACTGGCGAAAGTTTCATCATCGGGAAGATAAAGTGGCAGTGAAAGCTGTGCCGGCGTATTCAGAGAAGCACCTCAACCAAAACTGGCAGAAAAACGTGGGCAGTTTAACACAGAAAACGGGCGCTGTTGAACCGGCAGGATCTTATGCCGCAATAGTGAACAATGCCTAAGCGCCGCTTGATTGGCTGCGGCTCCCGCCAAGGCAAGAATTATCCGATATCATTCCCTAAGCCCATGCCTGCGCAGGTTAAATTTGTCATTTAAGCCAAATCTGGCCTAGTATAGGTAGGCTAAACGCAATCACCATCAACAAGGTTTCTGCAAGGATATAGACGATGAAAGTATGGAATAAAGTGCTGTTGGCCTCCTTTATCGGGTTGTTGGTTGCCGGCTGTGATGACTCGTCCAAGGTTGACGCCAACCTGGATAAAGCCAAAGACAGCGCCGAGCAGATGAAAGACGCCGCCCAGAAAAAAGCGGACGATCTGACGGACAAGGCGAAAGCGACGGCGGATGAAATCAAAAAAGAGGCCGCCACGCAGGCTGACCAGCTGAAGGACAAAGCTTCGGCGATTAAAGATGAAGCCGCCAAGCAGGCGGACGCCATCACCAACGACGCCAAGGCCAAGGCCGCCGCGATCAAAGATGACGCCGGCAAGCAGAGCCAGCAGTTGGTGGATCAGGCCAAGGCCATCAAGAACGACGCCATCAACGGCGCCAACGATTTGACCGAGCAGGCCAAGGCCAAGACCGAAGCCATCAAGAACAGCGCCGAAAACAAAGCGCAAGAGTTGAAACAAGAAACCGATGCGGCGGTGAACGGCAATACGCAACCTGCCGCCCAGCAATAAGCCATACTCAGCAATAAAGTAAGGAGCAGTAAATGGGGATTATTTCCTGGATTATCTTCGGCCTGATCGCCGGTATTTTAGCTAAGTGGATCATGCCCGGCAAAGACGGCGGCGGCTTTATCCTGACCGTCGTGCTGGGGATCGTCGGCGCCGTGGTCGGCGGCTATATCAGCACCTTCTTCGGCTACGGCAAGGTTGACGGCTTCAACTTCGGCAGCTTCGTGGTGGCGGTTATCGGCGCCATCGTGGTGCTGTTCGTGTACCGCAAAATTCGCAGCTGAGGCGAATGCCATCAGTCAAAAGGGCAGCCCCTGGGCTGCCCTTTTCGTTACTTCTGCTCTGCCGGTTCGTCCGGCGCGTCGAGCACCTCTTCTTCCTTGCGGAACAGGCTGATGACCTTGAACAGCAGGCTCAAGCCAATGCCGACGATGGTCGCCAGCGCCATGCCTTTCAGCTCCGCCGCGCCGATGTGCACCTTGGCGCCGCTCACGCCGATAATCAGGATCACCGAGGTTAAAATCAGGTTTTGCGCTTTATTGTAATCCACTTTGGACTCGATCAACACGCGAATGCCCGAGGCGCCGATCACGCCGTACAGCAGCAGGGAAACGCCGCCCATCACCGGCACCGGCACCGCCTGGATCGCCGCCGCCAGCTTGCCGATGCAGGACAACAGGATCGCCAGCACCGCCGCGCCGCCGATCACCCAGGTGCTGTAGACCTTGGTGATGGCCATCACGCCGATGTTCTCGCCGTAGGTGGTGTTCGGCGTGGAGCCGAAGAAGCCGGAGAATACCGTCGAGATGCCGTTGGCGAACATCGAGCGGTGCAGGCCCGGATCGCGGATCAGGTCTTTTTTCACGATGTTGGCGGTCACCACCAGGTGGCCGACGTGCTCGGCGATCACCACCAGCGCCGCCGGCAGAATGGTGAAGATGGCAAACCACTCAAAGCGCGGGGTGTAGAAGGTCGGCAGCGCGAACCAGTGCGCCTCGCGGATCGGGGTCAAATCCACCACGCCCATGAAGAATGACAACGCATAACCCACCAGCACGCCGATCAGGATCGGGATAATCGCCAGGAAGCCGCGGAACAGCACCGAGCCGAGCACCGTGACCGCCAGCGTCACCAGCGAAATGGTGATGGTGGTCGAGTCGGCGCTGGCGCCTTCCGCCGGCAGCAGCCCCGCCATGTTGGCCGCCACGCCCGCCAGCTCCAGGCCGATGACGGCGACGATCGCCCCCATCGCCGCCGGCGGGAACATCACGTCCAGCCAGCCGGTGCCGGCCTTTTTCACGATCAGCGCCACCAGGCAGAACAGCACGCCGCACATGATGAAACCGCCCAACGCCACTTCGTAACCGAGCGGCAACAGCAGCAGCACCGGCGAGATAAACGCGAAGCTGGAACCGAGGTAGGCCGGGATCTTGCCTTTACAGATGAACAGATACAGCAGCGTGCCGATGCCGTTGAACAGCAGCACGGTCGCTGGGTTGATCTTGAACAGGATAGGCACCAGCACGGTGGCGCCGAACATGGCGAACAGGTGCTGGAAGCTGAGCGGAATGGTCTGGAGCAGCGGCGGGCGCTCGCTGACGCCGATGGCGCGACGGGTCATGTGTGTTTTTCCTCGGTTTATTGGTTTTATAGGTTTTAGTCAAAAAAAAGCCGACTCGTTAAGTCGGCTCAAATGTTTACTTGGTACCAAATATCTTGTCGCCCGCATCGCCCAGGCCAGGCACGATGTAGCCCTTATCGTTCAGACACTGATCGATGGAGGCGGTGTACAGTTCAACGTCCGGGTGCGCTTTCTCCAGCGCGGCGATGCCTTCCGGCGCCGCCACCAGGACCAGCACCTTGATGCTGTGGCAGCCGGCTTTCTTCAGCAGATCGATAGTGGCGATCATCGAACCGCCGGTGGCCAGCATCGGGTCGACGACCAGCGCCATGCGCTCTTCGATGTTGGAAACCAGCTTCTGGAAGTACGGCACCGGCTCCAGGGTTTCTTCATCGCGGTAAACGCCCACCACGCTGATGCGCGCGCTCGGCACGTGCTCCAGCACCCCTTCCATCATGCCCAGACCGGCGCGCAGGATTGGCACTACGGTAATCTTTTTCCCTTTGATCTGGTCCACTTCAACTGGCCCGCACCAGCCTTCGATGGTGACTTTTTCCGTCTCCAGATCGGCGGTCGCTTCATAGGTCAGTAAACTACCCACTTCTGAGGCCAGCTCACGGAAGCGTTTGGTGCTGATGTCATTTTCGCGCATCAGGCCAAGCTTGTGTTTTACCAGCGGGTGTTTCACCTCAACGATCTTCATCATTTTTCTCCTATTAAGGTGGTTGCGGCCAAAAAAATCGCGGGATTATACCTCCTTTTTTTCGCTGCGCCACCCACAATAGCCCGATCGGGATCAACAAAAGTTTGAATATCAGTATAGATGACGAAAAAGCGGAGCCGGTTCACAAGCCGCTCGCAAACGTTTGCCTGCGCTGTTAGAATTGCCGCGCCTTATTCCGGAATCAACATCGGAAGCACAGTTTTCAAACCGCAAACCGTCGTGGGGAATCGCGCAGTGACCGACAAAACCTCTCTCAGCTATAAAGACGCAGGTGTCGATATCGATGCAGGCAACGCATTGGTAGATCGCATCAAAGGTGTAGTTAAACAGACCCGTCGCCCGGAAGTGATGGGCGGTCTGGGCGGGTTTGGCGCCCTGTGTGCGTTGCCGCAGAAATACCGCGAGCCGGTGCTGGTTTCCGGTACCGACGGCGTGGGCACCAAGCTGCGTCTGGCGATGGATCTGAAACGCCACGACACCATCGGCATCGATCTGGTGGCGATGTGCGTCAACGATCTGGTGGTGCAGGGCGCCGAGCCGCTGTTCTTCCTCGACTACTACGCCACCGGCAAGCTGGATGTGGACACCGCGGCCAGCGTGATCACCGGCATCGCCGAAGGCTGCAAGCAGTCCGGCTGTGCGCTGGTGGGCGGCGAAACCGCTGAAATGCCGGGCATGTACCACGGCGAAGATTACGACGTGGCCGGTTTCTGCGTCGGCGTAGTCGAAAAATCCGAGATCATCGACGGCAGCAAAGTGCAGTCCGGCGATGCGCTGATCGCCCTGGGCGCTTCCGGCCCGCACTCCAACGGCTACTCGCTGGTGCGCAAGATCCTGGAAGTGAGCAACACCGATCCGACCGCCACCCAGCTGGAAGGCAAACCGCTGGCCGACCACCTGCTGGCGCCGACCAAGATTTACGTGAAGTCCGTGCTGGAACTGATCGAGAAGGCGGACGTCCACGCCATCGCTCACCTCACCGGCGGCGGCTTCTGGGAAAACATTCCGCGCGTGCTGCCGGAAGGCATGCAGGCGGTGATCGACGAAGCCAGCTGGCAGTGGCCGGCGGTGTTCACCTGGCTGCAGCAGGCCGGCAACGTCAGCCGTCATGAAATGTACCGCACCTTCAACTGCGGCGTAGGCATGGTTATCGCCCTGCCGGAAGCCGAAGTGGAAGCGGCCATCGCGCTGCTGACCGCGGCAGGTGAAAAAGCGTGGAAAATCGGTAAACTGACCGCCTCTTCCGACGAACAACAAGTGGTCATCAACTGATGAAAAAGATCGTGGTGTTGGTCTCCGGCCAGGGGAGCAATCTCCAGGCGCTGATTGACGCCTGCCAGCAGGGCCGCATCGCCGCCGAGATCGTAGCGGTGTTCAGCAACAAGGCGCAGGCTTACGGCCTGCAACGCGCCGAAGCGGCGGGCATCGCCGCCCAGGCGCTGGATGCCAAGGCTTACGCCGATCGCGCGGCGTTCGACGCTGCGCTGGCGGACGCCATCGACCAACATCAGCCCGATCTGGTGGTGCTGGCCGGCTACATGCGCATCCTCAGCCCGCAGTTCGTGCAGCGCTATGCCGGCCGCATGCTGAACATCCATCCTTCCCTGCTGCCGAAATACCCGGGGCTGCATACCCACCGTCAGGCCATCGACAACGGCGACAGCGAACACGGCACCTCGGTGCACTTCGTGACCGAACAGCTCGACGGCGGCCCGGTGATCTTGCAGGCCAAGGTGCCGATTTTCGCTGACGATGAAGAGGATGACGTGGTTGAACGGGTGCAAACCCAGGAACACACGATCTATCCACTGGTAGTGAGCTGGTTCGTCGACGGCCGCCTGGCGATGCGCGATGGCGCCGCCTGGCTGGACGGCGAACGCCTGCCTGAGCAGGGTCACGCCGCCGACTGATGCGCGCAGCCTGAACCTTGCCTAAACGGCGCCCGTGCGGCGCCGTTTTTTTTCGCCTTCCCCCTTCCCGGGACGTTATACTTTGCACAATTTCACGGCACAGAGGAGCCCACATGTCCAGCACTGCCAGCGTCAGGTTACGCCCATTGGAACGGGACGATCTGTCGTTCGTCCACCAGATGGACAACAACGCCAGCGTTATGCGCTATTGGTTTGAAGAACCCTACGAAGCCTTTGTCGAGCTTTCCGATCTCTACGACAAACACATCCACGATCAGAGCGAGCGTCGCTTTATCATCGAGCACGAAGGCGCCAAGGTCGGCCTGGTGGAGCTGGTGGAGATCGATCACATCCACCGCCGCGCTGAGTTCCAGATCATCATCGATCCCGCCCACCAGGGCAAAGGCTACGCCAGCACCGCCGCCCGTCTGGCGATGGACTACGGCTTCTCGGTGCTGAACCTGTATAAGCTGTACCTGATCGTCGACAAGGAGAACCCGAAGGCGATCCACATCTACAGCAAGCTGGGCTTCAACGTGGAAGGCGAGCTGATCGACGAGTTCTTCGTCAACGGCGAATACCGCACCGTGCTGCGCATGTGCATCTTCCAGCCGCAATATCTGGCGAAGTTCAAAACGCCCAATGATAAGCCGCTG
Organism: Serratia sp. SA088; assembly: GCF_049065515.1. Taxonomy (NCBI): domain Bacteria; kingdom Pseudomonadati; phylum Pseudomonadota; class Gammaproteobacteria; order Enterobacterales; family Yersiniaceae; genus Serratia; species Serratia sp. SA088. The sequence goes on from NZ_JBAKGW010000015.1 coordinate 39,135, forward strand.
GTGAAGTGACGCTTAGCGAGAAAAAGAGAAAACCCGCCCAGGCGGGTTTTTTATTGGGAAATAAGAAGCTAGTATTAAGGGATGCTCTTTATCGTCAGGAAATAGCCTGATTAATAAGAAAATGAATAATATTCCCCAAGATAATTAATCGAAAAATAATTAATAGTGATAGTAAGAGTAACCCTCTGCCTCTACAAAGGAAAAATGCCATGACGACCGTTTCAAACCTGCTGCTTTTTATCGGCCTGACGATGCTCGCCATCGCCGCCGGGCTGAATACCTATAGCGGCTACGCGCCTGCAGATCCCAATAGCACTCAGCTATTTTCCCCGCTCTGGTGGACACGCTGGTTCCCGCTCTATGCCTCGGGGGCCGCGTTGCTGCTGGTGGGGGTGGTGCTGCGGGTTTCTGGGCGGGGACGATAAAAACCCAATTTCATCGTAGATATTGCAGAACAAGTTATGCGGGAGACATATTATCAAAAAGAGCACTTTGTAACGCATCTGCACTCTAACAGAATCAATTATAACAACTGAGATGGAATATATACAAGTTTAAAAAAACTAAAAACCCGCAACAGCGGGCTTTTAGTAGTCAAACAATAATATTACGCACTATTTATAACAACAGCATCTAAGTCCAATCTTGATAGCCGTTTTCGTGAATCCAGACAAGGCCAGCGGGGCATGCATCAGATAAAAACCAATATCCATTAAAAGCACCATATTCCATCTCTTCAGGAGTATTAGGAAAACTGGCTCTAAATTTATCGACCTGCTCTTTCACTGTTCCCTTCAAGAACTCGCCCCCGTTACCAAGTTTTACTATCCCCTCATTCATCAAATGCTCGATAAACCAGAGGAATAACTCTTTTTCCTCATAAAAAGAAAGACAGATCTTACCTGATAGACTATCCGGATGAATATTTTCCCAAATAGTCACCATCGATGCTCCCACAAGAGCTTCCTTCCTATTTTCATATTGCTCTATTGTAAGCATATAGATCACCTATCTAAACTTGATTTCAAACTTGTTATCGGAGAGATGCGATACTTTGTTTATATCTTTATTCCCAATAACATCAATAGAACACCGATACACACACCCTGATGTATTTATAGAGTAATTTATCATTTTTATTATTTTAGGTATCTGTATATGAAAGCTCCACACTCCCTCTAACCGAGTAAAACGACTCCGAAGAGCCGTTTCCATGCGTGGGTCAGCAGCCTCCATAAACGTTATTATGTGCCTATTTATGATGCATAGCACGTTGCTGAAATAGGGACGAAGACCATATCCTAACTTATTGCCTTGATAATATTCTGTACGATAGGTGTGACAGCCTCTGTCAATTTTTCATTGTCAATAGTGAAGACCAAAAGTTCAATATCGCTTTCCGCATCAAGTAGCTCCTGTCGTAACCATTTTTCCTCTACCGCTACAATACTGTTACCTGCGTTATCTATTTCTGATTGAACTTCAGCTACAGATAGTTTTCCATCTAAAAAGGCCATACAAGAAAACCTAAGTTTTTTAATTACATCGGGATAAATCCACTCACTCATTTTTCGCTCCTACGAAGGATTGTGATTATTATGTTACCATTATTCTCAGTAACCACACCAATGTCACCAGCCCGATAAATTGTCCTTTGAATACCATTAGATATGCTTGATTCAGTAACACCTGTTTTAATTACATGCTCAACTATATTGGGTGAAATGGTTTTTCCAGGTCCAATGGTTCCTGCTGGGGAACCTAAGCTTGTTGGTTGCATTCTGTCAACGGCATGTTGAGAGTAAAGACGATCACCTATACGTGCGTATTGACGTCCATCAACTGTTTTTTTCGGATAATTTTGCCAAGAGTCCCACGGAAGTTTCGTCTCACTTTTTGGCATGCGATCTAGAGCAATTAATGTGTTTTTCTCGGCAGCTTTAGAAGTAGCTTTAAGCGTGTTACTAGTTATTTTTACACCCAGCTTACCTGCGCCGGCGGCCCCAGCAAACAGCCCTAGCCCAGCCATCGTCAGTTTACCGAACTCCAGACCTGCACCATAAGCGCCATCCACGCCCGCATTTTCATATTTTGTCTTGAATGTTTCGACCCGCCCCAGGTATTCCTGTCTTACACTTTCGCCGATAATCGAGAAGCGGTCATCGCTCTTTATCAGAGCTATTAATGCATCCGCGGCCTCACGTGGATTGCTGGCCACGGCGACTAAACCATCCACCGTATCGCTGATTTCAACCGGGATGCCGGAGACTACACCCGCCGCAAAGGCGCCATCCTGCGTATGACTCGTTATTCCCCAACTAGCCAACACCAACGCTTTATCCAGCGGCGATTTCGCGGCCGCCAAATCTTTCTCCATCAATTCTTGCTGTTTGTGGCTGAGATAGTTGTATCGGAACGCATTCTCACCACCGATGGCACCGCTGTAAGCACCATCAGACTTGCCGGTGAAGACTGCGCCTGCGGCAGCGCCCAGTACTCGTGCCATCTGCGCCTGCTGTTCCGATTTCTTCTGCCACTCCTCCGGCTTGATGATATTGTCGCCCAATATCACCCCGGCCAGCTCCGCCGCCAGCGCCCCTGCCGCCGCGCCTTTGGCATTCCCCTTGCCGATTTCCGCGCTGATGCCCGCCAGAACGGCATGGCTTACGGCCCGGCCCGGCCCGGCACATCGAGAATCTGACCGTTATCCCCAATCAGATTGGCGCCCTCGGCCTGAACCTGGCCGCCGATATTCGCCAGCAGCGCATTGGTCAGGTTGTCTTTGAAGCTGCCGCCATTGATGGCGGTATTCAGGCTGGAGCTGATGACTGATTGCCCGGCCACCCGCTGCGCCAGCTTGCTCCAGTCGCCGTTGCTCAGCTGCGGCAATTTGACGTTGTTCGGGTTAAGCGGTTTGCCCGCCGCGTCCTATCGGCGTTTATATGGGATACAACATCAAGAAAAAACGGCTCCTCAGAACCGTTTCTGTGCTGGGGTTAAGTCCAATCTTCGTAGCCGCTGTCATGGATCCAGACAATGCCGCCGGGGCATTCCTCTGTCAGAAACCAGAATCCGTCGAAGGCATCGGCATCCATTTCCTCCTGATTTTTGGGGAAAACATGTTTAAATAGCCATATTTGCTCACTAGTGCTGCCTCGAAGATACTTACCATGAGAAGCCAACCTAATTTTCCCATCTTCAAGTAGCATCTGTAATAGTTGAAAGAAAAATGATTTTCTTTGACTAAAACTTGGTTCCTCGCCATAACACTCTGGTAGTGTCACATGCCAGATAGCATTCATCGAATGACCTTCTAAGGCATTCTTGTATTCGAGAAATTCCTCAGCTGTAATTTTCATATGAGTTACCTAAATTTAATTTCAATAGGTTTTTTAACTTTTCCCTGTAGATTATTGAGTTGTTCATTATTTATAAAGAGAAAACGGCTCCGAAGAGCCGTTTCTGTGAGCAGGTCAAGTCCAATCTTCATAGCCGCTGTCATGGATCCAGACAATTCCACCTGGGCATTCTTCTGTCAGAAACCAGAATCCGTCGAAGGCATCGGCATCCATTTCCTCCTGATTTTTAGGAAACCTCTCGCGATACAGTGCAATCTGCTCATCGACACTTCCCTCAAGGAATTTACCTCTGCTGGCTAACTTTATTTTCCCATCTTGCATAAGTCGATGTAGGAGCTCTAAAAAATAAGCCTCTCTCTCTTCATACGACATCACAGCTTTTTCAAAGTTATCAGCTCTCATGGCTGACCACACCGTACCAATAGATGTTCCTTCTAGCTCATAACTAAACAACTTGTATTCTTCATCGTTATACAGCATGTGAAATCCTCATCGAAAATTTATTTCAATTCTCTTTTTAACCTTTCCTTGCAGAGCCTCTAGGCTTTCGTTGCCAATAATATCAATAGTCCAACGAGCTTTTGTTTGCTTCTTGCTATCTGAATACTCCCTCAGATTGATAGTTACACCATCTTTCTTTGCAAAATAAACCATGCCTAAGGGAGTCTTTTTCTCTTCCAATGGCACCGCACCAGCCAGCGATTGGGCATAGTCGATGATCTCTCGATCAGAGAGCTTACCCGTCGCAAATACTTTTGTTGTTCCGGACTTGTTACCCCCACCCTCACCTAAAACCTGCTCGAACTGCTGACCAAATACGTTCAGCTTACTGTCGTTCTGTTTCGGATCAAACACCTTAACCAACTGGTTAGTGTTAACCTTCTGCATGTCCCGCAGATAATCTGCCGTTTTAGTCGACAAATTCGTCCCGGCTGCCGTTTCTCCTTTGAT
>NZ_JBAKGW010000016.1:0-34423 GCF_049065515.1 Serratia sp. SA088
ACTGGTAATGCGCAAGTCGCAGAGCGCGATATTGCCGGTATCGAAAGATACAACGTAAAAGAATCGGTGGAGCGGTAGTTCAGTTGGTTAGAATACCTGCCTGTCACGCAGGGGGTCGCGGGTTCGAGCCCCGTCCGTTCCGCCACTTATTTAATTATGCCTGCTTTATTAGCAGGCATAATGTTAAGCGAGATTTAGGGGCGTAGCTCAGTTGGTAGAGCACCGGTCTCCAAAACCGGGTGTCGCGAGTTCGAGTCTCTCCGCCCCTGCCATATTAAGAACCCTTTGCGAAAGCAAAGGGTTTTTTTTACCTATTATCCCTTTCCTTAGCGCGTTATCGTTTTGGAAAAGAGCGCATCGGCTGTTCTATGCTGATGTTTATCTGATCCGAATTGCTCCATAACCTTTCGATCTTTACCTCCGCAGAGCTCCTGATTCTCCCGACATTTTGCATTTTCTTCTCTCAGAAGGCGATGGGCGGCTTTTGGCATGATAGACAGCCAAGACCACGGTGGCGGCTTTTAAGGCCGCCATAGCGCTTTAGGCTGCGGTATTTAAAGGTATTTTAAGTAATTGTCGAATCAAAGGCTGTTGATCGCTGTTTTGCAACCAGACGGCATACAGTGGGCGGATAATCGGCGGGATCTCGGTGGCGGCCACCAGCTGTGGGTACTCTTTTTCCCAATGGCTGGGCAGGAAAGCGCATCCGCCCGTGGTTTCCAACAGCTGACGCGTCAGGTGAGCGGAGGTGGTGGTAAGCACCGGTACGTTATCACCTTCCAACATGCGGTTTTCCTGTTGGTGGAAGTCGGCTCCCCATTCCAGCTTGATGTAGGGCATTGGGGCCTGTTTGTCACGGTAAGCGGATGAGAACAGGCGTAATGAGAAATTGCTCAGCTGCTGGCTGGCCAATTCATCCATCTTCGGCGGTTCAGTGGTGATCAGTAAATCGAGCTGCCTTTCATGCAGTTGTTTTACCAAAGAGTGCCTTAATGCCACCCTGGCTTCTAGCTGCAGCGCCTCGCGTTGTTGATAGAGTGCTTGCAACCAGGGAGTCAGATAGGCCTCCCACAACGAAGCGGTAGCGCCGATCGATAACTCGGTGTGTTGCAGCGAACGCACGACTTCCTTCTTCGCCAACTGCCAGGTGTTCATCAGGCTCTCGGCATAGGGCAGAAGCCGCTCGCCGGCAGGCGTCAGGCGGATGTTATTGCGATGACGGGTAAATAAATTTGCGCCCAACTGGTTTTCTAACTGACGGATGCGGAAACTGACCGCGGACTGCGTTAAGTACAAAGATTCTGCGGCTCTGCCAAAGTGACGCGTTCTACTGACCTCCAAAAAGGTTTTCAGTAATTCGGTATCCACACCTATCTCCAAAAAAATTTGTCGTTAAGATTTAAATGTTTTGTTTTACACGCTGTCAAGCCTATCTAATACTCCGCGCCATAAACAGCACGGCCATAAGAGAATTAGGAGCGTGTCAGATGGCGGATAGCTTCACCACGACCAATCGTTTTTTTGATAATAAACATTACCCTCGCGGGTTCTCCCGTCACGGCGATTTCACCATTAAAGAGGCGCAATTGCTAGAGCGCTTCGGCTACGCGTTTAACGAGTTGGACTCGGGCAAACGCCAGCCGGCCACTGAAGAAGAACAGCTGTTCGTCGCAGTGTGCCGCGGTGAGCGCGAAGCGGCTACCGAGCAGGAAAAAGTATGGGCTAAATATCTGGCGCGCACACGTCGCCCGAAGAAATTCCATACTCTGTCCGGCGGTAAACCGCAGGCTGACGCAGTAGAAGATTACAGCGACAGCGAAGACTAAAGACGATGGGGCCTGCGGGCCCCATTTTCATTCCAGACTGCGATGCAGTTGTAACAGCAGACGGTCCATACTGCGATAGCCCAGTGCTTCGCTGAGGTGGTGCCTGTCGAGTTCAGCATCTCCCGCCAAATCCGCCAGCGTGCGCGCCACTTTCAAGATGCGCTGCCAGGCGCGAACCGATAACCCCAGCGTGTTTAATGTTGCTTCCAAAAACTCGGCGTCAGCCGCCTGTAAAACGCAATCTCGTTCCACTTCGCGGTTGCTCAACAACGCGTTGACTTTACCGGCGCGTTCGAGCTGCCGGGCGCGTGCCTGCTGCACCCTTTTCCGTACTTGTTCGCTGCTTTCTCCCTGGGTTTTCCGATGACTGAGCGTACCCGGCGGCAACAACGGTACTTCTATAGACAGATCGAAACGGTCGAGAAAAGGCCCTGACAGCCGGGCCAGATAGCGCAACACCTGCTGCGGTGAGGCGCGATTGTGCAATCCCTGATAATGCCCTGTCGGGCTGGGGTTCATTGCCGCGATCAGTTGCACCCTGGCGGGGAAACAGACCTTGGCGTTGGCACGTGAAATCACGATCTCGCCGGATTCCAACGGCTCACGCAGCGCATCCAGTACCTTACGCTCGAATTCCGGCAGTTCATCCAGAAACAGCACGCCGTTATGCGCCATCGAGATCTCACCCGGTCGCGGCAGTGAGCCGCCGCCGACCAATGCCGCCATCGAGGCGCTGTGGTGCGGTGCGCGGAACGGCCTCTGACGCCATGGTAGAGCGGCGGGAATATGATGCTGCAAGCTGGCGACCGCCAGGCTTTCCAGCGCCTCAGTCTCCGTCAGCGGCGGCAGTAAGCCCGTGAGACGGCTGGCCAGCATGGTTTTACCGGTGCCCGGTGGCCCAATCAACAGTAGGTTATGCCCGCCGGCGGCGGCGATCTCTAATGCCCGCTTGGCCTGTTCCTGGCCGATGATGTCGCGCAGGTCGTCGTTTTCGCACGCGCTGTCTGCATCGGGGGGCGTGGCCGCCACCGGCAGTTCGCCTTGGCCGAGCAGAAAAGCGCAGACTTCCAGCAGGTGTTGGGCGGTATGAGAGTGTGACTGCGCGATCAGGCCGACTTCGGCGGCGTTGTCCGTCGACAGGATCAATTGTCGCCCGGCATCAGCCGCCGCCAGCGCCGCCGGGATGGCACCTCTGACCGCGCGCAGTGAGCCGGACAGCGCGAGCTCGCCAAGAAACTCGTAGCGTGCCAACGGTGCGAGGGGTAACTGCTCGGAGGCGGCGAGGATCGCCAGCGCTATCGGCAGATCGTAACGCCCGCCTTCTTTCGGCAGATCGGCAGGGGCCAAATTGACGGTGATGCGCCGGGCGGGAAAGGTGAAACCGTTGTTGATCAGGGCGCTGCGCACCCGATCGCGCGCCTCTTTTACCGTGGTTTCCGGCAGGCCGACCAGCGTCAGGCCGGGCAGGCCATTGCTGATATGCACCTCCACCGTCACGGAAGGGGCCTGAACGCCGATGATGGCGCGGCTATAGATTAACGCCAGTGACATATCGCTCTCCTTGCTGAGGACGACATGATGCGTGATTCATTCTGGCATTGCGCGGCGTTATTGGTGGTTTTTCTAGGGGTTTCGCAGCGTAATTGCTCATTTTCATCGAAGTAAATGAGATTGTGCGAGCCGCCTCGCATCCTGCGGCAATACCCATTAACAATTCGCTGAAGGCTGCAACACATTAGCGGCCCATACACATTGCAATCATAGGGTTAACGGGTGTATTTAACAATTGATTAAAAGAAAAATCACTTCTTTAACAAGCCCCGACCGCCGCCGCATTCTGCCCGGCAGCCGCTAAACCTCCTGACTTCGTACTCTACGGTAGGGATAACACTATGTTTGGTTGGACCCCGCTGCAACGCAACGCGGCAATCGCCAGCTTTTCAAGCTGGACGCTCGACGCTTTCGATTTTTTCGTGCTGGTATTCTTACTCAGCGACATCGCGCAGTCCTTTCACGTCGGTCTGGAACAGGTCACGTTGGCGATTCTGCTCACGCTGGCGGTGCGCCCGATTGGCGCGCTGATCTTCGGGCGTGCGGCGGAAAAATATGGCCGCAAGCCGATCCTGATGTTGAATATCGTCTTTTTCTCGGTGTTTGAGTTGCTCTCTGCCGCCGCGCCCTCGCTGACGGTCTTCTTGCTGTTGCGGGTGTTGTACGGTGTTGCGATGGGCGGCATTTGGGGCGTGGCGTCATCGTTGGCGATGGAAACCATACCGGACCGCTCACGCGGCCTGATGTCGGGTATTTTCCAGGCCGGCTATCCGTTTGGTTATCTGCTGGCGGCGGTGGTGTACGGCCTGCTGTTCGAAACGGTCGGCTGGCGCGGCATGTTCGTCATCGGCGCGGCGCCGATCCTGCTGCTGCCGTTTATTTATTATTGCGTGCAGGAGTCGCCGGTATGGCTGGCGGCGCGTGAACGCAAAGAGAGCACCGCCTTGCTGCCGGTGTTGAAGAGCCACTGGAAGCTGTGCTGCTATCTGGTGCTGCTGATGGCGGCGTTCAATTTCTTCTCCCACGGTACGCAGGATCTGTATCCGGTGTTTCTGAAAGTTCAGCACGGTTTCGACCCTAAAACCGTCAGTATCATCGCCATTAGCTACAATATCGCGTCAATTATCGGCGGTGTTTTCTTCGGTTCGTTGTCAGAAAAGATCGGCCGCAAAAAAGCGATCATCATTGCCGCGCTGTTGGCGCTGCCGGTGATCCCGCTGTGGGCGTTTTCCAGCGGTTCGCTGATGTTGGGGATCGGCGCTTTCCTGATGCAGTTCATGGTGCAGGGCGCCTGGGGCGTGGTGCCGACCTATCTGACCGAGCTGGTGCCGGCCAACACCCGCGCGGTGCTGCCGGGGTTCGTATACCAGCTGGGTAACCTGATCGCCTCGGTCAACGCCACGCTGCAAGCCACCATCGCCGAGCATCATGGGCATAATTACGGTCTGGCGATGGCGATCGTCGCCGGTACGGTGGCGGTGGCGATCGCCCTGTTGGTGTTCTTCGGCAAGGATACGCGCGGCAAGGCGATCACCGACGCGGTAGAAAATCCGGGTATGCGCGCCAACGTGTGAAAGAGGGGCGATTCGCGTGAGGTATGACCAGATTGCGCCGAATAATAACGCAAAAAAAGTGTTGTCATGTCGCGCGCGGCTGTGGTACCTCTGTAAGCATGAGTTCTGAATGAGCACAGTGAACAAACCCATTATGAAAGCCTTTGCCCAAGTGATTAGCCTAGTCGTGATTAGCGTGGTGGTGATTATTATCCCACCGTGCGGGGCTGCACTTGGACGAAGAAAGGCTTAGCAAACAAGCCGGAATCGCAAGAGAACCCCCGCACCGTCAGGTCCGGGGGTTTTTTATTGGCAAGAGAAAAGTGGAGCAAGGGGCAGAGCATGAAAAACAGAACAAAATCCTGCAGTTGTCGAAGAAAGGCGGGGAAATAACTATGAATGGCGCTCAGTGGGTAGTTCAAGCGTTGCGTGCGCAGGGTGTGGATACCGTATTCGGCTATCCGGGCGGGGCAATCATGCCGGTGTACGATGCGTTGTATGACGGCGGCGTGGAACACCTGCTGTGCCGCCATGAACAGGGCGCCGCCATGGCCGCCATCGGCTACGCCCGCGCCACCGGCAAAGTCGGCGTTTGCATCGCCACTTCCGGCCCCGGCGCCACCAACCTGATCACTGGCCTGGCTGATGCGCTGCTCGATTCTGTTCCCGTTGTCGCCATCACCGGCCAGGTGGGTTCCGCGCTGATCGGCACCGATGCCTTTCAGGAGATCGATGTTCTCGGCCTGTCTCTGGCCTGCACCAAGCACAGCTTCCTGGTGGAGTCGCTGGACGCCTTGCCGGGCATCATGGCGGAAGCTTTTGCCATCGCCGCAGGCGGCCGTCCCGGCCCGGTGCTGATCGATATCCCGAAAGACATCCAGCTGGCGCAGGGGGACTTGCACCCGCATCTGATGCCGGTTGACGAAGCGCCGGCGTTCCCGGCGGCGGCGTTGGCCGAGGCGGCCGCGCTGCTGGCGCAGGCGCACAAACCGATGCTGTACGTCGGCGGCGGCGTGGGCATGGCGCAGGCGGTGCCGGCGCTGCGTGAATTTATCGCCGTGACCCGCATGCCGAACGTCGCCACCCTGAAGGGGCTGGGCGCGCCGGATGCGCAAGATCCGCTGTACCTCGGCATGCTGGGCATGCATGGCGCCAAGGCCGCCAACCTGGCGGTGCAGGAGTGCGATCTGCTGATCGCCGTCGGCGCGCGTTTCGATGATCGCGTGACCGGCAAACTGAACGCCTTCGCGCCGCACGCCAAAGTGATCCACATGGATATCGACCCGGCGGAAATGAGCAAGCTGCGCCAGGCGCATGTGGCCCTGCAGGGTGATTTGAAAACGTTGCTGCCGGCGTTGCAGCGCCCGCTCGACATCGCCGCCTGGCAGCAGCAGGTGACGGCGCTGAAAGCCGAGCACGCCTGCCGCTATGATCACCCTGGCCAGCCGATCTACGCGCCGCTGTTCTTGCGCCAGCTGTCTGACCGCAAGCCTGCCAACAGCGTGGTGACCACCGACGTCGGTCAGCACCAGATGTGGAGCGCGCAGCACATGACGTTCGAGCGTCCGGAGAATTTCATCACCTCCAGCGGCCTCGGCACCATGGGATTCGGCGTGCCGGCCGCGGTAGGCGCTCAGATTGCCCGCCCGCAAGATACGGTGATCTGCGTCTCGGGCGATGGCTCCTTCATGATGAACGTGCAGGAACTGGGCACCATCAAGCGCAAGCAGCTGCCGCTCAAAATCGTTCTGCTGGACAACCAGCGCCTCGGGATGGTGCGTCAATGGCAGCAGTTGTTCTTCGACGGCCGCTACAGCGAAACCAACCTGTCCGATAACCCCGACTTCCTGATGTTGGCCGCCGCCTTCGGCATTCCCGGCCAGCGCATCAGCAGCAAGGATCAGGTGGAGGGCGCCCTCGAGGCGCTGTTCAACACCGAAGGCCCTTATCTGCTGCAGGTCTCTATCGACGAACTCGAAAACGTCTGGCCGCTGGTGCCGCCGGGCGCCGGCAACGAAACCATGTTGGAGGAAATATCATGATGCAGCATCAACTCTCGATCCAGGCGCGTTTTCGCCCCGAAATGTTAGAGCGCGTATTGCGGGTCGTGCGTCATCGCGGCTTTCAGGTTTGTGCTATGAATATGGTTTCCCCGGCCAACGCCGACAGCATCAATATCGAATTGACCGTTGCCAGCCCGCGCCCGGTTGCCCTGTTGTCATCTCAATTAAGTAAACTGATGGACGTCTCCTGCGTCGAGATCCAGCAGCCAACATCACAACAAATACGCGCCTGAGGCGCCGAGAAGGATAAATAACAATGACAAAGAAAGCCGATTACATTTGGTTCAATGGTGAGATGGTTCCTTGGGTCGAGGCCAAAGTGCACGTGATGTCGCACGCGCTGCATTACGGCACGTCGGTATTTGAAGGCGTGCGCTGCTACGACTCGCACTTGGGGCCGGTGGTGTTCCGCCATCGCGAGCATATGCAGCGCCTGCATGACTCGGCGAAAATCTACCGCATGCCGGTTTCGCAAAGCGTCGACGAACTGATGGAAGCCTGCCGCGCCACGCTGCGCAAGAACAATCTGGTCAGCGCCTACATTCGCCCGCTGGTGTTCGTCGGTGATGTCGGCATGGGCGTCAACCCGCCGGCCGGTTATAAAACGGACGTGATTATCGCGGCGTTTCCTTGGGGCGCTTACCTGGGTGAAGAGGCGCTGGAGCAAGGCATCGATGCGATGGTCTCCTCCTGGCACCGCGCCGCGCCGAACACCATCCCGACCGCGGCCAAAGCCGGCGGCAACTATCTTTCCTCTCTGCTGGTGGGCAGCGAAGCGCGCCGCCACGGCTATCAGGAAGGCATCGCGCTCGACGTGCACGGCTACATTTCCGAAGGGGCGGGCGAGAACCTGTTCCAGGTGAAAGACGGCGTGATTTACACCCCGCCGTTCACCTCTTCGGCACTGCCGGGCATCACCCGCGACGCGATCATCAAGCTGGCGAAAGACATGGGCTTCGAGGTGCGCGAGCAGGTGCTGTCGCGCGAATCGCTGTACCTGGCCGACGAAGTGTTCATGTCCGGCACCGCGGCGGAGATCACGCCGGTGCGCAGCGTGGACGGCATTCAGGTCGGTATCGGTAAACGTGGCCCGGTGACCAAACAGATCCAACAGGCGTTCTTCGGCCTGTTCACCGGCAAGACCGAAGACAAGTACGGTTGGCTGGATCCGGTAAACCCGTAACGACAAGGCTCGCCGCGCAGCGTGGCGGACGACAAGACAGACAAGATAAGAAATATCCAGGCGGTTCGTTCGCCGCCTGCCATAAATACATTTGGAGTGAAAAGAGCATGCCTAAGTACCGTTCCGCCACCACCACCCACGGCCGCAATATGGCGGGTGCCCGCGCATTGTGGCGCGCGACCGGGATGACCGACGCCGATTTCGGCAAGCCGATCATCGCCGTGGTCAACTCCTTTACCCAGTTCGTGCCTGGTCATGTGCATCTGCGCGATCTGGGCAAACTGGTCGCCGAACAGATCGAAGCCTCCGGCGGCGTGGCCAAAGAGTTCAACACCATCGCGGTGGATGACGGCATCGCCATGGGCCACGGCGGCATGCTCTATTCCCTGCCATCGCGCGAGCTGATCGCCGACTCGGTCGAATACATGGTGAACGCCCACTGCGCCGATGCGATGGTGTGCATCTCCAACTGCGACAAGATCACCCCGGGCATGCTGATGGCGGCGTTGCGCCTGAACATTCCGGTGATCTTCGTCTCCGGCGGTCCGATGGAAGCCGGCAAGACCAAACTCTCCAACCAGATCATCAAGCTGGATCTGGTGGACGCGATGATCCAGGGCGCGAACCCGAACGTCAGCGACGCCGACAGCGAGCAGATCGAGCGTTCCGCCTGCCCGACCTGCGGCTCGTGCTCCGGCATGTTCACCGCCAACTCGATGAACTGCCTGACCGAAGCGCTGGGCCTGTCGCAGCCGGGCAACGGTTCGCTGCTGGCCACCCACGCCGATCGCAAAGAGCTGTTCCTCAACGCCGGCAAGCGCATCGTCGAGCTGACCAAACGCTATTACGAGCAGGACGACGAGAGCGCGCTGCCGCGCAATATCGCCAACAAGGCGGCATTTGAAAACGCCATGACGCTGGACATCGCCATGGGCGGCTCGACCAACACCGTGCTGCACCTGCTGGCTTCGGCGCAGGAAGGCGAGGTGGACTTCACCATGGAGGACATCGATCGCCTGTCGCGCAAAGTGCCGCACCTGTGCAAGGTGGCGCCGAGCACGCAGAAATATCACATGGAAGACGTGCACCGCGCCGGTGGCGTGATCGGCATCCTCGGCGAGCTGGATCGCGCCGGCTTGCTGAACCGCGAGGTGAACAACGTGCTGGGGCTGACCCTGCCGCAGACGCTGGAAGCCTACGACGTGATGCTGACCCGCGACGAAAGCGTCAAGAAAATGTACTCCGCCGGGCCGGCCGGTATCCGCACTACGCAGGCATTCTCTCAGGACTGCCGTTGGGATTCGCTGGACACCGACCGCAAGGAAGGCTGCATCCGCACCCGTGAGCACGCCTACAGCCAGGACGGCGGGTTGGCGGTGCTGTACGGCAACCTGGCGGAAAACGGCTGCATCGTCAAAACCGCCGGCGTGGATAAAGAAATCCTCACCTTCCGCGGCCCGGCCAAAGTCTATGAAAGCCAGGATGAGGCGGTAGACGCCATCCTCGGCGGCAAAGTGGTGGCGGGCGACGTGGTCGTTATCCGTTACGAAGGGCCGAAAGGCGGCCCGGGCATGCAGGAAATGCTTTATCCAACCACTTACCTGAAATCGATGGGGCTGGGCAAGTCGTGCGCGCTGATCACCGACGGGCGTTTCTCCGGCGGCACCTCCGGGTTGTCCATTGGCCACGCCTCGCCGGAGGCGGCCAGCGGCGGCCTGATCGCCCTGGTGCAGGACGGCGACATGATCGCAATCGACATTCCTCATCGCGGCATCCAGCTTGACGTCAGCGAGCAGGAGCTGGCGGCGCGGCATGAGGCGGAACTGGCGCGTGGCGACGCGGCCTGGACGCCGAAAAATCGTGAGCGTCAGGTGTCCTTCGCGCTGCGCGCGTACGCCTCGTTGGCCACCAGCGCCGATAAAGGCGCGGTGCGCGACAAGAGCAAACTGGGGGGATAAGCAGCATGGCGGTCTCTCAACCCCTACCCAGCGCCCCCTGCGGCGCGGAATATCTGCGAGCGGTACTGCGCTCGCCGGTTTACGAGGTGGCGCAAGTCACCCCGTTGCAGGCCATGAGCAAAATCTCTTCGCGCCTCGGCAACACCATTTTGGTGAAGCGCGAAGATCGCCAGCCGGTGCACAGCTTCAAGCTGCGTGGGGCCTATGCGATGATCGCCGGGCTGGACGAAGAGCAGAAGGCGCGCGGCGTCGTGACGGCTTCGGCCGGTAACCACGCGCAGGGCGTCGCCTTCTCCGGTAAACGGCTGGGCATCAAAACGCTGATCGTGATGCCGGTGTCCACTGCGGACATCAAAGTGGATGCGGTGCGCGGTTTCGGCGGCGAAGTGTTGCTGCACGGCGCCAATTTCGACGAGGCCAAGGCGAAGGCGATTGAACTTTCCCAACAGCAGGGCATGACCTTCGTGCCGCCGTTCGATCACCCGACGGTGATCGCCGGGCAGGGCACGCTGGCGATGGAGCTGCTGCAGCAAGACGCGCATCTGGATCGGGTTTTCGTGCCGGTCGGCGGCGGCGGCCTGGCCGCCGGGGTGGCGGTGCTGATCAAACAGCTGATGCCGCAGATCAAAGTGATCGGCGTCGAAGCGGAAGACTCCGCCTGTCTGCGCGCGGCGCTGGATGCCGGCCATCCGGTGGATCTGGCACGCGTCGGGCTGTTCGCCGAAGGCGTGGCGGTGAAGCGCATCGGCGACGAAACGTTCCGCCTGTGCCGTGAGTATCTGGACGACGTGATCACCGTGGACAGCGACGCTATCTGCGCGGCGGTCAAAGATCTGTTCGAGGACGTGCGCGCCATTGCCGAACCTTCCGGCGCGTTGGCGTTGGCGGGGCTGAAAAAGTACGTCCAGCAGCACAACATTCAGGGCGAGCGTCTGGCGCACGTGCTCTCGGGCGCCAACCTCAACTTCCATGGGCTGCGTTACGTTTCCGAGCGCTGCGAACTGGGCGAACAGCGCGAAGCGCTGCTGGCGGTAACCATTCCGGAACAGCAGGGCAGCTTCCTCAAGTTCTGCCAGCTGCTGGGCGGCCGCTCGGTGACCGAATTCAACTATCGCTACGCCGATGCCGACAACGCCTGCATTTTCGTCGGCGTGCGGCTGACGCGCGGCCACGCTGAACGGCGGGAGATCATCGACGAACTCAATGCCGGCGGTTATCAGGTGGTGGATCTGTCGGACGACGAGATGGCCAAGCTGCACGTGCGCTACATGGTGGGCGGGCGTCCGTCGAAGCCGCTGCGCGAACGGCTGTACAGCTTTGAGTTTCCGGAGTCGCCGGGCGCGCTGCTGAAGTTCCTGCAGACGCTGGGCACGCACTGGAATATCTCGCTGTTCCACTATCGCAGTCACGGCACCGACTTCGGCCGGGTGCTGGCGGCCTTTGAACTGGCGCAAAGCGAGCCGGAATTCGAGCGGCACCTGCAGGCGCTGGGCTACGATTGCCACGACGAAACCGACAACCCGGCGTTCCGCTTCTTTTTGCAGGGGTGAGTTGGATTGATAAGCAACCGTGACGCGTTAGTCAGTTTATGGGTTGCATGGTTGTGATTTTGTCGTGCATTTTTATACTGCCAAGACTTCTGACGTATAGGGATGCACGACAATGAAAACCGCTTTTTCTACGCCGTTCGGTTCTCCCGAAGACGATTTGACCAACGCCGAATTTGCCCGCCTGTTGGGCAATGCCGGGGTACAAGAATTCTATCGCGATATTAATCTGCAAGCCTTGCAGGACTCGCTGGACTGCAGCCTCGCGTTTCATGGCGTGGGAATTATTTTTTCCGACGGGCAAAACTCATTTTTAGTCCGCCCGACGCAGCACACCGGTTATTCGAACGCTTCGCAGGTCACCCACGTGGTCATCAGCAAAACGGTGGCTCATACCTCGCGCGTTGCCGCGACCAATACGCTGTCGGAAGCGTTGAGCAAACCCAGCGTCAGCAAAGAGTTGGCCTCGGCCGCGTTGTCGTGCGGAACGCTGCTGGTATCGGTATTTTTACTGGCGTCGGGCAGCGTCGCCGTGCCGTTCACCGGCGGCACCAGCTCTGCGGTGGCTTATCTGGGCTATGCCGGCATGGCCGCCAGCGCGCTGCAGTGCGGCAATGGGCTATACCGCGTCAACAAGCTTTATGACGGGAAAGGCGATGAATTGGCGCAGCTCGACTCTGAGCAGTGGTATATCGCCACCAGCACCGTACTCGATGTGATCTCGCTGGCCAGCGCGGGGGCCGCCCTGAAGGAAGCGACGATGACCTACCGCGCCATGCGCCGCATTTCGGCGCGCAAGGCGACGGAATGGCTGAAAAGCATGCCCCGCAGCGAAAGGAAACGGCTGACCGAAAACATCATTCGGGCGGAAAATCCGGGGATTTCCAATAACGTCTTGAAAGAAATGGTGAAGAACGGCTTATACCCGAAGCGTTACCCGACGGAAGCGATCCAAAACGGGCTGCGTCAGCAATTGCATTCGGCGCTCAATAACGCGTTGACGTTCGTGGGCAGCGGCATCAGCGGCACCCTGTCTGCGCCGGTGAATGTGAAAACCACCGGGCAGTATTTTGTGGGCATTATGCAGAAATTGCCGCAGATGGTGAGGTAATGGCGGACTGGATGATTAAACGCCTGATCGCGCAGGGCCGGGAGATGGAAAGCCAAATCGCGGCGCGCGATCGCGCGCTTTTCGCCGGCGTGGATGCGCAGCTTGAGCAGCATTTCCTGACGCCGGGTCAGCGGCTGTCACCGCCGGGCGTCGGCAATGTCATGTTGCTGATGGTATGCCTGACGCTGGGGCTGGCGGGCGTGATGGGCCTGGCCACGGACGTGGCGGCCGCCTGGAGCGGCAGGACTTCCGCCGCCGTTCTCATGGGCAGCGGCGCGATCGTGGCGGTGTGGATGACGCTGATCCTGTTCCAACTGGTGCAGGGGAAAAACAGCGGGGTGGTATTGCTGCAATACTATCTTGGCATGCTCGGTCTGTGTTGCCTTGGCGCTGCAGTAGCGTGGGCGACGGGCGTGACCGGCATCGCCACCGTTGCCATGTTGCTGGGGGGCGCGGTGGGTGGTGTGCTATTCAGCAATCGGGCGGCGTTCTACCTCTATGTCGCTTATTTTCGCACGCGTCGGCGCGTGTTTATCAAACGCCGTTGGCAGAGGGAAGATCTGCGCAACACCCGATAAATCGTCAGAACGGAAAAGCTTATGACGCAACCTTTCTCCGGCTTTAGTCAGCAGGGCCTGAATTTCCTGCAGCAGGTGCGGATCGAGAATGATAAGGCGTGGTTCGACGGCAACCGCGATATCTACGATCGCGAGCTGCTGGCGCCGTTTCGCGCGCTGGTGGAGCAGCTGGCTCCCGGCATGCTGGCGATCGATCCGCAGTTCGAGACTCGCCCGGCGATCGGCAAAACGCTGTCGCGCATTCATCGCGATACGCGCTTTTCTCATGATAAATCGCGCTACCGCAGCCGCATGTGGCTGACGTTCAAGCGCCCGAGCAAAGACTGGAAAGATGCGCCGGTGTATTTTTTTGAACTGGGGCCAGACATGTTGCGCTATGGGCTCGGCTACTACAGCGCCAACAAGCCGACCATGGATCTGTTCCGCCATACGCTGAGGCAGCGGCCGCAGCCTTTCCTTGAGGTGGCCGCCTGCTGCCGGCCGCCGTTCGAGCTGGTGGGCGAAAGCTACAAGCGCCCGCTGGTGAAGGAGCAGGCGGCGGAGATCGCCACCTGGTATAACCGCAAGTCGTTTGCGGTGATGGTGACCGACAGCGAAGTGGAAAAGCTGTTCAGCGCCGATCTGGCGCCGCGGCTGGCCGGGGCATTTTTGCAGCTTGAGCCGCTCTACCACTGGCTGATGCAGGTAGAGACGATGAAGCAGATCGATCCGGCGGATCTGTAAACCTCGCGTCAGCGGGGATGCAGCAACCGCCAAAAGGCGTCGATCAGCGGATCGCTGAGGCGCTTTTTCTGGACGCAAACTCCCAGCTCGAACGGTTCGACCATCGAGATGTTATCCAGCTGCGAGATGCGGTTGCGCACCGGTTCCGGGCTGTTATCCACCACCACGCTCGGGATCAGCGCGATGCCGCAGCCCAAAGCGACCATCGACACGATCGCTTCGTGGCCGCCGACGGTGGCGTAAATCAGCGGATTGCTGATGCGGTGGCGGCGGAACCACAGCTCGATGCGTTTTCGCGAAGGGCCGTGTTCCGGCAGGATGAACGGGATCTCGGCCCAGTCGGGTTTGTCGGCAAACGCCTGGCTGCGTACCGCGCAGGGCAGCGCCGGTGCGATCAGCACCAGCGGGATTTCACCGATTTTGGTGAACGCTACGCTGGCGGGCAGCGTTTCCGGCCGGCCGGCGATGCCGAGATCGGCCTCGTTGGACTGCACCTTGTCGACCGCGTCGGCGGCGTCGCCGGTGGTTAGCTTAATTTCTACCAGCGGGTGCTGCGCGCGGAAGCGATCGAGGATCGGCGGCAGGTGGCTGTACGCCGCGGTCACCGAGCAGAACAGCCGCAGTTCGCCGCTCAGCGAAGGGCCGTGCTGGCCGAGTGAGTGCTTCAGCTGCTGATATTGCAGCAGCGTTTGCTGGGCGAATTCTTTCAGCTGTTCGCCGGCGTCGGTGAGCTGCACGGTGCGGTTATCGCGCAGGAACAGCGGCTGCCCGAGGATCTCTTCCAGCCGCTGGATCTGGCGGGAGAGCGTCGACGGGCTGACGTGCATCGCCTTGGCGGTGCGCCCGAAGTGATGGCTTTCGGCCAGATGCAGGAACAGCTTTAAATCACGTAAATCCATATCGATACGCTCGCAGTGAGAGTGTTGCAAAAATTGCAATATCACGTTCTCAATATATCAATTTAAGCAACGCATTTCCTGTTATACATTGAGTTTAACGAATCTCCGCACAGACAGGGCGGGGAATGAAAATAACAATGCAAGACAACATCAAACCGGAGTACCACCATGGCTAACTATTTCAACACATTGAACCTGCGTCAGCAGCTGGCGCAATTGGGTAAATGCCGCTTTATGGCGCGCGACGAATTTGCTGACGAAGCCGGCTACCTGAAAGGTAAAAAAGTGGTGATTGTCGGCTGTGGCGCCCAGGGCCTGAACCAGGGGCTGAACATGCGTGACTCCGGCCTGGATGTCGCCTATGCCCTGCGCAAAGAAGCGATCGACGAAAAGCGCGCTTCCTGGCGCAAGGCGACCGAAAACGGCTTTAAGGTCGGCACCTACGAAGACCTGATCCCGCAGGCGGATCTGGTGGTTAACCTGACGCCGGACAAGCAGCACTCTTCCGTAGTGCGTGCGGTGCAGCCGCTGATGAAAGACGGCGCGGCGCTGGGGTATTCCCACGGCTTCAACATCGTTGAAGTGGGTGAGCAGGTGCGTAAAGACATCACCGTGGTGATGGTCGCGCCGAAATGCCCGGGCACCGAAGTGCGTGAAGAGTACAAGCGCGGCTTCGGCGTGCCGACCCTGATTGCGGTTCACCCGGAAAACGATCCGAAAGGCGAAGGCATGGCGATCGCCAAAGCCTGGGCGGCGGCGACCGGTGGCCACCGCGCCGGCGTGCTGGAGTCCTCCTTCGTCGCTGAAGTGAAATCTGACCTGATGGGTGAGCAGACCATTCTGTGCGGCATGCTGCAGGCGGGGTCTCTGCTGTGCTTCGACAAGCTGGTTGCTGAAGGCGCCGATCCGGCTTACGCCGAGAAACTGGTTCAGTTCGGCTGGGAAACCATCACCGAAGCGCTGAAGCAGGGTGGCATCACCCTGATGATGGATCGCCTGTCCAATCCAGCCAAGCTGCGTGCCTATGCGCTGTCCGAACAGCTGAAAACCATCATGGCGCCGCTGTTCCAGAAGCACATGGACGACATCATTTCCGGCGCCTTCTCCAGCGGCATGATGGCCGACTGGGCGGAAGACGACGTGAAACTGCTGACCTGGCGCGAAGAGACCGGCAAAACCGCGTTCGAGAATGCGCCGCAGTTTGAAGGCAAGATCAGCGAGCAGGAGTACTTCGATCATGGCGTGCTGATGGTGGCGATGGTGAAAGCGGGCGTTGAGCTGGCGTTCGAAACCATGGTCGATGCCGGCATCATTGAAGAGTCGGCTTACTACGAGTCGCTGCACGAGCTGCCGTTGATCGCTAACACCATTGCGCGTAAGCGTCTGTATGAAATGAACGTGGTCATCTCCGATACCGCGGAGTACGGCAACTACCTGTTCGCCAACGCAGCGGTGCCGTTGCTGAAGGACTTCATGACCACCCTGCAGGCGGGCGATTTGGGCAAAGCCGTGGCGGGTACGGCGGTGGACAACGCGCAGCTGCGCGACGTGAACGAAGCGGTGCGCAGCCACCCAATCGAAACCGTCGGCCGCAAACTGCGTGGCTACATGACCGACATGAAACGTATCGCCGTTGCGGGCTGATTTTCCGCAAGATAAAAAACAAAAGCCGGCAGCAATGCCGGCTTTTTTATGCCTGCGGTGGCGCGATCAGTTGCCGTTCAAGGCCGCGCCGGATCGCGTGTTTGGCGTTGGCGACCCCCAGCTTACGCACCGCATTGCCGATGTGAAACTTCACCGTGCCGGTTTTGATCCCCAGGATCAGCGCGATCTCGTTATAGGTTTTGCCTTGGCTGGCCCAATAGAGAATTTCCCCTTCGCGCGGCGAGAGCCGATCCTTTCGGCCAGCCTCGGCGCTGGCCAACGCAAACGCGTGCTGGTGGGTATCGACCAAGACCATCTGCAGGCTGGCCCTTTCTTCCTCCATTAGCTGCCGCAGTTCGGCGTCATCGGCCGCCGTCGCGCTGATCGACAAGATCGCCAGGTTGTTGTCGTGATCGTGCAAAACAAAGCTGCAACCGTGCACGATGTCGTACTCCCGCGCCTGGCTGAAGATCTTCCGGTAATGCCGATCCTCGGTGGTGAGGGCGGTGTCGTGCCACATAAAGGGCGCACAGCGTCTATGGGCGGCGCGCACGACGGGATCGATGTGCTGATAGCGATTGGCATTGTAGATGTCCAGCCATTCTTGCGGGTAGTTCGATACCAGCAGATGGCGATCGGGATGGTGTTTGTTGAAGGTCAGGTAAGCGTATTTGAATTGGCTGAAGGCCTGTAGCCGGCCGTCAAGATGCAGTCTTGCGGCGACGGCGTGGGCGAATGTGGCTGCCATCGGTAACCTCCCTGTCGTTCGGCGGCTCAACCCGACCTGCACCAAAGTCCAGCTAGTCAGTGCGGTGGATTGAAATTTATACTCGGCTAATAAATTCAAAAAGACGGCAATGCCAAGACCCGAGCTTAGCAGCTCTGGGCGGAAATAAGCCAACGCCAGGGAAATTCTTTCAATCATCCTCTGATCAATGCTTCTGGGATCCATTGCGTGGGCGGCGGGGGTGACTTCGCCGCCGCCTTATTGATTATGCGGGCATCGCCGCTGCGGGAATGATGGCGCCGCGATGTTGGATCACCGTCGCAGCAAGCTGGTGGCCGCGCTGCGCCGCCTGCTGGGCGCCGCCGCCGTTCAGGCGCACCGCCAGGTAGCCGGCGCTGAAAGAGTCGCCCGCCGCGGTGGTATCCACCACGCGCTCCGGCGGCAGCGCGATCGCCGGCACCTCAAGCCGCTCCCCCTCCACATTGAACACCAGACAGGCATCCGCGCCGCGTTTGATAACGATCTCGCCGACGCCGAGCGCCTGCGTGCGCGTCACTATCTGTTCAACCGGCTGCGTTCCCCACAGCAATTCTTCGTCATCCAGCGTCAAAAAGGCGATGTCGGTGCAGGCCAGCACCTCGCGGTAGGCCTGCTGCGTTTCCTCACGGCTTGGCCACAGGCGCGGGCGGTAGTTGTTGTCGAAGATCACCTTGCCGCCGTTGGCGCGACAGCGGCGCAGTAACGCCAGCAGCTTCGTGCGGTCGGCAGGCGCGAGGATCGCCAGGCTAATGCCGCTGAGGTACAGGTAATCGAACTGCGCCAGCCGCGCGCACAGTGCGTCGGCCTGCGGTCCGGCAAGCCAATAGCGGGCGGCGGCGTCATTGCGCCAATAGTAGAAAGTGCGTTCGCCGGCGGCGTCGGTTTCGATCACGTACAGGCCCGGCAGCTTGTTGTCGAATTGCTGAATCAACCCGGTCTCGATCTTCTCCTGCCGCCAGGCCTGCAGCATCTCGCCGCTGAAGCTGTCGGTGCCGAGCGCAGTGACGTAATGCACCTGCAACGTCTGTTTCGGCATTTGGCGGGCGAGGTAGACGGCGGTGTTGAGGGTATCGCCGCCAAAGCCGCGCGTCAGCTGTGCGCCCTGCTGCGACAGCTCGATCATGCATTCGCCGATCACGGCGAGGTTTCGGATAGTCATCGTCAATAAGCCCTGGCTAAAGAAGAAGCAACAGCCGTCAGTCTCCACGCAAGGCGGTAAGGGAGTCAATAAATTAAAACGGCGTTTTAATTTTTTATGATCGCGATCGGCGAACGCGGGCAGGACGGAGGAGAAACGGGCGGCAATTCGGCTTAAAGTTTTACGCCGCGTTGCCGATAAGCTGGGTAAAGAAACAGCGGCAGCGCTCTCACTTCCCCGCCACGGCGATAGTACCGATGATAACCAATCTGATCTCGGGTCTGCTGGCGCCCTGTTTTGCCCTCTATGCCTGCGCCAAATCGCGGCGCTACTGGCGGCAATGCCGGCGCTTGTATACCTTCCAGCCGATTTATCGCACCAGCGGCGCGCTGTTGGCGGTGGAACTGCTGACGGCGGTATATCACCCGAATGAGCCGGACAAGCGGCAATCCCCGGAACACTATTTTGCCTCGCTCGGCGTCGCCCAGCGTTTGCGGGTGGTTCAGGAACAGCTGGCGCTGTTGCAGCGCTGGCAGGCGTTGTTCACCCGCCATGCGGTGATGGTGTCGGTCAATATCGACGGCATCGCGCTGCAAGCATTACAGCGTCATAGCGCCTTGCAACGGCAGATCGCCGAGATGCCCTATCTGCGCTTCGAGCTGGTGGAGCACGCCGCAACGGCATCAAGCCGCCCGCTGCAGCAGATTGTCGGCGGCGAGCGGCTGTGGCTAGACGATTTCGGTAGCGGGCTGGCCAACTTCTCCGCCGTCGGTGCCTGGCGCTATCAATACATCAAGGTGGCGCGCGAATTGTTCACCTTGCTCAAACAGTCGGAAGAGGGGGTGCAGCTGCTCGGCACCCTGATCAAGATGATGAACCAGCACAGCGACGGGGTGATCGTCGAGGGCGTGGAAACCGAGCAGGAGTGGCGGCTGGTGCAGCGCTCCGGCGCGTTGGCCGCCCAGGGCTACTACCTTTCCCGTCCGGCGTGCTTTGAAACGCTGCACAGTGTGCCGACGCTGTTCGCCGCGCCCGGCGCGCCGGCGTGAACTCCGGCCTATCCTCAGCTAGGCTTAAACGGGGCTGCTAACTCCTTTTCCTTTCATTCGGCAGCCCGATTTATGCGCTGAGGGAGCCGCTATGACAAGAACAGGAAAGGTTTTCAGCTGGCTGGGCGGCATTGTGCTGCTGCTGATCGTCGCGCTGGCGATCTTCATCGCGACCTTCGACTGGAATCGACTCAGGCCCGCCATCAACGACAAAGTGTCGGCCGAACTGCGGCGACCGTTCGCCATTCGCGGCGATCTGGGCGTCGACTGGTCGCGTAATCCGGATGAGGGCGGCTGGCGCGCCTGGGTGCCCTGGCCGCATATTCACGCCGAAGACGTGTGGCTGGGTAACCCGAAAAACATGCCCGGCGACAGCATGGTGACGCTGCAGCGCGTCGACGCCAGCATTGCGCCGCTGGCGCTGCTGGGTAAAGAGCTGCTGATCCCGCGCATCTGGCTGAAGCAGCCGAATGCTTCGTTGCAACGCCTGGCCAACGGCGACAACAACTGGACGTTTGACCTGGCCGCCGGCCAGGATCCCAAGCAGCCGCCTTCCGACTGGTCGTTCACCGTTCATGACATCGTATTCGACAAGGGGCAGATCGCCTTTAAGGACGCCACGCTGAAGGCGGATTTCCGCGCCGTCATCGATCCGCTCGGCAAACCGTTGCCGTTCAGTGAAGTGACCGGCAAACAGGGCGGCGACAAGGCCGCGACCCCCGATTACGTTTTCGGCTGGCAGGTGAAAGGCAAATATAACGGCGAGCCGTTGAGCGGCAGCGGCAAGATTGGCGGCATGCTGTCGCTGCAGAGCGCCGATTTGCCGTTCCCGCTGCAGGCCGATGTGCGCTCCGGCAGCACCCGGGTGGTGGTCGCGGGCACCTTGTCCGATCCGCTGAACCTCGGCGGCCTGGATGTACAGCTGAAATTTTCCGGTGAAAGCCTGAGCAACCTCTATGGCCTGACCGGCGTGTTGTTGCCGAATACCCCGCCGTATGCGACCGATGGCCATCTGACCGCCCGCCTGCATCAGCCGGGCGGCGCGGTGTTTGAGTACCAGAAATTCGACGGAAAAATCGGCGACAGCGACATTCACGGCAGCTTGAAGTACGTTGCCGGTAAACCGCGGCCCACGCTGAGCGGCGCGGTGAACTCCCGGCAGCTGAGGTTGGCGGATCTGGCGCCGCTGATCGGCGCGGACTCCAACGCCGCCAAAGCCGGGCGCGGCGAAAAGAGCCGTCAGCCGGCGGATAAGGTGCTGCCGGTCGAACAGTTCGATACGCAAAGCTGGAGCAAGATGGATGCGGACGTGAAGTTTGCCGCCGCGCGCATTGAACGCGGCAGCGATTTGCCGCTGAGCGATCTGGCCACGCACCTGAAGCTGAACAATGGCGAACTGCGCCTGGATCCGCTGCGCTTCGGCATGGCGGGCGGCAGCCTGAACGCCGTCGTGCGCCTCGACGGCGGCAAAAAGCCGATGCGCGGGCAGGTGGATATGCATGCACGCAAACTTCAGCTTAAACAGCTGTTGCCGAACGTGGAGGCGATGAAGCGCAGCCTCGGGCAGATGAATGGCGACGCCAGGCTGACGGGCAGCGGCAATTCGGTGGCCGAGCTGCTGGCGACCAGCAACGGCGACCTGCGCCTGCTGATCAATAACGGGGTGATCAGCCGTAGCCTGATGGAGATCCTCGGTCTGAACGTCGGCAACTATCTGGTGGCGCAGCTGTTCGGTGACGACGTGGTGGGCATCAACTGCGCGGCGGCGGACGTCGGCATCCGCAGCGGCGTCGCCGCACCGCGACTGTTCGTGTTCGACACCGAAAACGCGGTGATCAACATCACCGGCAACACCAACCTCGCCACCGAACGGCTGGATTTATCCATCGATCCGGAAAGCAAGGGCATGCGCGTGCTGACCCTGCGATCGCCGCTGTACGTGAAAGGCACCTTCAAGCATCCGGACGCCGGGGTCAAAGCCGGGCCGCTGATCGCGCGCGGCGCGGCGGCGGTGGCGTTGGGGGCGGTGCTGACGCCGGCGGCGGCGCTGCTGGCGCTGGTCTCGCCCAGTGAAGGCGGCGAGGAGAACCAGTGCGGGCAGATCCTGCGGGAGATGAAAGGCAAAAAATAATCAGGTGCGCGGCGGCGGCGTGAGCAGCCGGCAGTCGTGATCCTGGATCTCTTCCGCCGAGGCCAGGGTGAACGGCAGCAGGCTGCGCTCGGTTGCCAGCAGCAGGAAATCCCCGTCCGGCAGCGCGGTCATCGCCAGGCCGAAGCTGCCCATGCGCCCGTCGGCGCGCGGCAGGCCGGAGGCCAGCAGGCGGAAGGCGCCCTGTTGTTCCAGTTCGGCGGGGGTCACCCGCCGCCCCAGATAGTCATGCCCCAACAGGCCGCCGGGCAGCGGTTGCCATTGCTCGATGAAATGGGGGCCGATCTGCGCCAGCCGCTGTTTTACCGCCGGCAGCAGGCAGGAGATATGAATGTGCAGCTGGTTTTGCGTGCGGCCATATTCCGAATTGATCGCCAGTGAAATATCGCCGTCGTCGATCGGTTTGCCATAGCGTTCCGCCATCACGTGGCGCGCGCGCCAGGCCTGGGCGAAGAAATTCGGCGTGGCGGCGTCCAGCACCGCCGGGCTTTCGATACCGGTGATTTTGGCGCTGGGCATCAGCAGGTATTGCAGCGGCCCGTTGCGATCTTTAAACACCACGAAACCGGCCTGCACATCCACCTGCGCGCAGGGCGCCGGGTTGTCGTGCGCCTGCTGATTGGGCAGACATTGCTGGCTGACGATGCGCCACAGCGCATCGGGATGGTCGGGTTTCAACCCGTAAAAGAGCGCGATGGCGATAGCCGCCAGCAGCGCCACGCAGACAAATACCCCACGACGCAGAGACATCGGCCGATCCTGTTACCGAGAGAAACATTCAGCATAGCCCGGTTTTATGACAGGAAACGAACACCGCGTGCGGCCCCCCGCAGTGAGAGGGCCGTAGGGGATCACAGCGACTGATGGCGGGTTTCTTTCATCAGCAGCAGGGCCAGCAGCGTCAGCCCGGCCATCGCCGCCAGGTACATGCCGACGTAGAACAGCCCGTAGTGGGCCGCCAGCCAAGTGGCGATATAAGGCGCCACGGACGCGCCGAGGATCGACGCGACGTTGTAGGAGAACGATGCGCCGGTATAGCGCACTTCGGTAGGGAACAGCTCCGGCAGCAGCGCGCCCATCGGGCCAAAGGTCAGCCCCATGATGCTCAGGCCGCACAGCAGGAAGCCCATCACCAGCGCCTGGTTGCCGGAACCCAGCAGGGTCGGGAACAGGAACGCGAAGCCGATCATCAGCAGGGTAATGGCGATCATGGTCTTGCGGCGGCCGAACGCGTCCGCCAGCAGACCGGCGATCGGCACCATCACGCCGAAACCGATCACCGCCACCATCAGCATCCACAGGAAGCTGTTGCGGGAGTAACCGAGCCCGAGCGGCTGCGGCGCGGTGCCGTAGGTCATCGAATACACCGTCATCAGATAAAACAGCGTGTAGGTCGCCAGCATGATGAAGGTGCCGAGGATGGTGGCTTTCAGATGCTTGCTCAGCAGCGTGCCGAGCGGCACTTTCACCTGTTTGCCGGCCTTGGCCACTTTGGCGAACACCGGCGTTTCATGCAGCGATACCCGCACGTACAGGCCAATCAGCACCAGCGCCGCGGAGAGGATGAACGGCACGCGCCAGCCCCATTCCATAAACTGCTGGTCGCTCAGCAGCCACGAGAGCAGCAGGAAGGTGCCGTTGGCGAAGAAGAAACCGATAGGCGCCCCTAACTGGGGGAAGGAGCCGTACAGCGCGCGCTTTTTGGCCGGCGCGTTCTCCGTCGCCAGCAGGGCTGCGCCGCCCCATTCACCGCCCAGCCCCAGCCCCTGCCCAAAGCGCGCCAGCGCCAGCAGGATCGGGGCGAAGATGCCGATGGTTTCATAGCTCGGCAGCAGGCCGATCAGCACGGTGGAAATCCCCATGGTCAGCAGCGAGGCGACCAGCGTCACCTTGCGCCCCACGCGATCGCCGAAGTGGCCGAACAGCGCAGAGCCGATAGGGCGCGCGACAAAGGCGACGGCGAAGGTGGCCAGCGACTGCAGCGTCGCGGTGGTCGGGTCGCCCTGCGGGAAGAAGATGTGCGGGAACACGATCACCGCGGCGGTGGCGTAGATGTAGAAGTCGAAGAACTCGATGGCGGTGCCGACCAGCGAGGCGACGATGACTTTCCCGCGGGAGTTCACCGGTGTGGACGCGTCGTCGGCGTCGAGTGGGGGTGCGATGGTGGCTTGCATATCTATTTCTTATTGTTGGAGGGGGTAAAAATCCATCTTAGTGACAGCATTCCGCCTTTTCAACGCTGGAACTCTGGGCTGCGCCGCCACTAACCGGTTAAAAAGACTAATGTTTTACCTGGCTTGTTTTCTGTAGCGTTAAACGTTGAGAAATGGGGTTCATGCAGCGGGAATGGCTGTAAAAACGGGAAAGAAAAGTGATTGGGTAGTTTGTTATGCTGGTTTTTCGAATGCCATGCCGCATGATTTAGAGGGATTGACTGGTTTTATGCTTATTAACCAGAGGAAAGTGCCGGCGCGTGCGATAACACCGGCACGATTGCATGGCTTCAGCGCGCCGGCGGCTCGCGTTCCGGCAAGGCTTTGTCGCCTTGGTAGTCGGCCGTTGCGATCCAGGCGGCGCAAAACAGCGTCAGGCGGGCGAAGAAGTAGAAGAACGCCATCAGCCCGATCACCGAGCCGAAGGCCGCGCCGGAAGGCGATTTCGCCACCTGCGGCAGCGTCATCGTCATCACGAACTTGATCACCTCAAAGCCGATAGCCGCAAGCAAGGTGCCGCGCAGCAGCGCTTTTTTCTTCGGTTTGTGGCGCGGCAGCATCCAGAAAATCCACAGGAACAGCAGATAGTTGGCGAAAATCGAGATCGACAGTGCGATCGTCGTCAGCGCCGGCCGCAGCCATTCGATGCCGTCCAGCCCCAGCGCGTTGACGATCGCCGCCTGCGCCGACCCGGCGACCGAGGTCAGCGACAGCGTGATGATCAGCGCGACCACCAGGCCGGTCAGCGAGATGAAGTCGCGGGTGTACTTGAAATAGATTTTCTCCTGATCCTGCGGATTGCGCTCCCAGACGTCACGCGACTGCGCGCGGATCGCTTCGCGCAGGTTGCCCATCCAACTGATGCCGGAATAGAGCGCCAGCGCCAGGCCGGTCAACCCCACGGTGGTGCGCTGCTGAATGGCGGTGTTGACGGTGTTCTTCAGCGTGCTGGCCAGCGTCGGATCGCTGATGCTGCCGACGATCCGGTTGATCAAGCGGGCCAGCAGATCCGGGTTGGAAGCTAGCACGAAACCGGCGGCGGCGAACGACACCATCAGGATCGGGATCAGCGAGAGGAATGAAAAATAGGTGATGGCGGCGCCGAACTGGCTGCCCAGCCGATCGTTAAAGCGTTCGGCGGCGCGCAGCAAGTGCGCCACGCTCGGCCAGGCTTTGATGCGTTCAATCAGACGTGAAAAACCACTGATGCGGCGGTCGAGCGTCTCATGGCCGGTCTTGATGGCGATAAGCGACTTCGGCGGCGTGTCTTGTGCGGGCTGGCGGCGTTCCTGGTCTGATCCTGTAGGCATTACTTCACGATTTCCTTAACGTTAAACGGCATGTATCAGCGTTGATTATAGCCAAAGCCCTGCGGTGTTTTGAGCGCCGGGGCGGCAAACGGTCAATTTCCGAGCTTAACGCGTTAGCGCCCGGCATGAAATGCCGGGGATGGTGCGATAGGTAAAATTCCTATGAAAACCCCGTGACGCCTCGGTTTTTTTCACTTCTCTACCTCCAATTTTTATCTGTTTCGTCGGTGAGAAAGCGTTTACTCATGATGTGGCGTCGCGCTTTGCCGCTCGCCGCTCCGCTGCAGCCGTAGGGGCTGGAACGGTCTTATCCGTCATCAACAGAAAAACGGGAAGGTCTTATGAAATTGCTTAATCACCCCACCTGTCGTCCGTTTACCGAAGCGGGCAATCTGTCGCAGCTTTCCGCCTACTATGAAGAGGGTCGGCACATTATGTGGATGCTGCTGCGCGCCGCGCCCCTGCTTCAACCGGGCGCTGATCGAAGGCATCATGACGCTGGCGCAGGCGGCGAAGGGGCCTTCGCTGCGGTTCGATTTCTGGGTCACCGGCTCGCTGGTGCCGAACATGTTCAACGTCGGCGGCGATCTGCAGTTCTTCGCTGAAGCGCTCAAAAACCGCAAGCGCGAGGCGGTGATGGCCTACGCGCGGGCCTGTATCGACTGTGTGCATGCCGCGGCGCGTGGTTTCGACACCGGCGCGGTCAGCATTGCAATGGTCGAAGGTAGCGCGCTGGGCGGCGGTTTTGAAGCGGCGCTGGCGCACCATTTCGTGTTGGCGCAGAACAATGCGCGCATGGGGTTCCCGGAGTTCGCGTTCAACCTGTTTCCCGGTATGGGCGGTTACTCGTTGGTGGCGCGCAAGGCGGGCATGCGCTTGGCCGAGGCGCTGATTTGGGGCGGCGAGTCGCACACCGCAGAGTGGTTCGAGAGCCGCGGGCTGGTGGATCAGCTATTTCAGCCCGGCGACGCTTACCTGGCGACGCGCACCTTTATCGATACCATCCGGCCGAAACTCAACGGCATGCGCGCCATGCTGCGGGCGCGTCAGCGCGTATTGCAACTGACGCGTTCCGAGCTGATGGATATTACCGAGGATTGGGTCCACTCGGCCTTCACCATTGAGGAAAAAGATCGCGCCTACATCGAGCGGCTGGTGATGTTGCAGGATCGCCACACCCTGAACCTGCGTCTTGCCGGCTAACGTTAACGCGCCAGCCTCACGCGGAAGCTGAGCGCGGGCGATAGGACTGCAGCCAATGCTCCAGCTGTTCCGGGAGCATTGGCCGCGCAAACAGAAAGCCCTGTTTTTCGTCCACGCCGACCTCGTCGAGGAACTGATTTTCGCTCTCGGTCTCCACCCCTTCGGCGATCACGCGGAAGGCCAGCGCCTCCGCCGCCGCGACGATCGCGCGCACCAGCGATTGCGATACCGGGTTGAAATTCACCCCGCGCACGAAGCTTTTATCCAGCCTGATGGCGTCCAGAGGAATACGCGCCAGCTGCGCCAGCGACGAATAGCCGGTGCCGAAGTCGTCGAGATGCACCTGCGCGCCCAGTTCGCGTAGTCGGGTGATCAGCGCGCGCGGTTCTCGTCTTCAATCAGGCTGCTCTCGGTCAGCTCGAAGTCCAGCAGGCAGGGGGCCATGCGATGGCGGCGCAGCACCGCGAGCAGCTCGTTGACGATGCCGTCGTCGGCCAGCTGCCGGGCGGAGAGGTTGACCGCTACCCGCAGGTTCAATCCCTGCTCTTGCCACTGCGCCGCCTGGCCGGCGGCGGTCTGCAGCACCCATTGACCCAGCGGGCCGATCAGGCCGGACTCCTCGGCGTAGGAGATGAACTGCAGTGGCGGGATCAGGCCGCGCTCCGGCGAATCCCAGCGCACCAGCGCTTCCACGCTGTGCACTTCGCCGCTGCGCGCGTCGATTTTAGGCTGGTAATACAACACCAGCTGATTTTGCTCCAGCCCTTTGCGCAGATTGGTGTCCAGCCACATGTACTCGGCAACGCGTTTGTTCATCTCCGGCGAAAAGACGGTATAGGTGCGTTTGCCGTGCTCCGGGCACAGCGCGATGCCGATCGAACAACCGGTATACACCTCAATCAAGCCGATGCGGAAAGGGGTCTTCAACCTGTCGATAATGCGCTGCGCCAGCGTTTGCAGGCGCTCGCGATCGGTCTGCGGCGCCAGCACCAGAAATTCGTCGCCGCCGAGGCAGCGGCTTCTTCCGGGCTCATAAATAGCTGGAAAACGTTTTTGCCGATCGCCTCGTGTTCGTGCAGCCCGGCGTACTCCTCGCTCAGCCGGTTGAAACGCTGAATACGGCTGTGCTGATCGACGATTACGATCACCGAGTTGGCTTCGGATACCATTTGTTCGGTGAAGGATAGACCGTGCACCAGATCGCGCGCCACGGATTGGGTGTCGCTGAAGGCGGAAGCGGTGTCCGCCCATTCGAGACGGTTGACGCGGCGCCCCACCAGATGCAAATGCAGCGGTTCACCGGCTAGCGTAATGGTCAGCTCAAGGCTGGCGGTGACGCCGGTCAGACGGCGAATTTTCGCCGCTTCCATGGCGCTGAGCGCTACCGCGACGTTTAACGGCGGACAGCTCCAGGGTATTACTGTCAAACGCCAGCCGCCAGTGGGGGCTTTGGGTGCCGAAGTGAGCGCTAAGAAGCTCAGGGCCTTGGTCTGCGGGCATGACGATTCCTCAAAAGAGCACGGTCGGCCGGTCGGCGCAGCTCCGGGGAGCCTGCTGGTCCGAAAGCGATCGCCGTACGCATCTATGCATCATATAACAGGTTTTTACAGGCGGGGCGGGTGATGGAAACTATTACATAAGCAATGATGAGTTTTACGGTGTCAACGTCGCCCGGCGGCCGCTTGCCTTAAAGTGTAGGGGAACATCGGATCGTGTGATGCTTGTACTGATTTTTCCCGCTATCGGAAAACGGTTGATGCAAGGTTGCCGTGCAGGCGAGTAAATTATAACGGTAAGGGGAAAACGGGAAAATAACTCCGCCGGGGGGATTCTTGCCGGGAAATTAAAATTTCCATCAAATAAACGCCATCTTCATAGTTTTCTCATAATTGGTGAATAAATCCGAGACGGGTTTTAAAAAGTTTACACACCCTCGCATTACTTGAAATTTATCCGCCTATTATTATCTCCGACGACGAGTGAGCCTGTTAACGTACAGCGCTCCTGATGAAGAAAAACTTTTAAGGAAATGATTATGCGTAAATTGACGGCTTTATTTATTGCTTCCACGCTGGCTCTGGGGTCTGCTTCCGCGGCGTTCGCCGCCGATACGGCGACGGCCCCGGCGGCGGATGCGGCGCCGATGAAAATGATGCATCACAAGGGTGAAGGCAAAGGCGGCCCGTTCGCCGGGCTGAACCTGACCGAGCAGCAGCGCCAGCAGATGCGCGATATCATGAAAGAGTCGCACCAGAAGCGCGGGCCGGGCATGAAAGAGGAGCGCCAGGCGCTGCACAATCTGGTCGCTTCCGACAGCTTTGACGAAGCGAAGGCGAAGGCGCAAATTGACGCGATCGGCAAAGCGCAATCCGAACGCATGCTGGCACGCGCCAAAGCGGAAAATAAAATGTATAACCTGCTGACGCCTGAGCAGAAAAAACAATACAATGAGAATTATCAGAAACGCGAACAAAAGATGATGGACCATATGAATAAAATGAAGGAGCAGATGTCCTCCGGTCAGTAATATCCGCTCGCGGTGAATAAAAAAGGGCCAGACTATTTGTCTGGCCCTTTTGCTTACCTCACTACACGTTCCGTTAAATAACGGGTTTTCCCTGGTGTTGTGCGCGAGTAAAAAAGTCTGTTAACCTTTATTGATATTTTTGAATTGTCGGGTTGTTTCCGTCAAAGCCACTTCGGTGGGCAAGCGCTCCATGGAGCTGGCACCATAGAATCCGTTGACTAAAGGGCAGTGTTGCATGATGTAGGCTGCATCCTCTGGCGTTGCGATAGGGCCGCCATGACACAGAACGATCACATCTTCGCGCACGCGTTTCGCGGCTTGAGCCCACGCGTTGATCAGGGGAACGCAACCCGCCAGCGTCAGCGCCGTTTCCGCACCGATATTGCCACCGGTGGTCAGCCCCATATGCGGTACGATGATGTCGGCGCCGGCCTGCGTCATCGCGACGGCATCTTCTGCGCTGAACACATAAGGTGTGGTCAGCAGATCCTTTTCATTCGCCAGGCGAATCATGTCGACTTCCAGCGCATAACCCATGCCGGTTTCTTCGAGATTGGCGCGGAAATTGCCGTCGATCAGACCCACCGTCGGGAAATTCTGTACGCCGGAGAAACCGATCGCCTTGATGTCATCCAGGAATTTATCGAACTGACAGAACGGATCGGTACCATTGATCCCGGCTAAGACCGGCGTGTGTTTGACGACCGGCAACACCTCTTTCGCCATATCCATAACGATGTCGTTAGCATTGCCGTAGGCCAGTAAACCCGCCAGAGAACCTCTGCCCGCCATGCGGTAGCGGCCCGAGTTATAAATGACGATCAGATCGATGCCGCCGGCTTCCTCACATTTTGCTGAGAGGCCGGTTCCGGCCCCACCGCCGATGATCGGCTCGCCACGGGCAATCATTTCTCTGAATTGAATCAGCAGTTCCTGACGGGTATTTTTAGCCATGTTTAGCTCCAATCAAAAATGAGCGATCTCCCTGAACTGTTGCACGGCGAAGGCGGCAAAGCGGGGATCGTTGATGTTATAAGGGGTCTTGATCAGGCGGCGTTTTTCCGTGACGCGCAATGTAGTTTCCAACGCGTCGGTAAAGGCGGCCAGCGCCTCCGGATCCCAAAACGGTTGCCCTGGCGCATCCAGTGCGGAAACGCCGCCCTCGGGTATCAGGAAACGCACATCGCCTTCGCAAGCATTGAGCTTGCCGCCGATCCAACGGCCCATCAGCGCATTCTCTTCCGGCGTAGTGCGCATCAGCGTGACTTGGGCATTGTGCTGATAAAATTGGCGCTGAGCGTATCGAGCGGGAATGCTGTCCGGGTGGGAAAAGTTCACCATATCCAGGGCGCCACAGGATATCACGCAGGGAATGCCGGTGCGCGCGAGAGCGCCAAAACGATCCTCGCTGCACGCCAGTACGCCGCCGAACAGGTAGTCACAAACTTCGGTGGTGGTCAGATCCAATACGCCGTCCAGCAAATGGCTATCGATCAGTTTTTCCATCGCTCTGCCGCCGCTGCCGGTGGCATGAAACACCAGGCAATCCAGGCTCTCTTCGAGCGCCGCCGTGGCGGTTTGAATACAGGGGGTGGTCACACCGAACATCGTGAGGCCGACGGCCGGTTTGCTGTCGACGGTCGCTTGAGCGGCGAAGCGAACGGCGCCGGCGATTTGATGCGCTGCGTTGCCCAGCACGGTGCGGGAGATGCGGTTCAACCCGGCGACGTCAGTGACGGAATACATCATGCAGATATCGCTGGCTCCGACATACCCGGAGACGTCACCGGAGGCCATGGTGGAAACCATCAATTTAGGTAAACCGATCGGCAGCTGTTGCATCGCGGGGGTGATCAATGCGGTACCGCCGGAACCGCCTAATCCGAGAATTGCAGCGACGTTACGGCGCGACAGCATGAACCTTTCAAACGCCTGCGCCATAGCGGCAATCGCCTTGCCTCGATCGCCACAAAAGACGGCGCGTTCGCCATCAGGATGGCAGTGAGCGACAGTAGCGGCGGAGATATCGGCCTGGTAGCTGCCGGGTGCTAACGGTTGGGTGGAAAGATCGACGGTCAGCGTGGGTAACCCGGTTTCGGCGATCAGGCTGCGCACATAAGCCAATTCCCGTCCTTTGGTATCCGCTGTGGTTGCAACGTAAATCACTGCCTGATTGTCGTTCATTAGCCTCTTCCTGACGTAGGGTTCAGATGGCCGACACGCTGATTTATAATTTATATTTTAATATGTTAGTAAAAATGAATTCCCTGGTGCTGACTAAGAGTGCTGAGCGTAGTCGGTGAATTCCTCATCATAATGAGACGGTAGTATCATTTGTGCAAGTCTAATTCGTATCGAATGAGATGAAAGTCTCATTTTCGACGTGAGGGAAAGCGAGCCCGGCGTACGTCGCATGGCGTAATAGCTGACAAGTTTGTTACAGTGGACTTTATTCGCCAAGTCTATGTTAGACGGGCGTAGAGAAAGAAGAGGTTGCTGTGCCATTAACCGTATCTACCCGCTTGACTCATATCCGGGCCAGAACTCGTAAGCTGTTGCTTGACAGCGCAATGGAATTGTTCGATGGCGGTGCCTTTCCTTCGATAACGGAGTTGGCTCAACATGCGCAAGTTTCGCGTGCGACAGCTTACCGTTACTTCCCTACGCAAAGCGATTTGATCACTGCCGTTGTGGCTGAAAGTCTGGGGCCCATTTTGGAGTGGCAGCCGAAAGACGACAGCGCTGAAGCGCGGATACTGCAGCTGCTCAGCTTTGCTTATCCGCAAATGGAACAGCATGAGGGGGCGCTGCGAGCGGCCCTGCAGCTTTCGTTGCAGCAGTGGGCGCTGGCTCGGTCCAACACCGATAAACCGGGTGAGAAGCTGGTGCGCGGCAACCGCAAGCGCCTGTTGGCGCTGGCGGTAGAACCGTTACAGGGCAAACTGCCGCCGGACTCTCTGCAGAGAGTGATTCATGCTTTCTCGCTGATTTACGGCTCGGAGGTGTTTCTGGTGCTGAAAGATATCTGGGGGCTGGAGCTTGGGAGCATTCAGGATGTCACGCAATGGATGGCCAAAGCCATTCTGCGTCAGGCGGAAGAGGACGCGACGAACTGCAAAAAAACATCAGCAGGATAATCCAATTTTTGCCGATGGCTGAGTGATAAACCAGCATAATTCACTGAGTGAATATTGGCAAAATTTATAATTAAAAGTGATAAAAGACGCCTGTTAAGCACTTTTCAGGCGATCTCCCCCTTCGATTTTGTCTGATTTATATCTTTATTTATCAATTTGTTAAATTTGACTCTCTCGCTTGCGAACGCCGCTTAGACACCGTGCAATATCATTGTCCTTTCTTATCGCTTCTCGCCTGATTCACCCCTGAAACATTCTCTCCTCCCGTCGAACTGCCGGATGACACATTAAGCGCACTTGAGATTGTTGTGCTTTATTTATTTGGTGTTACCAAACTGTTACACAAAAAATCTTATAAAACATTTGCAAACAACAACGGACGGTATCTGGGATGGAGAAGAAACGTAGAGGAGTCAAATCCGCTCGGGCGGCCTTCGGCTGGCCTGAAATCGGAGTTCATCGCGCACAATGGAGCGCGATGCTGATCTGCCTGACGGCGATTGGCGGGGCGCAGGCCTCCAGCTATATAGAGAACGGCCAGGCGGGCGATCCGGCCAGCTGGCGCAGCAGCGAGTTCAATGCAGAATGGGGGTTGGGGGCGATCCACGCCGACCAGGCCTACGCCGCCGGTTATACCGGAAAAGGCATCAAACTCGGCATTTTCGATCAGCCGGTTTACGCCAAGCACCCGGAGTTCGCCGGTGAGAATAAGGTGATCAATCTGGTTACCGAAGGCATCCGTGAATATACCGATCCCTATATTCCGGTGAAAAAAGGCGATGATTTCCGCTATGACGGCACGCCGAGCGTGGATTCCGATGGCACGCTCGGTTCGCACGGCACCCACGTGGGCGGCATCGCCGCCGGCAGCCGAGACGGCGGCGCCATGCACGGCGTGGCGTTCAACGCGCAGATCATCAGCGCGGAAAACGGCGATCCCGGCCCGGAGGACGGCATCATCCTCGGCAACGACGGCGCGGTGTATAAGGCCGGTTGGGATGCGCTGGTGGCCAGCGGCGCGCGCATTATCAACAACAGCTGGGGCATCGGCATTACAGATAAATTCGCCAAGGGCGGTAAGAACCCGGCTTATCCGCATTTCACCGTTGACGATGCGCAAAAGCAGTTCGATCAGATCAAACAGATCCTCGGCACCAACCCCGGGGGCGCCTATCAGGGCGCGATCGACGCGGCCCGCAGCGGCGTGGTCACCATCTTCGCCGCCGGTAACGATTACAACCTGAACAATCCGGACGCCATGGCCGGCCTGGCCTATTTTGTGCCGGAGATTGCGCCGAACTGGCTGTCGGTCGCCAGCTTGCAGGATCCGACCAATACCGGCGATTACAGCATCAGCACCTTCTCTTCTCGCTGCGGTTATACCGCCAGCTTCTGCGTCTCGGCGCCGGGCACCCGGGTATACAGCTCGGTAATCGAAGGCACCAGCCTAGAGAATCTGACAACCGGCTACGCCAAATACAGCGGCACCTCGATGGCGGCGCCGCACGTGGCCGGCAGCGTCGCGGTGCTGATGGAGCGTTTCCCGTATCTGAGTGGCGCACAGGTGGCGGAAGTGCTGAAAACCACCGCCACCGATATGGGCGCGCCGGGCATCGACGCGCTCTACGGCTGGGGGATGATCAACCTGGGCAAGGCCATCAACGGCCCGGGCATGTTGGTGACTGCCGAAGATATTCCTGCGGAGTTCCGTATTCCGGATCCGACGGGGGTGGCTTACGGCACGACCCAGTTTGTGGTGGATCTGCCGGGCGTTGGCGCGGTGCTGGACAAGGGTAAACCGACCGAGCGCGTCTGCAGCGATGTGCTGTGCGGCCTGGATTTTTGGAGCAACGACATCTCCGGCCATGGCGGCCTGACCAAACAGGGTATCGGCACGTTGGTACTGACCGGTAACAACACCTATGCCGGCCCGACGCTGGTTAATCAGGGGCGACTGGCGATCAACGGCTCGGTCACCTCGGATGTCAGCGTACAGAGCGGCGGCATCGTCGG
Source organism: Serratia sp. SA088 (assembly GCF_049065515.1). Taxonomy (NCBI): domain Bacteria; kingdom Pseudomonadati; phylum Pseudomonadota; class Gammaproteobacteria; order Enterobacterales; family Yersiniaceae; genus Serratia; species Serratia sp. SA088. The sequence continues at coordinate 34,142 of NZ_JBAKGW010000016.1, forward strand.
CGGCAGCGGCACGGTCGGTTCGCTGACCGCCCGCCGCGGCGGCACCGTGGCGCCGGGCAACTCGATCGGCACCCTGAACGTGGCCGGCAACGTCAGTTTCGAGCCGGGTTCGCGCTACGCGGTGGAAGTGGGCCCGAACGGCCAGAGCGATCGGATCCAGAGCAGCGGCTCGGCGACGATCGGCGGCGGCGAGGTGGCGGTCACGCTGGAGAACAGCCCCAATCTGCTGACGGAGAGCGAGGTGCGCAGCCTGCTGGGCCAGCAGTACACCATCCTGAGCGC
>NZ_JBAKGW010000017.1:0-31075 GCF_049065515.1 Serratia sp. SA088
CTGGATATCGTCTTGTGGAGTGCCCACACAGATTGTCTGATAAATTGTTAAAGAGCAGTGAGTTAGGCGCTTTCGCTTGCTAACTCGAGGTGGCGTATATTACGCTTTCCTCTTTCAGAGTCAACCCTAATTTTCAGGATTTTTTCTCTGCGACCCCCGGATACTCTGTGAAGTTGTTCACATGTTCCGTGTCGATGGAGGCGCATTATAGGGAGTTCCTCGCAGGCCGCAACAGGTATTTTCAGCAAAAACGATCGTTCGCTGCATTCCACAGCAAAACCCCGCCTTATACCCACTTGCGCACAGTGTTATCCACAGATGCGATTTGTACGGAAAATTTACGAGCGCCACGCAAACGTTTTCGCTACAATTCCCCGCGACGAAACGATCCCCCTTTTAATGGGGGCGTTACCTGAATATGTGCCTGACCCTCCCTTTATAAGGCAAAAAACCTTCCTTATAGAGAGAACGAGGTGGACATTCACGTAACGCTCTTTAATTGCGACTCAAAGCCAAGGGATAAAACCATGCAACAACCTCGTCCAATCCGCCGGGCCCTGCTCAGCGTGTCTGACAAAACCGGTATCGTTGAATTCGCCGAAGCGCTTTCCCAGCGCGGCGTTGAACTGCTGTCCACCGGCGGCACCGCCCGTCTGCTGGCAGACGCCGGTCTGCCCGTTACCGAAGTTTCCGACTACACCGGCTTCCCGGAGATGATGGACGGACGAGTTAAGACCCTGCACCCGAAAGTTCACGGCGGTATCCTCGGCCGCCGCGGCCAGGACGACGCGGTCATGAATCAGCATGACATCCAGCCTATCGACATGGTGGTCGTCAATCTGTACCCGTTCGCCCAAACCGTAGCGCGCCCGGATTGCTCGCTGGAGGATGCGGTCGAGAATATCGATATCGGCGGCCCGACCATGGTGCGCTCCGCCGCCAAGAACCATAAAGACGTCGCCATCGTGGTGAAGAGCAGCGACTACGCCGCCATCATTACCGAAATGGACAACAACGACGGCTCGCTGCGCTATGCCACCCGCTTCGATCTCGCCATCAAGGCTTTTGAACACACCGCCGCCTACGACAGCATGATCGCCAACTACTTCGGCGCGCTGGTGCCGGCGTACCACGGCGAGACCGAACAGCCGTCCGGCCGCTTCCCGCGCACCCTGAACCTCAACTACATCAAGAAGCAGGATATGCGCTACGGTGAAAACAGCCACCAGCAGGCCGCCTTCTATATAGAGGAAGAAGTAAAGGAAGCTTCTGTCGCGACCGCCGAACAGCTGCAGGGCAAAGCGCTGTCCTATAACAACATCGCCGATACCGACGCCGCGCTGGAATGCGTGAAAGAGTTCGACGAACCGGCCTGCGTGATCGTCAAACACGCCAACCCTTGCGGCGTGGCGATCGGCGACGACATTCTGGCCGCCTACGAGCGCGCTTACCAAACCGATCCGACCTCCGCCTTCGGCGGCATCATCGCCTTTAACCGCGAGCTGGACGCCGCCACCGCGCAGGCGATCATCAGCCGCCAGTTCGTGGAAGTGATCATCGCGCCAAACGTCACCCAGGAAGCGCGCTCCCTGCTGGCCGCCAAACAGAACGTGCGCGTGCTGGCCTGCGGCCAGTGGCAGCAACGCGTGGCGGGGCTGGACTTCAAGCGCGTCAACGGCGGCCTGCTGGTGCAGGATCGCGATCTGGGCATGGTAACCGCCGCCGATCTGCGCGTGGTATCCGAGCGCCAGCCGACCGAACAGGAACTGCGTGACGCGCTGTTCTGTTGGAAAGTGGCCAAGTTCGTGAAATCCAACGCCATCGTTTATGCGCGAGACAACATGACCATCGGCATAGGCGCCGGCCAGATGAGCCGCGTTTACTCCGCCAAGATCGCCGGCATCAAAGCGGGCGACGAAGGGCTGGAAGTGAAAGGCTCCGCCATGGCCTCCGACGCCTTCTTCCCGTTCCGCGACGGCATCGACGCCGCAGCGGCGGTTGGCATCACCTGCGTGATCCAGCCGGGCGGTTCGATCCGCGACGACGAAGTGATCGCCGCCGCCAACGAACACGGCATTGCGATGATCTTCACCGACATGCGTCACTTCCGCCATTAATTCCTTTTGCCGCGTGCGCTCCGGCGCACGCCATTCGTGGAGCTTCTGATGAACATTTTGATTATCGGCAACGGCGGGCGCGAACACGCGCTGGCCTGGAAAGCCGCCCAGTCTCCGCTGGCGGATAAAGTCTATGTTGCGCCGGGCAATGCCGGCACCGCGCTGGAAGCCAATCTGGAAAACGTGGCGATCGCCGCCACCGACATCCCCGCCCTGGTCGCGTTCGCCCAGAGCCATGACATCGGTCTGACCATCGTTGGGCCGGAAGCGCCGCTGGTGATCGGCGTGGTCGATGCCTTCCAGGCCGCCGGTCTGAAAATCTTCGGCCCATCACAGGCCGCCGCGCAGCTCGAAGGCTCCAAAGCCTTCACCAAAGATTTCCTGGCGCGCCACCGCATCCCGACCGCCGAATATGAAAACTTCACCGAGGTGGAGCCGGCGCTGGCCTATGTGCGCCGCAAAGGTGCGCCGATCGTCATCAAGGCCGATGGCCTGGCGGCCGGTAAAGGCGTGATCGTCGCGATGACGCTGCAGGAAGCGGAAGAGGCGGTGCGCGACATGTTGGCCGGCAACGCCTTCGGTGACGCCGGCCATCGCATCGTGGTGGAAGAGTTCCTCGACGGCGAAGAAGCCAGCTTCATCGTGATGGTCGATGGCGAGAACGTGGTGCCGATGGCCACCAGCCAGGACCACAAACGCGTCGGCGACGGCGATACCGGCCCGAACACCGGCGGTATGGGCGCCTACTCCCCGGCGCCGGTCGTGACCGACGAAATCCACCAGCGCGCCATGGATCAGGTGATCTGGCCGACGGTGCGCGGCATGGCGGCGGAAGGCAACACCTACGTCGGCTTCCTGTACGCCGGCCTGATGATCTCCGCCGACGGCCAGCCGAAGGTGATCGAATTCAACTGCCGTTTTGGCGATCCGGAAACTCAGCCGATCATGCTGCGCCTGCGCTCCGATCTGGTGGAACTGTGTCTGGCGGGCGCCGAAGGCCGTCTGAACGAGAAGAGCTCTGATTGGGACGAACGCCCTGCCCTTGGCGTGGTGCTGGCAGCCGGCGGTTATCCGGGTGACTATCGCAACGGCGAGGTTATCCAGGGGCTACCGCAGCAGGAAAGCGCCGACGGTAAGGTCTTCCACGCCGGCACACGCTTGCAGGGCGATGACGTCGTCACCAGCGGCGGCCGCGTGCTGTGCGTGACGGCGCTGGGCGATACCGTGGCGCAGGCGCAGCAACGCGCCTATCAGCTGGCGGAAGGCATCCAGTGGCCGGGCAGCTTCTGCCGCAAAGATATCGGTTATCGCGCGATTGCGCGCGGCAAATAATTTGACCTTTCATGGTCATGACAAGAGGCTCCGCAGCGCGGGGCCTTTTTTATAGCTGGTCTTCTTTCGGTTCCCAGCTGCAGAAGTCGTCGTTCGCCACTAGCAGCAGCTCGCTGCCTTCCGGCGCTTCCAGCCAGGCGACGCTCACCGGCCGGCTGCTGCTGCGGGCGCGTTTTTCGATCCAGGCGATGGAGGCGGCATCCAGCCCCGGTTTCATGCTTTGGCCGTCGCAGGTTTGCACCTCGCCCTGCATCCAACGCCCCTGCAGCAATTTGACCTTGCCGGCGCGCAGCGCATTGCTCACTTCGAGGATACGCCGCGCCTGATATTGGTACAGGGCGATTTCATCGCGGGTCAGCGGTTCGCGGCGTGTCGCCAGCTGGCGCTGCATAAAACTCACCGTGCCATCGTCGGCAAAGCGCAGCTGAATGGAATCTCGATCGCCGTCGGCGTCGTTACGTTTGATTTGGCGCAGCACGTCGCCCTGATAGGTGTACAGCGTGGTAATGGTACCCGGGCCGCGGTAAGGGCTGTAAACGCTGACCAACACTTGCGGACGATGTTGCTCATCGTCTTTACGCCACAGACGTATCACGCCCTGATCGGCCACGAAGCCGCTGGCGGTAAAACTGGGGATATCGGAATGGAAACTGCAGGCGCTCAGGCCGACGGCGATGCCAACGGCCATAAGCGCCCGACGAGTAAACAAAAGGGGCGCCATCGCCCCCCTGTTTAATCTTTTCACCGAGGCGCGGTCTTATTTAACGGCGTCTTTCAGTGCTTTGCCAGAAACGAACGCAGGCACGTTGGCTGCTGCGATTTTGATTTCTTTGCCAGTCTGTGGGTTGCGGCCAGTGCGCTCGCTACGATGGTTTACTTTGAAAGTACCGAAGCCAACCAATTGTACTGCATCACCTTCTTTCAGAGACTCAGTAATTGCAGCCAGGGTGGATTCCAGAGCCAGTTTAGCTTGTGCTTTGGAAAGGTCAGCCTTGTCCGCGATTACATCAATCAGTTGAGTCTTGTTCATAAGTTATCCTTACAGTGTGTTTATCGTTTGCAAAGCATCGAGTGCGACGGATATGCCGATTGACAGCACTCTCCTGCATACACGCACCGATAGCCACTTTTTTTACGCCCCCCAAATGTAGACCAGACAGGGTGCGGATGTGAAGCCTTAAGGCATGACAAATCAGGCGTTAAATCACGTTTTGTTGCCTTATTGCGCTAAATTTATCCCGATGTTGCTGACACCGGCCTCTCGCAGGTCGGATCGCAGCCCCTTGATCAGGTCTAAATCGCGCTCTTCACAGGCGTCCAACAGGCGGAAAATTTCCCATTGAATGTCCCATTCTTCCTCTACCGCCGGCAAACTTTCCAACTCTTCGTCGGTCATTTCCTTACCGGCTTGGGTCATTTCCAACATCGCCACGGTGCGAATCGATGTTTCGCTGATGGCGATGGCGTGCTCCAGCGTCTCCCCGCCGAGCCGCGAATGGATCAGTTCCCCTAATGCGATACAGGCATCAATTGCCGGGTAAACGCCGTAAAGATCGTAATCTTCCGCCGACGGAATCGCCTCTTCCAACTTCTCGAGCTGGCTGTCGAAGTTGACCTTGGCATCCTTCACCACCAGCGTTTCCCACACCAAATCCAGAATGCGGCGATAAACCGCCGGATCGCCGAACTCGGTCTGTTTGCAGAACATCTGGTAATTCGGGTACATACGCTCGCACAAACTGGCCATAAAGGTCAAATGTTGCCAGCCCTCGAGCCGTTCCAGACGTAAATGAATCGGGTTACGTAGCATGCTTTACTCTCTTACGCGTTATCTGCGGCGCAGTGTACCCGAAATCGCTCATGGCGACACCTCCGGATGCTGCTGCAACCAGCGCTGAAACGCCGGACGGCGCGAAGCGATGGCGTCGGCCCAACGGGTCGGCTCCGGCAAACGGTAGCCCGCCATGCAGCGCTGCACCCACGCCAGCGCGCTGTCGGCGCCCACGCGGTGACCGGTAGAGATGAACAGCGGGTTGCAACGCGCCTTGCTACGCCATACCCAGCCCAGCTGTTCTCCCTTATCTTCCAACGGCGCCAGCGCGCCGACGGCGGCGTCCAGCGGCGCGAATTTGCCGCACAGGCGCTTCTTGGCCACGCCGATGGTCGGCACATCGACCAGCAGGCCGAAATGGCTGGCGACGCCGAGGCGCCGCGGATGTGAAACGCCGTGCCCATCGACGAAGATCAGCCCCGGTTTTTGCCGCAGCTGCGCCCAGGCGGCCAACAGCGCCGGGTATTCGCGAAACGACAGGAAACCCGGGATATAAGGCATGACGGTAGCGATGCGCGCCACCTGATACTCCACCAGCTCCAGCGACGGATAGCGCAGGATGGCGATGGCGGCGCGCGTCACCGCGCCCTCTTGCTCGAAGCCCACATCGGCGCCGGCGATGAACGCCGGCGGTTCGGCTGGCAGCTCGTCGTAGCGAATGACTTCAGCGGCGCGCCGCAGCTGTTCGGCGCGCAGAGCCGCCATATCGGTCACATCGGATCCTTAACGGTGGTATTTCGCCGACTGCGCGTGCACCGCCTCGACGAAGGCCCCGGCGTGCTCCGGCGGCACATCCTGATGGATGCCGTGGCCCAGGTTGAACACATGACCGTTGCCGTGGCCGAAACCGGCCAGAATGGTCTCCACTTCTTCCGCGATGCGCGCCGGAGAAGCATAAAGCATCGACGGATCCATATTGCCCTGCAGCGCCACTTTGTCGCCTACGCGACGGCGCGCGTCGGCGATATCGGTGGTCCAGTCCAGCCCCAGCGCATCGCAGCCGGTGGCGGCCATCGCCTCCAGCCACTGCCCGCCGCCTTTGGTGAACAGCGTTACCGGCACGCGGCGACCGTCGTTTTCACGCAGCAAGCCATCGACGATCTTGTGCATGTAGTGCAAAGAGAACTCACGGTAATCGCGCCCGGTCAGCACGCCGCCCCAGGTGTCGAACACCATCACCGACTGCGCGCCGGCCTTAATCTGGGCATTGAGGTAAAGGATCACGCTGTCCGCCAGCTTGTCCAGCAACAGGTGCAGCGTGGCCGGCTCGGCATACATCATCTTCTTCAGCTTGGTGAAGGCCTTGCTGCTGCCGCCCTCAACCATATAGGTAGCCAGCGTCCACGGGCTGCCGGAGAAGCCGATCAGCGGCACTTCGCCCTTCAGCTCGCGGCGGATGGTGCGCACCGCGTTCATCACATAGCCCAGCTCCACTTCCGGATCGAACGCCGGCAGTTTGTCGACGTCGGCGCGGCAGGTGACGGGGGAGCTGAAACGCGGGCCTTCGCCGGCTTCAAAGTACAGGCCGAGCCCCATGGCGTCGGGAATGGTGAGAATGTCGGAGAACAGGATGGCGGCGTCCAGCGCGTAGCGGCGCAGCGGCTGCAGCGTAACCTCGCAGGCCAGCTCCGCGTTCTTGCACAGCGACATGAAATCACCGGCCTGGGCGCGAGTCGCCTTGTACTCCGGTAAATAACGACCGGCCTGGCGCATCATCCATACGGGGGTCACATCCACCGGCTGACGCAACAGCGCGCGCAGGTAACGATCGTTCTTCAACTCAGTCATTTATGGGGCTCCCTTAATAATCTGCCGGCCATTGTACATTATTCTGCCCGGCACAGCGCCACGGTGTCCTCAATCAAGCGGCGCGCCACGGTGCCGGGCGGCGGCAACAGCGGCAGTTGGTCGTAACGATACCAGCCGGCATTGAGCAGCTCCTTGGGATCGTGACGAATCTCACCCTGGTGGTAATCGGCCATAAAGGCCATCATCAGCGAGTGCGGAAACGGCCAGGGTTGTGACGTGACGTAGCGCAGGTTCTTGATTTCAATATTGCTCTCTTCCATCACTTCGCGCGCCACCGCTTGCTCCAGCGTTTCGCCCACTTCAACGAAACCGGCCAGCACCGTGTGAATGCCGCCGCGATGGCGTACGTGCTGTGCCAGCAGGATCTGATCGTCGCGCCGAATGGCGACGATCACGCAGGGCGCGATCTGCGGGTAGTAGCGCTCCTTGCAATGGCCGCACAGGCAGGCGCTTTCGGTGCGGCTGAGGTGCATCTCATGGCCGCAGTAGCCGCAATAGCGATGGGAGCGGTAGAAATCCGCCAACTGCACGCCGCGCCCGGCAAGCTGGAACAGACCACGATCCTGATCCAACAGCTGACGCACCGACCCCATCTCCCGCGGCATCGCCTGGCGCACCAGCCAGACCGGCGCGCCCTCCCACTCACCGATGACGCGCGCCATGTGGCCCTGCAGCCCGAGGGCGGCGGCGCTCCCCGACGGCAATTCACCGTTCGGTAACCAAAGTTTGCTTTCATGGCTGACGATCCACCAGCCGTTTTCATTGCCCGTTAATGCAAGTTCCATATCGTTGTTGCACAACCTCAGCTTCACTGGCACTCTACAAATCGGCTTTGTTACATTTTAATAACTTACCGGTTACTTTTGTTACTTACACGGAGTCAAACATGCTCAACCGTTTGGAAAGGCTGACTCAGCGCGTTGGCGGTAGTAATGAATTAGTTGATCAATGGCTTCAGGCCCGCAAGCAGTTGCTGGTCGCCTACTGCACGCTGGTAGGCCTCAAACCGAATAAAGAAAAGCATACGCCGCTGAATGAAAAAGCGCTGGAGAACTTTTGCCATAACCTGGTGGATTACCTCTCCGCAGGGCATTTTCATATCTATGACAGAATTATCAAACAAGTGGAAGGCGCAGCCAGTCCGAAAATGTCGCTGGCGGTGAACATCTACCCCAAGCTGTGGGCCAATACCGAACAGATCATGGCGTTCCACGATCGCTATACCGAAGTGGATATCGATCAGGAGGTTTGTCTGGAATTCCACCAGGCCTTGTCGGATATCGGCGAAACGCTGGCGGCGCGCTTTGCGCTGGAAGATAAGCTGATCCTGCTGGAAGCGGAGGCCGCGCAGCAACCGCTGCCGGACCAGGCGCTGGATCCGGCGCGTTAAAATTTTATAGTTTTTTTTCTTATCCCTCCTATACTGGGGGGCATCTTGTCGGAGTGCCTAGCGCCTGATTTGTTCATCAAATCAGCCAGGCTGAGACCGTTAATTCGGGATCCGCGGAACCTGATCGGGTTAATACCCGCGAAGGGAACAAGAGTAATCTATCGCCACAGACACGGCCTTCCCCTTGCGGGTGCCCTGCCTTATCGGCCACCATCATTACTCCCTCCGAGCTCCAGACAAGCAACTTTCCCAACCCAACACACTGGTAGGAACTTGCTATGTCTAACGTTAATCCACCGCGCGCCCGTAAAGCGCAACGCGAAGCCGCCCAGCAGTTTATCGACACCCTGCAAGGCATGGCTTTCCCAAACTCACGCCGCATCTACCTGCAGGGTTCGCGCCGCGATATCCAGGTGCCGATGCGCGAAATTCAGCTCAGCCCGACCCTGATCGGCGGCAGCAAAGATAGCCCGCAGTATGAACCCAACGAGGCGATCCCGGTGTATGACACCGCCGGCCCGTACGGCGATCCACAGGCCGAGCTCGACGTGCACGCGGGCCTGACCAAGCTGCGCGCAGGCTGGATCGACGCGCGCGGCGATACCGCCACCCTGAGCGGCGCCAGCTCCGGCTTCACCCAACAGCGGCTGGCGGACGAAGGCCTCGATCACCTGCGTTTCGAACACCTGCCGTTGCCGCGCAAGGCGTTACCGGGCAAGTGCGTGACCCAACTGCACTATGCCCGCGCCGGCATCGTCACCCCGGAGATGGAGTTCATCGCCATCCGCGAAAACATGGGGCGCGAGCGCATTCGCGGCGAGGTGCTGCGCCACCAGCATCCGGGCCAGGGCTGGGGCGCCAACCTGCCGGACAACATCACGCCGGAGTTCGTTCGCCAGGAAGTGGCCGCCGGCCGCGCTATCATTCCCGCCAACATCAATCACCCTGAGGCGGAGCCGATGATCATCGGCCGCAATTTCCTGGTGAAGGTGAACGCCAATATCGGCAACTCGGCGGTCACCTCGTCGATCGAAGAAGAGGTGGAGAAGCTGGTGTGGGCCACCCGCTGGGGCGCAGACACCGTGATGGATCTCTCCACCGGCCGCTACATTCACGAAACCCGCGAGTGGATCCTGCGCAACAGCCCGGTGCCCATCGGCACCGTGCCGATCTACCAGGCGCTGGAGAAGGTCAACGGCGTGGCGGAAAACCTCACCTGGGAGATGTTCCGCGATACGCTGCTGGAACAGGCGGAACAAGGGGTCGACTACTTCACCATCCACGCCGGCGTGCTGCTGCGCTACGTGCCGATGACCGCCAAACGCCTGACCGGCATCGTGTCGCGCGGCGGCTCGATCATGGCCAAATGGTGTCTGTCGCACCATCAGGAAAACTTCCTCTATCAGCATTTCCGCGAAATCTGTGAGATCTGCGCCGCCTACGACGTTTCGCTGTCGCTCGGCGACGGCCTGCGCCCCGGCTCGATTCAGGACGCCAACGACGAAGCCCAGTTCGCCGAACTGCATACGCTGGGCGAGCTGACCAAAATCGCTTGGGAATACGACGTGCAGGTGATGATCGAGGGCCCAGGCCACGTGCCGATGCAGATGATCCGCCGCAACATGACCGAAGAGCTGGAACACTGCCACGAAGCGCCGTTCTACACCCTCGGCCCGCTGACCACCGATATCGCCCCGGGCTATGACCATTTCACCTCCGGCATCGGCGCGGCGATGATCGGCTGGTTCGGCTGCGCCATGCTGTGTTACGTCACGCCGAAAGAGCACCTCGGCCTGCCGAACAAAGAGGACGTCAAACAGGGCCTGATCACCTACAAGATCGCCGCTCACGCCGCCGATCTGGCCAAAGGCCATCCGGGCGCGCAGATCCGCGATAACGCCATGTCCAAGGCGCGTTTCGAATTCCGCTGGGAAGATCAGTTCAATCTGGCGCTCGATCCGGCCACCGCGCGCGCCTATCACGACGAAACCCTGCCGCAGGAATCCGGCAAGATCGCCCACTTCTGCTCGATGTGCGGACCAAAATTCTGCTCGATGAAGATTTCACAAGAGGTGCGCGACTACGCCGCTGCCCAAGAGACTGCCAAACCGATCGAGGTGCAGCTGACCGGTATGGAGAAAATGTCCGCCGAGTTCCGCGCCCGCGGCAGCGAGCTGTATCACAGCGCCGGCAATTTGCAGGAGGAGACCAGCAATGACTGATATCACGACGCCCTTCCCGGCGACGCCCTACAAACTGGGGCTCTACCCGGTCGTCGACAGCGTGGAATGGATCGCTCGCCTGCTGGAGGCCGGCGTCACCACCATCCAGCTGCGCATCAAGGACTTGCCTGACGAGCAGGTCGAAGAGGATATCGCCGCCGCCATCGCGCTGGGCCAGCGTTATCAGGCGCGGCTGTTCATCAACGACTACTGGCGGCTGGCGATCAAGCACGGCGCCTACGGCGTGCATCTGGGCCAGGAAGATCTCGATACCACCGATCTGGCTGCCATTCACCGCGCCGGGCTGCGGCTCGGCGTTTCCACCCATGACGACGCCGAACTGGCGCGCGCGCTGGCGGTGAAACCGTCCTACATCGCGTTGGGGCACATCTTCCCCACCCAAACCAAAGACATGCCTTCGGCGCCGCAGGGGCTGACGGAGTTGAAACGCCACATCGCCGGTTTGGCGGATTACCCGACGGTGGCGATCGGCGGGATCAGTATCGATCGCGTACCGGCGGTGCTGGCGTGCGGCGTCGGCAGCGTGGCGGTGGTCAGCGCCATCACCCAGGCGCCGGACTGGCGCGCGGCGACGGCCGAGCTGCTGCGGCTGATTGAAGGCGAGGATCCGAACGATGCTTAACGATCAGGAATTCCTGCGCTACAGCCGCCAGCTGCTGCTGGAGGACGTCGGCCCGGAAGGCCAGGAGAAACTCAAGCGCGCCACGGTGCTGATCGTCGGTTTAGGCGGGCTAGGTTCCCCGGCTTCGCTGTATCTGGCCGCCGCCGGCGTCGGCACGCTGCTGCTGGCCGACGACGACCAGCTGCACGTCACCAACCTGCAGCGGCAAATCCTCTACCGCAGCGCCGATACCGCCACCGGCAAGGCGGCTCTGGCGCAACGCCACCTGCAGGCGCTGAACCCGTTGGTGGAATCCATCCCGCTGGCGCAGCGGCTGCAAGGGCAAGCGCTGCGCGACGCGGTCGCCCGCGCCGATCTGGTGCTGGACTGCTGCGACAATATGGCGACCCGCCATGAAGTCAATGCCGCCTGCATCGCCGCCGCCAAGCCGCTGATCAGCGGCAGCGCGGTCGGCTTCAGCGGCCAGTTGCTGGTGCTCGAGCCGCCCTATGCGCACGGCTGCTACGCCTGCCTGTACCCGGAGCAGGAAGAGCCGCAGCGCAACTGCCGCACCGCCGGGGTACTCGGCCCGGTGGTGGGCGTGATCGGCACCCTGCAAGCGCTGGAGGCCATCAAGATGCTGGCCGGCATGCCTTCTTCCCTCAGCGGTAAACTGCGGCTGTTCGACGGCAAGCAGCAGAGCTGGAGCACGCTGCAACTGAGCCAGGCCCGTGCCTGCCCGGTATGCGGAGGCGCGGCATGAAGATCCGTTTAAACGACCAACCGCTGGAGCTGGCGCAGCCGCTCAGCGTCGCCGCCCTGCTGGCTCAGCTGGAACGCCACCAGCCGGGTACCGCGCTGGCGATCAACCAAACCATCATCCCGCGCGCCGACTGGGCCGACCATCAGGTGCAGGACGGTGACGACATTTTGCTGTTTCAAGCGATCGCCGGAGGCTGACATGCTGAAAATCGCCGATACCACTTTTACCTCGCGCCTGTTCACCGGCACCGGCAAGTTCGCCACCCCGGCGCTGATGTTGGAGGCGCTGGCGGCCTCCGGCTCACAGCTGGTGACCATGGCCATGAAGCGCGTCGATCTGCGCGGCGGCAACGACGCCATTTTGGCGCCGCTGCAACAGTTGGGCGTCAGGCTGTTGCCCAATACCTCCGGCGCCAAAACGGCCGCCGAAGCGGTATTCGCCGCCCGGCTGGCGCGTGAAGCGCTCGGCACTCACTGGGTGAAGCTGGAGATCCACCCCGATGTGAAATACCTGCTGCCGGATCCGATAGAAACGCTGAAGGCGGCGGAAACGCTGGTGAAAGACGGTTTTGTGGTGCTGCCCTACTGCGGCGCCGATCCGGTGCTGTGCAAACGGCTGGAAGAGGCGGGCTGCGCGGCGGTGATGCCGCTCGGCGCCCCTATCGGTTCCAACCGCGGTCTGCGCACCCGCGACTTCCTCGAGATCATCATCGAACAGGCCAAGGTGCCGGTGGTGGTCGACGCCGGCATCGGCGCGCCGAGCCACGCGCTGGAAGCGATGGAGCTGGGCGCCGACGCGGTGCTGGTGAACACCGCCATCGCCGTGGCGCGCGACCCGGTGCAAATGGCGCGGGCGTTTCGCCTGGCGCTGGAGGCCGGCGAATTGGCGCGCAGCGCCGGATTGGGCGTCAGCCAGCGCGGTGCGGTCGCCTCTAGCCCGCTGACCGCCTTCCTCAGCCAGCCAGAGGAGGCACAGTGATGGCCGACGATTTCAGTAGCCGCTGGCAACAGCTGGATTGGGACGACATTACGCTGCGCATCAACGGCAAAACCGCGCGCGACGTGGAACGCGCGTTGAACGCCGACAAGCTGACGCGCGACGACTTTATGGCGCTGATCTCCCCCGCCGCCGCGCCGTATCTGGAACCGCTGGCGCAGCGCGCGCAGCAGCTGACCCGTCAGCGATTCGGCAACGTCGTCAGCTTCTATGTGCCGCTGTATCTGTCCAACCTGTGCGCCAACGACTGCACCTACTGCGGCTTTTCGATGAGCAACCGCATCAAGCGCAAAACGCTGGATGCGGCGGAGATCGCCCGCGAGTGCGCAGCCATCCAGGCGCTGGGGTTCGAACATCTGTTGCTGGTCACCGGCGAGCATCAGACCAAGGTCGGCATGGACTATTTCCGCCAGCACATCCCGGCGATCCGCCGACACTTCAGCTCGCTGATGATGGAAGTGCAGCCGTTGGCGCAGGAGGAATACGCCGAACTGAAAACGCTGGGCCTGGACGGCGTGCTGGTGTACCAGGAAACCTACCATCCGGCCACCTATCTGCAGCATCACCTGCGCGGCCAGAAGCAGGATTTCCATTGGCGCCTGGCCACGCCGGATCGCCTGGGGCGCGCCGGGATCGACAAGATCGGCATCGGTGCGTTGATCGGCCTGTCCAACAGTTGGCGCTCCGACTGCTACCTGCTGGCGGAACATCTGTTTTACCTGCAGCAAACCTACTGGCAGAGCCGCTACTCGATCTCGTTCCCGCGCCTGCGCCCCTGCGCCGGCGGCATTGAACCGGCGTCGATCATGAGCGAGCCTCAACTGGTGCAGCTGATCTGCGCCTTCCGGCTGTTCGCGCCGGACGTTGAGCTGTCGCTGTCTACGCGTGAGTCGCCGTACTTCCGCGATCATATGATCCCGGTGGCGATCAACAGCGTCAGCGCCGGATCCAAGACGCAGCCCGGCGGCTATGCCGATGACGTGCCGCCGGAGCTGGAACAGTTCGAACCGCACGACGGCCGCACGCCGCAGCAGGTCGCCGAGGCCATCAGCAACGCCGGGCTGCAGCCGGTGTGGAAAGACTGGGACGGTTATCTGGGACGCGGTGCGCAATAAGCGGCAACGTTTACCGCCGCGTGAAGAAAACGCTGGAGCGGCCGCGCAATGCCGAACGGTGGTGCTGGCGCCGACAAACGCGCCGATTATAGTGACGTTGCCGGCCGCCAAACCCGGCGGCGGCCGGGGCCGTCTCCCTCTCGATGGCCCCGCCTTATCCCATCCCGGATCGCGCCGGAGATTCTCTTGCGCGACTCCGGGGCTCCCGCGAGCCCACGCCATCACGCAAAATGGCGTCATGCGTTTTGACAAAACAAACTGGTTCGACCACAGTTAAAATCTGACTGCCTTACCTCTCTGACAATCCTGCGGAATACTGACCATGAACCTCTACCTGCGTTTGATCTGGATCTTGCTCGCTTCACGGTGGAAACCGCGCATGTCGATGGATATGCTGACCAATCAACTGGCGACCCGCGTCTGGCTGAATGACATCGATATCAACTTGCACATGAACAATGGCCGCTATATGACGGTATGCGACCTGAACCGGGTCGATCTGTTTATTCGCACCGGCCTGCTGGCGCTAATGCTCAAACGACGCTGGTCACCGATCGTCAGTCAACATACGATGGACTATAAAAAAGCGCTGCGTCCGTTCCAACGCTATCAGGTCAGCATGACCATTACCCATTGGGACGAACGTTACTTCTATGCAACGCATACGTTCAGCATCGGCGAACGAATCGTCGCGCAGGGCACTTCACAAGCAGTGATTTTGGGGCAGGAAGGCGTGGTTGCGCCCGAGGTGGTGGTAGAAAGCGTACGGCAATATCAGCAGGCCCGAACATGACAGCGAGCCGTTTTCGAAAACAGTGCCGGTCATCTTCAGTACTGCCAATGGCCCTGGTGTCGGTCGCGGATCTTTTTGCCGCCTGCTCCCTGCTTACGGACAAGAGCAGGCGGTTTATTTTGTGAGACTGGCACCCCCCCAGGACGCGAATCACACAGTATGTGCGCTAATTAACCACATAAACAGCTAAATGTGAATGTCTTTTGAGTGTTTTTTTATTTGTCATCGAGTGTGTTTTGAGTTTGCCAAGGAAAATCAAACTGATATCACCGCAATAACCGAGGCTTCATCTATAATCCAGCTCGGGTCCTCACGCAGGTTTTCCAACGCTCGCGGTTAACATCAAAAAAGCCAAGGTTGTCATGAAGAAAACGCCAAATTACATCGATGCAATCAGCGCGTTGCTCACTCTGAAAGGAGTTGGCGACAGAAAACATGCCTCCACGATGGCCAACATACTGAACCTTCAGTACAACAGCGCCAAACAGAAGCTGGATGGCAAAAGGGGCATCACCCTCGATGAAGTCAAAAAGGTTTTCCAGTATTTCAACGAGCCGTTTGCCGGCCAAAGGACACATAACGGCGTGTTTATCATGAACAGCATTCACAAGCGCTGTAACATTGAGGTCGACGAGCGCCCGGTCACGCAAGCGGACAACGACGAAACTTACGCCTACAAAAAGGACGATCTTTTCATCATCAACACCAATCGGGAATATGCAGCCGATGCCCCGCTGTATAAAGTCAACAAGATAGACTTTCTGCCGGCCCCGCGCATCGCGATCCTGGATAATGACGGCGATATTCTCGAACTGTTGAAGAAGATCGCCAGCCGCTACGGCATCGAGGCTGAGACCTTTCAGACGGCGGACGCCATGCTGGCCGCGCTGGAGCAGCAGTCCTTTGAGGCGTTTATTTTGGACTGGCTGTTGGACTTCGGCGAGACTTCCGAACGCGTGGTGAAGAAAATTAAAGACGCCCTCGATCCGCACGCCCGCATCATCATTCTGACCGGCCAGCTGAATCACTACGAGAAAAACATCGGCGACATGATCCTGCACTATGACGTGCACCTGGTGGAAAAACCGACCAAGCCGCTGATTATCTCTTCGCTGTTGCTGTCGAACCTATTCTTTAATTAGTTTGACCGGAATGCGGATCAAAAACGATGATCCAACCCCTTCGACGGATTTGACCTTGATGGTGCCTTTCATCGTCGTGACGTAATTTTTGATAATGGTCAGCCCCAGCCCTAATCCCTGCCGCGTTTCCCTTTCCACCCCCTGATTGAACGCCTTATATAACCGATCCAGATTATCGACGTTAAACCCGATGCCGGTGTCTTTCACCCGCAAATACAAGTTGCCGTGACACAGCTTCACATCGAGGGCGATCGCGCCGTGGTGGGTAAACTTATCCGCGTTGCTGAGCAGGTTGGCCAATATTCGGTAGAGCTTGTATTTATCAGAACCAATCAGGCCGGCATAAGACGAACGGTGGATCACGAGGCGATTGCCTCGCCCGGCGCCGATGCCGGTTACGGCATCGTCCACCACCTCATTCAGCCGGAAGGTGGAAATATTGATTTTAACTTCTCCCATCTCAAGCCGAGAATAATCCATCACCTCGCGCGTTTGTTCGGCGATCTTGTTACCGTGATAGGAGATCAGGCGGGCTTCTTTTTTCAACTCTTCCTGCGCCAGCTCGTGTTCCATGATATCCGCAGCAATGACGATGGCCTGGGTCGAACCGGCGATCTCGTGGTAGATGGAAGAGATAAAGATATTCTTGTTCTTGATGATCTCTTTCAACGAGAAGGCGTTTCTCAGCACCAGGAACATCATCAGGAACACTAAAATCAGCGAAAAGAGGGCGAACATCTCGGCTTTACTCGAGTTGTCCTGGATGATGCCTTTCACTTCGGTAAAGTTTTTAATCTGTATCCGATAAATAATTTCCTGGATATCGACCAGCGTACCCTCGATATCATCCATATAAGAGAGAATGTCCGCCTTGTTTTTCAGCCCCACCAGCAAGCCGGCAGAAAGATCGTCCAACGTGCAATACTGCTGCTTCAGCAGCGCAACATTTTTGATGAACTCGTCGTCGTAATAAAAAGAGTCGCTGAAGGTCGAACGGCTCTCCAGGATCTGAATCTTCGAGTAGAAGATTTTCTTTTTGATCTGGAAGGCGTCGTAGTCATTGTTTTCACTGAGCAACAACGCGATTTTGGTCCTTTCAAACGCCAGAAACAGGATCTCAGCCACCGAGTAGTTGTCCAGATTGGGCTCAATCTGCTTATAGCGCTCTTTTACGCCGCCGAAGTTAATGGCAATCAACAAAATCAATAAGGAGAAGATGGCAACCAACGCGATAAGAGTACCGATCAGTTTTTTGCTCATCTTATTTCAGCTCCAACCTTTTCACTTGCCAGACGGTTTTCGCATTCACATCCAGGTTATTCAGCTCGGCATAACCATCGCGCGGATAAATAATGGCGAACGGCCCCAGCTCACCAACGTCGATCGGCTTGCCGCCGCGCTGGTAGGCGACGATCACACGGTATTTAATCATCTCGTCAATCGGCATCGAATAGGAGTAATCATCCCAGGCGAAAGCGCGCACCGACTGGCCTTTCAGGTGGTAGGCTTTCACTAACTCTGCAAGCTCAACGCCGGTGAACGTATCTTCCGGGGTGAAATTGGTCGAGGTTTTAATCGTGTGCTGCGGCATCGCCTCCAGCATCTGCCTGGTTATCTTGATCTTCTCACCATCGAGCGGTTTCAGGTAAAAATAGTCAACGGCCGCATACAGCGGTGCGCTGAACAGCGAAAGCAGCAGTAACGTCATCAATCCTTTGAGTGTCATTATTCACCCTCTTTGCGTTTCACCAGTTCGGCCTGGCCGAACTCATCCTGCCCGACCACGGCCCAGCCGTGATGTTGATAAAAGCCTTCGGCTTTGGAGCCCGGATCGGTGGTTAAGTGGATCGCTTCGGCGCCGCGCTCAAACATCCAGGCGGTGACTCGCGCCAACAAGGCGGAGCCGATCCCCTTCGACTGGTATTCCGGCTTCACGAACAGGCCGCCGATCAGCGGTTCAGGGATGAATAACCCGAAGCCAACGCCGGCATAGTCGTCGCCATGCTTGCAGATCCAGCCGCCGCCCTGGTTGATGTCCTCCAGCGCCTGCCTGCGCTGCAGATACTGGATCTGATGCGGATGCAGCAGGTTTTCTTCAACGGAAAAGCGGATCTCATACAGGTAAGGCAGGTGTTGCGCCGTCAATTTTTCGAAGGTAATGAGGCTGTCCATGTTCGCACTGTCCTTGGTTGTCTGGTAAAAGCGCCGGTCAATTTCTGCTGTAACCATAGTAGCAAAGTTTGCTCTGCCCCGGCATGAGGCGAAAAAAAACCGCCCCCGAGGGAGCGGTTTATCTGGCAATGGGCCCGGCATGCCGGGCCCGCGGCGCGGATGACGATTACTCGTCGTCGCTGCCGCCCAGGCCTGCGTTGAGCAGCTCGGCCAGGTTAGCCGTCGCTTCTTCCGCACTGACTTGTGGAACAACCGGCGCTTCACCCTGAGCACGGCGACGCATGCGATCCTGATGATAAGCGTAACCGGTACCGGCTGGGATCAGACGACCCACGATGACGTTCTCTTTCAGGCCACGCAGTTCGTCGCGCTTGCCGGCTACGGCAGCTTCGGTCAGAACGCGCGTCGTTTCCTGGAACGATGCGGCGGAGATGAAGGACTCGGTCGCCAAGGATGCCTTGGTGATACCCAGCAGATCGCGCGAGAAGGTTGCCGCGATTTTACCTTCAGCTTCCAGCTGACGGTTGGCAATCTTGACGCGAGACACTTCAGCCTGCTCGCCTTCCAGGAACTCGGAGCCACCAGCGCTAACGATGGTGCCTTTACGCAGCATCTGACGAACGATAACTTCGATGTGCTTATCGTTAATCTTAACGCCTTGCAGACGGTAAACTTCCTGCACTTCGTTGGTGATGTAGCGGGTAACCGCATGCACGCCACGCAGACGCAGAATGTCGTGCGGAGACTCTGGGCCGTCGGAAACGACGTCGCCACGTTCCACCACTTCGCCTTCGAACACGTTGAGCTGACGCCATTTCGGAATCATCTCTTCGTAAGCGTCGCTGCCGTCCAGCGGAGAGATCACCAGGCGACGTTTGCCTTTGGTCTCTTTACCGAACGAGATAATCCCGCTGATTTCAGCCAAGATTGCCGGCTCTTTCGGACGACGTGCTTCGAACAGGTCGGCAACGCGCGGCAGACCACCGGTAATATCCTTGGTACCGCCGGATTCCTGAGGAATACGCGCCAGGGTATCACCCGCACCGATCTGAATGCCGTCTTCCAGCTGAACGATCGCTTTGCCCGGCAGGAAGTATTGAGCAGGCATATCAGTACCTGGGATCAATACGTCTTCGCCCTGAGCGTCAACGATTTTCAGTGCCGGACGCAGGTCTTTACCGCTACCGGTACGCTCTGCGCTGTCCAGAACAACCAGAGAAGACAAACCGGTCAGTTCGTCGGTCTGACGAGTAATCGTCTGGCCGTCGACCATGTCGGCGAAGCGAATGAAGCCGCTGACTTCACTGATGACCGGCATGGTGTGCGGATCCCAGTTAGCAACGGTTTCGCCGCCGTTAACTTCTTCACCGTCGCCTTTGCCCATCACGGCGCCGTAAGGCACCTTGTAGCTTTCTTTGGTACGGCCGAATTCGTCGATCAGTTTCAGTTCGGTGTTACGCGAGGTGATCACCAGCTTGCCTGCGGCGTTCATAACGAACTTCGCGTTGCTCAGCTTGATGCTACCCTTGTTTTTCACCTGAATGCTGGATTCAGCAGCCGCACGAGATGCCGCACCACCGATGTGGAACGTACGCATCGTCAGCTGTGTACCCGGCTCACCGATGGACTGTGCCGCGATAACGCCGATGGCTTCGCCTTTGTTGATGATGTGGCCACGTGCCAGGTCGCGACCATAGCAGTTAGCACACACACCGAAGTCGGTTTCACAGCTCACCACGGAACGGACTTTAACGCTGTCGACAGAGTTCTCTTCCAACAGGTCACACGCCTTCTCGTTCAGCAGGGTGTTGCGTGGCACCAGAATGTCCGCCGTTCCCGGCTTGAGGACGTCTTCTGCCGTCACACGGCCCAGAACGCGTTCACGCAGCGGCTCTTTCACGTCGCCACCTTCGATAACCGGGGTCATCAGGATGCCGTCGTGGGTGCCACAGTCGTCTTCGGTCACCACCAGGTCCTGCGCCACGTCAACCAGACGACGGGTCAGATAACCGGAGTTCGCGGTTTTCAGTGCGGTATCCGCCAGACCTTTACGAGCACCGTGGGTGGAGATGAAGTACTGGAGTACGTTCAGACCTTCACGGAAGTTCGCGGTGATTGGCGTTTCGATGATGGAGCCGTCCGGCTTCGCCATCAGACCACGCATACCGGCCAGCTGACGAATCTGAGCGGCGGAACCACGCGCACCGGAGTCGGCCATCATAAAGATGCTGTTGAAGGAAACTTGCTGTTCCACTTCGCCGTCACGGTTAACCACGTCTTCTACCGACAGGTTTTCCATCATCGCTTTCGCAACGCGTTCGTTCGCTGCAGCCCAGATATCGATCACTTTGTTGTAGCGTTCGCCGGCGGTAACCAGACCAGACTGGAACTGCTCCTGGATCTCGGCAACTTCGGTTTCCGCTTCTTCGATGATCTCCGCTTTCTTGGCCGGGATAACCATGTCGTCGATACCTACGGAAGCGCCGGAACGGGCTGCGTAAGCAAAACCGGTGTACATGATCTGGTCAGCAAAGATTACGGTCGGCTTCAGGCCCAGGATGCGGTAACAGGTGTTCAGCATCTTGGAGATCGCTTTCTTGCCCAAAGGCTGGTTAACGATCGCGTACGGCAGACCTTTCGGTACGATCATCCACAGGATGGCGCGGCCGATGGTGGTGTCGATGATGCTGGTCTGAGAGGTCCACTCGCCTTCGGCGTTCTTGACGTCTTCGGTGATACGCACTTTAACGCGCGCATGCAGCGACGCCAGGCCGGCGCGGTAAACGCGCTCAGCTTCTTTGGAACCGTTCAGCACCATGCCTTCGCCCTTGGCGTTAACACAGTCGCGGGTCATGTAGTACAGACCCAGTACAACGTCCTGAGAAGGAACGATGATTGGCTCGCCGTTCGCTGGGGACAGGATGTTGTTGGTAGACATCATCAGCGCACGCGCTTCCAACTGGGCTTCCAGCGTCAGCGGTACGTGAACGGCCATCTGGTCACCATCGAAGTCGGCGTTATAGGCCGCACAAACCAGCGGGTGCAGCTGGATCGCTTTACCTTCGATCAGAACAGGTTCAAACGCCTGGATACCCAAACGGTGCAGGGTTGGTGCACGGTTCAGCAGTACCGGGTGTTCGCGGATCACTTCGTCCAGGATATCCCAAACGACGGCTTCTTCACGCTCAACCATTTTCTTGGCGGCTTTGATGGTGGTGGCCAGGCCACGCAGCTCCAACTTGCCGTAGATGAACGGTTTGAACAGCTCCAGCGCCATCTTTTTAGGCAGACCGCACTGATGCAGACGCAGGTATGGACCTACGGTGATTACGGAACGGCCGGAGTAGTCAACGCGTTTACCGAGCAGGTTCTGACGGAAACGACCCTGCTTACCTTTGATCATGTCGGCCAAAGATTTCAGAGGACGTTTGTTGGAACCGGTGATCGCACGACCGCGACGGCCGTTATCCAGCAGGGCGTCTACCGCTTCTTGCAGCATACGCTTCTCGTTGCGCACGATGATGTCAGGCGCAGCCAGATCCAGCAGGCGTTTCAGACGGTTGTTACGGTTGATCACGCGGCGATACAGATCGTTCAGATCCGAGGTCGCGAAACGGCCGCCATCCAGCGGAACCAGTGGGCGCAGATCCGGCGGCAGTACCGGCAGCACGGTCAGGATCATCCACTCCGGCTTGTTACCGGACTGTACGAACGCTTCCAGCAGCTTGATACGCTTGGTCAGCTTCTTGCGCTTGGTTTCGGAGTTGGTTTCGTTCAGCTCTTCACGCAGTTGCTCGCACTCGGCTTCCAGATCCATGTTTTTCAACAGGGCCTGAATGGCTTCCGCACCCATCTTGGCGTCGAATTCGTCACCGAACTCTTCCAGCGCGTCCAGATACTGCTCTTCAGTCAGGATCTGACGGCGCTCGAGGTTGGTCATACCGCCTTCGACCACCACATAGGATTCGAAGTACAGTACGCGTTCGATGTCACGCAGCGGCATATCCAGCAGCAAACCGATGCGGGATGGCAGCGATTTCAGGAACCAGATGTGCGCAGTCGGGGAAGCCAGCTCGATGTGGCCCATGCGCTCACGGCGCACTTTGGTCTGGGTCACTTCAACGCCGCACTTCTCACAGATCACGCCGCGGTGTTTCAAGCGCTTGTACTTACCGCACAGGCACTCGTAATCTTTTACCGGCCCGAAGATACGGGCGCAGAAAAGGCCGTCACGTTCAGGTTTGAACGTACGGTAGTTAATGGTTTCCGGCTTCTTAACTTCACCGAACGACCACGAACGGATCATGTCTGGCGAGGCCAGAGCAATCTTGATCGCATCAAACTCTTCGGTCTTAGTTTGCGCTTTCAGAAACTTCAATAAGTCTTTCACGGATTGGCTCCTGTCGGAGTTAAACCTGTTGGGTACCCACAACCGCAGTAGGTACCCGTGTGACCTGAACAACCACCCTCAGGCTCCCTTAGGCGGGGAGCCTGAGCCGGAATGACGATTACTCGTCTTCCAGTTCGATGTTGATGCCGAGCGAGCGGATTTCTTTCAACAGTACGTTGAAGGATTCCGGCATGCCTGGCTCCATCCGGTGGTCGCCATCCACGATGTTTTTGTACATCTTGGTACGGCCGTTAACGTCATCCGACTTAACGGTGAGCATTTCCTGCAGGGTATAAGCCGCGCCGTATGCTTCCAGTGCCCACACTTCCATCTCACCGAAGCGTTGACCACCGAACTGCGCCTTACCACCCAGAGGTTGCTGAGTAACCAAGCTGTAAGAACCGGTTGAACGGGCGTGCATTTTATCGTCAACCAAGTGGTTCAGTTTCAGCATGTACATATAGCCGACAGTAACCTGGCGCTCGAATTGCTCACCGGTACGGCCATCGAACAGCGTGATCTGACCGGAGGTCGGGATACCACCCATTTCCAGCAGCTTCTTGATTTCAGTCTCTTTCGCACCGTCAAACACCGGCGTTGCGATCGGCATACCTTTTTTCAGGTTCTCTGCCAGACGCAGCACTTCGTCGTCGCTGAAGGTGTTCAGGTCAACTTTCTGGCAAACGTCGTCGCCCAGATCGTAGGCCTTCTGGATGAACTCACGCAGCTTGGCCACTTCCTGCTGCTGCTTCAGCATCTGGTTGATCTTCTCACCGATGCCTTTCGCAGCCATACCCAGGTGGGTTTCCAGGATCTGACCGATGTTCATACGTGATGGTACGCCCAGCGGGTTCAGTACGATGTCTACCGGCGTGCCGTTTTCATCGTAAGGCATATCTTCGATCGGGTTGATCTTGGAGATAACACCCTTGTTACCGTGGCGGCCTGCCATCTTGTCACCCGGTTGGATCTGACGTTTAACGGCCAGATAAACCTTGACGATTTTCAGCACGCCCGGCGCCAGATCGTCGCCCTGAGTGATCTTACGACGCTTGGCTTCCAGCTTCTTCTCGAAGTCGGATTTCAGTTCGTCGTACTGCTCAGCCAGCTGCTCCAGCTGGTTTTGCTTCTCTTCGTCGGTCAGGCCCAGTTCCAGCCAGCGATCGCGAGGCAACTTGCTCAGCTTGTCGGCTTCGATGCCACCGGCAACCAGCACCGCGTGGATACGCGCAAACAGGCCGGCTTCCAGGATCTGCAGTTCTTCAGTCAGGTCTTTCTTCGCCTGCTTCAGCTGCATCTCTTCGATTTCCAACGCGCGCTTGTCTTTTTCCACGCCATCGCGGGTGAAGACCTGCACGTCGATAACCGTACCGGAAACGCCGTTCGGCACACGCAGAGAAGAGTCTTTAACGTCAGACGCCTTCTCACCGAAGATCGCACGCAGCAGTTTCTCTTCCGGCGTCAGCTGGGTTTCGCCTTTAGGCGTTACCTTACCGACCAGAATGTCGCCGCCGGTCACTTCAGCACCGATATACACGATACCGGATTCATCCAGCTTGGAGAGCGCAGCTTCACCCACGTTAGGGATGTCGGCGGTGATCTCTTCAGGCCCCAGCTTGGTGTCGCGAGACACGCACGCCAGTTCCTGGATGTGGATGGTGGTGAAGCGATCTTCCTGCACCACGCGCTCGGAGACCAAGATGGAGTCTTCGAAGTTGTAGCCGTTCCAAGGCATGAACGCTACGCGCATGTTCTGGCCCAGCGCCAGTTCGCCCAGGTCTGTCGATGGGCCATCCGCCAGCACGTCGCCGCGCTCGATTGGCTCACCCAGATTCACACACGGCATCTGGTTGATGCAGGTGTTCTGGTTAGAACGGGTGTACTTGGTCAGGTTGTAAATATCGATACCTGCTTCGCCCGGGTACATCTCGTCTTCGTTAACTTTGATAACGATACGGGAAGCATCCACGTACTGGATCACACCGCCGCGTTTGGCAACGGCGGTTACGCCGGAGTCAACCGCTACAGCGCGTTCCATACCGGTACCGACCAGCGGCTTGTCAGCGCGCAGGGTTGGTACGGCCTGACGTTGCATGTTCGCACCCATCAATGCACGGTTGGCGTCATCGTGTTCCAGGAATGGAATCAGTGAGGCACCAACGGAAACAACCTGTTGGGTGGATACGTCCATGTAGTCAACCTGGTCGCGGCTGAACAGGCTTGATTCGCCTTTGCTGCGGCAGGTGACCAGGTCTTCTACGAAGCGGCCTTCTTCATCCAGGTTGGAGTTCGCCTGGGCGATAACGAAGTTGCCTTCTTCAATAGCAGACAGGTAGTTGATCTCATCGGTCACCACGCCGTCACGCACGCGGCGGTACGGGGTTTCCAGGAAGCCATACTCGTTAGTCTGTGCGTACACGGACAGGGAGTTGATCAGACCGATGTTTGGACCTTCCGGCGTTTCGATTGGGCACACGCGGCCGTAGTGGGTCGGGTGTACGTCTCGAACTTCAAAGCCGGCGCGCTCACGGGTCAGACCGCCCGGGCCCAGTGCAGAGATACGACGCTTGTGCGTGATCTCGGACAGCGGGTTGTTCTGGTCCATGAACTGGGACAGCTGGCTGGAGCCGAAGAACTCTTTCACCGCCGCCGAAATCGGTTTGGCGTTGATCATGTCCTGAGGCATCAGGGTATCCAGATCGCCCAGAGACAGACGCTCTTTCACCGCACGCTCAACACGCACCAGACCTACGCGGAACTGGTTCTCGGCCATTTCGCCGACGGAGCGGATACGACGGTTGCCCAAGTGGTCGATATCGTCCACTTCGCCCTTGCCGTTACGGATATCGATGAGCTTCTTCATCACTTCGATGATGTCGTCTTTGCTCAGGATGCCCGAACCTTCGATCTCGTCGCGCAGCAGAGAACGGTTGAACTTCATACGGCCAACCGCGGACAGATCGTAGCGGTCTTCGGAGAAGAACAGGTTCTCGAACAGGCTTTCGGCAGCTTCGCGCGTTGGCGGCTCACCAGGACGCATCATGCGGTAGATTTCTACCAGCGAGCTCAGACGATCGTTGGTCGGATCGACACGCAGCGTTTCAGAGATATACGCGCCGTGATCCAGATCGTTGGTGAACAGCGTTTCGATGCGCTTGTGGCCGGACTGGCTCAGCTTGGCCAACAGATCCAGCGACAGCTCCATGTTGGCTGCGCAGATCAGTTCGCCGGTATTGGTATCGATATAGTCTTTCGCGACCACTTTGCCCGCGATGTACTCTACCGGTACTTCAATGCTCTGAATGTCGTCTTTTTCCAGCTGACGGATATGACGGGCGGTGATACGACGGCCTTTCTCTACGTAGATCTTGCCGTTGGCTTCGATATCGAACGAAGCGGTCTCACCACGCAGGCGCTCAGGCACCAGCTCCATCTGCAGCTTGTTGTCGCGGATTTCGAAGACGATCTTGTCAAAGAACAGGTCGAGGATCTGTTCAGTGGTGTAGTTCAGCGCGCGCAGAATGATGGTCGCAGGCAGTTTGCGGCGACGGTCAATACGCACGAACAGGTTGTCTTTCGGATCGAACTCGAAGTCCAACCATGAACCGCGGTAAGGGATGATGCGTGCGTTGTACAGCACTTTACCCGAGGAGTGGGTTTTACCCTTATCGCTGTCGAAGAATACGCCAGGACTACGGTGCAACTGAGATACGATAACCCTCTCAGTACCGTTGATCACAAAGGTGCCGTTTTCGGTCATGAGCGGAATTTCGCCCATGTAGACTTCTTGTTCCTTGATGTCTTTGACCGTACCTTCAGGCGCTTCGCGCTCATAGATAACCAGGCGCAGTTTTACGCGCAGCGGTGCAGAGAACGTCACACCACGGATCTGGCACTCTTTGACGTCGAAGACCGGCTCACCAAGACGGTAGCTAACGTATTGCAGCTCCGAATTGCCACTGTAGCTCTGGATAGGGAAAACAGAACGGAATGCGGCTTCAAGGCCGTACTGCCCTTCTGGATCTTGCTCGATAAACTTCTGGAACGAGTCAAGCTGGATAGAAAGGAGATATGGTATGTCCAGCACTTGTGGACGTTTACCAAAATCCTTACGAATACGTTTTTTCTCGGTATAGGAGTAAACCATAGGGTTCCTCAGCTCGCTGATCAGTGACCCAATCTGTCCGTCCGATTAGGGACAGTTCATGCAACACCGTTTTGTCGACCGGAAAGCGGGAACACTTTCCGCAATGTCTCTTGCTATCACGCTTAAACCATTTCATCGCGCCTTCCCCCAGAACTCCTGGTAGTGCAAAGACCGCGGTATATTAAGTCGTCAATAGAAACAAACATTGGGAGGCGAAACCAGCAGCCAAACAGTGTGAAACGCTACTGGCGCCCTACAGCGCAAAAAGGCTGGTGACTAAAAAGTCACCAGCCATCAGCCTAAAAGACTAGGCTGCAACCGGAAAGGTTGGCTTATTTAACTTCAACTTCTGCGCCAGCTTCTTCCAGAGATTTTTTCAGAGCTTCTGCGTCATCTTTGCTCACGCCTTCTTTCAGAGCGGCTGGAGCAGATTCAACCAGGTCTTTAGCTTCTTTCAGACCCAGGCCGGTAGCGCCACGTACTGCTTTGATAACAGCAACTTTGTTAGCGCCTGCAGCTTTCAGGATAACGTCGAATTCAGTTTTCTCTTCAGCAGCTTCAGCTGGGCCAGCAGCTACAGCTACAGCAGCAGCAGCAGAAACGCCGAATTTTTCTTCCATAGCGGAAACCAGTTCAACAACGTCCATTACGGACATAGCGGCAACTGCTTCCAGGATTTGGTCTTTAGTGATAGACATAACAATTGTTCCTAAAATTCAGAAATAGTTTAAATACGTTAGCAAAGGCTAAGAAAGAGGGGCTTACGCCGCTTCTTTCTGATCGCGTACTGCAGCCAGAGTGCGAACCAGTTTGCCGGCAGCGGCTTCTTTCATGGTTGCCATCAGGCGTGCGATCGCTTCTTCGTAAGTTGGCAGCGTCGCCAGGCGGTCGATTTGCGCCGCTGGGATCAGCTCACCTTCAAAGGCCGCAGCTTTAACCTCGAATTTTGCATTCGCTTTCGCGAACTCTTTGAACAGACGAGCAGCAGCGCCCGGGTGTTCGTGAGAGAATGCAATCAAGGTTGGACCGACAAACGTGTCTTTCAGGCATTCGAATGGAGTGCCTTCAACTACGCGACGCATCAGGGTGTTGCGAACAACACGCATGTAAACGCCAGCTTCACGACCTGCTTTACGCAGTTCAGTCATTTTATCTACGGTAACGCCGCGGGAATCCGCAACAACCGCAGACAGCGCGCCTTTGGCTACTTCGCTGACTTCAGCAACAATCGCTTGTTTGTCTTGAAGATTTAATGCCATTAGCTTTTTGCTCCTGGATTAGCCGGGGAAAATCCCCGGAACTCACTTCACTCGGCGCTTTGTAAAACGCCACGCCGAGCGGCTTAACACGGTGAGCAGAATCCAGCAAAGACATTCTTTTATAAAAAAGAAAAATTTTCTTAGGCTCTGTCACCGTCTACGCAGGAAGGATTAAGTATCTCGCGATACACCTGCGGTCTTGGACGGAGGCCTGGATAGGCCAGGCTCCAACCGAAAAATCTTTGTTTTGCCTACGGCATAGCCAATAGCAAAACCTTGGGGCATAAGATTCTAGACAAATCTCAGCCCCAAGTCAAAGCGATAATCGCAAGTGCGATTAGTTCGCTGCGGCAGACAGACCGCTCTGATCGATAGCAACGCCAGCACCCATGGTGGTGGAGAGGCTAACTTTCTTGATGTACATGCCTTTCGCCTGAGAAGGTTTTGCTTTTTTCAGCGCAACCAGCAGGGCTTCCAGGTTTTCTTTCAGTTTGTCTGCGTCGAAATCAACCTTACCGATGGTGGTATGGATGATGCCGTTTTTGTCGTTACGGTAGCGAACCTGACCTGCTTTAGCGTTTTTCACAGCTTCAGCAACGTTCGGGGTAACGGTACCCACTTTCGGGTTTGGCATCAGGCCACGTGGACCCAGGATCTGGCCCAGTTGACCAACAACGCGCATTGCATCCGGGGAAGCAATAACAACGTCGAAGTTCATTTCGCCTTTCTTGATCTGCTCAGCCAGATCGTCCATACCTACCAGCTCTGCGCCTGCAGCTTTCGCAGCTTCAGCGTTAGCGCCTTGGGTAAATACGGCAACGCGAACGGAACGACCGGTGCCGTGTGGCAGAACGGTAGCGCCACGAACGTTTTGGTCAGATTTACGAGCGTCGATGCCGAGGTTAACGGCAACGTCAACGCTTTCTACGAATTTAGCGGTGGCCAGCTCTTTCAGCAGAGCAACAGCTTCAGTGATGTCATACTGTTTAGTAGCATCAACTTTGTCACGGATCACGCGCATGCGCTTGGTCAGCTTAGCCATCTCTTAATCCTCCACTACCAGGCCCATGGAACGAGCGGTACCTTCGATGGAGCGAGTCATCGCTTCAACGTCAGAACCAGTCATGTCCGCAGCTTTGGTTTCTGCGATTTCACGTACCTGAGCACGGGTCACTTTACCTACTTTGTCTTTGTTCGGCTTACCGGAACCAGACTTGATACCAGCCGCTTTTTTCAGCAGAACTGCTGCTGGCGGGGTTTTGGTAACGAAAGTGAAGGAGCGATCAGAATAAACGGTGATAACAACCGGAATCGGCAGACCTTTTTCAATGCTGTCAGTCTTAGCATTGAACGCCTTACAGAATTCCATGATGTTAACGCCCTGCTGACCCAGAGCTGGACCCACTGGTGGGCTCGGGTTAGCCATACCAGCTGCAACTTGCAGCTTAACGTAGGCTTGTACTTTCTTAGCCATTTAAATTTCCTCGGTTTGGGTAGTATCGCCTCGTGAGAGGCTCCCCGTGTTTAACCTCGCCGGACAAACATCAGGCAAGGCATCTAAAAACAAAAGGCGCGAAATTGTAGTTCAATTTCGCGCCTTTGACAAGCGGCAACAGGCCGCTTACTGCTGATTATTCGATCAGCCTTTTTCAACCTGGCTGAAGTCCAGTTCCACCGGCGTTGCACGGCCGAAGATGGAAACGGAAACTTTCAGGCGGCTCTTCTCGTAATCGACTTCTTCGACCACGCCGTTGAAATCGGCAAACGGGCCGTCGTTGACGCGCACCAGCTCGCCCGGCTCGAACAGCGTTTTCGGACGCGGCTTGTCACCGACCTGCTGCAGGCGGTTCATGATCGCATCAACTTCTTTATCGCTGATCGGCGCTGGACGGTCAGACGTACCGCCGATGAACCCCATGACGCGCGGTACGCTGCGCACCAGGTGCCAGCTGGCGTCATTCATCACCATCTGCACCAGCACATAGCCAGGGAAGAACTTACGCTCGCTCTTGCGACGCTGGCCGCCACGGATTTCAACCACTTCTTCCGTAGGCACCATCACTTCGCCGAACAGCTCTTCCATATCGTGCAGTTTGATGTGTTCACGCAGCGATTGCGCTACGCGACCTTCAAAACCGGAAAACGCCTGAACGACGTACCAACGTTTTTTTGGAGCTTCAGACATTTTAGAACCTCAGGCCAGTAATAAACGACACCAGACGGACCAGAATACCATCCAGTCCCCACAGAATCAGTGACATCACGGCGGTTACCGCGGCAACGATCAACGTGGTGTGTAGCGTTTCCTGACGAGTTGGCCAAATCACTTTACGTACTTCGGTACGCGCTTCACGGGCAAACGCAACGGTGGCTTTGCCTTTGGTGGTCATCAGAGCCACTGCACCTGCAACGGCGATGATCAGCACAACTGCCAGCGCGCGCAATGGCAGGCTTAAATCACGGTAGTAATAGTTACCGACAATAGCCACAACCAACAGAACGGCGACGATCAGCCACTTTGCCGCTTCCAGGCCGCGTCCGCTCCCTTGAGCCTCGGTATTCGCACTCATAAACCAACCTGTCACAATGATGATTCATAACAAACAACTTTGCCTCGCATTGCGAGGCAAACCAAACCGATCGGATAGCGCATTAGCGATATCCCGGTGTTTTACGCCATGACGTATTTCAGTCAATACGGTTTAAGAGCCCATCTCACCAATGATTATGACTGCAAAATCGCTGATGAGATAGGTTCTAGTTCACAGCGTAGAAAAAGGGCATCAAATGATGCCCTTTTACCGCGTGTCGCGTCAAACTTTATCAGCGATTAAGCGATAACTTTAGCAACAACACCAGCGCCTACAGTACGGCCGCCTTCACGGATTGCGAAACGCAGACCGTCGTCCATCGCGATTGGGTGAATCAGGGTTACAACCATGTTCACGTTGTCGCCTGGCATTACCATCTCTACG
>NZ_JBAKGW010000018.1:0-26282 GCF_049065515.1 Serratia sp. SA088
CCGTGTCTCAGTTCCAGTGTGGCTGGTCATCCTCTCAGACCAGCTAGGGATCGTCGCCTAGGTGAGCCATTACCCCACCTACTAGCTAATCCCATCTGGGCACATCTGATGGCAAGAGGCCCGAAGGTCCCCCTCTTTGGTCTTGCGACGTTATGCGGTATTAGCTACCGTTTCCAGTAGTTATCCCCCTCCATCAGGCAGTTTCCCAGACATTACTCACCCGTCCGCCGCTCGTCACCCAGGGAGCAAGCTCCCCTGTGCTACCGCTCGACTTGCATGTGTTAAGCCTGCCGCCAGCGTTCAATCTGAGCCATGATCAAACTCTTCAATTAAAAGCTTGATKTGCTTCCACTCGAGAAGCGATGCTCAAAGATTTACTGCATGAATTTTACTTCAGTTAGTCACTCTTCAAGACTTGATATTTTTTTTGCATCCGAAGATGCTGGATATCGTCTTRTGGAGTGCCCACACAGATTGTCTGATAAATTGTTAAAGAGCAGTGAGTTAGGCGCTTTCGCTTGCTAACTCGAGGTGGCGTATATTACGCTTTCCTCTTTCAGAGTCAACCCTAATTTTCAGGATTTTTTTCTCTTTCTTCCCGGCCGCTCTGTGAAGTGAATCACTTGCGCCGTGTCGATGGAGGCGCATTATAGGGATCCGAGTTTTTTGCACAACCCCTTTTTTGATCTTTTCTTTCTGTTTGCACACTTTTCAGCCCTTCCGGGTGGATCTTGTGCGATCAGGGCCATTTTCCGCAGGATCCGGCGCGGCGACTGGTTGTAATTCCATCGCCAGGGTCTAGTATTGCCGGTAAATATGATCCCGACGTGAGGCAAGCACCATGTCCGATGCAGTACGTTCTTATCTTCAATACACACCCAAACTCGGTCAACGCGTCTTGATCGATCCTTCCAGCGTGGTGATCGGCGACGTCGATCTGGCGGATGACGTCAGCATCTGGCCGTTGGTCGCCATCCGGGGCGACGTCAATGCGGTAAAGATCGGCGCGCGCAGCAATATTCAGGACGGCAGCGTACTGCATGTGACTCATCGCTCCGAACATAACCCCGACGGTTATCCCCTGTTAATTGGCGAAGACGTTACCGTGGGCCATAAAGCGATGCTGCACGGCTGCGCCATCGGCAACCGGGTGCTGGTCGGGATGGGATCGATCCTGTTGGACGGCGTAGTTGTAGAAGATGACGTGATGATTGGCGCCGGCAGTTTGGTGGCGCCGGGCAAACGCCTGGCGAGCGGCTATCTTTATATGGGTAGCCCGGCACGCCAGGTTCGGCCTTTGACCGCCGCCGAGTTGGAGGGATTGCTTTATTCTTCTAACAACTATGTACGCTGGAAAGACGAATACCTGTCGGAAGATATCTGATGGGCGCCCCGTTCCCTATAAAGAGAACGGGGTAGGATTTATGCCACCAGCTCGCTGCGCAGCTGGCGCAAGACTGGTTCTATCTCTGGCATTACTCCGTGCCACAGCAGGAAAGCATGTGCCGCCTGCCCCACCAGCATACCCAGCCCATCGGCGTATTCCGTTGCGCCCTGCTGCTGCGCCCAGGCCAGAAATGGCGTAACGCCTTGCTGATAGAACATGTCATAGCAACGGGTTTGCGCATTCACCACGCCTGCAGGCAACGCCGGGATCTCCCCGCTGATGCCGGACGCCGTCGCATTGATCACCAGATCGAACGCTTGCTGATCCAGTTGATCCATCGGCGCCGCCGAGATCTCCCCCAGATGCCGGAAAGCGTCGGCCAACTCTTGGGCCCGGCTGAAAGTGCGGTTGGTGATCGTGAGCCGGCAGCCGAAAGACAGCAGCGGCAGGATCACGCCGCGCGCCGCGCCGCCGGCGCCCACCAGCAGAATGCGATCCTGCGGCCGGATCAATTGCTGACGCTGCAGATCGGTCAACAAACCGATGCCGTCGGTGTTGTCCCCCAATAGACCGCCATTCGGCAATACCTTCAGGGTGTTAACCGCACCGGCCATCGCCGCGCGCTCACTCAGTTCAGAGGCTGCCGAATAAGCTCGCTCCTTGAAAGGCACCGTGACGTTCGCCCCCAACCCTCCGGCGCGGATAAACGCCTGCAGGCTGGTTTCAAAACCGTCCAGCGGCGCCAACACCGTCCCATAAGGATGCTCAATGCCGGTCTGGGCAGCAAACAGCGCATGAATTCGCGGCGACTTGCTGTGGCCGATAGGGTTGCCAAATACCGCAAACTTCTCCATGCCCATTACCTCTAGCCCTGACGGATCTGTTCGCCGGTCAGAGCATCTCTGATTTCGGAAGGGTTAAGACGGCCGCCTACCTTGCCGGCCAATACCGGGAAAGCCTCGCCGAACTGCCGCGTGACCTCATCCGCACTGCGACACGGTTCCAACCCACTGAGA
The DNA here is from genome assembly GCF_049065515.1 of Serratia sp. SA088. Taxonomy (NCBI): domain Bacteria; kingdom Pseudomonadati; phylum Pseudomonadota; class Gammaproteobacteria; order Enterobacterales; family Yersiniaceae; genus Serratia; species Serratia sp. SA088. Next base: position 2,404 of record NZ_JBAKGW010000018.1, read on the forward strand.
TTGGCGCTGGTCGACACCAGCGGCTTGCCGTACTGCCGGCACAGCAACTGCACCAGCGGATGATCGCTGACGCGCACCGCCAGTGAACTGAAACGCCCGGTCAACAAACGCGGCGCCTCCGGGCGAGCAGGCAACACCCAGGTTACCGGCCCAGGCCAACTGGCGAACATCGTCGCGCGCTGCTGTTCGCTGAGCGTACTGTCGTCAATATAAGGCTTAAGCTGCGCATAGTCGGCGGCGATCAAAATCAGCCCCTTTTCCCACGGCCGCTGTTTCAGCGCCAGCAATGCATTGACCGCCTGCTCGCTGTCGGGATCGCAACCCAGGCCGAATACCGCTTCGGTGGGATACGCAATCACCTGCTGTTGATGCAAAGCATCGATGATAGATAAAAGGTTCGGGCTTAATTCTGAATTCATGATGTGATTATTCTGTAGTCGCAACGGGTTTTCCGCACAGCTTGCTGGCACAGCACAGGACGGGGCCTTTTGCCGTGCGCTTTTCCATCAGCAGCGGATAATGGCAATAGGCGCATTCACCAGCGACGGGTTTAACGTTGAGAGCGAACTGGCATTCCGGGTAACGATCGCAGGAGTGAAAAACCTTGCCGTAACGCGACTTGCGCTGCAGCAGTTTGCCTTGGCCGCACTGCGGACAGGTAATGGCGGTTTCGTCAGGCTTGTCGATCACTTCTGTGTGATCGCACTGCGGATAATCGCTGCAGCCGATAAACATGCCGTAGCGCCCCTGGCGCAGCACCAACGTCGCCTGACACTTCGGGCACTGCTGCCCATCCAACACCTTAACGACATGCCCATCGGCCTGTGCTTTCAGCGGCCGAATATATTGGCATTCAGGGTACTGGGAACAGCCGAGAAAAGGGCCGTGGCGACCGCTACGGATCACCAACTCGGCCCCGCATTCCGGACAGGGTTCATTTTGCCTGGCGGCAAAAATCGCGTTTTTTGTCATAACGTCTTCTATGCGCGTTATCGGCTCAATGCAGATAACCTTCGTTCACTTCAAACAACAGTTCTTCCATTTGCTGATAGGCGCTTTCATATCCGGGGATATTAAACAGCACCATCAACACGACCCATTTCAGATCTTCGAGATCGAATTCCGCATTATCCAAAGCCATAACGCGGTCGATAACCATTTCACGGGTTTCGAGGTTCAATACCTGAATCTGTTCCAGGAACAGGAGAAAACCACGGCAGCCGGCGTCCAAACGCGCGCTTTCCTCTTCGGTATAGATCCGCATCGCCAGCGGATCGGCATCCATAAAGTAAGGCGCATTTTGACCTTCTTGCAGGTCGGCCAACTTCTCAAGCCAATTCAACGCGTTGTAGATATCATCCTGATGAAACCCCGCCTGGGCGAGATCATCGGTCAGTTGATCCTGATCGACGCGCATCTCTGGTTCATTGTGGATATAAGTTTCAAACAAGTACATGAGTACGTCGAACATGGCTTGCCCTCCTTATTCGGACATAGCCGCCGGGTACAGCTGCGATCCACCCTGCTAACTCCAGCTCGAGTAACTTGATTACCACCACTGGCACAGGTTGGCCGGCACGTTCAGCGACGACGTCAACAGGTGTCACCTCATCTCCTACGTTAGCCAACACATCGGCAAATGGCAATTCAACTTCAGCCTGCGACGCACAAATAGTTGTATTTTCGTTCAGTGGCAACCATTGAAGGCCGCTTCCCAGCAATTCGGCGATATCTTTCGGCCCAGTCACCAGATGCGCGCCCTGTTGGATCAGCCAGTGCGTGCCTTCGCTCATCGGGTTCCCTAACGGCCCCGGCAAGGCGAATACCTCACGCCCTTGCTCCAGCGCATAGCGAGCCGTCACCAGGGTACCGCTGCGCAACGAGGCTTCTATGACCAGAACGCCCTGGCTCAGCCCGCTGATAATGCGGTTGCGGCGCGGAAAATGGTCGGCCAGGGGCAAATCGGTGACCAAATGATCTGAAATCACCGCACCGCCCTGCTCGACTATCTGCTCTGCGAGCCTGTGGTGCCGCCGCGGGTAGACATTGGCCAGCCCGCAGCCCAACACCGCTATCGTGCAACCCCCGGCCGCCAGCGCTGCGCGATGGCAAATGCCGTCGATGCCGATCGCCAAACCGCTGGTGATGGTAAAACCGCAACGCGCCAATTCCTCGGCGAAATGGTTAGCCCAGCGCTCGCCGTAGTGGCTGAACTGCCGGCTGCCAACCATGGCAAGTTGCGGGCGCAACAGCGCCTGAGGATCTCCATCGATCAGCAGGAACAGCGGCGCATCGTCGATCTGGGCCAGGCATTCGGGATAGCCGGCCGCTGCATAGTTCAGCATACGGTGCGCCGGCACTTCCAGCCAACGCAAGGTGGCCGCCAGATAACCGGGATCCGTCTGGTTGAACTGTGCTCGCTGCCGTTCATTCAATCCCAGTTCACGCAACGCGCGGCGAGGCTCACCACCCATTTGCGATAACTGCCGCACGATCCGGCTGGCCACGACGGTCTGCAGCCCCGTAACCCCCCGCATCCGTAAAGCGATCTCTTCCGGCCGCATCGTCTGTTCCCTCAGCAAAAACGGTGGTATTACCAATCTGAGCAATTGGTGCGCAATGCTGTCAATCAGGCCGGGAAATGTCTAGAATAGAGGTTAAACCTCGTTCATTACTCGGATACAGATCTAAAGATATATGTCAGTCTTGCAGGTATTACATTTCCCAGACGAGCGTCTGCGCAAAGTCGCAGCGCCGGTAAAAGAAGTCAATGCAGATATCCAGCGCATCGTGGATGATATGTTTGAAACCATGTACGCAGAGGAAGGCATTGGCCTGGCTGCGACTCAGGTGGATATCCATCAGCGCATTATCGTGATCGACGTCTCCGAGAATCGCGATCAGCGCCTGGTGCTGATCAATCCGGAGCTGCTGGAAAAAAGCGGCGAAACCGGCATCGAGGAAGGCTGTCTTTCCATTCCCGAGCAGCGTGCATTGGTACCACGCGCCGCGCAGGTGAAGATCCGCGCGCTGGATCGCGAAGGCAAATCTTTCGAGCTGGAAGCGGACGATCTGCTGGCGATCTGCATCCAGCACGAGATGGATCACCTGATGGGTAAACTGTTCGTCGATTACCTGTCGCCGCTGAAGCGCCAGCGCATTCGTCAGAAACTGGAAAAAATGGCCAAGCTCCAAGCCCGCGCCTAACCGATCAGGAAATCAACGTGTCTGACTCTTTACGGATTATTTTCGCCGGAACACCAGACTTCGCAGCGCGTCATCTTGACGCGCTGTTGTCATCTGAGCACCAGATTGTCGGCGTTTTTACCCAGCCCGACCGCCCGGCAGGCCGCGGCAACAAGTTGACGCCAAGCCCGGTAAAAGTGCTGGCTGAACAACACCAACTGCCGGTATTTCAGCCCAAATCGCTGCGCCCAGAAGAGAACCAGCGCCTGGTGGCCGATCTTAACGCCGACGTGATGGTGGTTGTTGCCTACGGGTTGATCCTGCCGCAAGCGGTGCTGGATATGCCGCGTCTCGGTTGCATCAACGTACACGGTTCGCTGCTGCCTCGCTGGCGCGGCGCGGCACCGATCCAGCGTTCGCTCTGGGCCGGCGACAGCGAAACCGGCGTGACCATCATGCAGATGGACGCCGGCCTCGATACCGGCGACATGATGCACAAGATCGCCTGCCCGATTGAGAGCAGCGACACCAGCGCCAGTCTCTACGGCAAACTGGCCCAGCTCGGCCCGCAGGGCATGCTGACGACGCTGCGCCAAATGGCCGACGGCAGCGCCACCCGCGAAGTACAGGACGAAGCGTTGGTCACTTACGCCGAGAAGCTGAGCAAAGAAGAAGCTCGCCTGGACTGGAACCTGTCCGCTGCACAACTGGAGCGCTGCATCCGCGCCTTCAACCCTTGGCCGATCAGCTACTTCACCATCGACGATCAACCGGTAAAAGTCTGGCAGGCCAGCGTGCTGGCGCAAAGCGCCAACGCGAAGCCGGGCACCGTTGTCCATGCCGACAAGCAAGGCATTCAGGTGGCGACCGCCGACGGCATCCTCAATCTGATCCAGCTGCAGCCCGCCGGTAAGAAACCGATGTCGGCGCAGGACCTGTTAAATTCACGCCGTGAATGGTTTACCCCGGGTAACCGGCTGTAAGTCACCCCACTGCCCGGCCGTTCATCGCCGGGCCGTTATTTTCTTAATGCCGATCGTTATCAGCTTCAGCCTATGAAAAATAATTACAATCTCCGCAGCATCGCTGCCAAAGCCATCGGCCAGGTGCTGGATCAGGGGCAGTCGCTCAGCACTGTCCTGCCGGCGCTGCAAACCTCCATCAGCGACAAAGATCGCGGGTTGCTGCAGGAGCTGTGTTTCGGCACGTTACGCGTGCTGCCGCAGCTCGAATGGTGCATTCAGCAATTGATGGCCAAGCCGCTGACCGGTAAGCAGCGTACGCTGCACTACTTGCTGATGGTCGGCCTGTATCAGCTGCTGTATACCCGCATCCCGGCGCACGCCGTGCTGGCGGAAACCGTGGAAGGTGCGGTAGCGCTGAAACGCCCGCAGTTAAAAGGCCTGATTAACGGCGTCTTGCGCCAATTTCAACGCCAGCAGGAAGAGCTGTTGCAACGCGCCGCCAACAATGACAGCCGCTATCTGCATCCCAGCTGGTTACTGAAACGCATTCAACAGGCTTATCCCGCCAACTGGGAACAGATCGTCGACGCCAATAACCAGAAGCCGCCGATGTGGCTGCGCGTCAACCGCCTGCATCACACCCGTGACGCTTATCTGCAGCTGCTGAACGACGCCGGCATCGCCGCGGAAACTCATTCAGACTATGCCGATGCAGTGCGTTTGCTGGCGCCTTGCGCCGTGACCGATCTGCCAGGGTTCGCCGAAGGCTGGGTCACCGTACAAGATGCTTCGGCCCAGGGCTGTGTCGATCTGTTGGATCCGCAAGACGGCGAACAGATCCTCGATCTGTGCGCCGCACCCGGCGGCAAAACCACGCATATTTTGGAAGCGGCGCCGAAAGCACACGTCATGGCGGTCGATATCGACGAACAGCGCCTGGCGCGAGTCAAAGAGAACCTGCAGCGTCTGCGTTTGCACGCAGAGGTTAAACTGGGCGATGGCCGCACTCCGCAGCAGTGGTGCGGGGACAAGCAGTTCGACCGTATCCTTCTGGACGCACCTTGCTCCGCCACCGGCGTGATCCGCCGTCATCCCGACATCAAATGGCTGCGCCGCGATCGCGACATCGCCGAACTCGCCGCACTGCAGGCAGAAATTCTGGAAGCCGTCTGGCCGCATCTAAAATCAGGCGGAGTGATGGTTTACGCCACCTGTTCTATCCTGCCGGATGAAAACAGCAACCAGATCGCCGCGTTCTTGCAACGCCACGCCGATGCCAAGCTGGTTGAAACCGGCGATGCGCAGCGGCCAGGGCGACAGAATAGCCCGCATCCCGAGGACGGCGATGGCTTCTTTTACGCTAAGCTGATTAAAATGTAATGCTTCAGGGCGTGCGTGCGCGCCCTAAGTCTTTCAGTGTGAAGCAGAGAACACGATGAAAATAATTATTCTTGGTGCCGGTCAGGTTGGCGGGACGCTGGCGGAAAACCTGGTGGGTGAAAACAACGATATCACCGTCGTCGATACCGATTCCGGCCGCTTGCGTCAGCTGCAGGATAAATTCGATTTGCGGGTGGTTCAGGGGCATGGTTCCCACCCTCGGGTGCTGCGCGAAGCCGGCGCAGAAGACGCCGACATGCTGGTCGCCGTCACCAACTCCGACGAAACCAACATGATCGCCTGCCAGATCGCCTATTCTCTGTTTAATACCCCTAACCGTATCGCCCGTATCCGCGCGCCGGAATACATCCGCGAGTCGGAGAAACTGTTCCTGCCGGAAGCGGTGCCAATCGACCATCTGATTTCGCCGGAGCAGCTGGTCATCGACTATATCTACAAGCTGATTGAATACCCTGGCGCGCTGCAGGTGGTCAACTTTGCCGAAGGCAAGGTCAGCATCGCCGCGGTTAAAGCCTATTACGGCGGCCCGCTGGTCGGCAATGCGCTCTCTTCAATGCGCGAGCACATGCCGCATATCGATACCCGCGTCGCCGCCATATTCCGCCAGGATCGTCCGATCCGTCCGCAGGGCTCGACCATTATCGAAGCCGGCGATGAAGTGTTCTTCGTCGCCGCCTCACAGCATATCCGCGCGGTGATGAGCGAACTGCAGCGGCTGGAAAAACCCTATAAGCGCATCATGATCGTCGGCGGCGGCAACGTCGGCGCCGGCCTGGCCGCCAAGCTGGAAAAAGACTACAACGTCAAACTGATCGAGCGGAATCAGCAACGCGCCGCCGAGCTGGCCGAACAGCTGCACGACACCATTGTATTCTACGGCGATGCCTCCGATCAGGAGCTGCTGGCCGAAGAGCACGTCGAGCAGGTGGATGTTTTCATCGCCATCACCAACGACGATGAGGCCAACATCATGTCCGCCATGCTGGCCAAGCGCATGGGCGCCAAGAAGGTGATGGTATTGATCCAGCGCCGCGCCTATGTCGATCTGGTGCAAGGCAGCGTGATCGATATTGCCATTTCCCCGCAGCAGGCAACCATCTCCGCGCTGCTTGGGCATGTGCGCAAAGCGGATATCGTCAGCGTCTCGTCACTGCGCCGCGGCGTGGCAGAAGCGATCGAAGCGATTGCCCACGGCGATGAAAGCACATCTAAAGTGGTCGGCCGCATCGTGGAAGACATCAAGCTGCCACCGGGTACCACCATCGGTGCGATCGTGCGTGGCGACGACGTGATCATCGCCAACGGCAACAGCAAAATCGAACAGGGCGATCACGTCATCATGTTTATTACCGACAAGAAATTCGTGCCGGACGTTGAACGCTTGTTCCAACCGAGCCCGTTCTTCTTGTAGAACGAATTTATTAGGCGATGGTCTATAATTGCGTAGTTGTTCTCTGCCTTGGGAGGAGATAAAACTTCTCGCCATTTGTGGCAAAGGGAAATTGCTTTGTTAAACTTGAGTTATTAATTCTGCAAGGGGTGCGTTCTATGAGTATGTTGAAAGAGTTTCGCGAATTTGCCATGCGCGGCAACGTGGTCGATCTGGCCGTCGGTGTGATTATCGGTGCTGCATTCGGCAAGATTGTTTCGTCCTTCGTGGCTGATATCATCATGCCACCGTTGGGCTTACTGATTGGCGGCGTCGATTTTAAACAGTTCCATCTGGTGTTACGTGAAGCTCAGGGCGCCGTACCGGCGGTGGTAATGAACTATGGTTCATTCATCCAGACCGTATTTGACTTTGTGATTGTCGCCTTCGCTATCTTCCTGGCGATTAAACTGATGAACAAGATGCGCCGCAAGCAGGAAGAAGCGCCGGCAGCGCCGCCAGAACCAACCGCAGAAGAGAAACTGCTGACGGAAATCCGTGATTTGCTGAGCCAGCAACAGCAGCCAAAGCTGTAAAACAGCATTAAGTTACGCCAATAAAAAGCCACCGATGAAGGTGGCTTTTTTAATGCCTTAAAACCAGAAAGCCAGTGGTAAATTATCGTTTGATAGTTTGCCACTGGCCTCCCAGTTACCGCCTTTGTTGTGTTTTTCTTTACGCCGGTAGCTGCCTTTGCCTTTCACATTCTTTTCCACTCGTTGGCGGAATAGCGGGTCATGCAGCAGCGCCTCAATGGCGTTATCTTGAATCTGGCCTTTAGTGTGACGATATTTCGTCATGGTAATGCTCCTGTAAAAGGTAGGGTAATAAAACGAGCCGATAATACTGCCGGCAATATAAAAATTAAAGTGCCGTCAGCAACCTTTTTTGCCTTTATCATCGCTGGCGCCCTGTTCCAAGGCTTCCAGAATAGAACAATAGTTGCTGGTATGGGCGGTGCCACAGCAGGCATCACTCAAGCGTTTCAACGATTCGCGCATGCGGGTCAGCTCCGCCAACTTGCTTTCAACTTCACTCAGGCGAGCATCGACGATCGACTTCGATTCCTGGCAGGTATGGTGTTCAGGATCAACCCGGATCGACAGCAGTTCGGCGATCGTTTCCAGAGTAAAGCCCAACTGTTTGGCATAGCGAATAAAACGCAGCCGCTGCAGGTCCTGCTCCGTATACAGCCGATAACCGCCTTCGGTGCGGACATTGTGATCCATCATGCCCTGCTTTTCATAGTAACGCACGGTATCCGGCGTCACTTCGGCGAGCTTGGCCAACTGACCTATCTTGAACATTACCGCTCCTCTCGGGTGAACTTGCCATCAAGCGCGCGCTGATATTCGCCATGCAAGAAATCGGTGCTCATCCCAGCCTGACGCAGCCGGTGCTCCAGTAGCGCCATGCGCTTGCTGAGATCGACATAGTCCGGATGTTCGCTATTAATCTCTTGCAGCAAGCGAGCAACGGTCAACGCCTCTTTACGATCTTCCAGCGCCGGCGGCAGGTAACCGGCATTTTTCAGCAAACGGTAACCGGCGCGTAGCTCGGGCGGCACCGCGCTGTCATCTTCCAGCGCCAGCGGCTGCCCCTGGCCAGGCAGGTTGTCGAACTCGCCTTTATCCTGAGCATCAAGGATATGACGTTCCGCCCATTGATCAAGCAACCCCATGACAGACAGCCTCGGTTAGCCTAATGAATAAGCCTTAGCATAGCGGATAGGGGCGGGGATCTTAAGCACTGCAGGGGAATTGCGCACATTTGGCTGGATTTGGACGTAAAAAAACCGGGCAAGCCCGGTTTTTTTACGCGTCTACAGATTACTCTGCAGTTGCTACTTCTGCTTGAGACTCAGCACGATCAACCAGCTCGATGTATGCCATCGGCGCGTTGTCGCCTGCGCGGAAGCCACACTTCAGAATGCGAGTGTAACCACCGGCACGGCTCGCGAAACGCGGGCCCAGCTCGTTAAACAGTTTTGCCACGATCTCGTTATCACGAGTACGGGCGAATGCCAGACGACGATTAGCTACGCTGTCGGTCTTGGCAAGAGTAATCAGCGGCTCAACAACGCGACGCAGCTCTTTTGCTTTTGGCAGGGTCGTCTTGATGATCTCATGACGAACCAAAGAGCCGGCCATGTTACGGAACATAGCCTGGCGATGGCTGCTGTTACGGTTCAGTTGACGACCACTCTTACGATGGCGCATGACCTTATCCTTCTCAGTAAAACCTTAACCTGTGATCCGGTTACTCGTCAGCAATGCTTGCCGGCGGCCAGTTTTCCAGGCGCATGCCCAGAGACAGACCACGTGAGGCCAGCACGTCTTTAATCTCGGTAAGAGATTTTTTACCCAGGTTTGGCGTTTTCAGCAACTCAACCTCGGTACGCTGTACCAGATCACCGATGTAGTGGATAGCTTCTGCCTTGAGGCAGTTAGCAGAGCGGACAGTCAATTCCAGATCGTCAACAGGGCGCAGCAAGATCGGATCGAATTCCGGTTTCTCTTCTTTAACTTCCGGCTGACGCACATCACGCAGGTCAACGAAAGCTTCAAGTTGTTCAGCCAGAATGGTGGCCGCACGGCGGATCGCCTCTTCAGGATCGATCGTGCCATTGGTCTCCATTTCGATGACCAGCTTATCCAAGTCAGTACGCTGTTCTACACGCGCAGCTTCAACATTGTAGGCGATACGCTCTACAGGGCTGTAGCAGGCGTCAACCAACAGACGACCGATTGGGCGCTCATCTTCTTCCGAATGAATTCGGGCAGAAGCCGGCACATAACCGCGACCGCGCTGAACTTTGATACGCATGCTGATAGCCGCGTTCTCATCAGTCAGGTGGCAAATCACGTGCTGAGGCTTGACGATTTCGACATCACCATCATGGGTGATGTCGGCAGCGGTCACAGGGCCAATGCCAGATTTATTCAGGGTAAGAATAACTTCGTCTTTGCCTTGAACTCTCACCGCCAGCCCTTTCAGGTTGAGCAGGATCTCCAGGATATCTTCCTGTACGCCTTCTTTGGTGCTGTACTCATGCAGTACACCATCAATCTCAACCTCGGTCACCGCGCAACCCGGCATAGATGAAAGCAGAATACGGCGCAGTGCGTTGCCAAGAGTATGGCCAAAGCCACGCTCTAAAGGCTCAAGGGTCACCTTGGCGTGCGTCGAACTGACTTGCTCGATATCTACCAGGCGCGGTTTTAGAAACTCTGTCACAGAACCCTGCATTGTGTCCTCTCTTTGGTACTAAGCTTTACTTGGAGTAAAGCTCGACGATCAGGTGTTCGTTAATGTCCGCAGACAGATCGGTACGTTCAGGCATACGCTTGAACACGCCTTCCATCTTAGCAGCATCAACTTCCAGCCAAGTCGGCTTTTCACGCTGCTCAGCCAGCTCCAGAGAAGCTTTAACACGAGACTGCTTTTTAGCTTTCTCGCGGATGCTGACTACGTCATTCGGAGATACCTGATAAGAAGCGATGTTAACAACGCGACCGTTTACCATAACTGCTTTGTGGCTAACCAGCTGACGTGACTCTGCACGAGTAGCGCCGAAGCCCATACGGTAAACAACGTTGTCCAGACGACCTTCCAGCAGCTGCAACAGGTTTTCACCGGTGTTGCCCTTCAGGCGGGTTGCTTCTTTGTAATAGTTGCGGAATTGACGCTCCAGAATGCCGTACATACGACGAACTTTCTGCTTCTCACGCAACTGAACACCGTAATCAGACAGACGCGGTTTACGCGCACCGTGCTGACCAGGTGCTTGTTCAATTTTACACTTGGAATCGATCGCGCGAACGCCAGACTTAAGGAACAGGTCTGTGCCCTCACGACGGCTCAGCTTGAGCTTAGGACCCAAATATCTTGCCATTTTCTTTCTCCAACAATCCTAAAAGCTGCGTTACACGCGGCGCTTTTTCGGCGGACGACAACCGTTATGAGGGATCGGAGTCACATCAGTAATGTTAGTGATGCGGAAACCAGCCGCGTTCAGAGCGCGGATAGTAGACTCACGACCAGGACCAGGTCCTTTAACCATAACTTCCAGGTTCTTGATACCGTATTCTTTCACTGCGTCAGCACAACGTTCTGCTGCAACCTGTGCTGCGAACGGAGTGGACTTACGAGAACCACGGAAACCGGAACCACCGGCTGTTGCCCAACCCAAAGCATTACCCTGACGATCAGTGATGGTAACGATGGTGTTGTTGAAAGAAGCATGGATATGAGCCACGCCGTCAGAGACTTGCTTTCTTACACGCTTACGTGTACGAACAGGTGCCTTTGCCATTATTCAATAACCCCGATTATTTCTTGATCGGCTTGCGCGGACCCTTACGGGTACGAGCGTTGGTCTTGGTGCGCTGACCGCGTACCGGCAGACCACGACGATGACGCAAACCACGATAGCAACCAAGGTCCATAAGACGCTTGATGCTCAGGGTAATTTCACGACGCAAATCACCCTCAACGGTGTATTTGGCAACTGCATCACGAAGCTTTTCGATTTGCTCTTCAGACAGCTCACTGATCTTAACATTTTCAGCAATACCCGTAGATGCACAGATAGCCTGTGAACGGGTTTTACCGATACCGAAGATCGACGTTAAGGCGATAACGGTATGTTTATGATCAGGAATGTTAATGCCTGCTATACGGGCCACTATGCACTCCTACTATTTTATACAGCAACACCATTCTGAAAAGCCCGTTTTCAGGATACTCAAATAATGTTGCAGTGCGACATACAAAAGATTGGCTGGCTAATCTAGCCAGCTCAACCCAACTTTGCAAGAAAAATATGCGAGATAATCAGCCTTGACGCTGTTTATGCTTCGGCTCGGCGCTGCAAATCACACGAACGACACCGTTACGCTTAACGATTTTGCAGTTACGACATAATTTCTTGACGGAAGCACGAACTTTCATTTTTACTCTCCGTAACTTCTCAAACGAATCTGACTAGCGGTTATAGCCTTTCAGATTTGCTTTCTTCAATGCAGACTCGTACTGACTTGACATCATCAGAGTTTGCACTTGAGCCATAAAGTCCATGATGACGACAACCACGATCAGTAGCGAGGTACCACCAAAGTAGAATGGTACTTTCATTGCATCACGCATGAACTCCGGGATCAGGCAGATGAAAGTAATGTACATCGCGCCCACCAGGGTTAAACGCGTCATTACTTTATCGATATACTTCGCCGTTTGCTCTCCCGGACGAATTCCTGGTACGAAGGCACCGGACTTCTTCAGGTTATCTGCTGTCTCACGCGGGTTGAAAACCAACGCCGTGTAGAAGAAACAGAAGAAGATGATTGCAGACGCATAGAGTAACACATAAAGCGGTTGCCCTGGCTGCAAATACAGCGAAATCGTAGTCAGCCAGTTCCAACCGGTACCGCCCCCAAACCATGATGCAATCGTGGCCGGGAACAGAATAATGCTGGAAGCGAAAATCGCCGGGATAACACCCGCCATGTTCACTTTCAACGGTAAGTGTGTACTCTGTGCTGCATAAACACGACGACCTTGTTGACGCTTCGCATAGTTAACGACGATACGACGTTGACCACGCTCGATGAAAACAACGAAGAAGGTTACTGCAAACACCAATACTGCAACCAACAGCAGCAGGAGGAAGTGCAGGTCGCCTTGCCGCGCTTGCTCAATAGTATGGGCCACTGCCGGCGGGAGCCCCGCTACAATACCCGCGAAGATAATGATCGAGATACCGTTGCCGATACCGCGCTCAGTAATCTGCTCACCCAGCCACATCAGGAACATTGTCCCGGTTACCAGGCTCACAACCGCAGTAAAGTAGAATGCAAAGCCTGGGTTTAACACCAGGCCCTGCATACCAGGCATATTCGGCAGACCGGTAGCAATACCGATCGACTGGAATATGGCCAATACCAGCGTACCGTAGCGGGTGTACTGGCTAATCTTGCGACGGCCAGCCTCCCCTTCTTTCTTGATTTCCGCCAACGCTGGATGAACCACCGTCAGCAGCTGGATAATGATCGACGCCGAGATATACGGCATGATCCCCAGAGCAAAGATAGAAGCACGGCTGAGGGCACCACCAGAGAACATGTTAAACATTTCAATGATAGTGCCTCTCTGCTGCTCAAGCAATTTGGCAAGCACAGTGGCATCGATACCAGGAATCGGAATGAAAGAGCCGATGCGGAAGACAATCAGCGCGCCGATGACAAACAAAAGTCTGCGCTTCAGCTCGCCGAGCCCGCCTTTAGCACTTTGAAAATCTAATCCTGGTTGCTTAGCCATCTGCTACTTATTCCTCAATTTTACCGCCAGCAGCCTCGATAGCAGCACGAGCGCCTTTGGTGACACGCAGACCACGCAGGGTTACCGGACGAGCGACTTCGCCAGAAAGTACAACTTTCGCGAATTCGATCTGGACACCAACTACGTTAGCGGCTTTCAGCGCGTTCAGGTCGATAACATCGCCTTCAACCAGAGCCAGCTCAGACAGACGAACTTCTGCCGTGATCATCGCTTTGCGTGAAGTGAAGCCGAATTTCGGCAGACGACGGTACAGAGGCATCTGACCACCTTCGAAACCACGACGTACGCCACCGCCAGAACGAGACTTCTGACCTTTGTGACCACGGCCGCCGGTTTTACCCAGGCCAGAACCAATACCACGACCTACACGCTTAGGCGCATGCTTGGCACCTTCAGCCGGAGACAGAGTATTTAAACGCATCTGTTACTCCTCAACTTTAACCATGTAGGAAACCAGGTTGACCATACCGCGAACAGCAGGAGTATCCTCGCGCTCTACGGTGTGACCAATACGACGCAGACCCAGACCGAGCAGAGTAGCTTTATGCTTCGGCAGACGGCCAATTGAGCTGCGAGTTTGTGTAACTTTAATAGTCTTAGCCATGGTCAATTACCCCAGAATGTCGGCAACGGATTTACCACGCTTAGCAGCGACCATTTCAGGAGACTTCATATTCGCCAGAGCGTCGATAGTTGCACGAACCACGTTGATCGGGTTGGTGGAACCATAAGCTTTAGCCAATACGTTGTGCACCCCAGCAACTTCGAGAACGGCGCGCATTGCACCGCCCGCGATGATACCGGTACCTTCATGAGCAGGCTGCATGAACACGCGAGAACCCGTGTGAGCGCCCTTAACAGGGTGCTGCAGGGTGCCGCTGTTCAGCGCGACGTTCATCATGTTGCGACGGGCTTTTTCCATCGCTTTCTGGATCGCTGCTGGAACTTCGCGTGCTTTGCCGTAGCCAAAACCAACGCGACCGTTACCATCACCAACTACAGTCAGTGCGGTAAAGCTGAAAATACGGCCACCTTTTACGGTTTTAGATACGCGGTTTACCGCGATCAGCTTTTCCTGCAGTTCGCCAGCTTGTTTTTCGATGTGAGCCATCTTAAACCTCTTCCTTAGAACTGAAGGCCAGCTTCACGGGCAGCATCTGCCAGTGCCTGGACTCGACCATGATATTGGAAACCGGAACGGTCAAAGGATACTTTCGCAATCCCTTTTTCCAACGCGCGCTCAGCCAGAGCTTTACCTACGGCTGCTGCTGCGTCTTTGTTACCGGAATACTTCAGTTGCTCCGCGATAGCTTTTTCTAAAGTAGAAGCGGCTACCAGTACTTCAGAACCGTTTGGAGCAATCACCTGTGCGTAAATGTGACGCGGGGTACGATGTACCACCAGGCGGGTTGCACCCAGCTCTTGGAGCTTGCGGCGTGCGCGGGTCGCACGACGGATACGAGCAGATTTCTTATCCATAGTGTTACCTTACTTCTTCTTAGCCTCTTTGGTACGCACGACTTCGTCGGCGTAACGAACACCCTTGCCTTTGTAAGGCTCAGGACGACGGTAAGCGCGCAGATCTGCTGCTACCTGGCCAATTACCTGCTTATCAGCGCCTTTCAGCACGATTTCAGTTTGGCTTGGGCATTCAGCAGTGATACCTGCCGGCAGCTGGTGATCGATAGGGTGAGAGAAGCCCAGGGCCAAATTCACCACGTTGCCTTTAACGGCAGCACGATAACCAACACCTACCAGTTGAAGCTTCTTGGTGAAGCCTTCGGTAACACCAACAACCATTGCGTTCAGCAGAGCGCGCGTAGTACCCGCTTGGGCCCATGCGTTAGCAAAACCTTCGCGCGGAGCGAAAGTCAGTGCGTTAGCTTCTTGCTTCACTTCAACGGCGTCGTGGATAGTACGAGTCAACTCGCCGTTTTTACCCTTAATCGAAATAACCTGACCGTTGAGTTTTACCTCTACGCCGGCAGGAATGACGACGGGTGCTTTTGCAACACGAGACATTCTTTCCTCCCGAATTAAGCTACGTAGCAGATAATCTCGCCACCCAGACCAGCCTGGCGAGCTGCACGATCGGTCATAACACCTTTAGAGGTAGAAACAACAGCGATACCCAAACCGGCCATAACTTTTGGCAGCTCATCTTTTTTCTTGTAGATGCGCAGACCTGGACGGCTGATACGTTGAATGCTTTCTACCACAGCTTTGCCCTGGAAGTACTTCAGTACCAGTTCCAGAACAGGCTTGGCGTCGCCTTCGATTTTGAAATCTTCAATAAAACCTTCTTCCTTCAGCACGTTGGCAATTGCCACTTTCAGCTTGGAGGAAGGCATGGTGACCGCAACTTTGTTCGCGGCTTGACCGTTACGGATACGGGTCAGCATATCCGCGATCGGATCTTGCATGCTCATCTGTCTTTACTCCCGTGATTCAATTGGTAATTACCAGCTAGCCTTTTTCAAGCCTGGTACTTCACCGCGCATAGCGGCTTCACGAAGCTTAATACGGCTCAACCCGAATTTGCCCACATAACCATGTGGACGGCCAGTTTGGCGGCAGCGTTTACGCTGACGAGACGGGCTGGAATCACGCGGCAGAGTTTGCAGCTTGAGAACGGCATTCCAACGATCTTCATCGGATGCGTTCACATCAGAGATAATAGCTTTCAGTTCAGCGCGTTTTGCAAAGAACTTGTCAGCTAATTTCACGCGCTTGACTTCGCGTGCTTTCATTGATTGCTTAGCCATCAGTAACCCTGCCTTACTTGCGGAACGGGAAGTTAAAAGCAGCCAGCAGCGCGCGGCCTTCATCATCAGATTTCGCAGTAGTGGTAATGGTAATATCCAAACCACGAACGCGATCGACTTTGTCGTAGTCGATTTCTGGGAAGATGATTTGCTCACGCACGCCCATGCTGTAGTTGCCACGGCCATCGAATGACTTGGCGGACAGGCCACGGAAGTCACGGATACGTGGAACAGCAATGGAGATCAGACGCTCAAAGAACTCCCACATGCGTTCGCCACGCAGAGTTACTTTACAGCCGATCGGATAGCCCTGACGGATTTTGAAGCCTGCAACAGATTTGCGGGCTTTGGTGATCAACGGTTTTTGACCGGAGATGGCTGCCAGGTCCGCTGCGGCGTTATCCAGCAGTTTCTTGTCAGCAATCGCTTCACCAACACCCATGTTCAGGGTGATCTTCTCGACCCGAGGGACTTGCATGACAGAGTTGTAATCAAACTGAGACATCAGTTGTTTGACTACCTCGTCTTTGTAGTAATCATGCAGTTTCGCCATCGTATTACTCCAAATTACTTGATAGTTTCGCTGTTAGACTTGAAGAAACGGACTTTTTTGCCGTCTTCGAATCTAAAGCCTACACGGTCAGCCTTGCCGGTAGCCGCGTTGAAGATAGCAATGTTAGAAACCTGAATTGCAGCTTCTTTCTCAACAATGCCGCCTGGTTGGTTCAGAGCCGGAACCGGCTTCTGGTGTTTCTTAACCAGGTTGATGCCTTCAACAATGACCTTGCCAGCAGACAGGACATTTTTTACTTTACCGCGCTTACCTTTGTCTTTCCCGGTAATCACGATAACTTCGTCATCACGACGGATCTTCGCTGCCATGTTCGCTCCTTAGAGTACTTCTGGTGCCAGAGAGATAATTTTCATGAACTTCTCATTACGCAGTTCACGAGTTACCGGCCCAAAAATACGCGTACCGATTGGCTGCTCGCTGTTATTGTTCAAAATAACGCATGCATTGCCATCGAAGCGAATGACAGAACCGTCCGGGCGACGTACACCCTTCTTGGTGCGCACCACTACCGCCTTCAGAACATCGCCTTTCTTCACCTTACCGCGAGGAATTGCTTCCTTGATGGTAATTTTGATGATGTCGCCGACGCCTGCGTAGCGACGGTGCGAGCCACCTAGAACCTTGATACACATTACGCGACGTGCACCGGAGTTGTCGGCGACGTTCAGCATAGTCTGTTCTTGGATCATTTTAGTGCTCCGCTAATGTCAACTACTACTTTAAAGACCCAAGTAAAAATTAGGCCGTTGAAAAGCCCCATAACCGAGGGCGCAGCATTATAACACCGCTTACTTGGTATGGGTAGAAAAAATAAACGGCTCATTTTCTGAGCCGTTTATTAAGTGAGAGCCAGCTACTCTATTACAGAATCGCTTTCTCTACAACGCGAACCAACGTCCAGGACTTGGTCTTGGACAGTGGGCGGCATTCGCGGATTTCCACCACGTCGCCGGTACCACATTCGTTGTTCTCGTCATGTACGTGCAGCTTGGTCGTACGTTTGATGAATTTCCCGTAGATCGGGTGCTTCACAGTACGCTCGATAGCAACAACGATGGATTTCTCCATTTTATCGCTAACAACACGACCCTGCAGGGTACGGATAACTTCAGTCATTTACACACCCGCCTTTTGAGTCAGTAAAGTCTTAACGCGTGCGACGTCACGACGCACTTGTTTCAACAGGTGAGTTTGTTGCAGCTGGCCACTGGCCGCCTGCATGCGCAAGTTGAATTGCTCACGCAGCAGGTTGAGCAGCTCGGCATTCAGCTCTTCAACGCTTTTTTCACGCAGCTCTTGTGCTTTCATTACATCACCGTCTTAGTTACAAAGGTGGTTTTGATCGGCAGTTTCGCTGCTGCCAGTTTGAATGCCTCGCGGGCAACCTCTTCTGGCACGCCGTCCATTTCGTACAGGACCTTACCAGGCTGGATCAGGGCAACCCAATACTCCACGTTACCCTTACCTTTACCCATACGCACTTCCAGCGGCTTCTCGGTGATCGGTTTGTCCGGGAATACACGGATCCAGATCTTGCCTTGACGCTTAACTGCACGAGTCATTGCACGACGAGCTGCTTCGATTTGACGAGCAGTCAGACGGCCACGGCCAACAGCTTTCAGACCGAAAGTGCCGAAGCTAACATCCGTACCTTGCGCCAGACCACGGTTGCGGCCCTTGTGCACCTTACGGAATTTTGTACGCTTTGGTTGTAACATCAGCGACTCTCCTTACTTGCGGCCTTTACGCTGCTGCTTTTTAGGTTGAGCAGCCGGTTCCGGTTGTTCAACTGCAGCCATACCACCCAGGATCTCACCTTTGAAGATCCATACCTTAACGCCGATTACACCATAAGTGGTGTGCGCTTCAGATGTGTTGTAGTCGATGTCCGCACGCAGAGTGTGCAATGGAACACGACCTTCGCGGTACCATTCGGTACGTGCGATTTCGGCGCCGCCAAGACGGCCGCTTACTTCAACTTTGATACCTTTAGCGCCAAGACGCATTGCGTTCTGTACTGCACGCTTCATAGCACGACGGAACATAACGCGACGTTCCAGCTGAGAAGTGATGCTGTCAGCAACCAATTTAGCGTCGAGTTCCGGTTTACGGACTTCGGCGATGTTGATCTGTGCAGGAACGCCAGCGATGTCCGCTACGACCTTGCGCAGTTTTTCGACGTCTTCACCTTTCTTGCCGATAACGATGCCTGGGCGAGCAGTGTGAATGGTCACACGGATGCTCTTCGCAGGACGCTCGATAACGATGCGAGAAACGGAAGCTTTCGACAGTTCCTTAGTCAGGAATTGACGAACTTTAAAGTCGCTGTCCAGGTTGTCAGCGAATTCTTTGGTATTCGCATACCAAGTAGAGTTCCAAGGTTTGACAATACCCAGGCGAATACCATTAGGATGTACTTTCTGACCCATTGCTAGTCTCCAGAGTCTCAGCGATCGGACACAACCACAGTAATGTGGCTGGTGCGCTTCAGGATGCGATCTGCACGACCTTTTGCACGCGGCATAATGCGCTTCATGCTTGGGCCTTCGTCTACGAAGATTTTCGTAACTTTCAGATCATCGATGTCAGCGCCATCGTTGTGTTCTGCGTTAGCAATGGCAGACTCCAGCACTTTCTTAACCAGACCAGCAGCTTTCTTGTTGGTGTAGGTCAGAGTTTCCAGAGCTTGCGACACTTTCTTACCGCGAATCAGGTCAGCAACAAGGCGAACCTTCTGAGCAGAAGAACGAGCGTGGCGATGTTTAGCGATAGTTTCCATCTCTTCCTCCTACCTTAGCGCTTTTTAGCTTTTTTATCAGCCGCATGGCCGCGATAAGTACGAGTCGGCGCGAATTCACCCAGTTTGTGACCGACCATTTCATCGGAAACGAACACTGGTACGTGCTGACGACCATTATGGACAGCGATGGTCAAACCGATCATGTTAGGAAAGATCGTTGAACGACGGGACCAAGTGCGCAAAGGCTTCTTGTCACCGCTTTCCACCGCTTTCTCTACCTTCTTCAGCAAGTGCAGGTCAATAAAAGGACCTTTCTTGAGAGAACGTGGCATGGCTTATCCTCTAATTATTTTTTGCTACGGCGACGTACGATGAACTTATCAGTACGCTTGTTGCTACGGGTCTTCTTACCTTTGGTCTGAACGCCCCACGGAGTTACCGGGTGCTTACCAAAGTTACGACCTTCACCACCACCGTGCGGGTGATCTACCGGGTTCATCGCCGTACCGCGAACGGTAGGACGAACACCACGCCAACGTGCAGCACCTGCTTTACCCAGAACGCGAAGCATGTGTTCAGCGTTACCGACTTCACCCAGGGTGGCGCGGCAATCAGCTGGAACTTTACGCATTTCGCCGGAGCGCAGACGCAGAGTTACGTAGGAACCATCACGAGCAACGATCTGAACGTAGGCGCCAGCGGAGCGAGCCATCTGGCCGCCTTTACCTGGTTTCATTTCTACGTTGTGAACCGTTGAACCAACTGGAATGTTGCGCATCGGCAGGGTGTTACCCGCTTTGATTGCAGCATCAACGCCAGATTGAATCTGGTCACCAGCTTTCAGGCCTTTCGGCGCCAGGATGTAACGGCGTTCGCCGTCTTTGTACAGAACCAGCGCGATGTTCGCGGAACGGTTCGGATCGTACTCCAGACGCTCAACCACAGCAGGGATACCGTCTTTGTTGCGCTTGAAGTCAACCAGACGATAATGTTGCTTGTGGCCACCACCGATATGACGGGTGGTGATACGGCCATTGTTGTTACGACCACCGCTTTTGCTCAGTTTTTCCAGCAGCGGGGCATAAGGTTTACCCTTGTGCAGCTCAGGGTTAACCACTTTAACAACGTGGCGACGACCCGGAGATGTAGGTTTACATTTAACAATTGCCATTGTTCTTACTCCTCCGACTTACTCTGCGCCGCCGATGAAGTCCAGATTCTGGCCTTCTTTCAGGGTGACGTAAGCTTTTTTCCAGTCGCTACGACGACCAACACGCTGACCGTGACGCTTCACTTTCCCTTTAACTACCAGGGTGTTCACGTCTTTGACTTCGACTTCAAACAGTTTCTGCACTGCAGCTTTGATTTCTGCTTTGGTCGCGTCTTTGGCAACTTTGAGAACGATGGTGTTGCTTTTTTCCATCGCAGCGGATGCTTTTTCAGATACGTGCGGTGCACGCAGCACTTTCAGCAAACGTTCTTCACGGATCATGCCAGCATCTCCTCAACTTGCTTCACAGCATCAGCAGTCATAACCACTTTGTCGAAGGCGATCAGGCTAACCGGATCGATACCTGCTACATCGCGCACGTCAACCTTGTACAGGTTGCGAGCTGCCAGGAACAGATTCTCATCCAGTTCACCGGTCACGATCAGCACGTCTTCCAGAGCCATATCTTTCAGTTTCTGTGCCAGCAGCTTAGTTTTAGGCGCTTCTACAGAGAACTTCTCGACAACGATCAGACGATCTTGACGTACCAGTTCGGACAGGATGCTTTTCAGCGCGCCGCGGTACATCTTTTTGTTTACTTTCTGACTGTGGTCCTGTGGCTTAGCAGCAAAGGTCACGCCGCCTGAACGCCAGATCGGGCTCTTTACAGAACCTGAACGCGCACGGCCGGTGCCTTTCTGACGCCATGGCTTTTTGCCGGAACCAGTTACTTCAGCACGGGTCTTCTGAGCACGAGTACCTTGACGGGCACCTGCTGCATAAGCAACAACAACCTGGTGTACCAGCGCTTCGTTGAAATCACGACCGAAGGTAGTTTCGGAAACAGTCAGCGCGCTTTGCGCGTCTTTCAATACTAATTCCATTGCTATCCCCTTACGCCTTCACAGCTGGTTTAACGATCAGGTTGCCACCGGTTGCGCCCGGTACAGCACCCTTAACCAGCAGCAGGTTGCGCTCAGCGTCAACACGTACTACGTCCAGGCTTTGAACGGTTACGCGCTCATCACCCAGGTGGCCAGCCATTTTCTTGCCTTTGAACACTTTGCCCGGAGTCTGGTTCTGACCGATAGAACCCGGAACGCGGTGAGACAAGGAGTTACCGTGGGTAGCGTCTTGGGTACGGAAGTTCCAGCGCTTAACAGTGCCAGCAAAACCTTTACCTTTAGAAGTACCGGTAACATCGACTTTTTTAACGTCAGCGAAGATTTCTACGCTAATTTCCTGACCTGCAGCGAATTCTTGACCTTCTTCCAGGCGGAATTCCCACAGACCACGGCCAGCTTCAACGCCAGCTTTAGCGAAATGGCCCGCTTCCGGCTTGGTTACACGGTTAGCTTTTTTGCTACCAGTGGTAACCTGAACGGCACGGTAACCGTCGGTGTCCAGGCTTTTAACCTGAGTCACGCGGTTCGCTTCAATTTCAATTACGGTTACTGGGATAGAAACGCCATCTTCAGTGAAGATACGGGTCATACCCACTTTTTTACCGACTAAACCAATCATTGTTTCAACCTCTCAATCGCTCAATGACCTGATTAACCCAGGCTGATCTGCACGTCTACACCGGCAGCCAGATCCAGACGCATCAGAGCATCAACGGTTTTCTCGGTTGGCTCAACGATGTCAACCAGACGCTTGTGAGTGCGAATCTCGTACTGATCGCGCGCGTCTTTGTTGACGTGCGGAGAGATCAGAACGGTAAAGCGCTCTTTGCGAGTTGGCAGCGGGATCGGACCACGGACTTGCGCACCAGTGCGCTTTGCAGTCTC
Organism: Serratia sp. SA088; assembly: GCF_049065515.1. Taxonomy (NCBI): domain Bacteria; kingdom Pseudomonadati; phylum Pseudomonadota; class Gammaproteobacteria; order Enterobacterales; family Yersiniaceae; genus Serratia; species Serratia sp. SA088. The sequence goes on from NZ_JBAKGW010000018.1 coordinate 24,803, forward strand.
GACGATTTCCGCGGTTGATTGATCGATCAGACGATGATCAAACGCTTTCAGGCGGATACGGATTCTTTGGTTCTGCATGAGACCAGAGCTCCAATTATTTATAAACGTAAATAATTACTCCTCACACCCATTTCGATTGATGGGGGAGTGTAATCGTCAACATATAACCCCCATATCGGGAGTATTGTTCGAAAGGCAAAAAAGACCTGCCAATCGACTGATTCGCTAAAATCAGGCTTACCAAGATTAGGTAAGCCCGCGCATTATACGCAAAATGGCCCAGGAAGCAAGCCGCAGTTGGAAATATGCTCAGGAAATCGTCATTTTTGCGTCTTCAGCGACGATCACGGGATGAAGGTGGCGATCAAGGTATGAATTATGCTTGGCGGGCAGCTCCCCTGCCCCGCCGTAAAAACGGTCGCCGGCAGGAGAGGCGATGACGAACGGAAGGCAGGCTTACTCTTTGCGCTCTAAAATCTGGGCCTGGGCATAGTTTTGAATGCCGAGGCGAGCGATCAGATCCAGCTCGGTTTCCAGCCAGTCGATATGCTCTTCTTCATCGGCCAGAATGTCGATCATCAAATCACGGCTGACATAATCGTGAATCGAGTCGGCGTAGGCGATACCTTCGCGCAGGTTCTTGGCGCCCGCCAATTCCAGCGCCAGATCGGAACGCAGCATCTCTTCAATGTCTTCGCCGATGTTCAGCTTGCCGAGGTCTTGCAGATTAGGTATTCCTTCCAGGAACAGGATGCGCTCGATGTAGCGATCGGCATGTTTCATTTCGTCGATCGACTCATGGTATTCCTTATCGTTGAGGCGCATTAAACCCCAATTCTTGAACATGCGGGCGTGCAGGAAATATTGATTGATGGCAACCAGCTCGTTGCCGAGCAGCTTGTTGAGGTGAGCAATGATCTTTTTATCGCCTTTCATAGGTAACTCCTCCTGGCCAGTTCTAAAAGTGTAGAACCTGTAAGCCAAGAGTCAAAAATAACCTTACCCTTTGTTAGGCAACTTCATGCATTGGGATGATAGTTCCGCGTTCCTCCACCATAATCTGTCTTGCCTGACGAATGCACTTTCCACAATCGGTACCAATCGGCACAAGTTCACGCAGCTGCTTCATGGTATGGGGGTTGTGCTGACGCACCGCATTACGGATCGCTTTGTCAGTCACCGCATTACACAGACATACATACATAGAGAGACTCACTTCTTAACCAATGCATTGAGTCTAAATAGGAATGGTTTTTATTTCAATTAAGATTTATACGAATTGCATAAAAAAAGGGCACCGGAGTGCCCTTTTTTGTGTCGAAAAATTATTCGCGATTAAGCGATAACTTTAGCAACAACACCAGCGCCTACAGTACGGCCGCCTTCACGGATTGCGAAACGCAGACCGTCGTCCATCGCGATTGGGTGAATCAGGGTTACAACCATGTTCACGTTGTCGCCTGGCATTACCATCTCTACG
>NZ_JBAKGW010000019.1:0-5982 GCF_049065515.1 Serratia sp. SA088
GGGAACCAGCCTGGGGTATTTTGAATCGCTTGCCACAGTTTATGTGGGATCTGTAATTCATCCGGATCTTGCGACAAATTGAGTTTGACGTTCATGCTTCCTTCATGACCTGATTGTACTCTCTCCACCCATTGGGGATTCATAACCATCGCGCGTCCCAAAGCGACCATGGACAATCCGGCATCCAGCGCTTGCCGTGCCACGTCCGACGACGTGATTTTTCCGGCGGCCAGTATCGGYAAACGGCCGTTATTCWGCTCAATGAACCTTGCCAGCGTACYCTTTTCATCMTCGTCATCCCGAGGGGTGTCCGTCAGTACATGGTGCAGCGAGATGTGCAAATAATCGATAAGCGCCTCTTCCGTCAATTGGTTCGCCAACGCCAGAGAATCATCTATACGCAGTCCCTTTTCGCCGGATTCTTCCGGAGACAACCGATACCCCAATAAGAAAGGCTGYGTAGCAWGGCGTYCGATAACTCGCCGAACTTCGCGCGCCACTTCCAAGGGGAAACGCATGCGATTCTCCAGCGAACCGCCCCATTCATCCGTGCGCTGATTGAAATACGGGGAGAAAAAGTTTTGGAGCAGGAAACCATGSGCGCCATGCAATTCCACGCCATCGAACCCCGCCTCAATCGCRCGGCGAGTGGCTTCGCCAAAATCGCGGATCACAGTCAGAATTTCRTCATGGCTTAACGCGCGGCCGGCTTTTTTGCCATCGTTAAACGGGCCTGCCGGTGCGGCTAGCGCACTGGCGCYAACGAGSTCGCCATCGGGGATCAAGGCCGGAACGGCTTTATTTCCCGCGTGAAAGAGTTGCAGGATCGCCGGCGCGCCGCCGCTTTTAGCGGCATCCGCCAGCCGTTTCAGGCTCGGRATAAAGCGATCGTCATAGGCCGCGAACTCATGAGTAAACCCGATGCCATTTCGCTGTACATGGGAACAGCCTGTCAGCACCAACCCAACACCGKTCGCGCGTGCCCGATAATAGGCTAACTCCGCATCWGARATAGTTTCATCATCATTGGCTGACCAGGTGGTCATTGGGGCCATCACGATGCGATTACGCATCTCAAGRCCGTTTTTAAATAAAAATGGCTGCATTAATGGATCTTTCATAAYTCTCTCAGCATTTAACATTTTGATCTAAAATMAAAAATCATAAAMAATCACTTCGCCAGCGGGGTTCCCAGCCAGCGWTCATCGATAAATTGCAGCATCTGTTCCGGTGTGATTTGCTGCGTCATTCGCCCTCGCAGCACCGTGCGATGCTCGAAAGTTAMTGCTCCCCGTGCAAGCACCTGGGCTTTAAAACGCGCGATATGCTCGTCCGARAAGTGGCTGTTGTGGGTATTAAACAGGATGACCCGTTTACCGCTGAAATCGCTGTTCTCAATAAAAGCCCAAAYCGGCGGCGCCGGRCTGTATAGCCAGATCGGCGAGCCCAACCAGAGGGTGTCAAACGGCGTCAAGTCAATCTTGGCCGGCGTTATCTCGGGCAACGCATCCTGCCGCTCTTTCAGCAAAGTGGCGTCTTTCAGCGCATACGCCAGCCCYGGCAAGCCAGGGGCATAGTTCGGYGCATCAAGCCTGAAGAGCTGTGCATCCAGGCGGTGAGCGATATGGCGAGCGGCCAGCGCCGTATTCCCTGAACGAGAAAAATAAACGACGGCGGTACGCGATGCGTTTTCTYCTGAATGCGCATGAGGCTCTATCTTGGCYAACTGGGCGGCTTGTCGATTTTCAATCAGCGTGACAGAGGCCAATACGCCCAAAATRGCCAGCAAAACGACCGTCAAACCGATGAGGGTTCCATACATAGGTAAGCGCCTTGATGCCATTAAGCAAAATCGGTCGTCTTGCTGAGCGCCTCAAACTCCCACGTTTCTKCRATGCGGGACTGCAASGTCGGCATGACGAAATCGATAGCATCATTACCGATTAATAGCTGGCGCGGAGGCGTGTCCATTTCCACCAACCGGCAAATCACCTGCGCAAGTTTGGCAGGATCGCCCTGTTGCTGACCATCGGCGGATGCCAGTAGCTCGCGCGCGCTGCCAAAAGCGGCATAATCGGCAATGCTTCTTTCCCCGTACCGGGCAGAACTGTCATTGAGRAATTCGGTGCGGAAAAAGCCGGGCTCAACGGCGGTGACGGTAATTCCAAGAGGCGCGACCTCATCRGCCAACGCCAGGGTCATRCCTTCCACGGCAAACTTCGACGCGGAATAAAATGTGGCGTTCGCGACGGCTTTYACGCCGGCGATGGAAGAGGTGTTGATAATGCGCCCGYYCCGCTGGCGCCGCATCACCGGCAGCACCGCGCGCAATACATTGGCCATGCCGAAAACGTTGGTTGAAAATTGCTGCTCTATCTGTTCGGCTGTCGCTTCTTCAAAACGCCCCAACAGACAGAACCCGGCATTATTCACTAATACATCAATGCGGCCAAAACGGCTCACGGCCGCATCTGCAGCAGCCAGCGCCTGATGTTCATCACGAACATCAAGCTCCAGCAGCTCAATCTTTTCCGCTGCAACATCGCTGAATGTCCGGCGCAATTTTTCCCTATCCCGCCCCGTTGCRACCACACARTCTCCCTGTTGCAACGCAGCCCTGACAATATGGGCRCCCATRCCGCGCGCGGCGCCGGTGACAAACCAAATGCGATTCATATCTGTWCACCTTAATCGGTTTAAAAACTCGTACTGCCTCATYGCAGTACGAGGTRTCGAGGCACTAAAGCGTCAATTGCAAACTAGGGCGTATCACGATGTCATCGAGTAATACGCCGGGCGGTTGAGCAAATGAATAGACCAATGCACGAGCCACATCATCCGGCATGAGAGCCTGAATGGCATCACGACGTTCGCGCATCATGTCCGCAGAAACATTGTGTCCCCATTCCGTATGCACCGCCCCCGGATGAATCAATGACACGCGTATCCCTGCTTCAGCCAGCTCCTGCCGCAAGCCGTCACAGAACCCCCTGACKGCAAATTTGGTGGCGCAATACACGGCCCAGTTAGGCGCRCTGCTTTTCCCCCCGACGCTGGATACCGTGGAGATCATTGCGCCGGGGCGATTTTTCATCAGAGGGATAGCTTCGTAGGAACAGTTCAACACGCCGTACATATTCGCGTTGATCTGCTCCTGCCARCCCTCGGGKGAGCTCTCCTCGAACCGRCCGAAAATCCCCATGCCCGCGTTGTTGAAAAGCAGATCCACACCGCCGAAGCGGCTCTTCACCYYATTAAAAAGTGACCGGACCTGAGCTAAATCAGCAACGTCAGCGTCAAAGGCGACGGCGSCYCCGCCCAGTTCGGCAGCCAGRCTTYCGATTCGCTCTTTGCGTCTTGCTACCAGCACGACCGAAACGCCTTCCGCAACCAATCGGCGGGCGGCAGCTTCACCAATACCGCTTGAAGCCCCGGTGATAACAGCGACTTTGCCGCTGAGACTGTTCATCTCCATCGTCCTGCCTCTATAGAAAAATTTTATGGCGGGTGTTTACATAAAATACGGCTTGTCACCGTCAGTGCCCGGCTGGTTGACGCCGATGTTYTCACCCAGATGTTTTTTCGGTTGCTCGATGATGTCGGCAAYTAAAGCGGCGACGCTCTTGCGCGATACGATSGTTCCTTTGAACGGCGCATCGCGGGCGGTAAGCTCATAGTCAACCAGGTCTTCATCCGTTAACCAGGCCGGGCGCAGAATGGTGTAGTCCAGCCCGGAGGCTTCAATCGCGTCAGCCGCCCGACGAAATGGCTTGAGGGGCTCACCGATGATCGCGTTGTTCCATTCACCGAATTTTCCCGGGACCTCATCATAAATCCCCAGCGAAAGAACGAAGATCAGGCGTTTGACGCCGCTGGCCTGCATGGCGGCAATCACCGCCTCAGCCTGCACATCCAGATCCTCTCCCGTCAGGTTGGCATACACCAGATCCTGGCCCTGCATCGCTTGTTCCAATGCGGACGGGTTCAACACATCGCCGATAAGGATCCGGCCGTTGGCCGGGCGCGACCGGATTTTTTCCGGCTGGCGAGCGAACAACGTTTGCACAAGCGACYGTTCATCCGCCAATCKGTCGATAACATGRCGGGCGATTTGGCCGCCGGCGCCAAGGATCAATACATTYTTCATGGTGTTCTCCATCGGTTATTCACCCAGGTGCGCGGCYAAAAACGGCAGCACCTTGTCCATCGCTGCGCGAACGGCTTCCGGTTTGTCATACAGCTCGTAATGTGAAAAGTCYGCTAACGAGACCAGCTCGCGATGCGCTGAAGCCGTTGCGCGCCCATAGACTTCCATGCCATCGCGATAGGCGCCRAAGGCACCGACTTTCTCGCCCACCACCACCATCACCGGCTGAGTCAGCAGCACCTCGGTAAAGGCGAAGGCATCCCAGGCCAGCGTTTTTTGCGCATGCGAGAACAACATGCGCGTCGCGCCACCCGGCTGTTGACCGCGCGCGGTCTTGTAATAGTCTGTCGCTTCGAAAAYGTCGCGTTCGGTGAGCCCATGGGCCGTTGCCTCTTGAGGACTGGCGGGCAGCAGTTCATTGACCTGAAGCTCTCCRCCCCGCGCTTCCYGGGTGCGCTGCGCAGCCATCGCGCTCAGCGCGCCCAGCGGATCGTAGCCGCTGAAGCCTTCGCGGAAGAGTCGCCCAATATTAACGCCGGTGATGCTCACCACGGCTTTGATGCGTTTCTCTGTCAGCGTGGCATTGACGGCATAACCGCCGCCGCCGCAAATGCCCAGCACGCCGATACGCTCCGCATCGACATACGGCAAGGTGACGGCATAGTCGATGACGCGGCTGATGTCTTCCACCCGCTGGGTCGGATCTTCTATCCAGCGCGGCSCCCCGCCCGACTCCCCCTGAAAACTGGCGTCATAGGCGATAACGACGTACCCYTGCTCCGCCAACGCCTTACCGTAAACATTGCCGGAGGTTTGTTCCTTGCARCTGCCGAAAGGATGGACGCTGACCACYGTCGGGTAGCGCTTGGATTCATCGAACCCCGGCGGCAGCTGAATGTGGGCGGCGATGTGCCAGGCCATATCGGCGTTTTGGATGCGRAYATTTTTCATTACAGCGTCTCSTCAAAGAACGGCGCCAGGACGGAAACGGCTTCGGCGACATAGGCTTTRCCGTCATACAATTCCATATGATTCGCGCCTTCGACGATGTGGTAACGCTTGTCGCTGCTCGCGGCGCGGTCGTATAAATCGTCACTCATCCATTTACTGCCCGCCACGCTGCCCGCCACGATCTGCATCGGCTGGGTCAGATACACTTCGGCCATATGGTAGGCGTCGTAGGTAATGATCTGGTTGAGGCTGCGCAGCGTCGCATAGCCGGGCGCCGTCGGATATTGCGCGCGCGGGGTGTGGTAATACTCCCAGGCCTGGCGCAGCTCTTCGTTCGGCGCATCGGATTCTTTCATCGGCGCCAGCGGCATGGTGGCATGTTCACCGCTGCTGATATCGCCGGTGCGGGCGTTGGAGCCCGCCTCTACATACGGCAGCGCATCAATGGACTTCACATTGTTTTCCCACCCGTTGCGGAACATCGAGCCGATATTGACGGCGCTGACGGTGCCGATGGCCTTGATGCGGCGATCCTGGATCGCAGCGTTGGCGGTATAGCCCGCGCCGGCGCAAATGCCCATCGCGCCTATGCGCTCGTTGTCGACATAAGGCAGCGTGGTCAGGTAATCAATCACCGCGCTGACGTCTTCGGTGCGGATATAAGGGTTTTCCAACTGACGGGGTTCGCCGCCGCTTTCCCCCTGATAAGAGGCATCGTAAGCCACGGTCACAAATCCCTGCTCCGCCAGTTTTGCGGCATAGGTGCCGGCGGTTTGCTCTTTCACGCCGCCCCCCGGGTGAGAAACGACGATGGCCGGATACTGACGGCCCGCGTCGAAGGCCGGCGGGAAGTAGAGCACTGCGGAAAGATCGATGGTTGGGTT
>NZ_JBAKGW010000020.1:0-5893 GCF_049065515.1 Serratia sp. SA088
CTGAGCCGGGGCGCCGCCGGCACAAGGGTACGCGTTGCCGGCGTCCTCACCCGTTCGCACTCCCTTCCTCCCTGCGGTCGTCAGGTCGCTTGCGCTGCGGCCTGCGGCGCCGCCCTTGTACCGTCAGCTGATACCCCGTCTCGGTCTTGGTGTCACGGCGCCAGGCTCCCCGCGCCGGCAAAAGCCAAAAGGGGAATACACCAGAAAGAAGCCGGATTGGCTGACCGCTGGCTGAAATTCATTACTGATGGAGGAATTAACCATGCCAAAGACCATGACAAAACCAAAAACCAACAAAGCAGAGCCACAGAAAACCGCGGCGGCGAAGTTTGTCGCTGATACGCTGGCCGATGCCGCCGTTGAAATTCTGACGCTCAAACAATTGGTGGATACAAAGCTCAATGCCCGTAAAACAGCTCGCACCCAAGGACATATTGAAGGGATAGCCAACAGCATTGAAGGAACTGGCTTACTGCAAAACTTAGTCGTGTACCGGATGGCCAACGGGTTTTACGGGGTTGCAGCGGGCGAAACGCGTCGTTTAGCACTCAATCTGTTGATGGAACAGGGTCGATCTGCGGCAGGAGTACCAGTTACACCGGACTTCCCGGTCTTCGTCAAAGTTGTAGATGAAGACAAAGCGCGCGCGATTTCTTATGCAGAAAACGGACAGCGCTCAAACCTGACACCTGCAGATCAGCTGGAAAACTTCCGTGATATGGCGAAAGACGGGACGTCTGTCGAAAAAATTGCTGCCATTCTCGGTTACCGCACGGTGCATGTCAGAAAATGCCTCAAATTGACAACGGTTGCGCCATCGCTGCAAGAGTTATTGAAAACCGACCAGATTACCCTTGATCAACTCGCGGCTTTGGGAGCGAGTGATGATCACCAACGCCAGATTCAGGCGTGGGAAAACGGCCGTTACTACGAGCATCTTCGTAAACCAAAGGCGTTGCGAGACGCAGTGCTCAATGGCGAAATCTCAGCAATAGGGAGCGAGCTGGTCGATTTTGTTGGTTTAGATGTTTACCAATCAGCGGGCGGAGAAATTCGTGAAGACCTTTTCGGTGAAAGCGTCATCCTGACCAATCCATTGCAGCTGGAATCTATGGCGATCGCCAAACTGCAGGAAGCTGCTGATGCGATCGTAAAAAAAGAAGGTTGGGTATGGGGGATAGGTCGTTGCCGCGAAGCGCGACGTTATACCGACGATGAGAAGACTTTCGAGATCCCTTGCGTAACCACGAGGCTGACCAGCGGGCAGCAGACAGAAATGGATCAGCTGATCGCCGAGCAAAAATTGCTGGATGATATGCTCGATGAGACTGGTCTTGATGCAGACGAAGAATGGGAACATGCGCCACGTGTAGAGCAGATTGAGGCGCGTATCAACGAAATATACGCAGCTGCAGAACTCAACAATTGGCCGTCAGAAGTTCGTGCGACGGCGGGCATAATCGCTTACCTGAAAGATGGTCGGATCCAAATCCAACGCGGCTTGATGAAAGTAGAAGATATCAAGCAACAAGAAAAAGCCAACCGCGAAGAAATCAAGAAGAACACCCCGCCATCAGAAAAAGGGCTTTCCCAAGTCTTGGTGACCAGCTTATCCGCCGAACGCACATTAGCCGTGTCAGCGGCGCTGGCGCAGAACACCAACGTCGCGATTGCACTCCATACGTTCACGCTGGCGCGGCGGGTGTTCGACAATGGATATTTCTATGTGTTGCACACCTCTGTAGAAAGCATGCGCAGCGGCTGCTTATCCCAGTCAGAAGAGGCAGGCAGCGCGAGTGGCATCGCCAACCTTAAACTGAACGAGATGCATGAGAGCTGGTTGAACCAATTTCCGGAAAATTGGAGCGAAAGTTTTGAGTGGCTGCTGGCGTGGCCACAGGGTGACGTTCTCGAGTTGTTGGCATACTGCATTTCCCACGGCCTCGATGGCCGAGACAGTTATCTCAAGGATAAGCGGGTAGGCACCAAGCTGGATTCTATAGAAAAAGCCCTAGATTTCCAGATCGGCGAATGGTGGAAACCGACCACCGCAAACTTCTTCTCGCGGATTAGCAAAGACCAAATCGTGGACGTTCTCTATAGCGCCGGTGAAAGCGGGAAAGCCAAAGATGCCGAGGGCATGAAACGTAAAGATGCCGCTGAGTTTGCTGCTGCGGTGCTGAGCGAAACCGGTTGGTTGCCGAACTGCATGGCACCGCAGCCGCAGGCCGAATCGGAAAACCGGGCTGATGCCACTGCCAGATCCGCGAACGCCAATGATACTAACGTTGAAGACAGCGCTGCCGCCTAACTGACAAGGAGCTGCCGCCCTCGGGCGGCAGAACAAACATCATGAAAAACCAAAATTTGAGCCTTGCGCAGATAGCCGTGATGAGTGCCTTTGAACTGGAGCAGTATCGCGACCGGGGCAGGGAAGCGCGTCGTCAGCTGAACAGCGTTGTTCTCGGCCAACTGGGGCTACCGGATGGATGTGTCGCCGTTGCGGAGGAGGCCAGCGAGTTTTGCGGGCAAATGCCTGTTGTTTGCCGGATCAGCCCTCGAGAGGATGACAATCTGGCTATATTCCTGTGCAGTGCCGGGAATGAAGTGCCGGTATGGTCAGCTTTTCTCCCATTCCAGGAAACAGCAAACCATTCAGACCAGGGTAATCGTGTAGCTTGGTTGCATATTGCGGAGAAGTTTGACCCGGAGAGCGTAAACAAGATGCTGGAGACCGTCGGCGATTACTACCGGCACGGGTTTAACCAGTCAGTGCAGCTGGCCGCTGCGCTGCGAATGGGAGGGCTGTGCGTATGATCCCGAACAGTCACGCGCTGGTGCCGGTCAATGAATATCAGCATGCCGCCGTCCATGCCGTAGCGTTGGTCGAAAGTAAAAGAAAGAGGGGAAAGCGGCTCGCTGAATTCCCGTATGCCAAAGCCTTTTTCAAGGTCTTGAACAACGGGCGGGGGCAGATCCTATCAACCGACATTCGCCTCATTTCATCCAACTATTTTCCTGATGAGAGGGGCGGCGCATCCATCGCGCAGTATGTTGCGGCACTGGACACGTTGATCGAAAGTGGTGGCCAATACAACCCGCTTCCTCTGTCTGGGGATGTCGCTGCCAAGCTGTTTCCGGCCTACGGTGCTCTGTGCCACGAGCGGCGAGAGCGGCAGTGGGATATGCAGTATGAGCGTGATGAGCGTAGACATTCTCGTGAAAAACAGCACAAGCGCCGCCGTTACAAGAACCAACTTGCGCAGGCGGAAGTCGAGCTGGCGTTTTCAACGCCGAGCACTGTTGGGGGGTGGTATTCGCGTTGGAGCAAGCAGGACATAATCGAAGACGATCTGGTCGAAAGCGTTCTGACATGGATAGAACGATTCCCCTGTATGGCTGGCAGAGGGCTGCAGTATTACAAGAGCGATGCATTGTGGAGCCTGATGGATCGGCTGAAGCGAGTAGAAGCCGAGTTTTCTGAGGCAGAACGTGTATTAAACACTTTGCTCATCCCTAATAAGCTAAGACTAGCCGCAGGTAATACGGTTGCCGATGCGGAATTGAGCCAGTCCTAAAAGAGGTATAACACGAAAAGGCGCCGTTCGGCGCCTTTTGTTGTTTACAGTTCTGGCTGACTTTTTAGTCTTGAGCCAGCAGGCGAGTGACGTACGTTGAAGATTATGGGGGCAATTGATGTGCTTGCTGGCCTGTTATGGATTTTTCCATATGGAATAAGGAGCTTCCTCCGGTGGCCGGTCGCGCGCGACCGGCCATCAGCCCTACTCGACTAGCAGTCCGCATACGGCCAGCAAGTCTCGCCGAACCCCTGCGGGTTTCGGGCCAGTCGGCTAGGGTCTGAAAGCCAACATCACGGTCAACAACCTGCGCTTGCAGCCGGCGATGCCGGCGCCGCTTTCACTGTTCGCCCCTAGGGTGGCGATCGCTATGGGCGACCCGGCGTACCGCCGTGTCGAGGGGGTGCATCCTCATGAGTTCCCTGTGGCCATCACTCGACGAGTTTTTGCGAAGGGCTATTCGTAGCGCCATTCCGTTCAAAAAACAAGGTTCTGGCAAGCCACGCCGCAAACGGCGCCCTTGTTTTTCTCCGGGCCTGTCGCAACTCGGCCCTATGCCGCAAAGAACTCGCTGAGAGATGGAATCACAAGAGGAGTAGACCAGAATGAACCCCTATAACGTCAACGTCAAAACCGCCGCTGCAGAATCTGCCGAGAGATGTGAAAAGGCGAAATGGAGCGAATCAGAAACCCCTGAGCCGTGGGAAAAGCCGGGCGTGCAATATCCCGCAGCCGTTCGAGCGATGGAGATGGAGTTTCGCTATTTAGACGACCTAAATGATCTGTATGCGCAAAGCAGTACGTCCCCCGAGGAGCTGGAGCAGGCGCTCTATGAGATTTTCAGGCGGATGACAGAGCGCGTCCAAAGCTGCGGGGCTGACTATAAACTCCCGGACAAACCGCGGGTTGCTTACGAAATGATCCAATATTGGGTCAGAGGGCAACGGGTAGCGCAGTGCTGCTTCGGGGAGACCGGTCAGCGTGCCTGGGAACATGCACGTTACAGACTGGCGCTCGAGATGGCGGTGGAGTATTCGTACAACTGACCAGCTGGACGATATTTTATCAAAAAGACCTGTTAACAGGTCTTTTTGGTGGTATAATAAGACCTGTTAAGCAGTCTTATTAAGTCGAGGATACCATGCCAAATATCATCTTGAGTGACACAAGCGCGAGCATCAGCGAGCTGAAGAAAAACCCAATGGAAACCGTTGGCGCTGGCGCCGGATTTCCGGTGGCCATACTGAACCGCAATAAGCCAGAATTTTATTGCGTTCCGGCGGCGCTCTACGAGCAAATGCTCGATGCCCTCGATGATCAGGAACTGGTCAAATTAGTTAATGAGCGCCGCAGCGAGGCGCTGGTTGACTTCGATCTGGATCAGTTCGCATGACGTATACGGTCAAATTTCGTGAGTCGGCTCTGAAAGAGTGGGGCAAGCTCGACAAGGCGCTGCAGCAGCAGTTCGCTAAAAAGCTGAAAAAATGCTGCGAGAACCCGCATATTCCTTCAGCAAAACTGCGGGGGATGCCGGGGTGTTACAAAATCAAGCTGCGCGCCTCGGGGTTTCGTCTGGTTTATGAGGTGATCGACGATTGCCTGATTATTGCTGTGGTGGCAGTCGGCAAACGTGAGCGCGGGGACGTGTACCAGTTGGCCAGCGAACGTCTGAAATGAAACTGGGCGCAGGCTGTAGGCTTGCGCATGATATCAAAGCCTTTGGGATATAAAGGAATTACAAGATGATTGTTGCAAAGCCGATCACGAGCCAAGAACCAGACCTGCTGGCAGGAAATGAGAAACAAACACTAATAATCAAGGATTTATCTGGTGAAGTACTGGCAAGCTTCAAGCCTGATAGTTCTGGCTGGACGCATGACCAATTGCTGGCCATTGATATCCACAGCATGGCGCCAGAGGGATGGGATGCCTACCTGGCTGATGATTGGATAGGCAGTTCAGAAATATAAACTTGCAACAAGTCGCTCTCGGAACACCTTTCTTATAACTCTTGTGAGCTTCCTCCGGTGGCTGGCCGCACACGTCCAGCCATCAGCCCAACTCGACTAGCCGCCCGCCTGCGGTCGCCAAGTCTCGCCGAACCCGCGTTGCGGTTTCGGGCCAGTCGGCTATGGTCTGAAAGCCAACTGCAAGATCAAAGACTAGCGCTTGCAGCCGGCGATGCCGGCGCCGCTCTCACTGCCCGGCCGCTTATGCGGCCGTTCGCTAAGGCAGCCAGGCTAAAGGCCTGGCACTTTCTGGTGTATCCCCTCAGGCCCGGCATCCGCGCAGAGAGACTGTCCCCGTGACAGACG
>NZ_JBAKGW010000021.1:0-5654 GCF_049065515.1 Serratia sp. SA088
GCGCCGCAGGCCGCAGCGCAAGCGACCTGACGACCGCAGGGAGGAAGGGAGTGCGAACGGGTGAGGACGCCGGCAACGCGTACCCTTGTGCCGGCGGCGCCCCGGCTCAGCGTCTGTCACGGGGACAGTCTCTCTGCGCGGATGCCGGGYCTGAGGGGATACACCAGAAAGTGCCAGGCCTTTACCTGGCTGCCTTAGCGAACGGCCGCATAAGCGGCCGGGCAGTGAGAGCGGCGCCGGCATCGCCGGCTGCAAGCGACCGATCGTTGGTTTTTGGCGACTCAACGTCGCTAAAAACCAAACGCGCGCGGCACCGATACATCACTCGTGGAGTGAGATACCCGGGCGAACTGCCCGGATAAATTATTAATCAATCGCTTGGAATATCAGCGACTTTTCAGGGTGTTGAATGATACTGATGTAGTCTTTAAGCGCATCTTGGCGCTCGATTAATCGTTGACAGGTCAGAGCATAATCTTTCCCCAGTTCTGAAGCTTTCCAGGAAAGGTGATTCAAAACAAAAAGCGTTGCGATGATCCCGGCAGCGTCCGCCGACACTTCAGCATCGAAGTAATTACCCGGAATAGTTAAACGATAAACACCATCCGCTGGCGCGATGTAACCGGTTGGGTGGTTAATCATCATGTCAGCCCATGGCCCGACTCGGCCGGTGAGCCCGATAGGAACCTCATAAAAATTCCACATTCCCCCATCGTAATTGCTGTGCCTGCTTAAAAAGTTGATAGCCAAGCGTTCACCTACCGGCGTGGCAAATAATTGAGGTACAAAAGCCAAACGGCGACGCGGATCGGTAATTTCAATTCTGCTCACCTCTGTTACTGACTGGGCGGCGTTTACTGCAGTATTCATACTTCGTTCTCCGGCTTCACTTATGGTGCCCTTTTTCTCGCTCTTGCACAGAGCGGGGAGCACGTTGCTGTGACACGAGACCTCCACGTTCCATTAGGGACGACAGCAAGGGCGATGTCGGAAGCCGCAGCGCAAACGACCGCAGGGAGTGCGAACGGGTGAGGACAGCGGGCGTCAGCTTTTCCTTGTTGTCGTACCGGAACGGGGCAGCGTCCGTCACAGCAAAAGTGAACACCGCGGCACAAGAAGCCTGGAAAAGTGCACTATGAAGCCGTTGACAACGGCTTTCCTTAACGGCCGCCCATGGCGGCCAGTGGATGCGGCGCCGGTCGTAGACCGGCTGCAAGCCATCATTCTTGAACTTTTACAATATCAATCGCGCTCTGCAGCACATCCCAGTTTATGCCAATATTTGCATCATGATTGTCATGGACAACCTCCATCGCCAGCTCAATATCATCAGCTGTCAACGTTGCATCCAACGCGAGAAAATCATCATCCAGCCAAAAACTGGCCACGCACAGCGCATCATTGGGATAACGGTTTAGCCTGGCAATAAGCCCTGCGATAGTCATTTTTTCAAGCATCCTAATATTCCGTATTATTCAGTTAAGCGCCCCGACAGGAGCGCAATAAATTCGTTAACCACCGTAATCTGGTACATTGCCCAAGACATACTCCGGGCCTACAAGCTCGGCATATCCGTATTCGTCCAAATCATCTGACCATTCAATATCGTCGCTGGCACTATCTATGTATTCGCCATTTGAATAAACGTGATAGCCGCAAAAACCCTCCCCCTCCTCGCAAAACGTGTGGCAAATATGGCAGGAGAAACGCTTACTCAGATTACGGATCTCGGAACCTTCAGGGGGAGCCCACCGGGTATGAAAATCCAGCTGTATTTCACCGTCGAGCTCCACAAATGCAACATCAACATCGCTGAAAAAACTGTCACTTCCTTCGCTACGTGAAAATTCAGCCACAGCGGTAAGTTGATCAGGCGTCCCAGTCACGATAAGGCGGTTTGCACACCAATTCGGCATAATTCTTCTCCAGTCAGGTTGTCGGATATCGGCTTGCGCCGTAGCCAAAACACAGACGTGCGGAAAGCGAAGAATGCAGGGGCCATACCGCAAGCCGCATGCGCAAGCGAACGAGCGACAGCAGGGAGAGAGTGAGTGCGAACGGGTGAGGATATGGGCAACGCGTACCCTTGCAGGCGCAGCGGCACGGCTACGTTCGGGCTACGGCGTAAGCCCAGGCGACGACATACCATTTAGATCCCCGCCCGTAGGGCGGAAAAATGCAAACCGCAGAAGTTGAAGTCAAAGATGGGGCCCCGGCAAGGCCGGGGATCCTTTGAGTGGCCAGAATTGGCCACCATAAACAGGGTGTTATTTCACTTCAATATTAACCAGTTGCTCCAGAACCTGCAGTAACCTGGCTGACGGATAGGTTGCCCAGACCGGCAATAACGTTACCAGCGTAACAGCCTGTGCGGCCAACATCAGTCGACGCGGCAAAACCCCTTGCTCATAGTTCTTGACGGTCCGAAGCGAAACCCCAAGATAATCCGCGGTCTGCTTTTGCGTCCAACCCAGCCCCCCTCGCCATGCCTTCATACCTGCAGAAGGCATAATAAGCGATGCCACGCCCCTGGACTGGGGTGTTGTCTGATCATGGCGCGTTAGCGCCTGCAGTTGCAAAACGATTTGCGGTTGCTCCATTCGACGCAAATCGGGTAACAAGCGAACCAGCATCAGTGTCTGGATCCCCAGGCGAGCTGTTCGGGACACGCCACTATTTTCATAGGTCCGATAAGTCCGTTCTGACACCCCCAGAGCATTGGCGGCATCCTCTTGCCGCCAATGGCTCCCAAGGCGCAGCGAACGCGCCTCAGACAGCGAAAAGTATTGGCCGGCGCGCCATAATCTCAACTCAAAAACATCCATGCATTGCCCCCTTAAAAAACAGGCAATTTTTGCACCCTAAACGAGACAAAAATGCAGAAAAACCGGCAATAATTGCTCCTTAGAGCAGTTTATCCAATTTCTTGCGAGCCTCATCCAGGGCCCCCGATTCGTTACGTTGCTGTACAGGTTCAAGAGGATCCACCAATCGACAATTATCACCAGACAACGCCATAACCACGTCGCGGATCGCGGCCATTTCGGGTTTCCAGCCTGTTGTTTGACTGACCAGGTTGACCAGCTGCTCGCTGGTCAACTGGCCGTTATACATCGTGGCCAACAATACTGGTAATCGTGAATCGAGCTGATGTAATGCCGCCGTTGTGATGATGGCATTACGCAGAAAATCCCCGCGCACTCGCTGCGAAATGGATTCAACCACATTCAGAGCCTGGCGATCTGCCTCGCAGTCCAGCTGCAAATAGCTGGTAAATTTTCGACGGGTATCACTGCTGTTTTCGCTCACGGTTATCCCTCTTGTTTATACAATGCCATTTCGCTCGCCAGCGCCATTTGCGGTTTTTTGACCAACGTTATACGTTCCGCCGGCAGTTTCCAGGCTTTTCTTACCGCGGATTCTATCAGCGGAGCGCCCCCACCGACCAGCCAAACCCGGTTAACGTGGCGGAATCGCGACAATTCGTTCACCACACGATCGCCAAGCCGGGTGATACCGTGCTCTATCGCGGCGATTACGTCATCAACCCGCGAAGCATCATTAATCAGCTGTGACAAAAAGGCCCGATCGTGACGACGTTGGATCACCGTATCCGCCACATAGGCGCTCGTATCGCTGTCCGCCATACGCAGCGCAGTTAGAGCGGCCTGCGTCACCATAGAAACACCCAGGGTAGGATTACCGTGGATCGCCGTCACATCGTCGAATTGGCCGACGATCACCCCGGCATCAAGCGTTGTTCCACCCAAATCGATAACCAGGGACGTTTCCAGCGGGCCGACATTCTCTTGGACCAGGACAGAAAATACCGCGGGTAGTGATTCAGGCATCACTTCAACTGCTGTTACCGTAAAAGCTTCTCCCTTATTCAACGTCACCGGCCGAAGCAGATTGTCGATTTTTCGCTGAATATTGACTGTGTTTTTCTGACAGTCATCGGTATAGAACTCGCTGATTGGCAATGTGACGGTCAGCTTAACCGATTGTGGCTCAATGCCACTGTTTATCAAGGCATGGTGAACCGCGAGCAGATTGGTATCACCGTACTGATACTCAATATTGGTCGTGCTGATCGCCTGCTGGCTAACATCGTCAAAGGTGTACTTCAGGCCATCAACCGAATAGTTGTACGTGCGACGGCTGCCGATGCCGTCGATTTTCCATCCTGGACGGAAAGAATTAGGCGATAGGGTCGTATGCAAATCCCCCGCCACATACCAGGCCAGCTTCACATTGGTAGAACCATCATCACAGCAAATATGCATTTCACAACCCTTTAGTTACTCAATTTGAGTATCATTATAAGTAAACCAGAGATCGTATCAAGCCACAATTACTCATAATGAGTAAAATAAAATACTCAATATGAGAACCAATAACATCAGCTCATTTTGTTACGTATCAAACTGAGTAGCTTTATTTTTGAAGATTACTCCAGCTGGCCCTCTTGATACCCGTATTGAGTATCAAGAGGGGTTTTGCCTCACCGCGTCACAATCATGAATGCGCGCCGGGCATTACTTTTAACCCACAGACGTCATACAGAACTCGGTTTGTGTAATGAGAAACTCAAGATGACCTTGTTTCTCCAGCATATGGTCAAAGGTCGGGTCGTCCGACGGGAGACGCTCCATAAAGTCGTCGCCGCCACATAATCGGCAGGCGTCATCAAACACATCGCTACTGTCACGGGTCGTCGGATCCAACCCTTCCGCATAGGCCAGTAATCGCTTTCCTTTGGCATGCGATGCCGCCATCAAATACACCCTCTCATCCTTGATCAACAGCACATCACACCCGTGTTGACGCGCATGAGTGATCACCTCAATTGTCTTTTTACCCTTAAAATAAATCTTATTATTCATATTGATATCCTAATTAAACAGGGCGGCATGCTCACCGCCCGAATGATTACTTGTAGATTTCGGCGATGACGGCGGCCAGTGCATTAGCTTTCGGTAACGATTCAAGGCGGGTATTCATCATGAGTAGTTCGGTCGCAAGTAGGCGTGCCGATACGCTGATATGTTGCTCAGGTTGCTTACGACTGTTTAGGAACGACAACAATGCGAAAGCCGCATGAGGATGACTTGCCTCAACCTCTGAACACTCGGTAGTTTCAGTGTCAAAATGGCCCATGGCGGTGAGTAATACAGACTGCCGCCATAATGGGAAATCAGCATAGAACCCAGCCATGTGCAGGCGGTGTCCCAAGTGGAATAAATCGGCCACTAAATCAGCAAAAATCGTCGCAACGTCACGCTCTTCACCCGGACTTCTCTCCAAGAAAGCCAAAACAGCCTCTGCAGCCAATGAAATACGGGCCAAATTGTCCTCGGCACGTTCGTCCTGCAGCTTGTTAGCGTTCTGGCTGACGGCCAGCTCGGCCAAAAACTCTTTCAGTAACTTCGTCATAAACCCTCCCGTTTCGACTTCTTTCTGGTGTATTCCCCTTTTGGCTTTTCGCCGGCGCGGGGAGCCTGGCGCCGTGACAACAAGACCGAGACGGGGTATCAGCTGACGGTACAAGGGCGGCGCCGCAGGCCGCAGCGCAAGCGACCTGACGACCGCAGGGAGGAAGGGAGTGCGAACGGGTGAGGACGCCGGCAACGCGTACCCTTGTGCCGGCGGCG
>NZ_JBAKGW010000022.1:0-5581 GCF_049065515.1 Serratia sp. SA088
GCGGTTGGAATAAAACGAATTTGCCTGGCGGCAATAGCGCGGTGGTCCCACCTGACCCCATGCCGAACTCAGAAGTGAAACGCCGTAGCGCCGATGGTAGTGTGGGGTCTCCCCATGCGAGAGTAGGACACTGCCAGGCATCAAATAAAGCCGAAAGCCCTGAACTGACGTTCAGGGCTTTTTGCTGTGCGTAAAATAAATATCCTGACAGTATCTATTACTTTGAAAAATGCCTTTTTGGGCATATGTAGCTTATCCTTATAAGGAAGCATAATGTTTCTTTGCTAGGGAAATAGCCAGCTAAATATATAATTGATAGTTCCAGATTATTATTTAAATAATAAAAATATCTATCTATGAACAGACTGATGAGAATTATCCGGTTATATCAAAGATAAATCTTAATTCTTCAGTGTATTAGTCGATAGATTTCACGTTAATTAAAACAAATATTAGCCAGACGCCTCGAATCGAGTAGACTAGGCGGAAGATTATTTCCGTATAGGTACTGAACGTTATGTCTACTGAAAGCGCGTCTTTAAAAAACCACAATACGTTTGCGCTCCCGGTCAACGCAGCGCACCTGATCATGGCCGATAGAATTGAGCTGATGCTCAAGGTGTGGCAACAAACGCGCAAGCGTCAGGAGCCGTTGCTGATTCTCGGTGAAGGTAGCAACGTGCTGTTCCTGGAGGATTTTTCTGGCACAGTAATGGTCAATCAGTTGAAGGGTATTGATGTTCGGGAAGATAACGATGCCTGGTATCTCCACGTCAGCTCCGGTGAAAATTGGCATGACCTGGTGCAATATACGCTACAGGCCGGGATCTGCGGTCTGGAAAACCTGGCGTTGATTCCTGGATTGGCCGGTTCCGCCCCTATCCAGAACATCGGCGCCTACGGCGTCGAATTGAAAGACGTCTGCGAGTATGTCGATCTGCTGGACTTCTCTACCGGCGCTATCGATCGTATTCCGGCTGCCGAGTGTGGTTTTGGCTACCGGGAAAGTATTTTCAAACACCGTTTCCAGACCGGACATGTCATTGTTGGGCTGGGTCTGCGTCTCAACAAACAGTGGCAACCCAAATTGAGCTACGGCGATCTGGCCAAGCTGGATCCTGCCACGGTGACGCCACTTCAGGTATTTGAATCCGTATGCGCCATGCGTCGCAGCAAGCTGCCCGATCCGCGTGAAACCGGCAATGCCGGCAGCTTCTTCAAGAATCCGCTGGTGAACGCAGAGAAAGCCGCAGAACTCATCGCTCAATATCCCGGTATGCCGCATTATCCACAGCAGGATGGCCAGGTGAAGCTGGCCGCCGGATGGCTTATCGATCAATGCGAACTGAAAGGATATCGTATCGGTGGCGCTGCGGTACACCGCCAACAAGCGCTGGTGCTGGTGAACATCGCCAACGCCCACAGTCAGGATGTGGTGGCGTTGGCGCGCCACGTACGCAAGACGGTGGCTGATAAATTCGGCGTGTGGCTGGAACCTGAGGTGCGTTTTATTGGCGCGACCGGTGAACTGAATGCCGTGGCGGTGCTGTCATGAAAGATACCAAGGTTCCGTTAAAACTGATCGCGCTGCTGGCTGACGGCGAATTCCATTCCGGTGAACACCTCGGTGAGTCACTGGGCATGAGTCGCGCGGCGATCAATAAGCATATTCAGACCATTCGCGAATGGGGACTGGATGTCTTTACCGTGCCCGGAAAAGGCTATAGCCTGCCTGGCGCCATCCAGCTGTTGGAAGCCAAGCGAATCCTCAGCCTGCTGGAAGACAAGCGTGTAAGCGTGTTGCCGGTGGTCGATTCCACCAACCAATACTTGCTGGACCGCATCGACGAATTGCACTCTGGTGATGCCTGCGTCGCTGAATACCAACAGGCTGGACGAGGGCGTCGCGGGCGGCAGTGGATCTCGCCATTCGGCGCTAATTTATATCTGTCGATGTTCTGGCGACTGGAGCAGGGGCCGGCAGCGGCTATGGGGCTTAGCCTGGTGATCGGGATGGTGATGGCGGAGGTCTTGCAGCGTCTCGGTGCGGCTGATGTGCGCGTGAAGTGGCCTAACGATCTTTATCTGAACGATCGTAAATTGGCGGGGATCCTGGTCGAACTGACGGGAAAAACCGGCGATGCGGCTCAACTGGTCATCGGCGCCGGCATCAACCTGGCGATGCGTGATACCAATGCCAGCGCCATTACTCAGGGATGGATTAACCTACAGGAAGCGGGAATTCAGATCGATCGCAATGAACTGGCTGCAACCTTGCTTAATGAACTGCGTCAGTCATTGAAACAGTTTGAGATAGACGGACTCGCGCCCTTTATCGGTCGCTGGCGTACCCTGGATAACTTTATCGACAGGCCGGTCAAGCTGCTGATTGGCGAGCGGCAGATTGTGGGTATCGCCCGAGGAATCGATTCACAGGGCGCACTGCTGCTGGAACAGGACGGGGAGATCAAGCCCTTCATCGGTGGCGAGATATCGCTGCGCAGCGCGGAATAGTGAGAAAAGACAAGGGGACAGTAACGTCCCCTGAATCGATAGGTAGGCTTACTTTCTTAAACGCACGCTTTCAACGGCGTGGTTAGCGCTTTTGGTCATTATCAGGCTGGCGCGTTCACGGGTGGGCAGTATATTCTGCTGCAAATTCAATCCGTTAATTTCATTCCATAATTGCGTGGCGATATTAATCGCCTCCGGTTCCGGCAATTTTGAATAATTATGGAAATAAGAATCGGGATTGGAAAATGCGCCCTGACGGAATTTCAGAAAACGATTGATATACCAGCTTTGCAATAGCGTCTCCGGCGCATCGACATATATAGAGAAGTCGACAAAGTCGGAAACGAATACGCGATGCGGATCGTGAGGATAATCCATACCGCTTTGCAATACGTTAAGCCCTTCCAGGATCAGAATATCCGGTTGCTCGATGACTTTATTACCTTCGGGCACAACGTCATAGATCAAATGGGAATAAACCGGGGCGGTGACACGTTTGGCGCCGGATTTCACTTCCGACACGAATTTCACCAGGCTATGCATATCGTAAGACTGCGGGAAGCCTTTTTTCTTCATCAGGCCGCGTTCGTTCAGCACCTTATTAGGGTGCAAGAAGCCGTCGGTCGTGATCAACTCAACGCTGCGGTGTTCTGGCCAACGGCTCAACAACGCCTGCAACAGACGTGCGGTTGTGCTCTTACCTACGGCTACGCTGCCGGCGATGCCGATGACATAGGGAATCTTTTGCCCGTCGGTGCCGAGGAATTGCTCGAGCACCGCCTGCCTACGCAGGTTGGAACTGATATAGAAGTTCAACAGCCGTGACAGCGGCAGATAAATCTGCGCAACTTCTTCCAACGAGAGATCTTCGTTAATCCCTTTCAGTTTAACGATCTCTTCTTCCGACAACGTCAGCGGCACCGAATCTCGCAACGCAGCCCATTGGGTACGATCGAACTGTAGGTAAGGCGTTGCTAAAGATTGATCTCTTTTTATCATAAGCCAAATTCTGCCTGTTAACGCAGGTTGGGAAAGGCGCCGGACGCCAACTCCAGAGAATAAACAAGCTGCATATTATAGACAGCTTCGTTTTTGGCGTAGACTTTTTTCGCAAAAGTTGTCGATAGGCAGCAGTTTATGTCAATTGTGCGAAGCGGCGCGCAGTTGATAAAGCGGGGTTGCAAGGCGGTATCATCAGAGCCGGATACCGCCTGAAGACTAACTGGCGATGGCGCGCGAAGGCTGATTTACGGTGAACAGACGTTTGTAATAAATGACGGTCGGATGGTAATGCCCATCGGGACCCGCTGCATAATCCGGCAGCTCACCCAAACAGCGATAACCCAGGCTGCGATAAAGCGCTTCTGCCGCCGAACCTGCCTGCGTATCCAGATACAATAGCCCGCGTTGTTGCTGCAGTGCCGCGTACTCCAGCGTCTTCATCAGAGCCTGGCCTACACCGTTGCGGCGAGCACGGCTATGCACCAACAGCTTCACCACCTCCGCACGATTACGGCCGTTCGGCTTCTGGCAAAGCTCGAGTTGCACGGTGCCAACGACGCCGCGATCGTCACGGGCAATCCACAGCAGCAGCTCACCTTTGGCCAGGGCCGGTCGCAGACTGTGGAAGTAGCTCTCGGCGTCTTCGTGAGGAATTAAGGTGTCGTAACCGACAGAAGCGCCGTGCGTGACGGCATCGGTCAACAGGCGGGCCAATTCATCGCGGTAAATCGGCAATGTAGCGGCGTTGATAGGCACTATTTTCATCGGTCATTCCTCCTGGGATGGGGGTAATGAAGAGAAGCAATAACTGAGCCACAGCGGCGAAAGGCATAGCAACGGCAAAAGGGCGAGGGATCAGTGTAGCCCACGCTGCAGTCCGGGGCAGGTATCCCCTTTTTGGTGCATCGATCCCGCTCACAGTTTACCATCGCGGGTTAAGTGTTTTGAGAAGCCCGACATGGAGAAAGCGGCGCTCAAGGCTTGCAAAAAGTGGATAAAATTGTAGAGAATGATTGCCGCGAGTGATGAATGTTTGCACGCCGCAGGCTGCAAATTGCATGACAGTATGCAAAATTGACTGATTTATGAGCGAAAGTGCGCGTAAAGCAATTTTTTTGTTGCATAGGTCGCCCGCTCTACCTAGAATGCGCTGCACTTGATGCCGGCTTAGCTCAGTAGGTAGAGCAACTGACTTGTAATCAGTAGGTCACCAGTTCGATTCCGGTAGCCGGCACCATTCAAGTCACAAGTAGTTAAAATCTGGTGGGGTTCCCGAGCGGCCAAAGGGAGCAGACTGTAAATCTGCCGTCACAGACTTCGAAGGTTCGAATCCTTCCCCCACCACCAAATCTTGCCTTCGGCGATTAACTGAGATGCGATAAATACCGCAACGGTTGATGGCGGGAGGAGAGGGCGAAAGCCTTCGGCAAGGTTCGAGCTGTGCAGCGCAAGGCGCAGCCGGCCCGAAGGATGCGAGCCGAGTGATGAACAATCCTGCTCCATCCCAAAATTCTACAGAAAAATCAGGTAGCCGAGTTCCAGGATGCGGGCATCGTATAATGGCTATTACCTCAGCCTTCCAAGCTGATGATGTGGGTTCGATTCCCACTGCCCGCTCCAAGATGTGCTGATATAGCTCAGTTGGTAGAGCGCACCCTTGGTAAGGGTGAGGTCGGCAGTTCGAATCTGCCTATCAGCACCACTTCTTAATTTCTCGCCCCCTGATTTTCTTTCTGTTCTGGATTCAACGAGCAAATGCTTGGTTGATGTGGTGATACCACCGATTTATCCGTGTCTTAGAGGGACAATCGATGTCTAAAGAAAAGTTTGAACGTACAAAACCGCACGTTAACGTCGGTACTATCGGCCACGTTGACCACGGTAAAACTACCCTGACTGCAGCGATCACTACCGTACTGGCTAAAACCTACGGCGGTTCTGCACGTGCTTTCGACCAGATCGATAACGCGCCAGAAGAAAAAGCTCGTGGTATCACCATCAACACCTCCCACGTTGAGTATGACACCCCGACTCGTCACTACGCGCACGTTGACTGCCCAGGGCA
>NZ_JBAKGW010000023.1:0-3354 GCF_049065515.1 Serratia sp. SA088
TTTCAATGCATTCATCCAGTCTGAACGTGAGATACCTAAGCTTTCGATTTTCCCGCAGTTCAGGCTCGAGTAGGCGGGCCGTTTAGCCGGCGTCGGGTACTGTTCGGTCGTGATGCCGTTTACCCGCGGTGATTTCTCCAGCACGCCCTGCGCCATCCCCTCGCTGAAAATCGCTTCGGCAAATTCGCTCCAGCTCACTTCCCTGTCGCCGCAGTAATGGTAAACCCCGCCYTCTGCCCGGCACTGCAGCAACCCGATTATCGCCTGCGCGATATCGCCCGCGTACGTCGGGCAACCGCGCTGATCGCTGACTATCCCCAGCACATCGCGCTCTTTCGCCAGCCGCAACATCGTCTTGACGAAGTTATTGCCGTATTCGCTGAAGACCCATGCCGTGCGGATGACGATCGCCTCAGGATGCGCGCCGGCCACCGCAATTTCCCCGTCAAGCTTGGTCCTGCCGTAAACGCCCAGCGGGTTGGTCACATCCGCCTCGCGGTACGGCGCCTGCGCCTGTCCGTCGAAAACATAGTCGGTTGAGACGTGGATCAACCGGCAACCGCTCTCCGCCGCCGCCTGCGCCAGGTTTTTSGGRCCCTGCTCGTTGATCCGCGCCGCCAGTTCGCTGTCGCTTTCCGCCTTGTCCACCGCCGTATACGCCGCCGCGTTCACGATAGCATCCGGCCGGTAATCCGCCACCACCTGCTTCACCCTGGCCAGATCGGTTATATCCAGGCTGTCGCTGTCCGTCGCCAGCACCTCCCACCCGGCCGGCAGCCGATCGCGGAAACAGCTGCCCAGTTGCCCTTTCGAGCCGGTCAACAGTATTTTCATTGCGCCAGTTCCCCGAGCAGTTTGCCCACCTTGTCYTTCTCCGACAGCAGCGGCTGGGTGACCGGCCACTCGATGCCGACCTGCGGATCGTTCCACARCAAGCACCCTTCGTGCGCCGGGTTGTAATAATCCGTGCACTTGTATTCAAAATCGGCGACGTCCGACAGCACCACAAAGCCATGGGCCAGGCCCGGCGGCACCCAGAACTGCGTTTTGTTTTCTTCCGACAGGATCACCCCTTCCCAGGCGCCGTAGGTCGGCGACTCCGGCCGAATGTCGACGGCGACATCGAAAACTTCGCCGCGCACCACCCGCACCAGCTTGCCCTGCGGATTAACCTTCTGGAAGTGCAAACCGCGCAGCACGCCGCGCGATGAACGCGAGTGGTTGTCCTGAACGAAGTCCAAATCAATGCCCAGCATGTCCTGGTAACGCTTTTTTTCAAACGTCTCCAGGAAGAAACCGCGGGCATCGCCAAACACCTTCGGCTGAATAATCTTCACGCCCGCAATTTTGGTATCCGTGACCTGCATGATTATTTCTCCACAATCAGCTGAGACAGATACTGGCCATACAGCGTCTTGCCGAGCAGCCGGGCCTCTTCCGCCACCTGCTCACGGCTCAGCCATCCCTTGCGGTAGGCGATTTCCTCCAGGCAGGCCACCTTGAATCCCTGACGCTTTTCGATGGTATGGATAAACTGCGACGCTTCAATCAGGCTGTCGTGCGTGCCGGTATCCAGCCAGGCGAAGCCACGCCCCAGCAGTTCAACGTTGAGCGCGCCCTTGTCCAGATACATCTGGTTCAGCGTGGTGATCTCCAGCTCGCCGCGCGCCGACGGTTTCACCTGTTTCGCCATCTCGACCACGTCGCGGTCGTAGAAGTACAGACCGGTCACCGCCCAGTTCGATTTCGGCGTCGCCGGCTTCTCTTCCAGCGACAGCGCGCGGAAGTTGTCGTCAAATTCCACCACCCCGAAACGCTCCGGGTCCATGACCTGATAACCGAAGACCGTCGCGCCCTGATTACGCTCCACCACGGACTCCAGCTTTTTGCCAAAGCTCTGGCCGAAATAGATATTGTCCCCCAGCACCAGCGCGCAGCTGTCGCCGTTGATAAACTCTTCGCCGATAATGAACGCCTGCGCCAGGCCGTCCGGGCTCGGCTGTACCGCGTAGCTCAACGACACGCCGAAACGGCTGCCGTCCCCCAGCAGGCGCTGGAACGCCGGCATATCTTCCGGGGTCGTGATGATCAGAATCTCGCGGATGCCGGCCAGCATCAGCACCGACAGCGGGTARTACACCATCGGTTTATCGTAAATCGGCAACAGTTGCTTGGACACACCGCGGGTGATCGGATACAGGCGCGTACCTGAACCGCCAGCTAAAACAATACCTTTCATTTTTGTCCCTTCGAAGTAATTAACGTGTCAGACCCAGGCGTTCGCCGGCATAGGAGCCGTCCTTCACGCGACTCCACCAGGCTTCGTTGGCCAGGTACCATTCGACGGTTTTACGAATGCCGCTCTCGAACGTTTCTTGCGGCTTCCAGCCCAGCTCCGCGTCAATTTTTGAGGCGTCGATCGCATAGCGCATATCATGGCCCGGGCGATCGGTCACGAACGTGATCAGCTCTTCRTACCGGCTCAGGTTGCCCGGCTTGTTCGGCACCAGCTCGTCCAGCAGGCGGCAAATGGTCTGCACCACGTCGATGTTCTTGCGTTCGTTGTGGCCGCCGATATTGTAGGTCTCCCCCACTTTGCCTTCGGTCACCACTTTGTACAGCGCGCGGGCGTGATCTTCGACATACAGCCAGTCGCGCACCTGCGCGCCGTTGCCGTATACCGGCAACGCCTTGCCGTCCAGCGCGTTCAGTATGGTCAGCGGGATCAGCTTCTCCGGGAAGTGATAAGGGCCGTAGTTATTGGAACAGTTGGTCACTATGGTCGGGAAACCATAGGTGCGCAGCCAGGCGCGCACCAGGTGATCGCTGGAGGCCTTGGAGGCGGAATACGGGCTGCTTGGCGCGTAAGGGGTCGTTTCGGTGAACAGATCGTCGGTGCCGTGCAGATCG
Source organism: Serratia sp. SA088 (assembly GCF_049065515.1). Lineage (NCBI taxonomy): Bacteria > Pseudomonadati > Pseudomonadota > Gammaproteobacteria > Enterobacterales > Yersiniaceae > Serratia > Serratia sp. SA088. The sequence continues at coordinate 2,911 of NZ_JBAKGW010000023.1, forward strand.
CCGTACACTTCATCGGTGGAAATATGGTGGAAWCGGAACGCCTGTTTTGGCGCTTCGTCCAGGGTCAGCCAATATTGGCGCGCCGCTTCCAGCAACGTATAGGTGCCGACGATGTTGGTCTCGATAAAGGCCGCAGGGCCGTCAATGGAACGGTCGACGTGGCTCTCCGCCGCCAGGTGCATCACGGCGTCCGGCCTGAAGGTGGCGAACACGCGATCCAACGCCGCGCGGTCGCARATGTCCACCTGCTCAAACGCGTAGCGGTCGCTGTCGGCGATCGTCGCCAACGACTCCAGATTACCTGCGTAGGTCAGGCTATCCAGCACCAGAATGTGGTCATTGGTATCATTAATGATATGCCGGGCAACCGCCGACCCAATGAAGCCTGCACCACCGGTAACGATAATTTTCATAAAATCCTCTAAAACAACGCCTAGCTTCGTG
>NZ_JBAKGW010000024.1:0-4534 GCF_049065515.1 Serratia sp. SA088
AAGGCCCAGGGAAGACTCATCTTGAGGCAAGTTTCGCGCTTAGATGCTTTCAGCGCTTATCTTTTCCGCACTTAGCTACCGGGCAATGCCATTGGCATGACAACCCGAACACCAGTGGTGCGTTCACTCCGGTCCTCTCGTACTAGGAGCAACCCCTCTCAATCTTCCAACGCCCACGGCAGATAGGGACCGAACTGTCTCACGACGTTCTAAACCCAGCTCGCGTACCACTTTAAATGGCGAACAGCCATACCCTTGGGACCTACTTCAGCCCCAGGATGTGATGAGCCGACATCGAGGTGCCAAACACCGCCGTCGATATGAACTCTTGGGCGGTATCAGCCTGTTATCCCCGGAGTACCTTTTATCCGTTGAGCGATGGCCCTTCCATTCAGAACCACCGGATCACTAAGACCTACTTTCGTACCTGCTCGAGCCGTCACTCTCGCAGTCAAGCTAGCTTATGCCTTTGCACTAACCTCACGATGTCCGACCGTGATTAGCTAACCTTCGTGCTCCTCCGTTACTCTTTGGGAGGAGACCGCCCCAGTCAAACTACCCACCAGACACTGTCCTCACCCCRGATYAYGGGGCCGAGTTAGAACATCAAACATTAAAGGGTGGTATTTCAAGGATGGCTCCACGCAGACTGGCGTCCACGCTTCAAAGCCTCCCACCTATCCTACACATCAAGGCTCAATGTTCAGTGTCAAGCTATAGTAAAGGTTCACGGGGTCTTTCCGTCTTGCCGCGGGTACACTGCATCTTCACAGCGAGTTCAATTTCACTGAGTCTCGGGTGGAGACAGCCTGGCCATCATTACGCCATTCGTGCAGGTCGGAACTTACCCGACAAGGAATTTCGCTACCTTAGGACCGTTATAGTTACGGCCGCCGTTTACTGGGGCTTCGATCAAGAGCTTCGCCTTGCGGCTGACCCCATCAATTAACCTTCCAGCACCGGGCAGGCGTCACACCGTATACGTCCACTTTCGTGTTTGCACAGTGCTGTGTTTTTATTAAACAGTTGCAGCCAGCTGGTATCTTCGACTGGCTTCAGCTCCATCCGCAAGGGACTTCACCTACATGCCAGCGTGCCTTCTCCCGAAGTTACGGCACCATTTTGCCTAGTTCCTTCACCCGAGTTCTCTCAAGCGCCTTGGTATTCTCTACCTGACCACCTGTGTCGGTTTGGGGTACGATTTAATGTTACCTGGAGCTTAGAGGATTTTCCTGGAAGCAGGGCATCAACTACTTCTGCACCGTAGTGCATCGTCATCACGCCTCAGGGTTGATATGCAACCGGATTTACCAGGTCACACCCCCTACACGCTTAAACCGGGACAACCGTCGCCCGGCYAGCCTAGCCTTCTCCGTCCCCCCTTCGCAGTAACACCAAGTACAGGAATATTAACCTGTTTCCCATCGACTACGCTTTTCAGCCTCGCCTTAGGGGTCGACTCACCCTGCCCCGATTAACGTTGGACAGGAACCCTTGGTCTTCCGGCGAGCGGGCTTTTCACCCGCTTTATCGTTACTTATGTCAGCATTCGCACTTCTGATACCTCCAGCAACCCTCACAGGCCACCTTCAACGGCTTACAGAACGCTCCCCTACCCAACAACGCTAAGCGTCGCTGCCGCAGCTTCGGTGCATGGTTTAGCCCCGTTACATCTTCCGCGCAGGCCGACTCGACCAGTGAGCTATTACGCTTTCTTTAAATGATGGCTGCTTCTAAGCCAACATCCTGGCTGTCTATGCCTTCCCACATCGTTTCCCACTTAACCATGACTTTGGGACCTTAGCTGGCGGTCTGGGTTGTTTCCCTCTTCACGACGGACGTTAGCACCCGCCGTGTGTCTCCCGTGATAACATTCTTCGGTATTCGGAGTTTGCATCGGTTTGGTAAGCCGGGATGGCCCCCTAGCCGAAACAGTGCTCTACCCCCGAAGATGAGTTCACGAGGCGCTACCTAAATAGCTTTCGGGGAGAACCAGCTATCTCCCGGTTTGATTGGCCTTTCACCCCCAGCCACAAGTCATCCGCTAATTTTTCAACATTAGTCGGTTCGGTCCTCCAGTTAGTGTTACCCAACCTTCAACCTGCCCATGGCTAGATCACCGGGTTTCGGGTCTATACCTTGCAACTAATCGCCCAGTTAAGACTCGGTTTCCCTACGGCTCCCCTATACGGTTAACCTTGCTACAAAATATAAGTCGCTGACCCATTATACAAAAGGTACGCAGTCACACCACGAAGGTGCTCCCACTGCTTGTACGTACACGGTTTCAGGTTCTATTTCACTCCCCTCGCCGGGGTTCTTTTCGCCTTTCCCTCACGGTACTGGTTCACTATCGGTCAGTCAGGAGTATTTAGCCTTGGAGGATGGTCCCCCCATATTCAGACAGGATGTCACGTGTCCCGCCCTACTCATCGAACTCACGACCTGTGCATTTTAGTGTACGGGGCTATCACCCTTTACTGCGCGACTTTCCAGACGCTTCCACTAACACACAAGCCGATTCAGGTTCTGGGCTCCTCCCCGTTCGCTCGCCGCTACTGGGGGAATCTCGGTTGATTTCTTTTCCTCGGGGTACTTAGATGTTTCAGTTCCCCCGGTTCGCCTCATGCCACTATGTATTCATGACATGATAGTGTGTCGAAACACACTGGGTTTCCCCATTCGGGTATCGCCGGTTATAACGGTTCATATCACCTTACCGACGCTTTTCGCAGATTAGCACGCCCTTCATCGCCTCTGACTGCCTAGGCATCCACCGTGTACGCTTAGTCACTTAACCTCACAACCCGAAGATGTTTCCATCGTTCGCGCTGCAAACATTTGAGAGACTCTATGACAGGTTACTCTTTATCCCAGTACTTCTACGGAGGGAYAAATTTCAGCCTGTCGCCAATATACTCTGAAGTATTGAAATACCGGACTATATGGTGGAGCTAAGCGGGATCGAACCGCTGACCTCCTGCGTGCAAGGCAGGCGCTCTCCCAGCTGAGCTATAGCCCCATACAGTCACGCGCAGTACCTTTTCCACTTCATGAGAAGTGGTAGGCCTGAGTGGACTTGAACCACCGACCTCACCCTTATCAGGGGTGCGCTCTAACCACCTGAGCTACAAGCCTATAAAGGTATTTCTGCTCGTTACTTTCTATCAGACAATCTGTGTGAGCACGCCACKCGAASYAATATCTTTAGGTAAGGAGGTGATCCAACCGCAGGTTCCCCTACGGTTACCTTGTTACGACTTCACCCCAGTCATGAATCACAAAGTGGTAAGCGCCCTCCCGAAGGTTAAGCTACCTACTTCTTTTGCAACCCACTCCCATGGTGTGATAGCATTCTGATCTACGATTACTAGCGATTCCGACTTCATGGAGTCGAGTTGCAGACTCCAATCCGGACTACGACGTACTTTATGAGGTCCGCTTGCTCTCGCGAGGTCGCTTCTCTTTGTATACGCCATTGTAGCACGTGTGTAGCCCTACTCGTAAGGGCCATGATGACTTGACGTCATCCCCACCTTCCTCCAGTTTATCACTGGCAGTCTCCTTTGAGTTCCCGGCCGAACCGCTGGCAACAAAGGATAAGGGTTGCGCTCGTTGCGGGACTTAACCCAACATTTCACAACACGAGCTGACGACAGCCATGCAGCACCTGTCTCAGAGTTCCCGAAGGCACCAATCCATCTCTGGAAAGTTCTCTGGATGTCAAGAGTAGGTAAGGTTCTTCGCGTTGCATCGAATTAAACCACATGCTCCACCGCTTGTGCGGGCCCCCGTCAATTCATTTGAGTTTTAACCTTGCGGCCGTACTCCCCAGGCGGTCGATTTAACGCGTTAGCTCCGGAAGCCACGCCTCAAGGGCACAACCTCCAAATCGACATCGTTTACAGCGTGGACTACCAGGGTATCTAATCCTGTTTGCTCCCCACGCTTTCGCACCTGAGCGTCAGTCTTCGTCCAGGGGGCCGCCTTCGCCACCGGTATTCCTCCAGATCTCTACGCATTTCACCGCTACACCTGGAATTCTACCCCCCTCTACGAGACTCTAGCTTGCCAGTTTCAAATGCAGTTCCCAGGTTGAGCCCGGGGATTTCACATCTGACTTAACAAACCGCCTGCGTGCGCTTTACGCCCAGTAATTCCGATTAACGCTTGCACCCTCCGTATTACCGCGGCTGCTGGCACGGAGTTAGCCGGTGCTTCTTCTGCGAGTAACGTCAATTGATGAACGTATTAAGYTCACCACCTTCCTCCTCGCTGAAAGTGCTTTACAACCCGAAGGCCTTCTTCACACACGCGGCATGGCTGCATCAGGCTTGCGCCCATTGTGCAATATTCCCCACTGCTGCCTCCCGTAGGAGTCTGGACCGTGTCTCAGTTCCAGTGTGGCTGGTCATCCTCTCAGACCAGCTAGGGATCGTCGCCTAGGTGAGCCATTACCCCACCTACTAGCTAATCCCATCTGGGCACATCTGATGGCAAGAGGCCCGAAGGTCCCCCTCTTTGGTCTTGCGAC
>NZ_JBAKGW010000025.1:0-2300 GCF_049065515.1 Serratia sp. SA088
AGGGCGTGCTGGAGAAATCACCGCGGGTAAACGGCATCACGACCGAACAGTACCCGACGCCGGCTAAACGGCCCGCCTACTCGAGCCTGAACTGCGGGAAAATCGAAAGCTTAGGTATCTCACGTTCAGACTGGATGAATGCATTGAAAAGTACGATAAAAGCAAAAACTGCATAAAATAAATTTAAACAAGGAGCCTATCTCTATAGGTTCCTTGTTAGTTTAGTCAGGTTGATGGGAGTCATATGGGACTAGTCTCTAATGCGAAGTGGGTTGCCTTTTCGCAGCTGTTTAAAATTGGTGTCCAGGTTCTTAATATTGTTGTCTTAGCGCGACTCATGCCGCCCAGCGAATATGGCTTGATGTCGATGGCGCTGGTAGTGACAAACTTTGCGTTATTAGTCAGGGATCTTGGAACCGCAGCAGCGATCATCCAAAGGAAAGATCTTCAGAATGAGACGATCAATGCGATATTCTGGTTAAACATATTGATGGGTTTGACCATTGCCGGCATTATTGTCATATTTTCGCCGGTTATAGCGTATGTATTCCATGAACCGAGGCTGATTGCAGTGCTCTGCCTTTTGGCAATAAGCTTCCCATTGGCAAGCAGTGCCTCTGCGCACATGGCCTTATTGGAACGCGACTCTAAATTCAAAAAAGTGGCCTCTATTGAGATCAGCTCATCAGTGGTTGCCGTCATTGTCGCCATTATTATGGCCTATCAGGGATTCGGTGTTTATAGTCTGGTAGCGCAAATATTGGTTCTGTCGCTGATGTCGTCGGTACAGCTTTGGCTTGCGTCAAAATGGCGTCCTTCATTCAATAACATGATAAATACCAAGGAAATAAAAGGGCTGATTGGTTTTAGCGGAAACTTGACACTGTTTAATTTTATCAATTACTTCTCAAGAAACGCTGATAGCATGATGATCGGGCATTACATGTCAGCAGCAATATTGGGGGCCTATTCACTGGCATACAGAATTATGTTGTTCCCGTTGCAAAGTATGACCACTGTCGCTTCACGGGCGCTGTTCCCTATATTGAGTCAGCATCAGGATAATAGCGACAAGGTACGGGCTACCTATTTGAATGTCGTTTACGTGATACTGCTAGTTGTCTTTCCGCTGATGACCGGATTAGCCGTGCTGCGCGAGCCGTTTGTGCAGTTGGTATTCGGGGCTCAATGGTCAATGACCGCCGCAATACTATTATGGCTTGCTCCGACTGGAATTATTCAGGCTGTATTAAGCACGACGGGATCCGTTTTTATGGCCAAAGGACGAACCGATATCCTCATGCGCCTTGGTGTTTTGGGGGCGATCTTGCAGGTCGGCGCATTTATTATTGGGGTCAGGTTTGATATTGACACGTTTGTTAAACTGTATTTTATCGCTAATGTCATTAATTTCTTCCCGGTAATGGTGATCTTGATGTGGTTGATCGGCGGTGCTTTAAAAGATGTACTCTTTAAAGTTTACCGCATTCCTCTTTCCACCATAATTATGGCTGGGGGGATTATGCTGCTTTGTAAGAATATTAAGCAATATAATCATATAGATAACTTTGTCGATCTTATCGTCGTGGCCGTATTTGGCGCCGTGCTGTACGCGGTGTCGCTGTTTTTGATTGACTCCACGTTTAGGAAAGCGTTGATAGCAACCACGGTTAAGGTTTCAAAAAAAATCGGTATCGCTTAACATTGTTCTTGACTGGATATTAACAAAACGGGCTGCTCAGGTGAGGGCCCGTTTTTTATTTCTCGCTGTTCATTTCCTTGTTTCATCTTTCGGCCGTGTTGGTGCGTATCGATCTATTCCTGGCATTGTGCTGCCTCTCTATACAAGGCTTTCTAACCGGCGACGGGGCCACGGTGTGCAGCTCGTGAAAGAGGGCGTTTGGGCAGAAGAATGCGCCTTTGAAAAAGCCTCTGAGGTCTCGTCTTTAGCCGATTTACCGCATTGCGACAGTTAAGGGACGATGTGCGTTTTCGCGGGGCAAATGTAGCTAGGGATGCTTATCCCTAGTATGATGTGTGGCATTGACCATTCACTGTAGAAAAAGACTATTATCTTGCCGATTCGTGCGTTATAGCATTCGGCGACAGATTACTCTGCAGACAAGTCATAATTTATACAAAAGATTGTTTCACGAAGCTAGGCGTTGTTTTAGAGGATTTTATGAAAATTATCGTTACCGGTGGTGCAGGCTTCATTGGGTCGGCGGTTGCCCGGCATATCATTAATGATACCAATGACCACATTCTGGTGCTGGATAGCCTGACCTACGCAGGTAATC
>NZ_JBAKGW010000026.1:0-3303 GCF_049065515.1 Serratia sp. SA088
CCGAACGGCCAGAGCGATCGGATCCAGAGCAGCGGCTCGGCGACGATCGGCGGCGGCGAGGTGGCGGTCACGCTGGAGAACAGCCCCAATCTGCTGACGGAGAGCGAGGTGCGCAGCCTGCTGGGCCAGCAGTACACCATCCTGAGCGCGCAGCAGGGGGTGAGCGGGCAGTTTGACGCGGTGGCGCCGAACTACCTGTTCCTCGGCACCGGGCTGAGCTACCAGCCGAATGGGGTGACGCTGAGCGTCGGGCGCAACGGCACAAGCTTCGCCAGCGTGGCGCAGACGGCGAACGAGCGGGCGGTAGCGGCGGCGGCGGATGCGCTGGCGGCGGGCAACCCGGTCTACGAGAGCATTCTCAACAGCGGCACGGCGGGCGAGGCGCGGCAGGCGTTCCGTCAGCTGTCGGGGCAAATCCATGCGGACATCGCGTCGGCGCTGGTGAACGACAGCCGCTACCTGCGTGAGGCGCTGAACGGGCGTCTGCGTCAGGCGGAAGGGCTGGCGAGTTCGTCGGCCATCAAGGCGGACGAGGGCGGCGCCTGGGCGCAGCTGCTGGGGGCGTGGGATCACGCTTCGGGCGACGCCAACGCCACGGGCTATCAGGCCTCGACCTACGGGGTGCTGGTGGGGCTGGACTCGGCGGCGGCGGCCGACTGGCGGCTGGGGGTGGCGACCGGCTACACCCGCACCTCGCTGCACGGCGGGTACGGGTCGAAGGCGGACAGCGACAACTACCACCTGGCGGCGTACGGCGACAAGCAGTTCGGTGCGCTGGCGCTGCGCGGCGGGGCGGGCTACACCTGGCACCGCATCGATACCAAGCGCTCGGTGAACTACGGGATGCAGTCGGACCGCGACACGGCGAAGTACAGCGCGCGCACCGAGCAGCTGTTCGCGGAAGCGGGTTACAGCGTGAAGGGTGAGTGGCTGAACCTGGAGCCGTTCGTGAACCTGGCGTACGTGAACTTTGAAAACAACGGCATCGCGGAAAGCGGCGGCGCAGCGGCGCTGCGCGGCGACAAGCAGCACACCGACGCGACGGTGTCGACGCTGGGACTGCGCGCGGACACCGCGTGGCAGGTGACCCCGGGCACGACGGTGGCGCTGCGCAGCGAGCTGGGGTGGCAACACCAGTACGGCGGGCTGGAGCGTGGCACCGGGCTGCGGTTCAACGGCGGCAACGCGCCGTTCGTGGTGGACAGCGTGCCGGTGTCGCGTGACGGCATGGTGCTGAAGGCGGGGGCGGAAGTGGCGGTGAACGAGAACGCCACGCTGTCGCTGGGCTACGGCGGGCTGCTGTCGCAGAACCAGTACGGGAACCGTCTGCGGGCGGTTCCTTTTTCACATCCTGCTAATGAGAACCCGGCGCACCTGGGGCGTCGGCCAATAACAAGCAAAAGGTAAGGAAATGACAACAACAATGGGTTTTGATAGCAAAGGAAACGCTCGTCGCTCACCATGGCGGCTGAACGCGCTGGTCTGCTGCATGGCGCTGGCGGGGTATGCGCAGGCCGCAACCTATATAGAGAACGGCCAGGCGGGCGATCCGGCCAGCTGGCGCAGCGCCGAGTTCAACGCCAACTGGGGGCTGGGGGCGATCCATGCCGATGAGGCCTACGCCGCCGGCTATACCGGCAAAGGGCAGAAGGTGGGCATTTTCGACACCCCGGTTAACCACCATCCCGAGTTTGCTGGCGACGGCAAACTGATCAACGTCGTCACCGAAGGCTACCGCGCCTATACCGACCCGCACCGGCCGGGGATCAACGCCGGCGATCGCTTTTACTTCGACGGCACCTTCCATTTCTATAGCGGGGCGACATTGAGCAACCACGGGGTGCACGTCGCGGGGATCAGCGCGGCCAACCGCGATGGCACCGGCATGCACGGCGTGGCCTTCGATTCGCAGGTGATCAGCGTCGATAACGACAACGACGGCCCGGCTTACGGCGAATTCCTCGGCCTGGACGGCGCCGTCACTAATGCCGGCTGGCAGGCGATGATCAAGAGCGGCGCGCGGGTGATCAACAACAGCTGGGGCGTCAGCATTCCCGACTTTCTGTCCGATGGCGGCCGCGATCCTAATGCGTTGCACTTTGAGCTGAAGGATGCGCAGGAACAGTTCGATCAGGTCAAACCGCTGCTCGGCAGCCTGGCTGGCGCAGGTTATCAGGGCGCTATCGACGCCGCGCGCAAGAATATTCTGGTGCTGTTCGCCGCCGGCAACGACGGCAACTACAACCAGCCGGATGTGATCAGCGGGCTGGCCTATTTCGTGCCGGACATCGCGCCGAACTGGCTGTCGGTCGCCAGCGTGGCGCAGGATGCGGCATCGACCAACAGCGTGCCTTACACCATCAGCAGCTTCTCTTCCCGCTGCGGCTATACCGCCAGCTTCTGTGTCTCGTCGCCGGGCAGCAAAATCTACAGCACCGTGGCCAATGGCTCCGATCCGGCCAACCTGGTGTCGGACTACGGCAATAAAAACGGCACCTCAATGGCGACACCGCACGTCACCGGCGCGGTGGCGGTGTTGCTGCAGCGCTTCCCGTACATGAGCTCGGCGCAGATTGCCGACGTGCTGAAAACCACCGCCACCGATATGGGCGCGCCGGGCATCGACGCGCTCTACGGCTGGGGGATGATCAACCTGGGCAAAGCTATCAACGGCCCGGGCATGTTCTATACCGTCGAAGATATTCCTGCGGAGTTCCGCATTCCGGATCCGACGGGCGTGGCCTACGGCCCGACCCAGTTTGTCGCCAATATTCCGGGTCTGGGCGCCGAGGTGGATGCCGGCACGCTGCACGCCAGAAAGTGTGACGACATCAGTTGCGAGCTGGAAGTCTACTCCAACAACATCTCCGGCCATGGCGGCCTGACCAAAGAAGGGATGGGCACGCTGGTCATGACCGGCGCCAACACCTATGCCGGCCCGACGCTGGTCAATCAGGGGCGGCTGGCGATCAACGGCTCGGTCACATCGGCCGTCAGCGTGCAGAACGGCGGCATCGTCGGCGGCAGCGGCACAGTCGGTTCGCTGACCGCCCGCCGCGGCGGCACCGTGGCGCCGGGCAACTCGATCGGCACCCTGAACGTGGCCGGCAACGTCAGTTTCGAGCCGGGTTCGCGCTACGCGGTGGAAGTGGGGCCGAACGGCCAGAGCGATCGGATCCAGAGCAGCGGCTCGGCGACGATCGGCGGCGGCGAGGTGGCGGTCACGCTGGAGAACAGCCCCAATCTGCTGACGGAGAGCGAGGTGCGCAGCCTGCTGGGCCAGCAGTACACCATCCTGAGCGC
>NZ_JBAKGW010000027.1:0-1770 GCF_049065515.1 Serratia sp. SA088
ATCCGCGCACTCAGCATGGACGCCGTACAAAAAGCAAATTCCGGCCACCCGGGGGCCCCTATGGGCATGGCGGACATCGCCGAAGTCCTGTGGCGTGACTACCTCAACCACAACCCGACTAACCCGCACTGGGCTGACCGCGACCGTTTCGTGCTCTCCAACGGCCACGGCTCCATGTTGATTTACAGCCTCCTGYACCTCACCGGCTACGACCTGCCGATGCGCGAGCTGGAAAACTTCCGTCAGCTGCATTCCAAAACCCCGGGCCACCCGGAGTACGGCTACACCCCGGGCGTTGAAACCACCACCGGCCCGCTGGGCCAGGGCATCGCCAACGCCGTCGGYTTCGCCATCGCCGAACGCACCCTGGCGGCGCAGTTCAACCGCCCYGGCCAYGACATYGTCGACCACCACACCTACGCCTTCATGGGCGACGGCTGCATGATGGAAGGCATCTCGCACGAAGTCTGCTCYCTGGCCGGCACCCTCAAGCTCGGCAARCTGACCGCCTTCTACGATGACAACGGCATCTCCATCGACGGYCACGTCGACGGCTGGTTCACCGACGACACCGCCCTGCGCTTCGAAGCCTACGGCTGGCACGTGGTGCGCAACGTCGACGGCCACAACCCGGACGCCATCAAGGCGGCGATTGAAGAAGCSCGCMAGGTGACCGACAAGCCGTCGCTGCTGATGTGCAAGACCGTTATCGGCTTTGGTTCGCCGAACAAGGCCGGCACCCATGACGTGCACGGCGCCGCGCTGGGCGCCGCCGAAGTGGCCGCCACCCGCGARSSGCTKGGCTGGAAATACGCCGCCTTTGAAATCCCGCAGGACATCTACGCCCAGTGGGACGCCAAAGAAGCCGGTCAGGCCAAGGAAGCGGCCTGGAACGACAAGTTCGCCGCCTACGCCAGGGCCTTCCCGGAACTGGCCGCCGAGTTCAAGCGCCGCATGAACGGCGAGCTGCCGGCCGACTGGAAAGCCGACGCCAAGGCGTTCGTGGAAAAACTGCAGGMCAACCCGGCCAACATCGCCAGCCGCAAGGCGTCGCAGAACGCGCTGGAAGCGTTCGGCAAGGTGCTGCCGGAGTTCCTGGGCGGCTCCGCCGACCTGGCGCCGAGCAACCTGACCATGTGGTCCGGCTCGAAAGCGCTGAACGTTGACCCGGCGGGCAACTACATTCATTACGGCGTGCGYGAGTTCGGCATGACCGCCATCACCAACGGCATCGCGCTGCACGGCGGCTTCCTGCCGTACTCGGCGACCTTCCTGATGTTCGTGGAATACGCCCGCAACGCGGTGCGCATGGCGGCGCTGATGAAGCTGCGCAAYGTGTTCGTCTACACCCACGACTCCATCGGTCTGGGYGAAGACGGCCCGACCCACCAGCCGGTGGAGCAGCTGGCGAGCCTGCGCGTGACCCCGAACATGAGCACCTGGCGCCCGTGCGACCAGGTGGAATCGGCGGTGGCGTGGCAGTACGGCATCGAGCGCAACGACGGCCCGACCACGCTGGTGTTCTCGCGCCAGAACCTGACCCAGCAGCCGCGCACCGCAGAGCAGCTGGCGAACGTGTACCGCGGCGGCTACGTGCTGAAAGACTGCGCGGGYACGCCGGACGTCATCCTGATCGCCACCGGCTCCGAAGTGGGCATCACGGTGGAGGCGGCGGACAAACTGACCGCGGCGGGCCGCAAGGTGCGCGTGGTGTCGATGCCGTCGACCGACGCGTTCGACAAGCAGGATGCGGCGTACCGCGAGTCGGTG
>NZ_JBAKGW010000028.1:0-1473 GCF_049065515.1 Serratia sp. SA088
CATCAACATATGTTCGGTCATGTTGTAGCGATAAACCGACTGCGCGCTGTCTGCAGCACTGTAGGCGCCTTCCGGCGTATGTGTTGTCAACGCCCCGGTCAAAGCCCCGATTACTCGTGCCGTCTGTTCCTTGGCTTCGTTGCCGTTTAACGCTTCCTGCAGACGATAGAGCTGGCGTTCCTTTTCGTTGAGATTGGCAGGTTCGAACAACGTGCTCTGCATAACGACGCCGGCTAGCTCCGCCGCCAGCGCCCCGGCTGCAGCCCCTTTACCATCGCCGCGCCCGATTTCCGCGGCGATGCCCGCCACAACCGCATGGCTGACTGACTTCCCGGCCGCGCCCAGGACTTCGCCGTTATCCCCAATCAGATTGGCGCCCTCGGCCTGAACCTGGCTGCCGATGTTCGCCAGCAGCGCATTGGTCAGGTTGCCCTTGAAGCTACCGCCATTGATGGCGGTATTCAGGCTGCAGCTGATGACCGATTGCCCGGCCACCCGCTGCGCCACCTTGCTCCAGTCGCCATTGCTCAGCTGCGGCAGTTTGACGTTGTTTGGATTGAGCGGTTTGCCCGCTGCGTCCTATCGCCGTTTATATGAGGTACAACATCAAGCGAAAACGGCTCCGAAGAGCCGTTTCTATGTGCGGGTCAGGTCCAATCTTCATAGCCGCTGTCATGGATCCAGACGATGCCACCGGGGCACTCCTCAAGAGTGAACCATAAATCGTGATAAAGGCCTTCCTCACATGAGGGTAATGCATCTCTAAATTTTTTTATTTGTTCATCTACATTCCCTGTGAGGAAAACACCATGGGAAGCCAACTTGATTTTCCCATCATCCATAAGCCTTTGGAGCAGTTCCAAAAAATAATTTTTCTTCTCATCATACGAAATTTCCTCTTTGTCGAAGTTATCTGCTCTCATTGCCGACCATACTGTTCCTATGGATGAACCTTCTAATTCCTTGCTAAACAGTTGGTATAAGTCATCGCTATACAACATATAACTCCCCTTATCGAAACTTTATTTCAATTCTCTTTTTAACTTTCCCTTGTAAGGCTTCAAATTGCTCATTACCTTTAATTTCTATCGTCCATCGGGCTTTAGTTTCGTCGCTGCTCCGGGAAACATTTCGGAGATTCAAGATACCCCCATTATCCAACACTGCATAAAATCGACCGGGAGCAGTCGGCAATTCTGTCAAGGGTTTTCCGCCAGTTAGTGATTGAGCATAATCAAAAATCACTTGCTGAGATAATTTTTCTGTAGAGAAAACCTTACTATTACCTTGCTTGTTGCTGCCGCCCTCACCTAACACCTGCTCAAACTGCTGACCAAATACGTTCAGCTTACTGTCGTTCTGTTTCGGATCAAACACCTTAACCAACTGGTTAGTGTTAACCTTCTGCATGTCCCGCAGATAATCTGCCGTTTTAGTCGACAAATTCGTCCCGGCTGCCGTTTCTCCTTTGAT
>NZ_JBAKGW010000029.1:0-1125 GCF_049065515.1 Serratia sp. SA088
CGACCTCGCGGTGCTCCTCCAGCAGCCCGGCCGCGCCGTAGCGATAATCGTGGCGGGTGTCGTCCGGGCGCTCTTCGGTCAGCACGCGGCCCACCGCATCGTAGCTGAAGCGGTATTCGCCGCCGTTGCCGTTCTCCAGCCGCGTCAGCCAGCCCTGCGGGCTGTAGTGATAGCGCCGGGTGCGGTTGATGCGATCGGTGATGCTGACCGGCAGCCCCAGGGCGTTGTACTGCCAGCGGGTCAGGCTGCCCAGCGCGTCCTGATGTTCGGCCAGTTGGCCGTGCGCATTCCAGTTAAAGCGCTCTTCGCCGCCGTCCGGGTGGATCAGGGTGTGCAGGCGGCCGCCGTTATCCCACAGGTAGCGCGTCTGATGGCCTTCGGCATCGGTCTGCGCCGTCAGTTGCCCCAGCGCATCGTAGGTATAAGCCGTGACGCTGCCGGAACAGTCGGTGTAGCGCGTCAGCTGGCCGCGGGCGTCCCACTCCAGCTTCACTTCCCCGCCCAGCGCGTCGATCACACTAGCGGGCAGGCTCTCTTCGTCATCCGGATAACGGTACAGCGTGGCATTGCCCAGCGCATCGACATAGCGCGTCGGGCGCCCCAGCGTGTCCCAATGCTGCGCCTCGCTGCTGCCGTCCGGGTAGGCGACGGCGAACAGCCGGCCGCTGTTACGCGAATATTGATAGCGCGTCACGCGGCCGAGCGGATCGGTCTCCGACAGCAGGCGGCCGTAAGGATCCCATTCGCTCTGGCGCTGCGCGCCGCCGGGCAGCAGCACGCTGCACAGCTCGCCGCGTTGGTAGATAAAACCGTAACGGCGCTGGTCGAAATCGGTGTACTGCGCCACGTTGTCGTCGTCATCCAGCCGCCACTCCGCCCGTTTGCCGTCGCCGCGCACCGCGCTGCGGCGCCCGCCGGCGAAGTCGTAACCGAACTCAAGGGATTCCCCGGCGCTGTTGCGGTAGGCCGTCACGCGCGGCACGCCGTCGAGCTCTTGCCATTGGTATTCGTTCAGCAGCCCGGCGGCGTCCTGGTGGCTGATCATCAGGCCGTCGCGCCAGCCAAAGCGGCGCGTCACCTCACCGGCGCGGTTGCTCACCGTCGTCAGTTGGCCCTGCTCATCGT
>NZ_JBAKGW010000030.1:0-1084 GCF_049065515.1 Serratia sp. SA088
CTGGCTAAAACCTACGGCGGTTCTGCACGTGCTTTCGACCAGATCGATAACGCGCCAGAAGAAAAAGCTCGTGGTATCACCATCAACACCTCCCACGTTGAGTATGACACCCCGACTCGTCACTACGCGCACGTTGACTGCCCAGGGCACGCCGACTACGTGAAAAACATGATCACCGGTGCTGCTCAGATGGACGGCGCGATCCTGGTAGTAGCTGCGACTGACGGCCCAATGCCTCAGACTCGTGAGCACATCCTGCTGGGTCGTCAGGTTGGCGTTCCTTTCATCATCGTATTCATGAACAAATGCGACATGGTTGATGATGAAGAGCTGCTGGAACTGGTAGAAATGGAAGTTCGCGAACTGCTGTCCGCTTACGACTTCCCAGGCGACGACCTGCCAGTAATCCGCGGTTCCGCGCTGAAAGCGCTGGAAGGCGAAGCTGAGTGGGAAGCGAAAATCATCGAACTGGCCGAAGCCCTGGACAGCTACATCCCAGAGCCAGAGCGTGCTATCGACAAGCCGTTCCTGCTGCCAATCGAAGACGTATTCTCCATCTCCGGTCGTGGTACCGTTGTTACCGGTCGTGTTGAGCGCGGTATCATCAAAGTTGGCGAAGAAGTTGAAATCGTTGGTATCAAAGACACCGTTAAGTCTACCTGTACTGGCGTTGAAATGTTCCGCAAACTGCTGGACGAAGGCCGTGCTGGTGAGAACGTAGGTGTTCTGCTGCGTGGTATCAAACGTGAAGAAATCGAACGTGGTCAGGTACTGGCTAAGCCAGGCTCCATCAAGCCACACACCCAGTTCGAATCTGAAGTGTACATCCTGAGCAAAGATGAAGGTGGTCGTCACACGCCATTCTTCAAAGGCTACCGTCCACAGTTCTACTTCCGTACTACTGACGTGACCGGTACCATCGAACTGCCAGAAGGCGTAGAGATGGTAATGCCAGGCGACAACGTGAACATGGTTGTAACCCTGATTCACCCAATCGCGATGGACGACGGTCTGCGTTTCGCAATCCGTGAAGGCGGCCGTACTGTAGGCGCTGGTGTTGTTGCTAAAGTTATCGCTTAATCGC